>DASYDE010000081.1:0-32161 GCA_036499725.1 Kofleriaceae bacterium
CGGGGGTCGCTACTGCTAAAAAAGTTCACGACTCCGGCGCGCATGACGACACGCACGCGGGCGAAGGCGACATCACCGCGGATCTGAAGAAGCCGTCGCAGTCGGTCGAGATCGTCGGCACCACGCTGAGTGGTCGTTACCTCGTCACGCGCAAGGTCGGGCAGGGCGGCATGGGCGCCGTCTACGAAGCGACGCACACGCTGATCAACAAGCGCGTCGCCGTGAAGGTGTTGCTCGAGAAGTACGCGCAGCGCGAAGCGATCGTGAGGCGCCTCAAGCAAGAGGCACAGCTCGCGAGCTCGATCGGTAACGAGCACATCATCGACATCACCGACTTCGGCGTCACCGAGGACGGACGCACGTTCGTCGTCATGGAGTTCCTCGAGGGAGAATCGCTCGCGGAGTGTCTCACGCGCGAGACGTCGCTCCCCGAGCAGCGCATCCTTCGCATCGTCGCGCAATCGGCAGGCGCGCTCGCCGCCGCGCACGCCAAGGGCATCGTTCACCGCGACATCAAGCCGGAGAACTTGTTCCTCCTGAAGCGCAACGAGCGCGAGTTCATCAAGGTCGTGGACTTCGGCATCTCCAAGTCGCTGCGCGCTTCCGCCGAGGAAGAAGAGACGACGCGACTCACGCAGACCGGCATGGTGCTCGGCACGCCTCTCTACATGTCGCCGGAACAAGCGCGCGGCGACGAGGAGCTAGACGCTCGCGTCGACGTCTACGCGCTCGGCGTGATCATGTACGAGTGCGCGACGGGACGCGTGCCGTTTGTCGGCAACAATTACCTGAGCGTGATCTCGCAGGTGCTCAACGAGGAGCCCCGGCCGATCCGCGATTTCAAGCCGGAGATCACCGAGGAGTACGAGGCTGTCTGCGCCAAGGCGATGGCCAAGGACGTGAACGACCGCTACGCGAGCGCGAACGAGATGCTCGCGGATCTCACGGCCATCATCGATGACCCGACGCACTCCACCGAGCGCGCGCGCATCACCGGCCCACGTAAACGCGCCGTCAAGAAGCCACAGGGTGGCACCAAAGCGATCGTGTGGATCGCCGGCATCGCGATCATCCTCGCGGCATCGGTCGTCGTCGCGACGCAGCTGATGGGTGGCCCCCCCAAGGGCAAGGTCGGCGCTGGATCTGGATCCGGCTCGCAGGTGGCGACGGTGACGCCGTCCGTCGACGCGGCAGTCACTTTGCCGGCGGCCATCGATGCGGCAGCAGCGACGACGGTGCAGGTTCGATTCGAGACCACGCCGCCGGGTGCATCGATCGCGCTCGACGGTGCGGATCTGGGCCAGATCACCCCGTTCACCGCGCCGGTCGTGCTGAAGGACAAGGACACGGCGGTGAGCGCGATCCTCGACGGCTACAAAGAGGGCATCGCGTCGTTCAACCCGCTCTCCATGCGCAAGGGCGACGACGGCATCGGCATCATCTCCGTGCGGTTGACCAAGCTACCCAAGGGCGCGCCGAACGTCGTGCGTCCCAAGACTCCCGACGACAAAGGTAAGACCACACCAACGGGCCCCGAGGACAAGACCGGTGGCGAGCTGGGTGGTAATCCGTACGCTACAGGCAGTAACGTTCCCAAGCCTTGAGGGTCGCGATCGCGTTGGGGCTGTCCTGCGTACTCGGCGGAGTCGCGCTAGCCGACGATCCGCCCGAGGATGGCGACGGCATTTCCGGATCCGACGTCGATGTCAGCCACGACACTGGCTACATCGGGCAAGAGGTCGTGCGCCTCGAGATCGATGACTGCAAGGCGCTCGATCCGTCCGTCACGCAGGATCAGCTGCGCATCGAAGCGTCGGAGCACTACCAGCGCGGCGAGACGCTCTATCTGCAAGGCGACTACGAGGGCACCGTGCAGGAGCTCGTCGCGGCGTACTGCCTGTTGCCGTCCTACCGCATGCTGAAGAGCATCGGTCAGGCGTACGAGCGCAGCCTCGAGTACGAGAAGGCGATCGCTTACTTGAATCGCTGGCTTGCGGCGGTACCCAACGACGCAAAGAAAGCGTCGTCGTGCGACGTGGATCCGCAGGAGGACAAAGAGACGGTGCGCCGCCGCATCAAGGTGCTCGAGGCACTTCCGTCGCGCGTGTTCGTCGGAACGACGCCCTCGGGTGCGCAGGTCACGATCAGCAACGAGACCGGCGTGAAGGCGCGCGCGAGCTCCGGCGAGCAAATCCAGATCACCGGTGGGCGTTACGACATGCTCGTCGAGAAAGACGGGTACATCGCATACAAGCAGGCGATCGACGTGCGGATCGGCAAGCCGTACACGTTCTTCGTGCCGCTCGTCGTCGAGAAGGGGCGCCTCTCGATCCAGGTCACGCCCTCCGATGCTCGGCTCTACGTCGACGATCGCTACGTCGGCACGGGGCGCTTCGACGAGGATCTCGCGGGCAACACGTACACGATCTCCGCGGAGGCCCCCGGCCACGTTCGCGCGACGCGCAAGGTTCAGGTCATCCAGAAGCGTACGCAGCGCGAGCTGATCGATCTGGAAGAGATTCCGCAGACCGGTCGCCGTCAGCTCATCATCGCTGCGGGCGCGGGTGCGGCATATGCGGGCGGCGCGCTGCTGTTTGGCGTGAACAACGACGGCAAGATCTTCGGGCCGGGTGCGTTTGCGGTCGGCGGCGCAGGACTCGCGGGCGCGTACTTCGGGCTACGCGACGATCTCCCGCTCGCGACCAGCAACCTGACGATCACGAGCTCCATCGCCGGCGGTGCGCTCGGCTACTACGCGGCGAACGTGTTCTCCGGCAAGGACGAGGTCCGCTTTCCGGTCAGCGGCGCGAGCATGCTCGCCGGTGCAGCACTTGGCTACATCGCGAGCGAGCGCTTCGACGCCACCGTCGGGGATGTCGCGCTCTACAACTCGGCGCTGCTCTGGGGATCCACGACGGGCGTTCTTCTCGCGCGTTCGTTCGATCCACCGCGCAGCATCAACGCGGGCCTCGTGCTCAGCGGTATGGCGATCGGCGGCGTCGGTGGCGCGATGCTCACGCGCTACTTCGATATCAGCCGTCAGCACTCCGTTCTGATCGACCTTGGTGGTCTCGCCGGCGTCGTCGGTGGTCTCGCGACGCAGAGCCTCGCGTACAACAGCTCGCGCACCGACAATGAGCGTGTCGCGAACTTCGCGCTCGGCGGCATGGCGATCGGTCTCGTCACCGCAGGCATTCTCTCTCGCAACGTCGACGAGCCGAACGTCCTGAGCAAGGTCTCGCCGACGCTCGGCACCGCAACCGACGCGGGTGGAAAAGCCACCGCGACGTACGGCCTCGGTGGAGCCTGGTAGTGGAACATCGTCGCAGCGCGTGTCCGCTCGACTGCCCGGACGTGTGCAGTCTCGATGTCACGGTCGATAACGACCGCGTCGTGAAGATCACGGGCGATCGCCGCGGCCCGATCACCGACGGGTTCATCTGCGGCAAGGTTCGCAAGTTCGCGGACCACATGTACGGCAATGACCGCATCGCGAGACCACTGATTCGCGATGGTGCGCGCGGGACCTTCCGCGAGGCGACGTGGGATGAGGCGCTCGATCTCGTCGAGGCGCGCATGCGCGACACGATCGCTCGGCACGGTGCGGAGGCGGTCATGCCGTACCACTACGGCGGTTCCAACGGCTGGCTCACCGAGGGTGCGCTGACCACACGGTTCTTCCGTCGCCTCGGCGCGTCGATCTGCGATCGCACGTTCTGCGCCGCTGCAACGACGGCCGCGACGCGCGGGCTCTACGGCAAGATGGCCGGCGTCGCGCTCGAGGACTTCGCTCACTCCAAGCTGATCGTGCTGTGGGGCGTGAACCCGTCCGCAACGGGCATTCACCTCGTTCCCGTCATCGATCGCGCGCGCGAGGCAGGAGCGAAGCTCGTCGTCATCGATCCGCGTCGCACGCCGCTCGCTCGTAACGCCGACCTGCACCTCCCCGTCCGCCCCGGTGCGGACCTGCCCGTCGCGCTCTCGATCATCAACGCGCTGTTCGAGCGCGGCCACGCTGACAACGAGTTCCTCTCTCAGCACGCGCATCGCGCCGACGAGCTGCGTCGTCGTGCATCCGCGTGGTCCATCGCTGCTGCTGCGCGCGAAGCTGCTCTCGATCCAGAATTGCTCGCGCAGTTCGTCGAGCTCTACGCCGCGTCATCGCCTGCCGTGGTGCGCTGCGGCTGGGGAATCGAGCGGAACCGCAACGGTGGTTCGGCCGTCGCTGCCGTGCTCGCGCTGCCTGCTGTCGCGGGCAAGTTCGGTGTTCGCGGCGGTGGGTACACGATGTCCAACAGCGACACCAAGTGGGGCCCCGTCGACGAGCACGGCATCGGCGAGCCACTCCCCGCGGGCCGCCGCGTCGTCAACATGAGCGGCATCTCCACCGCGCTGCGCGATCTGAACGACCCGCCGCTCGAGTTTCTCTTCATCTACAACTGCAATCCCGTCGCGACGGCTCCGGACCAGAAGCTCCTCCTCGAACAGCTCCAGCGCGACGATCGGTTCGTCGTCGTGCACGAGCAAGTGATGACCGACACCGCGCGGATCGCCGACGTCGTTCTGCCTGCGACGACGTTCCTCGAGCATCGCGAGCTGCGCCGCGGCTACGGCGTGATGCGCATGTACGACTCGCCGCCGGTGGTCTCTGCCTTTGGCGAATCGCGCTCCAACAATCAGTTGTTCGGCGAGCTTCTTCGGCGCTTCGATCTCGTCCGTCCGGGCGATGCGATGACCGACGAAGAGATCGTCCAACGCGTCTTCTCCGCGACGCCTGAAGGTCCTGCGCTCGCATCGCAGCTCGCCACCAACGGCGTCGCGATCGCCTCCATCGGTCCTGCGCCGCTCGCGTTCGTCGATGTCTTTCCCGGTACGCACGACCGCAAGATCGATCTCGTCCCCGAGCTGCTCGATCGCGCGGCACCTGCCGGCCTCTATGGATATCAGCGCGATCCGGGCACGCAGGACTTCCCGCTCGCACTCATCTCGCCCGCGCTCGCGACGCAGATCTCGTCGATGTTTGGCCAGCTGCGCTCTGCGCCCGGCACGCTCGAGCTATCTCGCGCGGATGCCGTGGCGCGTGGCATCTCGACGGGCGATCGCATCCGCATCTGGAACGACCACGGTGAAGTGCACTGCCTCGCTCGTGTCGATTCGGACCTCCGCGACGGCGTTGTCGTCCTCGCGAAGGGACTGTGGCGCAAGCACACGACGAACGGCTTCACCGCGAACGCGCTCATCCCTCCGCGTTACGCCGATCTCGGTGGACAAGCCGCGTACAACGACGCGCGCGTGCAGATCGAAAAGCTCTAGCGCGAGATTACGAACGCGAGAGCGACACCCGCAGCGACGAACAACAGCGCGCCGATGAGGAGCACGATCGGCGAGTACTTCTTGGGGAGCGACCGCTCCGGTTGCGTCGAATCGAGCTTCTGCGAGTACGCCGCCTTTGCCGGAGCGACGCCGAGCACGGTCGACGCCATCGCCTTCGGCTGCGCGAGACCGGACGTTTGGGGAGCGCTCGACGGCGTTTGCGGACGACCAGGCTGGCCGATCCCAGAGACCGCGGGGCCCGCGATGGCCGGGCCATATCCCGGCGCCGCGGATTGAGCGGACGCAGAGTACGGATCCGGTGCGTACGCAGCCGATGACGGCCGATTGGGAGGCGCGCTGCTCGCCGTCGCTGGTCTCGCGTATCCCTTCGCAGTCGACGCGACCTTCGGAAGCGCGAACGCCTGACCGACACCGTCGCGTGGCGTACTCGTCGAGCCACCGGCGTAGCCGAGCATCGTCGACTCGTCGATCGCCTGATCCTCCGTCGGGGGCTCGGCAGCTGCGTATTGGTCGGTGTGGATCGGCGCCTGATCCATCACCGTGCCATCGCGGTCGGTCGAGTCCGGATCGTAGGGGCGCTCGTTCGGCGTGATCAGCTCGGCAGCGAGACTTGCTGGCGGCTTCTCCGCTTTGCGCTCCGTCGTGCGCATGTCGTCAACGGAGAAGCTCGCTTCGCCGTCGAGCTTGGTCGAGCGCAGACGCTTGATCACGGTGCGCACGGCTGCGAGTGACGGCCGCGCTGCACGCTCCTTGGTAAGCATCGCGTCGACGAGCTGGACCAGCTCGGGCGGCAGCTCGGGCAGCTTGTCGCCGAGGGAAGGGGCGGGTTCTTCTGCGTGGTACTGCAGCGCGAGGTACGTGTCACCAGTGGGCGGAAACGGCCGCTCTCCGACGAGACATTCGTACGTGACGATGCCGAGCGCGTAGACGTCCGTGCGGTAGTCAGCCGGTTCGCCGCGCGCCTGCTCGGGCGACATGTACTCGGGCGTGCCGAGCATGATGCCGGTCTTGGTCACGAACGGCGACGTGCCGACATCTGGCATCAACTTCGCGAGACCGAAGTCGAGCAACTTCACCTGCGGCGGACCGTCGGGGACGGTCGTCAGGAAGATGTTATCGGGCTTGAGATCGCGGTGAATGAAGCCCTTCTCGTGCGCGGCCGTGAGCGCGCTCGCGACGGACTCGAGGACAACCGCCGCCTCGTCGGGCGAGAGTGGTCCTCGGTTGAGCCGTTCGCGCAGCGACTCGCCGACCATCAGATCCATCAGGTGGTACGCGCGCCCGTCGGGGAGCTGACCGAAGTCGAAGATGTCGATGATGTTCGGGTGCCCGATCTCGTTCACCGCGCGCGCTTCTTGGATGAAGCGCTGCATGTGCGTCGGGTTTGACGAGACCTCGGCGCGCAGGACCTTGATCGCGCACTTCTTACCGATCACCGTATGCGTCGCGCTGTAGACGACGCCCATGCCACCGCGGCCGAGGATGCCGTCGATCACGTAACCCTCGATCTTGGTGCCGTTCTTCAGGCGCTCGGCGGGCGGGTCGAGGTAGTCCCCGGTCCGCTTTTCGTCGCCCGAGCCCACGGGTAGAGCTTACAGCGACTGGAGGAACTTGATCAGTTTCGCGCGATCGGCGGCGTCGGCGGTACGAAATGCCTCGGACGCCGTCGCCGCCTCGCCGCCGTGCCACAGGATTGCCTCGTCGAGGGTGCGGGCACGACCATCGTGGAGAAACGTGGTTCCCGTCTGGACGGTCTGTGTCAGACCGATGCCCCAGAGCGGAGGGGTACGCCACTCGACGCCGGCGGCAGCTTGGTCGGAGCGCGCATCGGTCAGGAGGTCACCGACGTCGTGGAGAAGGAGGTCCGTGTACGGGTGGATCGTCTGGTTCGCGAGCTGTGCGATCGAGGAGTCTCCGGTGTGGAGCGTTGGTGTGTGGCAGCCCGCACAACCCATGTCCGTGAACAAGTCGCGACCCGCGCGGATCTCGTCGGTGCGCTGTGCCGCGGCGGGAACCCCGATCGTCTTCACGAAGAACACGCACTCGTCGAGCTGATCGTCATTGAGGTCGCGCGAGACACCATCCTCCTCGGGGAACTCCTTGTTCGAGAGCCCGATGTCGTTCGTGAACGCGCCCGCGACTTGATCGACGAGCGTCGCGACGTTCGCCTTGTGACCGAAGCGGCCCGTCTTCATCACGCCCGCGATGTGGTCGTAGACAGTGTTGCGGCGGCCACTGATGCCATCGCCGTTTGCATCGCCCTCATCTTCGAGCGCGGCGAGCTCCTCGTCGGGAACTGCGTCGAGGAGGCCGAGACCGATCACGGGCGGACCCTGGCGATACGACGTCAGCCACAGCGGCAGCGGATCGCCGCTCGTGTTGGAGATCATCACGTTCGGCCGGCGCATCGCCTGCGTGGTGCCGTCGCCGTACGTCACGCTCGTCTCGATCCACGAGAGGTCCAGGTAGACCTCGGGCAGACCGCCGGTCGCGTGATCTTGCAGCTGCTCGCCGAAGTTGGGGACGGGCACGTTGCCGCCCGGTGTCGACGGCGTTCCCGTCGGAAAGCTCACGCGTACGAGCGCTTGCGACCCGAGCTCCTGGCCACGTTGCACTTGCGAAAGACCGCGACCGTTGCCGCCGTGACACGCGCTGCAGCCCGTGTCGTTGAACAACCGGCCAAGCTGCGGTGCGGCCCACGTGAACTGGAACACGCTGCGCCCGAGCTGCGCCGTCGCCATGTCTTCGGCGGAGAGCGTCGGTCCCGAGAACGAGAACGCGAGGCGCGTGCGATCAGCGGAGGTGAGGTCGCCACCCTGCTGGATGTCGTCGTCGCTCGCGCCGTTGTCGCCGCACGCAGCGAGCGCAATCAGTAGCAGCGCGAGCACCCTCACGCCATCAGCGTATCACCCCAGGCGGCGCTCGCCCTCGATCAACTTCTCGTAGGTCTCTCGATCGCGGATGACCGTGAATTTGTCACCATCGACGAGGACTTCCGGGACGCGCGGGCGGGTGTTGTAGTTGGACGACATCGTCGAGCCGTAGGCCCCGGCGGCCCCGATCCAGAGAAGCTCTTGCTGCTCCATCTCGGGCAGCTCGCGGTCGCGCGCGAAGAAGTCACCCGTCTCGCAGATGGGACCCACGACGTCCGTCTTGATCGTCGCGCGGCTCGCGCCTGTCACCGGCATGATCGGGTGGAACGAGCCGTAGAGCGCAGGGCGCATCAGATCATTCATCGCGCCGTCGACGAGCGTGAAGTGCTTCTCGGTGTTTCGCTTGCGGTACAGCACGCGCGTCACGAGCGCTCCACACGCACCGACGATCACGCGGCCAGGCTCGAGGAACAGCTTCACACCGAGCGCGAGCAGGGGAGCGAGTGCGTCCTTCACGGCGGCGCCGTACTCGGCGGGCGTCGGAATCGTCTCGCCCTTGCCGTAATCGATGCCGAGGCCACCGCCGATGTCGACGTGCTCGAGCTTCACGCCGTCCTTGGCGAGATCACCGACGAGAGAGACGAGGCGCGCGATCGCGTCCGCGAACGGCGCCGTCTTGGTCAGCTGCGAGCCGATGTGGAAATCGACGCCGACGAGCTGCAGATGCGACCACTCCTTCATCTGCTTGCCGAGCTCGCGCGCCTCCTCCATGGAGATGCCGAACTTGTTGGTCTTGAGACCCGTCGAGATGTACGGGTGCGTGCCCGGATCGACGTCGGGGTTCACGCGCAGCGCGACGTGGACCTTCTTGCCCATCTTGCCCGCGACGTCGTTCAGGACGTGCAGCTCCTCGACGGACTCCGCGTTGAACGCATAGATGCCCGCTGCGATCGCGAGCTGCATTTCCTCGACGGTCTTGCCGACGCCGGAGAAGATCACCTTGTTCGCGGGACCGCCCGCCTTGAGCCAGCGATACAGCTCGCCGTACGAGACGATGTCTGCACCGGCGCCGAGGCCCGCGAGAATCTCGAGGATCGCGAGCGTGCTGTTCGCCTTGACCGCGTAGTGCGTGCGGTGCGGAATCGCCTCGAGTGCGCCGTCGAACGTCGTGTACGCGCGGACGAGCTCCGCCTTGCTGTAGACGTAGAACGGCGTGCCGACTTGCTCGGCGATCTTCGCGAGCGGAACGCCCTCGCAGTGAAGTTGATCGTTCTTGTACTGGTACGTCGCGTAGCCGTTCATCGACGCGGTTGTACAGCAGTTTCCGTCGGAGATCAGCCCAGCTCGCGCGTAGCGCGCTCGATCTCGGCGAGCACCCGGTTTTTCGCCGGGCCTCCCACGACATCGCGCCGATCGACAGCGCGGTTGGGATCCAACCAGTCTGCGAGATCGGGCTCGAACGATGCGTGCGCGGCCTTGAGCTCGGCGATGGTCAGAGCGGCCAGCTCGACACCGCGACTGCTCGCCGTGCGGACGAGCGCGCCGGAGATATCGTGCGCTTCGCGGAACGGCACGCCCTTGGTCACGAGGTAGTCGGCGACCTCCGTGGCGACGAGATAGCCAGTATCGATCGCGGTGCGCAGGCGCTGCGTATCGAACACGAGCGACTCGATCATGCCCTTCGCGACAGCGAGTGATGCGAGCGCGGTCTCGGTGGCGTCGTACAGCGGCTCCTGCGTCTCCTGCAGATCCTTGTTGTAGGCGAGCGGGAGGCCTTTCACGACGGTCATGAGCGTCACCCACGCACCCACCGAGCGACCCGACTTTGCGCGCAACAGCTCGGCGAGGTCGGGGTTCATCTTCTGCGGCATCAACGAGCTTCCCGAGCAGTACGCTTCGCCGATCCGCACGAAGCCGACCTCCTGGCTCGCCCACAGTACGAGCTCTTCGCCGAGTCGCGACAGGTGGACCTGGATCAGCGCGCACGCGGCGACGAGCTCGATCGCGAAGTCGCGGTCTCCGACGGCGTCGAGGGAGTTGTGCGTGACATCGGCAAAGCCGAGCGCGCGCGAGACATGCTCGCGATCGATCGGTAGCGTCGTGGCCGCGAGTGCGCCAGAGCCGAGTGGCGAAACGTTCGCTCGCTTCTGCGCGTCGTCGATCCGCCCGCGATCGCGCCCGAGCATCTCCACGTACGCGAGCATGTGGTGGGCGAGGCGCACGGGCTGTGCGCGCTGGAAGTGCGTGTAGCCCGGCATCAACGTATCGACGTGCTTCTTCGCCTGGCCGACGAACGCACGCCGCAGATCGTCGATCGCGGCGGCGATGCGGTGCGCTGCTTCGCGCGCGTAGAGACGTAGATCCGTCGCGACCTGATCATTGCGGCTGCGGCCGGTGTGGAGTCGTCGCCCTGCGTCACCGATGTCGTCGATGAGGCGCGCCTCGACGTTCATGTGGACGTCTTCGAGAGCGTCATCCCACGTCAGCTCTCCGCTCGCGAGCCGCGCTTCCACGCGCTGCAGGCCGTCACGAATCGCGACCAGATCGGCCGCGGAGATGAGGCCCCGCGCTGCGAGCATTTCTGCGTGCGCGATCGAGCCTGCGACATCGTGATGGAGCAACCGCTTGTCGAAGCTCACCGACGCATTCATGGCAGCGGCGACAGGATCTAACGACCCCTCAAACCGCCGTCCTCGCGCACCTTTAGGACCGGACATGCGGCGCAGTATAACGGGCGTCGCCCCCTGATTTCGTCTATCGTAGAGACTGGCTCGTCATGGAACGCAGATTCTCCGTTCCAGCCCGGTCGCTAGCGATCGCAGCGCTCGCTCTCGTTGGAACGGCCAACGCCGCACCGAGGAAGAAGGACGCGCGCGAGCTCTACGACAGGGGCCTCGCCGCCTACGGAAGGAACGACTACGTCGGTGCGTCGACCGCGCTGTCCAAGTCCTTCGCGATCGAAGAGGACAAGGACACGCTGTTCGCGTGGGCGCAGGCGGAGAAGAAGAACAACAACTGCGAGAAGGCGATCCAGCTCTACGAGAAGATCCTCGTGTTCGAGCTCAAGGCGCCCGCTCGCAAAGCCGTCGGTGTGCAGATCGAGGAATGTCGCGCGTCGATGCTGCAAACGACGGGGCCCGTCGACGTGAAGCCCGTCGTGATAGAACCGGAGCCTGTCGCGCCCGCGCCCGTCGCGCCCGTGCAGACCGACGAGTCGCCATCGCGCTGGACGTCTCCGCTCGGTCTTGGTCTGATCGGCGTGGGTGTCGTCGGCATCGGCGTCGGCACGGTGTTCCTCGTGCAGGCCAAGAAAGCCGAGAGCGATCAGGACAGCGCCGCGACGTACGGCGAGTGGCTCGATCAGCGTGACAAGGCCAAGTCGCGCGGAACGATCGGCCTCGTCTCGTCGGGCGTCGGCGCGGCGTGCATCGTAGGTGGTCTCGTCTACATCCTCACGCGCAACACCGAGGAGCGATCGCAAGCGAGCGTGTGGGTCACACCCGACGGTGGCGGTGTGTTCGCGACCGGCCGTTTCTAGGTGGGGATTCTTCGCCGGCTCGCCAAGGCTGTTCCTCTCTTCGGCGTTCTCGATCGCTACATCGAGATGAAGCGCTTCCGCGCGCGCATCCGAGCGATGCCCGTGACGCGCATGGGTGACCTCGCGGAGGGCGTCCGCGGCAAGATCGTGGGACGCGCGATGGAGCTCGAGCAAACGCTCGTCGCGCCGCTCTCGGGTCGCACGTGCGTGTACTGGCGTATCGAGATCGAGGATCGCGGGGAAGCTGGTGTGCTGCGCGGAACGCTCGCCTCGTTCGACGAGTCGGTGGCGTTTCTCCTCGTGCAACCGAACACCGGTGACGACAACTCGCTGCACCGTGCGGTGATCGACGCGAGAAACGCGAACGTGCGCGGCGATCGTTATCACACGACGAAGTCCAAGGCAGCCTTCGACGCGACTCCTGCGCAGCGCGCGTTGCTCGAGCGCGAGAACCTCATCCATCGCGATTGGTTCCAGACGACCGGACTCGAGTATCGTGAATCGATCATCTCGATCGGAGCGCAGGTCACCGTCGTCGGCGAAGGCGTGCGCGAGCCGGATCCTGACGCGGAAGCACCAGACGACTATCGCGGCAGCGTCCGCACACGGCTGCGCATCGCAGGGACGCGCGATCGACCGATCGATATCGACGCAGAGGACGACGCGACCTGACCGCGCCGCGCTACACCTAGCGCATGCCCGTCTCGACCATCGTCCTGCTCGTCATCGTCGGGGTCGCTGTCGCCTGGTACGCGTCGCGCAACATGCGCGGTCAGATCGCAGCGCGGTCCGCGGTCGCGGCGCTGCCCGTGATGACGGCGCAGACGCCGGTCGCCGATGGCTCCATGGTCCGCGTGATCGGAACGGTGCGCATGCTCGAGCAGCTCGTCGCGCCGCTCTCGGGTCGTCCCTGCGTCGCGTACCGGACCGTGTGCAAGTTGCAAGGCGCCGTCGGTACGCACGAAGCGCAGGCGGCTGGCGATCTCGTCCAGGAGCAGACGGCGATGTTCGCGCTCGATCGCCCCGGTGATTCGCCGGTCATCATCGACGGCTCGCACGTGCGCATCGACATCCCGTCGCTTCCATTCGGAGCAATGTCGGGCGCCGCGCGCGAGCAGTTCCTCACCTCTCGCAACGTCTCGATTCGCTATGCGACGTACGCCAACTGGACCGAGCAGGTCGTCGAGGTCGGTGCGCAGGTCTCTGTCGCAGGCACGGTGATGCACGACGGCGGCAACCCCGGCGAGATGTATCGCGACGGCGGCGCGCAGGTCCGTATGGTCGGTAACGCGCAGTTTCCACTCACGATTAATCGCGCCTGACCGCGCTGTCGCTTTTTGGGGAACCTGGGGGCGGCTCGCGTGAGCAACGTAGTGATGGGACAGGCTTCGACCGCAGCGCGCTCTCCGCGTGCCGAGATCGATGACCTGACGCTACGCCGCGCCCAACAGGGCGAGCGGGGCGCGCTTGGCGCGTTGATCGACCGCTATCACCCGATGGTGCACGCACTCGTGTGGCGCATGGCGTGCGCGCAGGGCGAGAGCCATGTCGCGGACCTCGTACAAGACGCTCTACTCGGAGTGCTCACGTCGATCGCTCGGTTCGATCCGCGCGGCCCCGCCAAGCTGTCGACATGGATCCTCACGATCGCGACGCGTGTGGTGCTCAATGATCGCCGGCGCGGACCTGCACCTGATGCGGCAGGTCCTGCGGCCTTCGTGGATCCCGCGACGAGCGCCTCCGACAAAGAGCTCGCGGTTGCGATCGCGAGATCCGTGGCCGCGCTCGCCGAACCGCAGCGCATCGTCCTCGTGCTGCGCGAGTACCACGACCTCGACTACGCCGAGATCGCCGAGGCGCTCGACATCGACGTCGGCACGGTCAAGTCCCGTCTCTCTCGCGCCCGCACCGGCGTGCGTACCGCCCTCGAGCTCTCCAACCCCGATCTGTTCAGAGGTGACCGATGACTGACGAAGATCCACTCGCCCGCGTGGCCCTTCATGTCTGGCAGCCGCCTCCGCCGCGCGCTGTCGACGCAGCGCTCTTGCTGAATCGCATGGTCACGCCCGCAGCGCGTCCGCGGCCGACAAAGGCGATCATCGCGATACTTGCCACGGCAAACGTCGCGCTCGTCGGCGCGTTGCTGTTCGTGCTGTTGCGAAGCGAGCCGCCTGCGCCGGTCCCGCTCGCGGCGGGTGGTCCGGTTGTCGACAGCGGCACGCGCGACGCACTCCATCGTCTCGAGGAACAGCAAGCTCAGCTCGCGCGTCAGCTCGCGGATGTCGATCAGCTCGAGGCGACGATCCAGTCGCTCTCCACGCGCGTCCAGCAGTGCGAGCAGAAGACGGTCGTCACACCACCCGGCAAGCCAACGCCGAAACCTGTTGCACCGTCGGACATCATGTTGGAGCCCACCATCGCGAACACTCCTCCTTCCGGCATGCCCGACTCGCTGGATCGCGCCGCGATCGCCCGTACCGTGACGACGATTCGTCCCGCGATCAATCGCTGTGGCGCCGCGTTCACCGAGTCGATGCCGATCCGCGTGAAGGTCCGCGTCAAGGTCACACCGCTCGGTCGTCCGAGTGCCAGCGTGCTCGAGGGCAGTTACGATCCGTCGCTCGGTCAGTGTGTCGTTCGCGAGATGGACAAAGCGACCTTCCCGCGCACGAAGAGCGGCGGCACGTTCAGCTACCCGTTTACGTTTGGTCTCGAGCTCGAGTAGCCAAGACATCGACGGCGCGTGATAGCGTTTCGATGATGTCCGAGCTGACCGCCGCCATCGCGTACCTGCGATCGCCGCTCGCGATTCGCGCCCGGTGCGAGACGATCCTCGAGGCGGGCCTCGCGGACCAGCTCCGTCACTTCTCGGTCTCGCTCGACAAGCTGCCCGCCGTCGTGGACACGGCCGTCGCCTCGACGCGCGCGAAGTACCCGGACCTCGAGATTCCTGCGTTCACGCATGTCGCGCGACTCGATGCAGAGCTCGCCGACCTCACACCCGAGGAGAAGGCGCGTGCTGCGGTGGAGCTGGTGATCGTGAGCGTGTTGCTCGACGAGGATGCGAGCGACGCGTTCCGCACGGGACAGTTCTCGTCGATCCCCGGAGACCCGCTCCGCGCCGACGCGAGTGGCCTGCGCGACGCGAGCAACAAGACGATCCGCGCTCTCGGTGGGGCGGTGTCGCTCGCGCCGCGCACGTTCCGCTTTGGTCGCCTCGGCGGCATCGTCGATGCGTTGCTCGCGACGGGCGCGACGATCGCGGCTCCGGCATTGCTGCAAGTGCTGCTGGAAGCGCTGGCGCCGATGTGGCCCGACAGCGTGACCGTCGGTGACGTCACCATGGGAGACGTGTGGCATCACCCGGCGGCGGGGGGGGCCGGTCCGTCGGCGGGGCTCGTGCCGTTTCACAAGCACGCGCAGTGGATCGCGTACTCGATGGTCGAGCCGCTCGCGGCAGTCGGCATCAGCGTGCAGCACCTCGGCGCCCTGACGGCGCTGGCCGACCAGCGCACCTCGAGCCTGCTCGTCGATCAGGGCCTGCTCGTTCCTCGGTACGAAGCGCTCGACGACGAAGTCGTCACCGAGTGGCGCGCGCTGACGATCGCCTTGCTCGACCGCGTCGCGGATGGCGTGCAGAAAGCGCTCGGGAAGACGACGGTGGAGCTGCCGTTGTCGAGCGTCCTGCAGATCCTCTAGCGAGACGCGATCTGCGCGGGCGAGCTGGCGGCCACTGCGGTCGACACCGAGGCGATGCCAACCAGCGCGGCGAATGCGATGAGAGACGCGAACACGACGTCGCGCGCGAACGACTTCTGCTGGCGAGAGGCGATGTTGGTCAGGCGGGTGTTCGTCATGGAAGCTCCCTATAGCGACCGCCGAGCCAAGATCGTTTCCGGGTAAATCCGCCCACTTAGGCGGCGAAATCGGGGGATGCGACCTGTCGCACCGATTGTCGCAGTGCCGCCGCTGTCGCAGCTGGTCTCCCAGGGCGCGCCCAGGCAGGCAGCTGCGGTAGGGTCCGCGCCCATGTCAGGCAAGGTCCACGTCATCGACCATCCGCTCGTCCAGCACAAGCTGACGCTGATGCGGAACAAGGAAACGAGCACGAGCACGTTCCGCAACTTGTTGCGCGAGATCAGCATGCTGCTCGGCTACGAGGTTTGTCGCGACATGCCGACGACGATGATCGACATCGAGACGCCGGTCGCGAAGACGTCGTCGCCGGTGCTCGACGGCAAGAAGATCGTCCTCGTCTCGATCCTGCGCGCCGGCAGCGGCATCTTGCAGGGCATGCTCGACATTCTCCCGTCGGCGCGCGTCGGTCACATCGGCCTGTACCGCGATCCCAAGACGCTCGAGCCGGTCGAGTACTACTACAAGGTTCCCGAGTCGATGACCGAACGCGATGTGATCGTCGTCGATCCGATGCTCGCGACCGGCAACAGCGCCGTCGCCGCGATCACCAAGATCAAAGCGACGGGGCCGCGCTCGCTCAAGTTCGTGTGCCTGCTCACGTGCCCCGAGGGACTGAGTACGTTCCACAAAGCGCATCCGGACATCCCGGTGTTCACGGCGTCGATCGACCAGCGCCTCAACGAGAAGAGCTACATCGTCCCGGGATTGGGCGATGCTGGCGATCGCTTGTTCGGCACGAAGTAGTATGCTGGCGCTGGTTTGGAACGGGTGAAGAAGAAATCGACCAAGTCTGCCGATGCGTCGGCGCCGCCTCCTCTGACGCCGGCGAGCAACGCGCCTCCGCCGTCGGAAGCGACGGACCTCGCGCCGGTTGTTGGTACCAACCTGCGCCGCCTACGCACGCGCCGCGGCTTGTCGCTCGAGCGCCTGGCGCAGATCAGCGGCGTCTCTCGCGCGATGCTCGGTCAGATCGAGCTCGGCCAGAGCGCCCCGACGATCAACGTGCTGTGGAAGATCGCGCGCGCCCTCGAGGTGACGTTCTCGGCGCTGATCAGCAACCGCACGCAGTCCGGCGCGCTCGTGCTGCGCTCGCAGGACGCGAAGGTCCTCACCAGCAAGGACCGCACGTACAGCTCTCGCGCGCTGTTCCCGTTCGACGAGCCGCGCCGCGTGGAGTTCTACGAGCTGCGTCTCTCGCCCGGTAGCGTCGAGGAAGCCGACGGTCACCCACCTGGCACGACGGAGAACCTCGTCGTGAACGCGGGCACGATGGAGATCGACATCGCCGGCGACACGCACAAGCTCGAGACGGGCGATTCGATCCTGTTCGAGGCGGACTCGGCGCACGCGTATCGCAACGTCGGTAAGAACGAGGCCGTGATGTACCTCGTGATGACCTACGCCGAAGAAATCGGGTAACACCCCGTGAGCCTGGCCGAGCGCAAATGGCTGCGCCTCGGCGTCCTGATCGCGATGTACGTCGCGCAGGGAATTCCGTGGGGCTTCACCGCGGTCACCCTGCCGGCGTACTTCGCTGCGCACGGTCTGGATAAGGGTGCGATCGGTATCGCGCTCGCCGGCACGACGCTGCCGTACTCGTTCAAGTGGGTGGTCGGGCCCATCATCGACACGTTCACGATCCGCCGCTTCGGTCGTCGCCGCCCGTGGATCGTGTTCGCGCAGATCATGATGGCGGTGACCATCGGCGCGATGCTGCTCGTGCCGGATCTCGGTGCGGATCTGCATCTGCTCGCGAAGCTCGTGATGATTCACACCTGCTTCAACGCGCTGCAGGACGTGGCCGTCGATGCGCTCGCCGTCGATCTCCTCGACGAGGACGAGCGCGGTCGCGCGAACGGCCTGATGTACGGCGCGAAGTACGGCGGTGGCGCGATCGGCGGTGCGGGGCTGTCGTGGGTGATTCATCACTCGTCGCTGCACACCGCACTCGTCGTGCAGGTCGCGATGCTGCTCGCGATCGCGGCCGTGCCGATCCTCGTGCGCGAGAGCGATGCTCCTCCCCCTGCGCGACCTCGCATCGACGATGTCATCGGCGCGTTCGTGCGCGTCATGTCCACGCGCTCTGCGTTCGTGCTCGCGCTGAGCATGCTCACGATGACGATCGCGTACGGCACGCTGACGGCGGTGTCGTTCCCGCTGCTCTCCCAGGAGCTGCAGTGGAAGCAGGAGACAGTCACGTCGCTCATCGGTGGATGGGGGCTGATCGCCGGAGTGGTGGGATCGTTCATCGGCGGCTTCCTCGCCGACAGCGTCGGACACAAGCGCATGGCGATCATCGCGTCGCTCGCAGCGGCGTCTGGCTGGGCCGGCTTCGCGCTCACGCGTGCGTACTGGCATCACGATGCGCTCGTCTATGGATTCTCCTTATGGGAAGGCCTCACCACGTCGATGATGACGACGAGCCTGTTCGCGCTGTGTATGGACCTCGCGTATCCCGCGGCCGGTGCGTCGCAATTTTCGGCGTACATGGCGTTCAGCAACTTCGCGACGACGATCGGCTACGCGGTCGCCGGCAAGCTACCCGCCGCGTGGTCCTACCGCGACGTGTACTTGATCGCGGCGGTCGCCCAGGTCGTGATCACGCTCGTGCTGTTCGCGATCGATCCGAAACAAACGCGCCGCGATCTCCCGGGCGAGATGACCCGCGTGCGTCTGCGCTGGACGCAGTACGCCGGCATCACGGGACTTATCCTCGTCCTCGTGCCGATGACGTTCTATATCGTGATGCGCACGCTCGGTTAGGCGAGCTCGCCCGTCGGGCTGCGCAGACGAAGACAACCGCGAAAGACGCGGAAACGCGAAAGAGACGGGCCGATCGATTGATCCGCCCATTCGATCTTTTCGAGTCCTCGCGTCTTCGCGGTTCTCTTCCCGCGCACTACACAGGCGCACGGAAGGCGGCGGCGTACGTGTCGTACAGCTCGTCGAGGACCTCGACCGGAACCTCGGCGTCGTCGGGCAGGGCGCCAATGGCTTCGATCACGATCGCGGCGTAGTTGCCGTCCCAGTACTCGCTGACCAGATCATCGGGGTCGAGATCTTCTTGGCGCTGGTAGCGATCGAGATCGCCGCTGTTCGCCGCGGACTCCGCTGCCTCGTGGCCCAGGCGCTCGGCGAGAGCCAGCAACGCGGCGCGCGGATCTGCCGCGGCTGGATCATCGATGCCAGCCCGACGGCGCAGCTCGGCCGCGAGGCGCGCGTGATGATTCTCCTGGGCGCTCTCGACGAGATCGGCCGTCGCGACAGCGCCACGCTCGAGCAGTAACGTCGCCGTATCGAGGTTGCCGTGCTCGACAGCGATCGCGAGGGGGAGGGCCAGGTCACCGTCGATGAGTAGCTCGCACGACGCGCGATCGAGATACGCCGCGGCCCACCACAGCGGTGTGCGACCCTGTTGGTCGGGCCGTGCGCGATTCACGCCAAGCGCGAGCAGGCGCGCGATGATTGCGCGGCGCTCGGGCAGCAGCGTGGCGACGATGTCCTCGCGCGGTCCCGGATAACTCGTCGCGTGATGCAGCACGCCCGCGCCATGATCGTCGACGGCGTCGAGGCGAGCTCCCGCCGCGAGTAGCACATCGACAGCGGCGAGCGATCCGTTCGCGCACGCGGCGAGTAGCGCGGTTTGCCCACCCCAGCCAACTGCGTGCACGTTCGCGCCATCGCGCAGCAGCTGCGAAATCTCGTCAGCTTTGGTCGCGAGCTCGAGAGGGTTCTGTGCGCGCTGGAGCAAGGCGCGATCCTTCTCCGTGTACGCGGGCGGAATCTTCAGGTGCCCGAGCGCGTCGCGCGCCGCCGTCCGCACCGTCGGATCGATGTCGTTCACCGCGCTCTGGATCGCTTCGATGTGATCCGCTGGATCGAGCGCCGTGATCGCGACCAGCGCTGCCACACGCACCTCTGGATCCGGATCGTCGAGCACGACCCGTGCGGCTGCTGCACCGGCCGGATCCATCAGCGCGACGAGCGCGACGAGCCATGGCAGACGCGCACCGACAGGCGGCACCTTGAACAAGCGATCGACTGCGTCCAGCCGACGGAGCTCCGCAATCAGCGCGGGGACTTCGCGTGGCACTGCGAGCGCGATCTTCGCGAGCACGGCGTCGACGGGCTCCGTCACTACGACTCCATGACGGAGGAGATCTTCAGCGCCTTCTGCAGCATCGCGATCGGATTCGGTGACGGCAACAGCTCGCTCGGCTGCCACTCTTCGGGCGCGGTCTTGCCGAGCTTCTTGAGGATCGTCTCGAGCTTCTTGGACTGCTTCTTCACGAGCTGCTCGACGAACTTTGCGACGACAGCAGGCTTGGTCGGCGGCGCAGCGGTGTACGCCTCGGGATAGATCGCTCCGAGCACGACCTCTTGCTCGTTCACGATGGGATCGCGCGTCGGGAACGCGAACTCGAGGCGCTGGATCGCCTTGACGGTCTGCGCGATCTGGCCGTCGTCGGTGACGGCGATCGAGTCGGTGTAGAGGCTCGCCTTCACCTCTCCGACCTCCGCGGTTGCCCAGGTCGCGTTGCTCGCCTTGAGGAGCTCGTTCTCGATCCAGTGCGGCAGCGTGTCGGGACGCATGCGCGGCCGGCACGACTCGCGAAACGCCAAGCGGAGCTCGCCCGGATCGAAGATCTCGCGCGCGGCGAAGTGATCACGGATCACCTCGTCGGACTCCAGCTGCGAGAGCCACAGGGGGCCGAAGTATCCCCATGACGCCTTCTGCCAGGCCTCGATCTCCGTCGGGGGCGTGCACGTGTAGTCGATGATCGCGCACCACTCGAGCTCTCCCGAGCTGGGCTTCGCATCCGGTCGACGCACGATCTGCGTGCCGAGGATCTGAAACTCGATCGCGTTTCCCGGCAACTGGAACCCGTCGAAGTGCCCGCTCTGCAGTGCGTGACCGACGGTACCCTTTGCAAACAGACCGTCCGGAGGAGGATCGAACTCCCCGAGATAGATCCGGATGTCGTCGTCGACCCGCATCGCGATCAGATGGGGTAGCGAACAGCCGCTTGCACGACGCTCGGTGCGGGCAAGGTCGCATCGCGGAACGCGCGGCCCATCGCATCGAGCGAGCCGTACCCGACGATCTTCGCCACCTCGCTCGGCGTCACACCCGGCGCGGAGAGGATCAACACGGCCGCGCGCAGACGCAGCACCCGCATCGCTTCGCGAAAGCCGCCGCCGAGGAGGCCGAACGTCTTGGTGAGATCGCCGAGATCACGACCGAGCTGGCGCAGCGAGAGCCGCGTGAGCACGGCGATCTGCTTGAGCGACGACGACACGGCCATCTCCGCGTACAGCGGGCGCAGCACGTCCCACAGGCGCTGGAAGCGTTCCGGCTCGTTGTCGACGACGGTGTTCAGGAGGCGATGCTCGAACACGTTCGCGTCGGCGAGGGCGGCGAGCGCGCGCTTGACGGACTGTTCGCTCTTGGTCTCGCGCAACTCCGCGCACGCGGCCCATACGGCGGGCCCGAGCGAGAGCGGGCCGTGCTTGATACCGACGGGCGCGACGAGATAGTGCGTGGAGACGCGCACCTCGAGAATCACGCCGGGCGCCCCCCACGAGCGGAAGCGCGGCCAACCGGCCTGCACGCAATCGAACTCCTCCTCGGCAAGGAGGTAGCCGACGGGCGCGGGCTGCGGTTCCTGACCTTCGATCGCGAAGAAGCCGTCGAGCTGCAGGTACACGTGCGCGACCCGGTTCGAGCGCTCGATGGGCGGCACGTAGTTGCTGTCGAATACCAGGCGATCACGCTCGACGAGGTGCGCGCGCAGCTCGCGCTCGAGGAAGATCGTCGTCGAGAGACGACTGTCGTTGAACTGGCGGAACGTGGTTGCCGTCAGCATCTATTTGCACTCGAGCACGGCGTCACACGCTTGCTTCTCGTGCACGCAGGCGATGTGGCGCTGGACCTTGGCACCGTTGTCCGCGGTGTCAGCTTCGAGCGCGGCGCAGGCAGCGACGCACTCCTTCTCGTCAAACGGCATCTTGGACGCCATGACGTCGATGCACTCTGCCTCGCGCTTGCAGACCTCGGTGCATGCAGCGCTGCGCGGCTGGGTGCAACCCACCACCAGCAGCAAGAGAACGGCCGCGCGCATGGCGCGACTATAGCGAAAACTCAGTCGAGCTCGTCAGCCGAGCGCACGATCTCCGGAATGAAGTCCCGGCGGATCGTGATCAGGCTCGTCATCTTCTTCCAATCGATCGCGGTGACCTTCTCACCGCTATCCGTGGGGCGATCGCCTTTGATCCCCTCCTCCTCGATCGTCAGAACGCAGGTCTTGCCGGCGGCGCGGGCCCTGGCGCAATCGCCAGATCCCATGGTGGTCGCGGCCGGCGCAGCGGGATCGGCGAACGCGACGGCGGGAGCGAGAAGAGCGAGCGAGAGGAGAAGAGTGCGCATGCATACACGACACGGAGGCAGTTTCCTGGTTGCACCGCGTTCCGCATGTAGGTGCGCGGATTGTTAGTCTTCTCGGCGCTCCGCGAGCTTGGCCTTTTCCGCCCGCCAGCGGGCAAAGTGGCGCTCGATCAGCTCCTTGTCGGCCCGCGCCCGAACCAGACGCTGCCGCTCTGAATCCACCACAGCAAGCTGCCCCGTATGCGCTGCCTCGGCCCGGGCGAGCGCATCGAGGGCTGCATCGCGGTCGCGCCGCAGCCTCGCGAGGTGCCTCTCGGCGAGTGCCACCCGCTGTGCCGTCGTTCCGTCGGAGGCAAGCCGGCTTCGCGCCGCGTCGATGGCGTCACGTGCGGCCTGCGCACGACTCGCCGCGGCGTCGACCACGGCCTGCGTCGTGCGCGCATCCCCGACGGCGGCTGCGAGGTTTCCCTCGCGGACGCGCTGTTCCCGAGCGCGCACGTCGCGAACCGGCGCAAGTCGGTAGCCACGATCCGTTCGACCGGCACCGTCGGACTCGCCCATCGCTTCCGCGATGTTACACTTCCGCGCGCATGGTCGATGTCGGGGGAGCACCGATCGATCGCTATGTCGTCTTGGAGCATCTGTCCGAGGGCGGCATGGGCGCGATTTACGTCGGCAAAAAGCTCGGCGCCGGCGGCTTCGAAATGGAGGTCGTCCTCAAGCAGCTGCTCCCGGAGTTCACGCAGCAAGAGGAGTTCATCGACCTGTTCCTCCGCGAAGCGAAGCTCTCCGCGACGCTGGACCACGCGAACATCGTCCACACCATCGACCTCGTCACCGCCGGCGGCGAGTACTTCATCGTCATGGAGTACCTCCCCGGCGGAGACCTCCGGACCCTGATCAAAAAGGCGAAGCGCCGCGGCAAGCGCTTCTCTCCCGGCGCCGCGATCCGCATCTGCCGCGAGGTCTGCTCGGCGCTCGCGTACGCGCACGTCAAGCGCGACTTCGACGGGCAGCCGCTCAAGCTCATCCACCGCGACGTCTCGCCGTCCAACATCCTCGTCTCGTACACGGGCGAAGTGAAGCTCACCGACTTCGGCATCGCGAAGGCGTCGACGCACACGTCGCACTTCTACAAGGTCAAAGGAAAGATCGGGTACATGTCGCCCGAGCAGGCGAAGAGCGAAGCGCTCGATCACCGCAGCGACCTCTACTCGCTCGCCGTGTGCATGTACGAGATCCTCACGGGCGAGCGCCTCTTCGTGCACGCGGGCCTCACGACCTCCGCCGACGAGATCTACTCGCAGCCCGTCCCGTCGCTGACCAAGAAGATCCCCGGCCTCCCCGCGGAGCTCGACGCGATCATGCGCAAGGCGCTCGCGATCAATCCCGACGAGCGCTACCAGACCGCCGGCGAGCTCAACGAAGCACTCACGCGCTGCGCGCATCGCAATGGCCTGCTCATGGCTGCCCCCGAGCTCTCGCGCGAGCTGCTCGAAGACTGCGGCCCCTACGAGGGCTGGCGCGGCGAGGACGAGGACGAGGACCTCGGCTACGCGATGAACCAGCGCGCGGGCACCGAGGTCTACGACTCCGTCGACGACGAGGACGACGACGAGCCCGAGGACGACGAGGACGACGACGAGGAGCCGTTGCAGATCAACTCGCTCGCGCTCGCGCGCTCCAAGCGGCAATCCGTCAGTCCGCCTGTCAAAGCCGACAAGAGCGCACCGCGTCCCAAGACCGAGATCGACAAGTTCGCCGGCGTCGAGCTGACGTCGATCATCAACGTCATGGATCTCGAGGAGCAAGCGCCGACGTCCGCGGCGCCTCCTCGTTCGCGTCCCGTCGCGACCCGCCCGCCGCCGCTCCCCACCGCCTCCCCGCCACGTCTGCCCGGTGTTCCGCAGACGCGGCCTCCCGCGCCTCCTGCACAGCAACGTCCGCAGGCCGCGGACGTCTCCGAGCTCTATCCGACGAAGCCGCGCTCGATGCCGTCGCCCGACATGCCGATGCCACCGGGTGAAGGCATGCGCGCTGCGTCCGTCGCGCCACGCGATGCGATCGCAGGTGCTCCGCGCGCAGCTGCGCCGTACATCCAGCCGGGGCAGTCGGGAAACATTCCGATGCAGGCCGCCGTCGCTCCACGCCAACGCGCGGCATCCGCGATCCCGCAGACCGAGCGCATCTCGACGCGGGACGGCATGGGCAGGCTGGCGAAGCGATCGGGGATTCGACCGTGGATGGTGATCCTGCTCGTGCTCGTCGCGGCCGGTGTCGCCGGCGTGATCATCGCGCTGTCGGGTCCGAGCGTTTAGAGCTGATATCGGTGAGCTCGAGCCTCCCTCGGTGAGATCAGATGAGCCGCCGCTTAGATGGAGATGACGACCTTGCCGATGTGCGCGCCGCTCGCGAGGTGAGCGTATGCCGCGCGGGTCTCGGCGAACGGGAAGACGCGATCGATGATTGGCGTTAGCCGCGTCACCTCGAGACCGCGCATGAAGCGCTCGAACATCGTCTGCGAACCGACGTAGATGCCGTGAACGTGCAGCGACTTGTGTACGATCGCGTGCGTGTTGATCGCGCCTTGCGTGCCGGTGAGTACGCCGATCAAGCCGAGGTCACCGCCAAAGCGGAGCGCCTTGACCGATTGGTCGAACGTCCCTGCGCCACCGACCTCGACGGCGAGATCCACGCCGCCATCGCTCGCCTCGCGCACTGCATCGCCCCACTCCGGCGTCTGCTTGTAGTCGATCACCGTCGCTGCGCCCAGCTCCTTCAACCGCGCCGCCTTGTCGGGCGAGCTGGTCGTCGCGATCACGCGCGCGCCAGCGGCTTTGGCGAGCTGCAACGCGAAGATCGAGACGCCGCCGGTTCCCAGCACGAGCACTGTATCGCCGGATCGCACGCGCGAGGCTTCGTGCAGCGCGTGCCACGCGGTCAGTCCCGCGCACGGCAACGTGGCGCCTTCTTCAAAGGAGAGATGGTCTGGCAGTGCGACGACGCCCGTGTCGGGCAAGACGATCTGCTCTGCGAGTACGCCATCGATCGAACCACCGAGCGCATTCGCGTGATGCGTTGCCTCGATGTGGCCGTCGACCCAGGTCGGGAAGAACGAACCGACCACGCGATCGCCCCGCTTGAAGCGCGTGACCTGCGCGCCGACCTCGAGCACCTCGCCGGCACCGTCGGAGAGCGGAACGACACGGTTCTTGGCGACGCGCGCGATGACGCTATCGCGGTAGTTGAGCGACGCGGCGCGGATGCGGATGCGGACATCGCGATGACCGATGGTGGGATCGGCGCGGTCGACGAGGAGGAGCCCTTCGCCGGGAACCAGTTCGTATGCCTTCATGGCCGTTGTTGTGGCCATCTGTCCGCGGAGACGCAAGTACGCACAAATCGGTACGTACTAACCAGAATGTAACTATCAAGGCAGACGGCGGTGGTACCGAGCGCCCCAGTCCTTGAGGCCGATCAGGATCGGCTCGAGCGAGCGGCCAAACGGAGTGAGCTCGTAATCGACGCGCGGAGGGACCTCGGCGTAGACCGTGCGCTTCACCAGCCCGTCTCGCTCGAGCTCGCGGAGCTGGAGAGTCAGAACGCGTGGCGAACAGTTCATGAGGCGACGGCGGAGCTCACCGAAGCGCTGCTTTCCGTCGAGGAGCCAGTAGAGAACAACACCCTTCCAGCGACCACCAATGACGGCGAGCGCGGACTCGACAGAGCAGCCGGACTGCGGTTGTTTGATGGAGCGCTGCATGGTTACCTTTTGGTCACTACGTACGAAATTGTGCGTACTTGCGGTTCTGTACCAGAATGCGACAGATCGGTCGCATGACCAAGACCGTTCTCGTGCTGCACGCGCATCCGCATCCACGTTCGTTGACGCGGCACCTCGCAACCGCGGCCTCTGCCGAGCTGGCAGCGGCGGGTCACCGCGTGCTGGAGAGCGATCTCTACGGAATGGGGTGGAAGGCCGTGTTCGACGGTGATGACTTCCGCGATCGCCAGGATACGGAGCGGCTATCGTTCATCTCCGAGTCGGGGCACGCGTTCACGACGGGGACGCAGACGGCGGACGTGCAAGCGGAGCAAGAGAAGCTCATCGCGGCGGACGCGATCGTGATGCAGTTCCCGCTGTGGTGGTTCACCGCGCCGGCAATCGTGAAAGGCTGGATCGATCGCGTGTTCGCGTTTGGCTTCGCGTATGGCTACAAGGGCGCCGGGAATCGCTATCGCTACGGCGAGGGCGGCCTGGCCGGGAAGCGCGCGCTCCTGTCCGTCACCGTCGGCGGTCCCGAGGTGGACTACGGCCCCCGCGGCATCAACGGGCCGCTCGAGCAGCTGCTGTTCCACATCACGCACGGCACGCTGTTCTTTGCCGGCTTCGATGTGATGCCGACCTATGCCGTGTACGACGCCGTTGGCCTCGAGGACGCGAGCGCCGCAACACGCGGCTTGGCAACGCGACTAGCAGGACTGTTCACCGACACCCCCATTCCGTTCCGTCGGCAGAACGACGGCGACTATCCGGACCGCCACACGCTTGGCCTGCATGTCGCGACGAGCCTCGTCGGCATCGATGCACACCGCCGATAAAGCTCGAGCAGCGATCGCGAGATCTTCGCGAGCTCGGCTCGCGGATACAGATTGCCGATCGTTCTCCCAAAAGAAAACGGCGCTCGTTGATGAGCGCCGCGGGGGAAACGAGTGAGTCGGTAACTTAGAGGACGGTGCTCCACAGGATGTACAGCACGCCGCAGACGATCGAGACGAGGCCGAACGTCGCCTGATACGGGACGAGCTTTGCGCGAATGCCGTCGCCCTTCGCCATCGCCGCCGGACTGCTACTGAGTGCGTACTTCGTGATCAAGCCGAACCCGAGCAAGAAGCCGACGACGAGATCCGAGACGGTGGTCGCGAGATAGAACGCGCCGAAGATCGGGCGGTGGAAGATCATGCCGGCGAAGCGGACGAGGTTGATCGTCTCCCACGTTCCCCAGAAGAACATCAGCGTGCCGATCCAGCCGGTGTACGGCGTGAGCTTCGCGAGCAGCTCCTTCGCGTTCGGCTTCTTGGCAACGATGAGGGCAGAGGCGGCGAGTAGGCCGCCAACGATTGAAATCAATCCGTCTAGCATTTGCGTCGGGCTCCTTGAGGTTGGTGCCCGACATAGAGCAACCGCAGGACCAGCTTCCTGGTTCGTGCAAGTCGTTGGCTTTATTGGTTTCGGCCGCGCGGGCACTACGCAATAATTTGCGTGATCGAGCAAGCCGCATGGGTTCGCCTCCGCCTGACAACAAGCACGTAACCACGCTCAAGGGAGAGGTCGAGGGCGGGACGGGCGCGCTTACGACGCTCGTCTTCTATCACCGCGATCAAGCAACGGTCGCGCACCTCGAGCCGCGCAAGGCGCTCGTCATTGGACGCACGCCGCCATCCGATTTGGTCTTTGACGATCCGCGGTTATCGCGACAGCACGCGAAGTTCATGTGGAACGAGCTCGGCCTGTGGGTCGAGGATCTCGGGAGCACGAACGGCACGCAGAAGAACGGCGAGAAGGTCACGCGCACCTCGATGGCACCGGGTGACGAGATCACGATCGGGCCTGTGGTCGTGTCTGTGCATGTGATGGCCTCGATGGGCGAGGAGCTGCGTGGACTGACCGGGTACGAACGATTTGTCGGAGCGCTGAGCGAGGAGCTGATCCGCGCGCGCACGTTCGCGCGACCGCTCGCCCTCGTGATGGTGCGCGGTGCACACAGCAAGGACGGGCACGTGAGCCGCTGGGCGGGACGGCTGCGCGAGAAGCTGCGCCCCGTGGATCGCGCGGGCATCTATGGACCGCACGCGGTGCTCGTGTCGGCGCCCGAGCTGAACGTCGCGAACATGCAGCCGCTCGTCACGTCGCTGACGACGTGGGGCCTTTCGTGCAACGTGGTGACGTTCCCGCAAGATGGTGCATCCGTCGAAGAATTGGTCAGCGCGGTGCAGTCGCCGCCGAAGAAAGCGCCCGACGAGCCGAGCCCGGGCCCGATGATCGTGAACAGCGCGGCGATGAAGGCCGTGATGGCGACGGTGAAGAAGGTCGCGAAGTCCGCGATCGGCGTGCTGATCACGGGCGAGACCGGCACCGGTAAGGAGGTCATCTCGCGCGCGATCCACGATCAGGGTCCGCGCAAGAAGCACCCGATGCGGTCGATCAACTGCGCGGCCATCCCCGCCACATTGATCGAGAGTCTGCTGTTCGGTCACGAGCACGGTGCGTTCACGGGCGCCGACAAACAGGCGAAGGGCATCTTCGAGCAAGCGACCGGCGGCACGGTGCTGCTCGACGAGATCGGCGAGCTCGCGTTGCCGGCGCAAGCCGCGCTGCTGCGCGTGCTGGAGACCAAGCGCGTGACGCGCGTCGGTGGCGACAAGGAGATCGAGGTCGACGTACGCGTCGTGGCGGCGACCCATCGCGATCTGGAGCAGATGGTCGAGAGCGGACAGTTCCGTCAGGATCTGTTGTTCCGCCTGAACACGATGACGATCCGGTTGCCGTCGCTGCGCGAGCGGACCGACGAGATCAGACCGCTCGCGGAGGGCTTTCTCGTCGAAGCGAACAAGCAGTCGGGCTCCGACGTGCGCTCGATCGACAAGCACGCGATGGCCGCGATGGAAGCGTATGCGTGGCCAGGCAACGTGCGCGAGCTGCGCAACGCGATCGATCGTGCGGTCGCTCTCGCGGAGAACAAGACGGTCATGCTCGAGGATCTTCCGGAGCGCGTGCGTGGGACCAACCGCGCGGAGGCTCCGGAGGCAACGGATGGCGAGGTCCCGGCGGACTACCGCGAGCACGTGCGCAAGTTCGAGGTCGACCTGATCCTCAAGGCGCTCCAGCGGTTCTCCGGCAATCAGACGGAAGCGGCCAAGGCGCTCGGGCTGCCGTTGCGGACGCTCGTCCACAAGATCCAGACGTACGGCATCAAGAAGAAGTTCGACCGCTAGCGTTCGCGCGATCGAGCAATCTGTTGCGTAGTGCGGAAGTAAACGGCGTGTAGTCACGCATGGTTAGCTGTGGCGTGGTGGTTGCTCCTGGAGGGGGCATGCGCGCTCTTCTCGCCGCCCTCATCGCACTCACTCCTTCGCTCGTCGCGGCCAAGACGATGACAGGCACGCCGCTCGAGACGGCTCCCGACGACGTCGTCGAGATGACGAAGAAGACGGTCCTGCTCGCCGCGCCGCACTCGGACGCGGACAAGCTCGGCATCATCAAGGAGGGCACGCGCGTCGCCGTGATCGGCACCGCCGAGGTCGCTGACAAGCAGTGCGCGAACTGGCTCGAGCTCGCGCCGCGCGGCTGGACGTGTGCGACGGCGACGATGCCGACGAACCAGGCGCCGACCACGGCCGCATCGATCACGCTCGACGACGACATGTCCGCGCCGATCCGCGCGACGTACGGCATGGTGCGCCGCGGCTCGCTGGCGTTTGCATCGCGCGCCGATGTTGCGTCGGGTGAGGGCCGCGAGATGTCTGGCTCCAACGTCGTGCGCGCTCGCGGTGCGACGATGGTCGACGGCAAGCGCTACTGGATCACGCAGCGGGGCGAGCTCGTCGATGCATCGCGCATCTACGCGCTCAATCCGTCGGAGTTCAAGGGCACCGTGATCGCAGTCGGCGATGCGATGCCGTCGTGGACGGTGGGAACGAAGACCGTCGTCGCCGCGATCACCGCGCCGCCTCCCGGCACGGGCGAGAGCGAGAAGTGGTTCGACGTCGATCTCGATTCGCAGATCCTCGTCGCCTACGAAGGCACGCGCCCCGTGTACGCGACGCTCGTCTCGACGGGCCGCTACAAGCACGAGACGAAGACGGTGATCGCGCGCATCGAGAGCAAGCACGAGACGGCGCCGATGACGTCCGACAAGGAGGGCGAGA
The DNA here is from genome assembly GCA_036499725.1 of Kofleriaceae bacterium. Lineage (GTDB taxonomy): Bacteria > Myxococcota_A > Polyangia > Haliangiales > Haliangiaceae > JABFXX01. Next base: position 29,978 of record DASYDE010000081.1, read on the forward strand.
CGTACTCCGTCGCGGATGTGCCGTGGACGATGTTCTACGACGGCGACTTCGCGCTCCACACGGCGTACTGGCACGGACGCTTCGGTCGCCCGATGAGCCACGGCTGCGTGAACCTCGCCCCGCGTGATGCGCGCGTTCTGTTTGCGTGGTCGTCGCCAGATGTGCCGGCGGGCTGGTCGTCGGTGTACGGCTCCGAGGAGCATCCCGGCTCGCTCGTGCGGATCCACTCCGCGAAGAGGGCGGCGCCGCGGTTTACGGGTTACGCGAAGACGCTGCACGAGGGCCAAAGCGTGGCCGCGCGGTAAGCGAGCAGCTTCGAGGACGTTCTTCGTTCACGGTTTCTCCAGCGTGAACGCGCGGACCCACGACGCGAAATCACGCTGGATCGCCTGCCAGGATATTTCAGTGAGGTCCCTCGGCAGCGGGCTGGCCTCAGCGAAGTAGACGAGCGCGCGCACGACGTGACCGATATCGTGTTGCGGAAATCGCTGCTGGTAGAGCGCGAGCGCGCGCGGTAGCGGCAGCGGAGCGCGAGCGATCATCTCGTGGAGATCCCAGAAGTCTCTCGCCGCGCCGCGGGACACGATCGCGGCGAGCTTCATCGTAACTAGATCGGGGACCGATGCGATCGTAACCGGCAAGCCCGGCAGCTTCTCGGGCGGAGACAGGTGGGGATACGGGTACGTAAGGACGCTCGCCGGCACACCGTTCACCTCGAGATACACGGTGCGAGGCTTCCGCTGCGTGATCACCACGCCGTGCATGGTCTCGAGAGCTGGGAACATCTCGTCCAATGGGTCGGCCGGCAACACAGTCGCGAGCTGAGTGAGAGCCGCTTGCTGTGCGTCCGAGATCCCCGAGCGCGCTTTCGCTACCCGTCCACCCATCTGGGACGCCCCCCGCCACGTTCGATCGGGACGTTTGCATCGCTCATCAGCGCCCAAAAGGCGATGACTTCCGGCGGGAGCGCGCGTCCGCGAGAGCTCTCGAGGAACTTTCGGATCGTCACGGCAGGATACGCAGCGAGCAGCCACTTCATCGCGGCCCACGTGCCGCGCACCATGACGCGTTCCATCACATACGCGACGTGCTCCTGCAGATCCAGCGACGCCGGATCGACATCCCAGAACAGACGTTCGACCGGCGCAGGAAACCGCGACACGGAACAACACTACACTGCGTCTCGTAGCCAGCGACCGACGGTCCGCGTGTGCCTGTACGCGGTATGCGAGCCGTACTGTTTACAGGCGCTTAGGGCGGGGCTACGATGGGCTCCGCCGGGAGAAGATGTCCAAGGACCGCTCTAATGTCACGGCGTTACTCGACGACGCTCCCTCCTACTCGCGGCAGACCACGGGCGGAATCTTTGTCGTGATCAAGGGCCCGGACCGCGGTGAATCGGTCCGCTTGAACCCGCAGGAGCCGAGCGTGTCGTTCGGCTCGGGTCCGCAGTGCAGCCTGGTGCTCACTGACAAGACGGTGTCGCGCAAGCACCTCGAAGCGCACCTCCAGGGCGACGAAGTCATCATGGCCGACAGTGGGTCGACCAACGGCACCTTCATTCAGGGCAGCAAGTTCGAGCGCATCTCGATCGGCTTTGGCTCCGAAGTGAAGCTCGGCCGCACCGTCATCAAGTTCCTCCCCGACGAAGAGATCGTCGAGCCCGAGCCGTCCGCGCAGGCCGCGTTCGGAACCATCGTTGGTGGCGACACCAAGATGCGGCAGATGTTCACGCTGCTCGAGGACGTCGCTGTCACGACCGCGACGGTGCTCATCGAGGGCGAGACCGGCACCGGTAAAGAGCTCATCGCCGAAGAGATTCACAACCACTCGCCGCGCAAGGACGGACCGTTCGTCGTGTTCGACTGCGGCAGCGTTCCGCGCGAGCTGATCGAATCGATGCTGTTCGGTCACGTGAAGGGCTCGTTCACGGGCGCGATCACCGACCGCCGCGGCGCGTTCGCAGAAGCCAACGGCGGCACCATCTTCCTCGACGAGATCGGCGAGATGGCGCTCGATCTCCAGCCGTCGCTGCTGCGCGTGCTCGACAAGCGCGCCGTCCGCAAGGTCGGCTCCAACACGTACGAGAAGATCGACGTGCGCGTCGTCGCCGCCACCAACCGCGATCTGCGCGGCGAGGTCGCCAAGAAGGCGTTCCGCGAGGATCTCTACTACCGCCTCGCT
>DASYDE010000082.1:0-2603 GCA_036499725.1 Kofleriaceae bacterium
CTGCGGGTTCCGCGCGAACGTGAACGCCAAGATCGGCGCATCGTGAACGCGAAGATCGGACCATCGTGAACGCCGGGGTCGGGAAGGTGAACGCCCGGATCGGCATCGTGAACACCGCCTGGTAAGCGGGAGCACGGGCCGGGAGCGAAGCGCAAACAGTCGTGGTGGCGGAACGCGCCCCGGTGCACTCCGGGGCGCATGCCCACGGAGAGACTGTCGATGCGCAACACGAGAGAGATCCTGCGTCAGAAGTGGCTGCTGGAGCGTCCGCACCGTGCGGTGTGCGCGTCCGTCGGGGTGAGCATGGGTGCGGTGAGCCTGGCGCTGAAGCGCGCGGCGGAAGCGAAGCTGACGTGGGAGGCAGTGCAGGCGCTCGACGACGGCGAACTGGAGGCGCGGCTGTACCCTCACGTCGCTGTCGCGGGAGCGCGCGCCGAGCCGGACTGCACGTGGATCCATCGCGAGCGGCACCGCCCCGGCGTGACGCTGGAGTTGCTGCACCACGAGTACCTGGCGAAGCATCCGGACGGCCTTCGCTATACGACATTTTGCGATCGGTACCGCGCGTGGCTGGGTCGTCGCGGGCTGGTGATGCGGCAGATGCATGTCGCCGGCGACAAGCTCTTCGTCGACTACTCGGGGAAGAAGGCGCACATCGTCGACGCGGCGACAGGCGAGGTGACCGACGTCGAGCTCTTTGTCGCAGCGCTGGGCGCGTCGAACCTGACGTACGCCGAGGCGACGTACACGCAACGGGGACCGGACTGGATCGCGAGCCACGTACGTGCCTTCGAACACTTTGGCGGCGTGCCCGCGGCGCTGGTGCCGGACCAGCTGAAGTCGGGCGTGACGCGCGCGTGCCTCTATGAGCCGGAGGTGCAGCGAACCTACGAGGAGCTCGCGCAGCACTACGGAACGACCGTGTTGCCGGCCCGTCCCGCCCACCCGCGCGACAAGGGCAAAGTGGAGGTCGCCGTGCAGATCGCGCAGCGGTGGCTGCTGGCGCGCATCCGCGACGAGGTGTTCCACTCGCTGGGTGCGCTCAACGCGCGGCTGCACGAACTGCTCGTCGACCTGAACGGCCGAGAGATGCGCAGGTATGGAAAGAGCCGTCGAGCTCTCTTCGATGCGATCGAGCGAACGGCGCTCCGGCCGCTGCCGAGCGCGCGCTTCGAATACGCGGACTGGCGCAAGGCGCGGGTCAACATCGACTACCACGTGGCCGTAGACGGGCACCTTTACTCGGTGCCGTACCGGCTCGTGCACGAGGCGGTCGAGGCGCGTCTCACGGCGGACGTCGTGGAGATCCTGCACGGAGGCATGCGCGTCGCGGCGCACCGCCGCTCGCCGGTGAAGGGCGGCTTCACGACGTTGACTGAGCACATGCCGAGCGCTCATCGGGCGCACGCGGAGTGGACACCGTCGCGCATTCTCGCGTGGGCCGGGAAGGTCGGGACCGCGACGCACGCTCTGTGCGACGCCATCCTCGCCGACCGTCCCCACCCGGAGCAGGGCTTCCGCTCTTGCCTCGGAATTCTCCGACTGGGCAAGCGGTACGGCGAAGCGCGCCTCGAGGCCGCGTGCCTTCGTGCTCTCGGGGTGCGTGCGCGCTCGTATCGGCACGTCGAGTCGATCCTCAAGAACGGGCTCGATCGGGTCGTCGCGACCGACCCATCGAGCTCACCCTCGCTCACGCACGAGAACGTGCGGGGCCGCGACTACTACCACTGATGAAAGGGACAGTACCGATGCTGATTGAACCGACGATCGACAAGCTGCACGGCCTCCACCTCGGCGCAATGGCCGCGGCGTGGAACGCACAGCGCGAAGATCCAAAGATGAACGAGATCGACTTCGACGGGCGCTTCGGAATGCTCGTCGACGCGGAGCACCTCGCTCGTGAAAACAAGCGCGTTGCCCGTGCCTTGCGCGAGGCGAAGCTGCGGATCCACAACGCATGCATCGAGGACATCGACTTTGCGCCGAAGCGCGAGCTCGAACGACCGCTGCTCCGCCAGCTCGCGACGTGCGCGTGGATCGGGACGCACGCGAACGTGATCATCACGGGCGCCACGGGCACGGGGAAATCCTACGTCGCGTGCGCTCTGGCGCAGCAGGCGTGCAGATCGGGCTACCGCGCGACCTACCGACGAATGCCACGGCTGCTCGAGGAGCTCGCCCTCGCGCATGCGGACGGCACGTACACGCGCTTGCTCGGCCGGCTCGCGAAGATCGACGTCCTGGTGCTCGACGACTGGGGCCTGGCGCCGCTCCGCGAACAGGAGCGCCGGGACTTGCTTGAGATCTTCGATGACCGACACGGAGCACGCTCGACAATCGTCACCAGTCAGTTGCCCGTCGAGACCTGGCACGACTACGTGGCGGATCCGACGATCGCCGACGCCCTCCTCGACCGCGTCGTGCACAACGCCCATCGCGTCAAGCTGAAGGGACCCTCGCGAAGGAAATCGGACGGCTGAACGACCGACCACGAACCCCACGCCACCCAGACTCGTCGCTTCGCTCCGACCGGCGCTCACGATGCCGATCTGAACGCTCACGATGGCCCGATCTCGGTGCTCACGATGGCCGGAATCCGCACC
>DASYDE010000083.1:0-24667 GCA_036499725.1 Kofleriaceae bacterium
CCCGATGGGGTTTTACGATCAGACGTCGCCCAAAGCGGCGCTGCGCTCGTTCATCCGCGCGTACCGCCTCGAGCGCTGGGACGTGATGCTCCGCTTCGTCCCGGACGCGTACCGCGAGAAGATGGACGCGGAGAAGATGAAGGCGCAGTTCACGGGACCATCGAAAGAGCAGATGGAGAACCTCGTGAACACGCTCGAGGCGAACGTCGACGAGCCGATCGTGGAACGCGGCAACGATGCCCGCATGAACTACGGTGACCGCTTCACCGTCCAGTTCGTGAAAGAGGGCAGCGCCTGGAAGCTCAAAGACCTCGACTAGGTCACTCCCGCCGGAATGTCGGGTGATCTCCGGCTAGGAGAATGGCCGGGTGTGGCGAGAACGGTTGGTGACTACACTTGGACGGTCACCATGGCCTCGCAAAAAAGTCAGGGTGGGATCGATCGAGGCAACGTGGCGTCGCGGTTGAAGATCCTCGACGAGAGCGTGCGCTAGTGGGGCCTCGACCCCTCGATGATGCCGCGTTTGGGCCGATCATTCTCAGTGCCGAAAAAGTTCGTGGCGAACTGGAGCCCCTGCGATTGTCATGCGTTAGAATAAGAGTGCGGGGATTGGTGTGCGAAGGCCCGCAGGTTGCAGTGTTTCAGGCCTAGAGCGACTGATTAGCTACGAACTCTCGAATAGTTAGCTCGTCCCTCTGAACAGCCGAAAGGCGGTCCGTGATGCTGGATCCCTGGATCATCGAAGAAATCCTCAAGAAAGAAGAGGAGCGCCGTAAGGAGCAGGAGGGCCCGCGCCCAGAACTGCCCGTTTACCAGCCTCCTCCGTTCGAGACCTCCGTCACGCCGGCTTCCGACGAGCCGAAGCGTGGTGTGATGATCATCGACATCTGACCTCACTGACCCACAAGTAAGCGGTCTCCTCGGCGTACGCCGGCGAGACCGTTCGCGTTTTCGGGATATTTTGTACGCGCCGTGAGATAGAACGCGACTGTGCCGCACCGCGCTGGGCATGTGTTCACGGTCGTGTTGGGCGTCCTCGGTTGGGGCGTGCTGACCGTACTCCCGGCTCTCGATATCGGGCCGGACCCCGTGCGCACGGACGCGCTGTGGATCGCGCTGTTCGTCGTCGTCATCCTCGCGGCGCGTGCGCTCGCGTTTCGTCTCGTCGAGGGCAGCGTGCTGTCGCTCGACAGCGCGTACTACGTCGCCGCGGCGATGTGCGTCGGCACGATGAGCGCAGGGCGCCTCGTCGCAGGTGCTCTCACTGTCGACGCCGCCGTGCGTCTCTGGGCCGCGCGCAGGCGAGGGCAGAGCGACCCCGACGGGTGGTTCGCCGATGTCGGCTACATCGTCTACTTCGGCGGCATGAGCGGTGGCTTGGTCGCGCTGTGCGGCTGGGCGATCGGCGGCGGCGCGCCCGTGCCGCGCAGCATGGATGCGATCGCGATCGCGCTGCGCGTGGTTGGCGTCGGCGTATTGCTGCTGCTCACGCACTACGCGCTGCAGGGCATCCGCATGAAGCTGCTCGGCCGCAGCTGGCGCCAGTACCTCCGCGAGCTCGCGTTGCCGGGCATCGCGTCGGAGTCGTCGCTGATGCCGATCGGCGTCGTGCTCGTGCTGCTGTACGACCCGCACCAACCGCTCGGCTTCTTGCTCCTCTCGCTGACCTATCTCCTCATCAACCTCGTGTTCTCGCGGTTGTCGCGAGCGCAGCACCAGCTCCAGGCGCGCGTCCACGATCTCGAGATCCTGACGGCGACGGCGCGCCGCCTCTCTGCATCGCTCCAGCTGCAGGAGCTCGTCGAGGCCGTCGCGAAAGAGACCGTCAACGCGATCCAGTCGGCAGAGCTCGTAGCGCTCGTCCATCGGCGAAGCGGTGGCGAGAGTGGCTTCGTACTCGATGGTTATGACCGCGAGAACGAGCGTTTCTTCCGCCAGGGCGTGGATGAAGGCGAGGGCCTCGCGGGGGCGGTGATGGCGAGCGGCCAGTCGCGTCGGATCGACGACCTCGAGCACGCGGATGTCAGCGTCGGCAGTGACGGTACGGAGGGCATCCGCTCGTGGATGGGCGTGCCGCTCATGATGTACGGTGGGTGCGAGGGCGTCATCGCTGTACAGAGCACGCGCGCCAGTGCATTCCGCGACGAGGACCAGCGCCTACTCGAGTCGCTCGCGCTCCAGATCGCGGCCGCGCTGCAGAACGCGCACCTCTACGAGCTCGCGATGGTCGACGGCCTGACCGGCCTGTTCATGCGCCGCTACTTCGACGCGCGTATCGAGGAAGAGATCGAGCGCAGCAAGCGCTATGCAACGCCGTTCTCCATCGTGATGATGGACGTCGACAACTTCAAGAAGCTGAACGACGAGCACGGGCATCTCATCGGCGACCGTGTGCTCCGCGCGATCGCAACCTGCGTCAAAGGCCAGCTCCGTGGTGTCGATACGGCCGCGCGCTACGGCGGCGAAGAGATCGCTGTCATCCTCCCGCGCAGCGACATGGTCGCGTCCTACAACGTCGGCGAGCGTATTCGCTCCGCCATCACCGAGCTGCGCATCACGACCGATGGTGAGGACCAGAAGGTGCTCACCGTGACGGCTTCGTTCGGGATCGCGAGCTACCCGGAGAGCAAGGCTGTCGACGGCGAGGACCTCATCCGCCGCGCTGACAAAGCTCTCTATCGCGCGAAGAAGACCGGCAAGAACCGCGTCGAGTTGTTCTGGACCGACGAGAGCGGCCCCGTGCGCATGTCCACGATCGAGATGCTGGCGATCAAAGATTCATGACCGACGAGCGCAAGCGTGCCGAGCGCAAGGTCGGCTGGGCGCGCCTGTGGACGCGAGCGAAGCAAGTGCTCACGACAGACCCGTCCGCGTCCGACGATGACGACGCGATGGTCGACGAGGAAGCGGCGAGAGTCCTCGCGGCGCAGGCGGGACGCTTGAAGGGTGGGCTCGCGAAGGTTGCGCAGCTCGCCGCGTACGATCCGCGCGGTGGCAGCGCGATCCTCGGCGGCCTCTGGGACAAGGCGCCCGCCGTCGAGAGCGGCGCGATCGCGCGCGTCATCGAGCAGGACCTGGGCAAGTCGCCGCAGTCATTGTTCGCCACGTGGGAGAGCTCGCCGCTCGCCTCTGCGTCGATCGGCCAGGTCCACGCGGCGACGCTGCCCGACGGCACCGAGGTCGTGGTCAAGGTGCAGTACCCGGGCGTAGCTGACGCGCTGCGTGCGGACCTCGACGACGACGGCTTCGTGCGCAAGCTCGCGGGGGCCGAGGTAGGGCGCTCGCTCTCCGACGATGCGCTGAACGCGCTCGGAGATGCGGTTCGCCAAGAGCTCGACTACCGCGCGGAAGCAGCCGCGATGAGCAAGTTTGCCGACGCGTGGGCTGGTCATCGCGTGCTGCGCTTTCCGCGTCCGTACGCGGAGTACTCGAGTGCGCGTGTGCTGACGATGACGCGCGCGAGAGGGCAGAGCGTCGTCGCGACCGCCGGGGCACCGCCGGACGTGCGCAAGGCCGCCGCGCTCGGCATCTTCGAGGCTGCGTGGGGCTCGCCACTCGCGCACGGTCTGCTGAACGCAGATCCCAACCCCGGTAACTTCCTCGTCGATACACAGCCCGATGGCGGCGTTCACGTGTGGTGTCTCGACTTCGGGTGTGCGTTCCCGCTGCCCGACACGATCCGCGATGCCGATCGCGAGATCATCTGGGGGCTGCTCGACGACGACAACGCGTCCGCCGCCGAGCGCTTCCGTACGGGCATCGCGCGCGCCGGCTTGCTCGCTCGCACGGACTCGCTCGCGACGACCGCTCACCGCGACTGGGAGCGCGCGCTCGCGGGACCGCTGATGACGCACGGCGATTTCCACTGGAGCACCGCGTACGCGCGCGAGCTCGCGGAAACGACCGGCCGCGCGTTGAACCACGGTGGTCTCCAGCTCCCCGCCGCGCTGCTCCTGCTCTGGCGTCAGCGCCTCGGTGCCGCCGCTGTCATCGGCATGCTCGACGCGAAGGCGCCGTTTCGCCGCGTGCTCGTCGACCTGATCGGTAACGGCAAGCGCGCCCTTCGTTAGAGCGCGCGCTATTGCCGATCGTCGAAGCCCTTCTCGGGCGCCGTGAGATCCGAGACGAGGGACGCGATGACCAGTCCCCAGAGCACGTACGTGGCTTCGTGAGGCATCCGCACGCCTGCCAGCAAGGCGCACGCAAATCCCGCGATCAGCACGGCGATCACGAGCTTGACCTGCGTGCGGCCGCGGCCAAGCTCCTTACCCTTGCGCAGCATCCCGCCGTCCCACATGCCGAACACGTACGGCTTGTTCGCGGTCAGGCAGCGTAGCGCCTTGATCGAAATCCCGACGGCCCAGGCTGTTGCGACCACCAAGAATACAAGGAACGTCTCCCGATTCATGCGGGCAGTGTCGCACGTCCTGCGGACTTGTCGTCGACGAAGACGCAGACCGACAAGATCGCGCGCAGACGCGCCGTGCGCGTGCGAGGCGTGATCGCTGACGCGATCGGACTAGCGACGACGCCGACGGAGGACGAGCAACATCGCGAGCAAGCACAGCCCGCCGCCTTCTCCGTGGCCGGTGCTGCAACCGCCGCCGCCGTCGTCCTTGCCGTTGCCGTCGCCGTTGCCGGGCACGTCCTTGCAATTCGTGTCGGTCAGCGCGAGTGAGCCCCATGAGGACGGCGTCTTCCAGCTTGTCGCGTTGCCGACCCAGAACAGCTGCGTGTCGCGCGCGTCATCGATCGCGTCGTTGTCGTTGATTGCGATGTCGAACCCGATCGTGGAGTTGGCGGATGCGCTGATCGCGGCAAGCGGTACGGCGTACTCGACGACGTAGCCGCTGTCGGTGATCTTCGTGGCGCTCGTGAACTGAATCGCGTCCGCGGTGGTTCCTCCGATCCGACCGCTCGCATCGACGGTGAGCTGGAAGTCATGCGCGCCAAACGAGGCGCCTCGTGCGTGCGTGCCGTCGAGGTACAGCTCGACGCTGTCGTCGATCGAGAGGTCAGTCGCCGAGTCGGTCACGACAGCGTCGTCGGTGACCTCGACGAGCACGTACAGATTCGTGTCGTCGGTCGTCGTCGCGAATTGCGCGCTGACGTCTGCGTCGCCGGATGACGTGCCTTCGACGTTCGTCGAGACCGGCGTGCGCGCGATGTCGGACCAATCGCTCGCGTCGCCGTCGATGATGGGAGCGTTGTCGACCGTGCAGGCAAGCGTGTCGCCGGGGCCAGGCTCGCCATCGCCATCGCCGTCGCCGCTATCGATGCCCGTGAACGCGCTCGCGTCGTAGGAACCGCGGACGAACACGCTCGCCTGGTAGAGCTGCGGGAACGCGACCGTGGTGCCGTTGAACTTCTCGGTGATGACGGGTCCGCCGAGCTCCCACGAGTAGTCCTGGATGTTGGCGGCGAGCACGTCGTCGCAGTTCTCGCTCAGGATGACCGGATCCTCGCGATTCACGATGCCGGTGAACAGGAGGTTCTTCGAACCGTGGCAGTAGATGAACGTGCCGCTCTCGGTCTTGGAGCTGTACATGCGCACGTTCGCCGCGTTCGCGATCTCGATGGAGTACGTGCTGCGGTTGTGCTCGAGGTTCGCGCCATACAGCGTGAGCGGCTCGGTCGTGCCGGTGACGGTGAGCGTGCGCGCATCGGGGTTCCTGCTGCGCCAGATCGCGTCCGCGAGTGTGAATCCGTACCAGCGTCCGCCGCCGCCGCCGGAAATTGCGACGAGAGAGCGGGCTGCGCTGACGCCGCCCATCGGCGCGGTCGGATCCTCGTACGGCATCCAGATGGTGAGCTGGTTGACGAGCGACTTGCGGCCGACCTTCCACTCGAGCGCGCCCATGTAGCTGTTGTCGTAGCCCGTGCGGAGCCGGATGCCGATGTTGAGGAGCTGCGCGTCGCCGTCGGGCGCATCATCGGTGACGACCGCGTGCGTGAGCGTGGCGGCGGGATCCCAGTTCGGGCACAGGCGCACGCTGAGGCCCGGCGGCGCGACGAGCTTGGTATGCGCGTGGAGGCGGAGCTGCTTGGTGAGCTTGTAGTCGCCGCGCGGCAGAAAGATCGTGTCGTAGGTGTCGATCGCGGCCTGCAGCGCGTCCGTGTCGTCGGTGACACCGTCGCCTTTCACGCCGAGATCGTGGGCGTCGTGCGCGTTCGCGTCGTCGAAGGACGGCAGCTTCTTCCACGAGTGCAGCGTCGCGAGACCGGTCGGCGGAGCGCTGGAGGTGCCGAGCGTGAGGCCCGTACTCGGTGCCAGCGTGCCGTTGATCAGCGCGGAGGTCGTCGCGGTGAACTGCGAGCCGTCGTTGCGCGTGACCTTGCCGGGAGCTTCGGTGAAGACGTACTGCACGACGTTCTGCCAGCTGCCGGTGGGGATCTCGACCTTCGCCGTGCCGTTCGCCACGAGCGGTCCGCCGCTGTTCACGAACACGTTCTGCACGTAGAGCGTGCGCGAGCCTTTGTTGTCGATCACGACGGAGGTGCCGGCGGAGCTGATCTGGCCATCGTGGAGGGAGAGCTCGCCGCGCACCGGCGTGTTGCCGGTCATGGAGATTGGCGTGGCAGTCGTCTCGGAAATATCAAAGCCGTTGATGACAACGCTCGCGCTGCTGTTCACCAGCAGTCCCGCTTCGGTTTGATCGCGCAGCACGAGCCCGGTCACGTTGATGCCGCAGCACGTGTCGGTGACGACGCCGAAGCGACCGCCGGTGACCTCGATGTTCACCATCGTGTTCACGGAGACGACCCAACGCAGACCGGCGTAGCCGCCCGTCGCGTCGATCTTCACGTCCTCGATGTTGCTCATCTGCGCGCTCGGCACCTGCAGGCCGACCGCACCCGCGTTACCCGTCCCGAGATCGATCTCGACATTGCGAACGATCAGGCCCATCGCGCTGCCGGCGATGTTTTCCTCGCTCATCGTCCCCGTCGCATCCTGCGCGTGGAAATCGAGGACGGCCTTGGGATTCGTCGGATCGTTGAAGCCACTCGCGTGATCGGCGAGCACGATCTTCGGGCGCTGTGCGCCATTCGCGCCGACGAGCACCGGGCTCTTCATGACGCCGCCCTGCGGAGTGAGCGCGGTGCTGTACTGGTCGTAGTTGGACTTGAGCAGCTGCGCTTTCGAGAGTGGTCCGCTGACGAGGTAGGTGCCGGCCGGCAGATAGACTGGAATCGCATACGCGAAGCCGTCGTCGATCGCGGCCTGGAGTCCCGCGCGCGAGTCGGTGTGGCCCGTGGGATCGACGCCCGGGTACAGCGTGGCGTCGAGGAAGCCCTTGTTCAGAAGCGCGTTGTCGGCGGGGATCGAGGCCGGGGCGGGGAGACCGGCCGAGGTAAGTGACGACGTATCAGTTGCCTCGACCAGCCCACCGCATCCAGCCATCAATAGGATGGCCGCGACAAATGTAGTCTTCATGACGGCATGCCAACACTTGTGGGCACTCGTGCTCAAGACGTGTTGAACGCCAGACCAGGTCGCGAACGGCGCCGCGCGCCACGCGGGGTCGCAGACGGCGCCACCGAGATCAGATCAATACGTGTAGCGGAGGTACAGGCGCGTATCGAGTGCGATCGCGGGAGAGCCGCCGGGCGGTTTGAAGCTCGGCATCATCACACCGTCAACGCCGAGGCCGATCGCGTAGTGCCGATTCTCGAGCTGATACTCACCGCCGGCGCCGGCCTGGAACGCGACCGAAAAGCGCTGACCAGGATCGGTGATGCCGACCTTCATGAGGATGTTCGACGAGATCATCGCTGCGCCGATGCCGCCCTCGATGAACAGCGCGAGGCGATCGAAGCGACCACCGATGCGCGCATCCGCAGCACCGCGATAGAGCTGGAACCACTCGCCAGAGGGCGGGGCAGGGACCGTCGCTTCATGGCTCGACGCACCGAGCGAGATGCCGACGGAGAAGAACGAGAACAGATCGTAGCCAATGCGAACGCCGAGACCGGGACCGAGCGCCGCGTCCTTGTTCGTCTTGGGGAGGAACGCGACAGCGCCCGCGCCCCCCTCGGTGTACCAACCTTGCGATGCCGGTCGCGCGTCTGCTGTCGCAGCAAACGAAACGATCGCGATCGCAGCGGCGATCGATGCACCCCGGATCATCGAAACGATCTTACTACTCTACGCGCCTGGAGCGGGCGGAGCCGGCGCGTAAAAGCCGTTCTCGGACGTATAGGGATCCATGTACTGCAGCTCGGCCGTCGGCGCGGAGCGCAGCTTGTCGTGGAGCACATTGCCGCGGACGTCGCGCACGCGGACGTCGTAGCGCAGGACCATCTCCTGGTCCGCGCTGAACACGAAGTCAAAGCGGAGCATCTGTGCGAACGCCTCGCGCGGGAACACGACGCCCGTCTCCATTTGCGGAGCGGCCTCCATGCCGCCTTCTCCGTCGTCCACGAACGTGACCTCGGTGAGTTGCGCGAAGTGGTCGACGTTCTTGCTGATGGTCAGACGCGCACGGAACGGGTTCACGCGACCGCGCGTGATCTGGTCGAGGTCGATCGACGTCTCGCGCATGTCGTCCTCGGTGAAGAGGCCGTTGACGATCGTGCCCGCAGGAACATCGATCGGAACGTCGCCCGAGAGGCCCGGCGTCTTCGGCGCTTCGTCAGACGTGCTGAGGATGACCATCTTCGGGTCGTAGTCGTAGAACTGGTTCGCGCCGTTGATCTCGATCTGCGCCTGACCATCCTTGTCGGAGCGATTCTCGATCGTCCACTCGACGGAGACCTCGAGGTTGCCGACGCGCACGTACGGCACGACGACATCCGCGCCGTACTTGGTCGTGACATCCATCTGGAGCTTCTCGCGGTCCGTTACATCGGAGGCCCGCTCGGTGTGGATCGGCAACAGGAAGCTCGCCTTGCCCGGTACCGGATCGCCCATCGCGTCCGTTTCGAGGCCCGCGACGATGCCGTCGTCAGGATCGATGTAGACCGGGTCGTTCGCGCACGCGCCGAATGCGACGACAACGAGAGCACTTCCAAGACCGAGGTGGCGAATAGCCTGCTTCGACATAATTAGCCTCCCTGCGTGAACACGAACGGGTAGTTAACGATTGCACCGCCCTTGGCGGGGAACTTGAGACGCATGATGTTGCTCTTCACGCAGCTCTCGACGCCGTCGTTCTTGAGGTTGCCACCATTGGTGCGCGCGCTCTTGACGGTGCCTTCGCCGTCGATGACGAAGTTGATGATGAGCTTGCCGCCGATGCCCGGCGAGTGGTTGAGCTCCTTCTGGTAGCAAGCACGGAACACGCCAGCGCGAGCCTTCACGACGCGATCGATCTCTTCTTTGGAGAGGCCATTGAAGTCACCGGTCGCCTCCTCCATCTTGACTGCGATCTGGCGCATGCCCGAGCCGTCGCAGCCGGCGCCCTTGCAGTTGCCGCCGGCGCGCTCGCCGCCCGTATCGATCTTGCCCTTGCCCGACACGAAGTCGCCCTCGGCGGTGCCGCCTGCACCCGTGCCAGTGCCCTTGGAGCCCTTGTGCGTACCAGTGCCCATCAGGTCGTCGCCGACGCCAGAGCCCGAGCCTTTGCCAAAGCCGATCGATCCGGTGCGCAGGTCGCCCTTGATGCCCGTGAACTTCGACAAGCTCGTCGACAGGTTCCGGTCGATGATGTTGTCGAGCATCTTGCGATTCTTGTCCTCGAAGAACGCGACCTTCGGCGGCTCCTTGGGCTGCGTCTCGTCGGCGTTGGGATCGCGAGCGCGCTCGGTCTCTCCCTTGCCGCCGGACTTTCCGTCCTCGCCCTTGGTGCCGGTGTTCTTCTTCGTCTCGCTCTTGGGGAGCGAAGCGCCATCACTCTTCACCGCGACTGCTTGCGGTTTCGGCTTCTCGGGCTCGGGCGGCGGCTCGGGATCGAGACGCGTGACGAGATAGTTGCCCGTCAGCGACTTCGGGCCGGGCCACACGAACGGATTCTCCGGTTGATAGAGCTGATACGTCATCAGCAAGATCGCAGCGTGGAGGATCACGCTGAACGCGAGCGCGACCATCGAATCGCTGTCGTCGCTCAGCATGGACGCGATGATGCCGCTCACGATCAGGACGAGGCTCGCGCTGAGTGCGCCGAGAAAGATGACGTCCGAGATAGCGGGGGTGCGTGTCCCGACCGCGAGCGCGTGCTCGAGGCTCGCGCCGGCTTTCACCGATTGAAACGCGGCGTACTTCGCGATCGCGATCCACCACGCGATCGCTCCCATCGTTGTCGTGGATGCGAAGCTGATCGCGCCCATGACGATCATCGGCATGGTGAAACGGATCGCGCCCGTGTAGATCGCCATCGCGGCGCCCGCGCAACCGGCGGCCACAACCGCAAAAATCGCCGCGACCGCGTCCACGAGCCAGCAGCTGGCGATCGAGTAGGCGAGTAGTCCGGCGACGAACATCGCGAACAGGATCGCGAGCGCGGCGAACGGGACGAGAAGGCCTTCGACGTATTTGGACAGCGCCGTGTCAGGCGCCTCGTCGAGCGGGACAAACTGGAAGAACAGCTTGGAGTGGCCCTCTCGATCGAGATCGATGAGGCCCCAATCCTTGCCATCGATCGGCGTGCCGTGAAAACCGCCGTCGCCTCCGCGGCGAACGAACTCGGCGACATCTTTCTCTTCGCCGTCGATACAGAGCTTGCCGCCCATGTTCTCGCCGAGCGTCAGCAAGTAGCCGCGATTGCCAGGCTTCACGATCGCGAAGTTCGCGGGAAGGCCCAGTTCGGGAGTCGTGAACGTAGCGGTGCCGTCCGCGCCGAGCGTGATCGCGCGCGGCTTCTCGAGCACGACGTCATCCATGACCTCGTCGTGCCAGATGAGTGCTGTTCTCAGCGCGGTGCGAGTCACAGCGCCTCTTCATCCATCGAGCGAACCATGTGCGGGATGAACGAGCGCTTCTCGAGGCTCGCGCGCTCCAGCTCTTCGTTCGCGCGCTCCAGGAAGTAGAGGAGCTGCGGCGAGCGCATGCGACCGTTCAGGTCGAGCGCGGTGAAGTCGAACGTCTTGGGCTTGGCGTTCTTGGCCGCCTTATCGTCCGCCTTCGCCTTCGCGTCCGCGGTCGGCTCTCCCGTCGGAGCGGCGTTCGCTTTCGCACACTTCGCGTCGCCAGGCTTGCACTTACCCTGAGCAGCTGCAGGTGCGGAGAAGGCGCACATCACCGCCAGAATCGCGGTCGACAAACCCCAAGCGGGGGCGAGAACCCTCGGTTTGCGCCAACTCATAGCTTGAGCTCCTTCCGTTTTTCTTCTGCGACCGTGCGCTTGGCGTGGTTGCTAGGCGCCTCTTGCATGTAACGCTCCAGCGCCGTCTTCGCGCTGGCCGTATCGTTCTGATAGTCGAGCGCCAACGTAAATTCGTTCCACATCGCGTCGGCGCGCGCATCGCTTTTCTTTGGCGCCTCTTTGATCACCTTGTCCCACGTCTTCTTCGCGGCCGGTAAATCCTTCATGCCGCGCTGAGCGACGCCGAGCGAGACCTGCGCCGCGTAGTCGTCGGGACGCTTGTCGACGACAACGGCCAGCTCGGCCTTTGCTCGCTCGTAGTCGCCGGCGTCGAGAAGCACGGACGCCTTGGAGAACCGCGCATCGACGTAGTTGGGATCGAGCTGCACCGCTTGGTCGAAGCGCTGGAACGCCTCCTGCGCCTTGCCTTGCTTCATCGCGAGCAGTGCGAGGGCGTTGTAGATCGACGCATCGCGCTTACCCTTGCCGTCCTCGGCGGCCTTGAAGTCCGCCTCGTCGAGATCGACCGCCTTGTTGAGGACGAGCTGCGCGAGATCGAGGCGATCCTGGAGGATGTAGATGAGGCCGAGCTCCGTGTAGATCTTCGCGTTGATGCCGGAGAGACGAATGGTGTCGCGCAGCACGTTGACCGCGTCGTCGTAGTCGCCGAAGTCGCGCAGCAGCGACGCGAGACGTGCGGCCGCATCACGGCGGATCGGATCCTCTTCGTCGGACGAGCGCAGCGCGGCTTCGTAGTCAGCGCGCGCGGCCTTCTTGTCACCCGCGTGGCGATGAGCTTCCGCGCGCGACAGCAGCGTCTCGTTGTGGTCCTTGTTGATGGCGAGCGCGTGATCGAAGTCGTCGACTGCTTCGCTGTCGTCACCGTCGCGGAGCGCGATGATGCCGAGGTTGTGCCACGCCTCCCAGAGGTTCTTGTCCTTCTCGACCGCGTCCTTGAGGCGGGCCTTCGCGGTCTCGGACGCTTCGGGTCCGCCGAGGCGAAACGCGCGCATCGCCGCTTCGAAGTCGATCATCGCTTTGGGATTCACGGGGTCGAGCCGCACGTGCTGCTTCTGGCCCGGCTTCAACGTCTCGCGCTGGCTCGAACCCCCACAGGCGGCGAGCGCGAGCGCGGCGAACAGGACGAGCTTCTTCATCGCACCACCTCCGTGACGAACGGTGGGGCAGGCGGTCGATCGCCGACGCGTGCCTTCTCGCGCGACTCGCGCTCCGGCGGATACTTGTCGGCGGCGAGGCGACCGAGCGCTTCGCGGATCTTCGCCGTGTACTCGTCGTAAACCTGCATCTGGATCGCCTTCTGGTAGGCGGTGGCGAATGACTCGACGGCCTGGTCTTGGATCTCGACGACGTAGGTGTCCAGCGCGTCGTGATACGCCTGCGCTTGTTCTTCGTTGAGGCCCTTGGGAACGGACGCGTTCACCAACGATTCGGCGAACCCGTCGTAGACCTGTCCGATGCGATAGAGCGCGGCCGTCGCCCACTTGAGATCGCTGTAATCGACGACCGACAGGTAAATCTTCTTCGCGTCGGCGAGCAGCTTGCTCTTGGCCGCGAGCGCCTTGGTCAGCTGCTTAGGCGAAACGTCGAGCGTCACCTTCTCGAAGTCGCGGAACACGAGCTCTGCTTCGTAGTAGCGCGCCTCTGCGGCCCACGTCGTGGACGTCTTCTTCGCGTCACCCGCCAGGCTCTTCCAGATCTTCTGCGCCTGCGCGAGCTCTTCCTTCGCGTCCTTGTACTTGCCGGCCTTGTACGACATGCGACCGGCGCGCGTGTACGCCTCGACAATGCGCTTGTTGGTGGAGCGATACGTGCGCGCGTAGTCCTCGTACGCCTTGTGGGCGGCACCTTCGTCGCCAGAGCTCTCGAGCACGACGCCGATGTTGAACGCCACGTCGGGCGCGTCTTTGCGCTCGCGGAACTTCTTCGTGTACTCGGTGTAGTGCGCGATCGCTTCCTTGTTCTGACCGAGCGCCTGGCGGAGCAGACCGGCGTTGAACAGAGCGTCGGCAGAGCGTGAGCCGGTGCGGAACTTCGTCCACACGAGCTCGTACGCGGACGCGGCCTTATCGTAGAAGACGACCTTCTCGTAGACCTGACCGGCCGTGAACGCGGCCTTCTCGGCGATCTCGGGGTTCTTGTCGCCGTACGTGTTCGCGATGTCGAGGTAGATGTCCGCTGCCTTCTCCGGCTCCTTGGACTTCTCGTACATGACGCCCGCGTTCATCTGCGCTTGCGCGGCGACCTTTGGATCCTTGGTCTCCTTGGGGATGCGCAGGTAGAAGCCAGCGGCCTGCTCGTACTTGCCGGCCTCGGCATACTTGTCGCCGCTCTTCTGGATCGACTCGACGATGAGCCGGTCGAGGCGCGCTTGCTGATCGGGCGCCGCGAATGCCTTCGCCTTCTTCAGCTTGCGGGCCCACTCTTCGATGGTCTCGTAGTCCTCGGCCTTGTTGAGCGCGCCGAGGATGCGGTCGCCGGCGGGGCCAGCGTTCTCGTCGTCGGGATACTTGGTGACGATGAGACCGAAGCGTTTGATCGCCTCGCCGTACTCGCCGTAGTCGTAGAACATCTGCCCGTTCTTGAAGATCACGCCGACGAGGCGCTTGTCGGCGGGGAACAGCGTCGCGTAGAGGTCGATCGCTTCGCCGAACTTCTTGTCGACCGGGTAGAGCTTGCTGCGGCCCTGCGTGTCCTTGGGGCGCGCCTTCTCGAACGCTTCCATCGCGTTGAACAGTGCGTCCTTGTGGAACTCGCCGACGGGCGACGTCTTGCCAACGGCGAGGTACTCGTCACCGGCTTCCTCGAGCTTGCCGAGGCGGTAGTAGAGAATCTCGGCGCGATAGAAGCGGATCTCGATGGCGTGCGACGACGGGTTCTTGCCGGTGCCGAACGCGGCCAAGTACTGCTCGTACGCGTTCGCGACGCGCGTGTAGAGATTGATGTCCGGCTTCTTGTCGCTCTTCTCGCGGCGCTGCGCCTCGGCGTGCATCTGCTTCGCCGTCGAACGCACGAGCTCTTCCGTGATGCCGAGCGACTTCTGGAGCGCTTCCCTGTTGCGCTGTGCCTTGGCCCACGCGGTGTCCGGACCGAAGTTCGTGAGAAGGACTTTGATCTCCTCCTGCGAGCGATCGATATCGAGGGCGCTGTTCCAGTTCTCGATGATCGATCGCTGGTAGTCGGCGCTCTTGAGCGCTTCCGGATCCATGCGGATCAGGAAGTGGTACGCGTCCGTCGAACGCTCCCACTCCGCCTGCGCGGCGTAGCTCTCGGCGACCTTCACCATGACGTCGCGCGAGTACTGCTCGCCGTCGATGGAGACGAGGAAGTCGAACACCTCCTTTGGCGAGATCGTGCGGTCCTCGGTGAAGACGACGACGAGGTATTCGAGCGCTTCTTCCTTGAGGTTCTGGCCGCGCTGGCGCTGCGCCGCGGTGCCGTTTTTCTCCTGCTCGACCGCCTTGTCGAGGACCTTCTTGAAGTCCTTCGCGGCCTGCATGCTGTCGCCGAGCTTCCACTCGCACCAGGCAATCTTGAACAGCGCCAGGTCACTCGTCGCTGCGGTGTCGCCGACGTTCTTGTACGCGTCGCGCGCCTTGCCCCACTCGCCAGCGGCGAAGTAGTGCTCGCCGATCATCATCCACGAGTCGCCGTACAGCGCGCTGTTCGGATACTTGTCGATGACCTCTTGGAAGCGGCCCATCGCCACGTCCTCTTTGCCGTCCTCTTTGGCCGCGAAGCCAATGAGGTAGGTCACGAGGTCCATGCGACGGAAGCTCGGGAACTCGTCATGGAGCTGCAGGTACAGCGCCGCGGCTTCCTTCAGATCGATGCGCGGCTCTTTCGGCTGCGGGCAGTCCGACTTCGCGTTGGAGCACTTCTCCACCTCGCGGCTGAAGTCGTCCATGCGGATGAGGAACTGGCGGCGCGACTCCTCCCAGAGGAGCTCGGCGAGCTTGAACATGCCTTCCGCGCGCGTCTCACCCGCGGGCTTGCTCTCGAGAAAGCTGCGCAACAGGCCGATCGCCTCGAGGCGCTTGTCATCGCGTGCCTTCTCCTTGGTGTTGAGCAGCTTCTTGAGCTCCTCGTCGAGCACCGGCGCTTCGGGGGACGGCGGCCGCTTGCGAATGTAGAGCTCCGCCGTCGGACCGCGCTCGGTCGACGGGAGGTCGCGCATCGCGCGCTGTGCGAGCGCCGTTGCTGGAGCGAGCGCGAGGCCCGCGATCAGAACGATCGAGTGCAGCTTACGCATCAGCGCCACCCCGCGTATTCGTCAGCCCAGTACTCGCCTTGCCACGGCCAGTACTCTTCGTCGTCCGCGATCATGCTCGCGTTCCATAGCTTGCCGATCAGCTCCTCGGGGAAGCGACCAGCCGCGAGGTCTTGGACCTCGATGTCGAGCTTGCGCTTCTGTCCGATGATGGCGTCGATCTTTCCGAGCTTCGCCTTGTCGAGCACCTTGCGCGTGTCCATCCACAGCTTCTCGATGGCCTGCTGCGCGAGCTTATCGCCGGCCTCGTCGAGCTTCACTTGAAGTTCGTGCGTCGCCTTGTCGAGACGGCGGGCGTCGTTGATGTCGGCTTCGATCAGCGGCTTGATGCCCGCGGAGGCTTCGTTGGTGATCGCCGCCGCGGCCTTGTCGGCGGCAGACACGGCGGCGGCGAGCTTGGTCTTGGTCGTCTTCTGCAGCTCGTCGAGACGCTTCATCTCCTCGGCGGCGACGTCGGGCGGCACGTTGCCGTCGTTCTTCTGGCGTGCGAGCTCGCCTTTGGACGCTGCGATCTGCGTGCTGAGGCGGCGCAGGTCTTCGACAAGCGAGCTCGCATCGGCGAGCTGCTCTTGCTCGAGCGTGGCTCCGGTCGAGACGGCGCCGACCTTTTTCTCGGCGACTTGCTTGCCGAGGTTCTGCCACGACCGCACGACCGCGGGCGCATTGTTCGCGAGCTCGTTCATGCCCACGATCGCATCGTTCAACCGAATGAACTTGGGGTCGAGGCGGAGGAGGGCCAGGACGTTGTCGTGGGGCGTCAGCGGCGGCTGCGTCGCGGTCTTCTTGCCGTCGAGCAGGCCCGTGTACTTCACCTCGCGGTAGCGAGCGAGAGCGGTCGCGAACAGCTGCTTGCGAAGCTCGGGGTCGTTGCGGACCTTGTCCATCTCGTCGACGACAGGCTGCAGCTTCGCGACGAGCGCGTCGTACCACTGCTGGCTATCGGTGAACTTGCAGTCAGCGAGCTCGACGTAGCCGGCGAGCAGCGACGCTTCGGGCCAGTTCGGTGATGACGGGAAGGTCGTCAGGAACTCCTTCACGAGGTCGCGCGCCGTTGCCAGCTCGCGCTTCTGGTACATCGACCACGACGCCTCGAACAGCGCGTCCGGCAGGTACGCGGAGTCATCCGGGACCTGGAAGTAGTGGTAGTAGGCGTCGTCGTATTCGCCTTGCTCGTGCGCGATACGACCCAGGCCGAGGCGCGCGAGATCCTTGATGGTGAAGTAGCGATCGTCGACGACGAAGGTGAACTTGTCGTTGTCCGGCGTCGCTGCCACTTCGCAGAGCGCCTCGGCGGAGAGCTTGTACTCCCCGCGGCGCGCCTTGATCACGCCGCGCAGGTAGAGCGCGCTCGAGTAGAGCCGGCTCTTCTTGCTGATCAACACGAGCTCGCCCTCGGCGTCGGCGAGCTTGCCCTCGTCGTACGCGGCGCGACCGCGGAGATAGCCGCGCTCACCGGCGGCGGACGGCGGAATCGGATCGCTCGTCTTGATCGACTCGAGGCGCGCGAGGATGCCCTTGTGGTCGCGCGTCTCGAGCGCGATGTCGACCTCGCGACGGTGCGCGGGGCCCCAGTACGTCGCCGCGGGGCCACGCGCGAGCACGACTTCGAGCGCGTCGAGCGCGGCGCCGTAGCTACCTGCACGCGCGAGCGCGACGCCGAGGTCGTACTCCGCGTTCTGGTACTCGACGAAGTCGGTGAATGCGGAGTAGCGCGGCGACTTCACGATCGCGTACAGGGCGACAGCTGCGTTGACGTACGTGCCGTCGCGCAGCATGTCCTCGGCGATCTGCAGCTCTTTGCGCAGCGTCTCGAGCGAGCCAGACTCGACATCGACGAGCTTCATTGCTTCGAGAGCGGCGAAGTACTTCGCGAGCGGATCGTCGACGTTCTTCGCTGCCGGCGCGTCGGTCTTGGCCGGCGGGTCCTGCGCAAACGCTGGCGAGGCGCTCGCGCTCAGGGCGACGATCGACACGAGCATCGAGACGAGGCGCCTCACTTCTTCTTCGCTCCTGCCGGCGCAGCAGCAGCGTCGGAGCGCGCGATGGTCTTCACGCCGACATCGAGGCCCAGCCCGTAGCTGCCGTGCTCGCTCTTCTTCCACTCGTACGCGATGTCGCCGCCGTCCTTGGCCTTGGCGCCGACGACGAGGTCCTTACCGGCGACAGCTTTGACGACGATCTGCGACTCGGTAACGGACGTGAACGAATCGTCGTCCTTGCCCGTCGCTTCGACGCGGAACGTGATCAGGTGGCGACCCGGTGCGATGTAGCCGTCGAAGCGGATGCCGTCGTCACCAGCGATCGCACCGCCCGCATCCTCGTAGACGCTCGCGCCGTCGAGGCGGATCGACGCCTTCGCCGGGTTGTAGTAGCGGGCTGTCGTGTAGGTCAGCTTGATCTGGACGCGCGTCGAATAGAGCTGGCTCGCGACGGTGTTCGCGCGTGCGCGGCTCTTGAAGAGCTCGTCGCGGAGCTGCAGGTACTCCTGGCGCAGAGAGTCCACGTCCGCATCCGTTTGCGGGGTGGGCTCCTCGGTGGTCTTCACGTCGGGCTTGGTCTCGACGGGCGGCGGGACGGGGCCGGTCGGCGGCGCGGGCGTAGCGGGCGCGCTGCTCGGACCAGCGGGCGTCGTCGTCGGCGCTGCGCTTCCGGCATCCGTGCTCGGCGCAGCCGGCTCGCTCGGCGTCGGCTCTGCCGGCTCCGTCTTGGTCGTCGTCGCTTTTTTCTTCGCAGTCTTCTTCTTCGGCGCGGCGTCGGCGACGAGAGGAACGAACAGGAGCGCGAGGAGTAGCGAGCGAGAGGTCATGGAGTTCCTTCAGCGCCGCGTGCGCACGCGCTTTGTACGAATCACTCAGTTGTGGAACGGCAAGAAGACGGAGATGCCAGCGGTTATCGCGCTGTCGTTGACGAGGAAGCGCTCTTCCAACAACTCTTGGCGGAAGGTCCGGTTTCGCGCGTCGATGCGGAAGCTGAACCAGTCCCCACCAAATAGTCGTATGCCGAAGCCGACGACGCCAGCGGCACCTCGGCTCGTCTTGGAATCGACGACGCCAACGCCGATGTCGGCGTGCAGGTCGAAGTGGACGATCGAACCACCGAGACGGAGCTTTCCGTACACGGGGCTCCACACGAGCAGCGACTCGGCGAAGATCTCGCGGTCGTACGTCTCGCTGATGACGACGCCGCGATCATCCTCGATGGCGCGGATGAGGTCCGCGTTCGCGTGCGTGTACCAGCCCGCGAACTCGACCGCCGTCTCGTCGGTCATGTGATACGTGTACGCCGCGCCGAGGATGTACGTGCCGGAGAGCAAGTCGCTCGCGTAGTAGCCGCCCATCAGGCTGAACTGGTGTCGGTGCTGCTTCACGAACAGACGGTCGACGGCGCCGCGGCGCTTGCGCTTGATCGCGAGGCGGTCCGCGATGTCCTGGTCGATACACATCGCGGTCGTCCCGGGCACCGGATCGGGCGGCGGCGTGTCGGAGTGCATCGACTCGACGGCAGCGGCCTTCTTGTTCTTCTTCTTGTCGATCATCCGGTCGCCGTCGTCATCGCCCTCGGCGCGCACGACGGTCGGGATGAACAGCGAGAGCAGGAGTGCCGCTTGTACGAGGCGCTTCATCTAGAGCC
The DNA here is from genome assembly GCA_036499725.1 of Kofleriaceae bacterium. Classification (GTDB taxonomy): domain Bacteria; phylum Myxococcota_A; class Polyangia; order Haliangiales; family Haliangiaceae; genus JABFXX01. The sequence goes on from DASYDE010000083.1 coordinate 19,159, forward strand.
CCGTCGGGATGTAGACCGACAGACCGATGGTCGCGGTGAGGTTGTTGGTGTAACGCGTCTCGCCGGCTGCTTCTTGCACGGCCATGAGGTCGCGGAAGTCGAAGCGAATCGTCAGTGCGCGCGTGACGAACATGTCGAGCGCGAGGCCCGGATCGAACGCGAGGCCCTGCACGGCATCGTGGAACATGCGTCCACCGCCGGCGCTCAAGATGATGTCGGAGTGAACGATGCCGCCGCCCATCTTCATCTTCGCGTGGATCGGCGACCAGTTCACGTGCCCCATCGCGACGTAGGCCATCCCGGGCGTGAAGCGGTTGTCGTTGAAGAACTGATCGAGCGGGCGATCGAGGTCGAGCGTGAGCGGCACCAGATCGAACGACGCGTCGATACCGAAGTCTTCGGTGAACCAGTAGCCGAGTGAGCCACCGGCGATCCACGTCGACGACATCATGTCGCCGCCGTAGAGACCCGCGTGCGCGGTCAGGACAATCTTGTTGTCCTTCTTGAAGTCGCGCTTCTGAACGCCGCGCGGCTTTAGCTGCTCGCCGAGCTGATCCCGGATCGATTGATCGAGGCACGAGGGCAGGGGCGCATCGGACGGTTTTTGCGGCGCGCCCGCCGGCGAGTCAGACGCGGCGACGGCCTTTGCGGGCGCGGAATCGTTCGCGTCATCGTTGCCGTCCGCGCGCGCGACCGACGAGGAAACGGCAGCGGTTGCAATGAATGCAACAGCGCACACCAGCGCGATTCCCCCGGACAAACGCGGCACTGGAGACACGGTAACGCTGTTAGAGACGTCGAACAATGGGACGACAGCCAACGCGCGAAGCGGTACGATTTCACAGATGGATCACTTGACGGGGACGCGGATCCGGCGCGAAGCGACGCCGGCCACCGTCAACCTGCGTCGATGCAAGCTGGTCGTCATCAAGGGGGCGCAGCGCGGGACCGAGTTCGTCGTCTCCGGCGACGTGTTCCGCGTTGGCAAGGCGCCCGAAAACGACCTCGTGCTCTCCGATGAGAGCGTGTCCCGCGTTCACTTCGAGATCGCGCGCGACGCCAAGGGGTACCTGGTCCGGGACCTCAAGAGCACGAACGGCACGTTCCTCGATAGCGCCGAGGTCAAGGAGGCCTACCTGCGTGCCGGGTCGGTGATCGGCGTCGGTGCCTGCGAGCTCAAGTTCACGCCGTTCGAGGAACGCATCGAGATCCTCCCGAGCGAGAAAGAGGCGCTCGGCGAAATGGTCGGGAAGTCGCCCGCGATGCGCGAGATCTTCGGCCTCGTCGAGAAGATTGCTCCGACGGACGCGACGGTGCTCATCGAGGGCGAGACCGGCACAGGCAAGGACATGATCGCGCGCACGCTGCACCTCCTGTCGCCGCGCGGGGACAAGCCATTCATCGTCGTCGATTGCGGGGCGGTGGCTGGCACGCTCATCGAGAGCGAGCTGTTCGGTCACGAGAAGGGCGCGTTCACGGGGGCGGTGACGGCCCGCCAGGGCGCCTTCGAGCTCGCGAGCGGCGGCACGGTGTTCCTCGACGAATTGGGCGAGCTCTCGCTCGATCTGCAGCCAAAGTTGTTACGCGTGCTGGAGCAGCGCGAGCTGCGGCGCGTGGGTGGGACCAAGACGATCAAGGTGGACCTCCGCGTGCTCGCTGCGACGAGAAAAGACCTACGCAGTGAAGTAGAGAAGGGGAAGTTCCGCGAGGACTTGTACTTCCGCCTCAACGTCGTGCCGATCACGGCGCCGTCTCTCCGCGAGCGACGCGAGGACATCCCGCTGCTCATCGACTCGATGTTGAAGAAGCTCGCGCCCGGTGGCGGCATCGAGCTCAACGACGCGACGCGCGCGGCACTGATGGCGCACGACTGGCCCGGCAACGTGCGCGAGCTCCGCAACGTGATCGAGCGCGCGCTCGCTCTCGGCGCAGACCCCGGCATGCTCGTCGCTCCGCTCGGCTCCTCGGCGGAACCGCAGAAGGGCGCGGGCCTGCGCGACGGCATCGAGTTCGAGGCGGGCGTGTCGTTCCGCGATACCAAGGAGAAGTGGACGGAGCTGTTCGAGCGCCGCTACCTCTCGTGGTTGATCAAGCGCGCCGAGGGAAACATCTCCAAGGCCGCGCGCGACGCCGATATGGATCGCAAGTACCTCCACAAGCTGCTGAGGAAGTACGGCATCTCCGACGACGGTGGCGACGACGAGAATTAGGACGCTGCATCTACCCGATCTCGGGGATGCGCGTCCTTTCAGAACGTGCCGTGCGGCGCGATTACGCGGCGGCCGGAGCGGAGCGCGTCGAGAGACGCGAGACGTAGCGCGACGCGGTGTTGCGCTTGAGGATGCCCTTGGTCACGGCACCGTCGACGGCCGAAATCGCCTTCTTCTTGAGGTCGGCGGCGTCCTTCGACTTCGCGTCGACGGCGGCGCGCGCCTTCTTCACGGCGGTACGGATCGAAGCCATCGCAGCGCGGTTGCGCGCGCGATTCTTGATCATCTTGCGGTTCTGCTTCTGAGCGGACTTGATGTTGGCCATGTCGATTCCCTGCGGAGGTGGGCGTTTACCGTGCGCCAGCCTTAGGTGTCAAGCGGTTAGGTCTCGCCACCGACGGTGCGGAGAACCTGCTGCTTTTTTGAGCACCCGAGATCGAGTGGATGAGATCTCGGCTACATGCGCCGTTCCAGCCCTGCCAGGTCATCAGCTTATCCACAGAACTGTGGGCTAACTCCGCGCAGTGGCTAGCTCTGTAGCTACTTCACGCCGGCCTTCTTGGCGTCGTTCCACAGGCCGTCCATCTCGTCGAGCGTGGACTGCGGGGGCGTCTTCCCGCGCTCCTCGAGGCGGTCCTCGACGAACTCGAACCGCCGCTGGAAGCGCCCGGTCGCGTCGATCATCGCCTGCTCGGCATCGACGCCAACCTTGCGAGCCACGTTCACCACGGCGAGCAGCAGGTCACCGATCTCGTGGTGAATCTCGTCCTGCTTGCCGCCCTCGATCGCTTCCTTCACCTCGGCCGTCTCTTCGATGATCTTGCCGAACGAGCCAGTCCAGCCCGGCCAGTCGAACCCGACCTTGCCCGCCTTGGTTCCGATCTTCTGCGCGCGTGCGAGCGCTGGCCCCGGCTTCACGCCGTTCAGCACGCGGTCCCTCTGGGCGCCCTTCGCAGCCTTCTCTGCCTTCTTGATCTCCTCCCACTGTTGGAGGACCTCCGCGCTGTCCTTCACTTTGGCATCTGCGAACACGTGCGGGTGGCGGTGCACGAGCTTGTCGGCGATGCCCTTGATGACGGCATCGATGTCGAACGCTCCTTCTCGCGCGCGAATGGCGGCGTGAAACACGATCTGCATCAGGAGGTCACCGAGCTCCTCGCAGTGGCCGGGGACGTCGTTCTTGCTCATTGCATCGAGGACCTCGTACGTCTCCTCGACGAGGAACGGCCTCAGTGTCTCGAGCGTCTGTTCGCGGTCCCACGGGCAGCCGTCGGGAGCGAGCAAGCGGTCCATCACCTCGACGAGTCTGGGCAGAGTCGAACCAGCAGCCATGCGGCACCGTAGCGCAGGTGCTATACGAGGCCCCTTGGTGAGGAGAGAGAAGCTTTCATTCGACGATCCCCACGCGCTGCAAGCGCTGATCGGGAGCAACAACGCACGCCTCAAGCTCATCGAGCGGAGCGCGGGTGCGCAGGTCAACCTGCGCGGCAACGAGGTCACTGTCGAGGGAGAGGACGCGGCCGTCGATGTCGCCATGTCCGCGCTCGAGCAGCTCTACGACCTGGCGCTCGCGGGCAAGGCGCTCTCGTCCGACGACGTCGTGCGTGCGGTGCAGCTCCTCAAGGGCGACTCGGGTGGCGCATCGCTCCAGGGAGTCTTTGGCGACACGATCCTGACGCCGCGCACCGGTCGCCCCATCGCGCCCAAAGGCGCCGCGCAGAAGAAGTACGTCGACATCGTGCGCGCGAACGACATCGTCTTCGCGGCCGGTCCCGCCGGTACGGGCAAGACCTATCTCGCCGTCGCGCTCGCCGTGCGCGCGCTCCTCGACAAGCAGATCCGCCGCATCATCCTCACGCGTCCTGCCGTCGAGGCTGGCGAGCGCCTCGGCTTCCTCCCGGGCACGCTCGAAGAGAAGGTCGACCCGTATCTGCGTCCGCTCTACGACGCGCTCCACGACATGATCGAGTCGGACAAGCTCGAGCGCTTCATGAGCGACGGCACGATCGAAATCGCGCCGCTGGCATTCATGCGCGGCAGGACGTTGAGCGGTTCGTTCATCATTCTCGACGAGGCGCAGAACACGACGCCCGAGCAGATGAAGATGTTCCTGACGCGCATGGGCTTCGACTCCAAGGCCATCATCACCGGCGACGTCTCGCAGACGGACTTGCCGCGTGGCGTGCGCTCCGGCCTGCGGGACGCGCTCGAGCTCGTGCAGGACATTCGCGGCATCGGCACGGTGACGTTCGACGCCAGCGATGTCGTGAGGCACCCGCTCGTGGCGGCGCTGATCCGCGCGTACGAGAGTCGCGACAGGACGCGGTTCGAGGAGCGCGAGGCGCGGGATCGAGAGGTCCGTGGCGCGCAGCCGGGAGATAGCGGTGGTACGCTGCGCGGCGGTGGTGATCACGAGCCCGGATGATTTGGTCAATGCGGTCGCGCGCGACCGGCGGATGATCAATTACCGGGTCCGGCGGCAGGGCGACGGCTGGATCGAGCTCGAGGTGGTCGCGCAGCGCTCGCGCACCCCCATCTTCATCGTGCTCGCGTGGCCCGACGTCTGGAAAGACGAGGCGCAACTCACTCCGCATCTCGTACGCGCACGATCGGGCAACTACGCGCTCATCGTCGTCGGCACCGACGAGCAGCTCGAACATGCCAAGCTCGACCAGATGCCAGCCGATGCGGATCTGACCGCGCTCGCGGCCCCGCTCGGGATGTCGCGGCTGCTACTGGCGCTGCGGGGCAGGAGCGAGGCGACGCTCCAGCGGATGCAAGCCGCGACGGTCGAGCTCGAGCTCGAGCGCAGCCGCCACGAGAACGACATGCTGATCTCGATCGGCCGCGCGTTGTCGCAGGAGCGCGACATCCAGAGCCTGCTCGCGATCATCCTGCGCCGTGCGTGCGAGGTCACCAACGCCGACGCCGGATCGATCTACGTGGTCGAGGGGCACGACGAGGACGTCAGCAAGCGCAAGTTGCGCTTCGCGGTGTCGCAGAACGACTCGCGCACGCTGCCGCCGGCGGGGTTCACGATGGGCGTGTCGGCGAGCTCGATCGTCGGGCAGAGCGTGCTTTCCGGCGAGCGCATCAACGTGCCGAACCTGTACGGACTGGATGCGCCGGGCACGGGCAACAACCCGTGGGGCTTCATCCACGACCGCAGCTTCGACGACAAGTATCGCTACCAGACGCGCAGCGTGCTCGCGGTGCCGATGATCTCGGCGCGCGCGGAGGTCATCGGCGTCATTCAGCTGCTGAACAAGCGCGCCAAGGGTTGGATCACACTCGACCAA
>DASYDE010000084.1:0-35105 GCA_036499725.1 Kofleriaceae bacterium
GACGCGAGCTCGAGGCGGAGGCGACCGGCGATCTTCTTCATCATGCCGGTCTGCGCGGCGCCACCGACGCGAGACACCGAGATGCCGACGTTCACCGCGGGACGAACGCCCTGGTAGAACAAGTCGCCCTCGAGGAAGATCTGACCGTCGGTGATCGAGATGACGTTCGTCGGGATGTACGCCGAGACGTCGCCGGCCTGGGTCTCGATGATCGGGAGGGCCGTCAGCGAACCGCCGCCTTCCTTATCGGAGAGCTTGGCGGCGCGCTCGAGCAGGCGCGAGTGGATGTAGAACACGTCGCCCGGATACGCCTCGCGACCCGGCGGGCGGCGCAACAACAGCGAGAGCTGGCGGTACGCGACGGCCTGCTTGGAGAGATCATCGTAAACGATGAGGGCGTGGCGACCGGAGTCGCGGAAGTACTCGGCCATCGTGACGCCGGTGTACGGCGCGATGAACTGCAGCGGAGCGGGCTCCGACGCGCCGGCGAGGACGACCGTCGTGTACTCCATCGCGCCCGCCTTGGTGAGGCGATCCACGACCGTCGCGACCGTCGACTGCTTCTGGCCGATGGCGACGTAGAAGCAGAACATGTTCTGCCCCTTCTGATTGATGATCGTATCGATCGCAATTGCGGTCTTGCCGGTTCCGCGGTCGCCGATGATGAGCTCGCGCTGACCGCGGCCGATCGGGATCATCGCGTCGATCGCCTTCATGCCGGTCTGCATCGGCTCGTGCACGGACTTGCGGGCGATGATGCCGGGCGCCTTGATCTCGACCTGGCGCTTCTTGGCGCCCGTGATGGGCTTGCCACCGTCGACCGGGATACCGATCGCGTTCACGACGCGGCCGAGGAGCTCCTCGCCGACGGGAACTTCCACGATGCGCTGCGTGCGGCGAACGGTGTCGCCTTCGCGGACGCTCTCGAACTTACCGAGGAGAGCAACGCCGACGTTGTCCTCTTCGAGGTTGAGAACCATGCCGTTGACCTTCTCGCCACCGGCGCCCTCGAACTCGAGCAGCTCACCGGCCATTGCGCCGGAGAGGCCGTACACGCGGGCGATACCGTCGCCGGCGGTGAGGACCGTACCCGTCTCTTGAACCGCGACCTTCTTGTCGTAGTTCTCGATCTGCTTGCGGATGATGTCGCTGATCTCTGCGGCGCGGATATCCATGGTCATTTCCTCGTCGTTACTTGGTCAGCTCTTCGCGGATCGCGCGGAGCTGGGTGCGGAGAGAACCGTCGTAGACCGTGTCGCCGACCTTGGCGACGACGCCACCGAGCAGGCTCGGGTCTTCCTTGCGGACGACGTCGACCTTCTTGCCCGAGAGCTTCTCGAGCGCGGCGGTGATCTGAGAAAGCTGTGCCGGGTCGAGCGGCTTGGCGCTGGTGACTTCCGCGCTGACGCGGCCAGCCTTGGCCTCGATCATGTGCGTGACCTCGCGCGAGATGTCGGGCAGCGCGTAGAGGCGCTCGCCGTCGAGCAGCAAGTACACGAGGTTCTTCACGGCTTGCGTCGCCATGACGCGCGTGAGCAGCGCATCGATCACCTTGCGGCGGTCAGCGCGGCGGATCGCGGGGTTGGCGAGCAGCGTCTGCAGCTCGGCCGAGTCCTTCATCGCCGCGGCGAGCGACTTGAGGTTCGAGCCGATCTGATCGAGCGAGCTGCTCTGCGAGCCGATCTCGAAGATCGCCTTGGCGTAGCGCCGAGCGAGGCTACCAGCGGGCATTAGCGCTTCTCCTGCGGGGCGGTGACGGCGGACATGTCCGTGATAAACGTCGCGACGAGCTTCTGCTGGTCAGCCGGCATCAGCTTCTCGCGGAGCAGCTTCTCCGTCGCCGTGGCAGCAGCCGCGGTGACTTCGCGCGTGAGCATCGCGCGAGCGTTCTGGATCTCGGCCGCGATGCGGGTCTCCGCATCCTTCTTCATCTGCGCGGCAGAGCGCTCGGCGTTCTCGAGGATGCGCGCCTTGTCGGATTCGGCGGATGCGCGGATCGCGTCGACCATCGACTTGATCTCGTCGTCGCTCTTCTTGAGGCGCTCCTCGAACTCGGCGAGCTTGTCGGCGGCTGCCTTGCGCAGGATCGCGGCCTCTTCGAGAGCGGTCTTGATCTGATCGTGGCGCGACGCGGCCATCTCGCGGGCGGCCGGGCGGCCCTTCCACAGGATGAGTCCGAACAGGATGAGGAAGTTGAAGACCGCCGCGACGTACGGCGCGGGCATCGGCTCTTCTTCTTCGACGGGGTGACCGTCCTCTTGGCCGTCGCCGAACGCGCCGCCCTTCTCGTCCTTGCCGTGGTAGCCGAAGTTGGTCCAGTTGAAGTTCTTGGTCGGGTCTTCCTCTTCGGCGTGCTCGGCGTGTTCCTCGCCGTGCGCATCCTTGGAGTGCATGTCGGCCGTGCCGACGCCCGTGTTCATGTCGTGCTGGCTGTTCGGATCGACCGGATTGCCGGCCGAGCCACCCGCGCCCTCTTTCTCGGGTGCTGGCGGAACTTCATCGGACGGCGGCGCAAAGCCATGGTCCGGCATCGCGCTGCCGGCCTTCTCCGTCGGTTGCGGCTGATCGTCAGCGGGCTGCTCGGCGGCCGGCTGCGCGAGCGCAGTGCCTGCCGACATCATCAGGAACGCGAGGACGAGCTTCTTCATCACGCGACCTCCCGGCCGAGGAGCTTGGAGGCGATGGACCTGGCGATCGCGTCCGCCTGCGGCATCAGCTGCGCGCGGGCAGCTTCGGTCTCGCTACGCATCTTGGCCGACGCCTCGTCGATCGCCTTTTGTGCGGACGCACGAGCCTTGTCGGTGACGTCCTTCTCGTTCGCGGCAGCCTCGGTGCGGACCTTGCGACCCTCGTCGCCGGCCTTCTCGCGCGCGGTCGCCATCGACTTCGTGAACTCGGCGAGCTTGGCCTCGGCCTGCGCCGTCATGCGCTCCGCTTCCTCGCGCGCGCCTTCGATGCCAGCCTTGCGACGCTCGCGCAGCTGGAGGTATGGCTGGAACAGGAACTTGTTCGCGATCAGGTAGAGCAGAAGGAACAGGACGAACTGGACGACCGCAGTGAGATCGACGTCGATCAGCGGATGTCCGCTTGCGATAGTTACGAGGGTCGTCTGGTCCATTTCGTCGGTACCTTTTAGCGCAGGCAACCTAGCGAAAACTAGGGCTTGCGCGTGGGGCTTATAGTCGTGGGCATCTATCGTGTCAACGGTGGGATGCCGGGTGTTTGTCGACGGTCGTGCGACAATGCGCCGCGAGATCGGTGGCGCCCCTCGATCGACGTTCACGTCCAGCCGAGTAGAGTGCGGGCGTGTTTCCGGTGCAGGTGGACATTGGCGCGATCTGGGGCGCCATCGAAGCGGCGGCCGAGCAGGCCGAGCTCGGGATCTACATCGCCCGAATTGACCTCAGTCCGCCCCAGACACTCTACGTCTCGCCCCGCGCGTGCCGCATCGCCGGGCGCACCCGGGAGCAGCTGATCGGGGCGCCTCCGTGGATCTTCCTGACGGTCGCGGAGCAGACCCGGATCCAGTCCCTCCTGGCCCCGCCCGTCGAAGCCTCGACGATGCGCTCCATCGAGGTCACCGCCGTCCGCCCCGATGGCACTCAGGCCCCCGTGCGCCTCGGTACGACCCGGATCCAGACCACCGACGGCGTCTACTCGCTGGGGTACGTCCGCGACATCTCGCCCGAGCGCGACACGCTGGCCGCGCTGCGCCAGTCCGAGCGGCGCTTCCGCCACGTGGTCGAAGCGGCGCCCGATGGCGTCGTCATCATACAGCGCGGGCAGATCGTCTTCATCAACCAGCGCGGCGCGCAGCTGCTCGCGAACGGCTCGATCGCCGACGTGCTCCGTATGCGGGTCTCGCAGTTCCTCCCGCAGAACGACGCGATCATCGCGACCGAACGGATCCAGCGCTTGCTCGATACCGGCGTCGAGATGCCGCCTATCGAGTACGGGGTGCGCTGCGATTCCGAACGCACCGTCGAGATCAAAGCGATCGTGGTGCAGTGGGAGGACGCGCCCGCCGTGCTCGCCTTTGCCCGCGACGTGACGGAGCGCAAGCGCCTGCAGCATCGGATGGTCGAGACGGATCGGCTCGCCGCGCTCGGTACGCTGTCAGCCGGCGTCGCGCACGAGATCAACAACCCGCTCACGTACGCGACGCTGAATCTCCAGCGCATGGAGCGTGCACTCGGCAACCTCGGCGTCGCCGAGGAGAAGCTCGCGCCCCTGCGCCAGCAATTGCGCGAGATCGACCACGGCCTCGCGCGCGTCGCATCGATCACCCGCGGCCTGCGCGCGTTTGCGCGCCCCGACGATGCACCGCCCGGCGCGGTCTCGCTCGTCGAGGTCGTCGACCGCTCGTTGCGCATGGTTCACAACGATCTGCGCCATCGCGCGACGCTGATCCACACGGTCGCCGACGTGCCCGAGGTGACAGGCAACGCCTCGCGCCTCGAACAGGTCGTGGTGAACCTCCTGCTCAACGCGATCCAGGCGCTCCCTGATCAACCGAACAACGAGATCGAGATCGTCATCGCTCGCGTCGGCGATCGCGTCTCGCTCGCGATCCGCGACACGGGCCGCGGCATTCCGTCCTCGATCCGCGATCGCATCTTCGAGCCGTTCTTCACCACCCGCGCCGTCGGTGACGGGATGGGCCTCGGGCTCTCGGTGTGCAGGACGATCGTCGAGGGCTTTGGCGGCACGATCGACGCAACGCGCTCCGACGGGAGCGGCACGACGATGACGATCGTGCTGCCGATCCACCCCGAGCGCGAGGCTGCGAACGAGCAAGCGACAAACGGCAGCACCGCCCATGCAAACGGCACCGGCGCACATGCGACGAGCCGCAAGCGCGTGCTCATCATCGACGACGAACCGCTCCTACGCGACACGCTCACGCGCGTGCTCTCCGGCGAGCACGACATCACGACCGCGATCTCGGGCGCCGACGCGTTGGCCAAGCTCGACGCCGGATCGTTCGACGCGATCCTGTGCGACGTGATGATGCCGGGGATGAACGGCCTCGAGGTGTATCGCCGCGTCGCCGCGGATCACCCGGGCATGGAGAAGCGGATGGTGTTCATCACCGGCGGCACGTTCTCGCCGGAGATCGACGACATGCTCGCCGCGACGCACAACCGCCTGCTGACCAAACCGTTCCAGATCGGCGACGTGATCGCGGCCGTCGAACAGATCGCTCGCGACTAACTGAGAAGCTTTGGCGCGGCCACGTCGTCGTTCTTCGCGATCGGCACCGCGGATGCCTGCGTCGTCGCGACCACGGCGATCGGCGGCGGGGCGGGTGGTGCGCGGAACGGGTTCGCGTCGACAGCGGTAGAAGGGCGAACAGGAGCCTTCGGAGTCGGAGTCGTGATCCGCGGCGTCAGATCGATCTTCGCTGCCGCGGCTTCCTTCCTGCGCCGGCGCTCGTCACCCACGAAGAGCAGAGCCCCGGCGACCACCACGCCAAGGGCCGCCGAGAGCAGCAGCGAGTGAACAGCCGCGAGCACGAGGCCACCGACGACGGCGCCCGCTCCAAGCGCCACCACGAGCTCGATGAACAGATGCCACAGCGACACGAGGAGCGACTCCCCGCGCTCGTGACACTTGGGGCAGCGGATCAAGCGAACGATGCGATCGCCGTCGCGCTGCAGCGACTCGGCCGCGTCATCGTGCGCTCTGTCGGCGGCCGCATCGCGCGAGATCCAGACCCGCTTCTTCGCGGTACCGACCGCATCGACCGTCGTGGTCCCCGACGTGTGGCACTTCCCGCACAGGAAGTCGCGGGCAAGGGTTCCCCGGTGGGTGGCCGACACGTACCTCGCCATGAGGCCTGTTTAGCAAACACCGCCGCCCTCCTCCACGGCAAACCGCTACCCCAAGTACCGATTGCATCCCGCGCGCCGGTTCGCTACGTAGGGCGCCTTAGCCTCTATGTCCTCGTCGGAACCCAGGTCGTCGTCGTCGCCGTCGTTGTTCGTTCCCCAAGCGCTCCCGGAGAACGCCGCGCCGGCCGTGGCCGTGCTCGCCGAAGGCACCGCGCCCGTCGCGATTCCGTATCACCCCGAGCCGCGCCGCCGGATGGCTGCGATCGTGGCTCTCGGTGCGGGCGCCGCCGTCGTCGTCGCGAGTCTCGCGATCGGCTCGACGATGATCTCGCGCAGCGATACGCGTGCGATGACCAAGCGCTTTCCGATCACCGCGACGCCCGCGGAGAAGTCCGCGCTCGCCGCGGGCGCTGCGACATGGAGCCGCGGCAAGCGCACGATGCTCTCGACGATCTCGCACGATGGACTGCCGTCGCTCGCCGATCTCAAGGGCGTCGGTGCGTGCACGATCGTCCACGCGCGCAGCGATGACGAGCTCGCGATCGAGCCTGCCTCTGCCCTCGACGACTCCGATCTCGCGATCTCGCGCGGACGACGATCGCGGCGGGTCACGAGCACGAGATCGTCGGGATGCTGCAGCCGTCCGTCGATCAGCTCATCTCGTCGGCGGAGCGCGCGCGCTTTCGTACGGCGGCAGGCAAGGCACACGTGCTCGCGCAGCTCGCGAATGCACCACTCGTGATCCGACTCGACGAGCAGCGCGATCCCGAGCTCGATCGCGAGCACGACACCGTCTCTCCGGGTGTTCTCGCGGGAACCGCATACGCGTTCGATCCGTCGACGGGCGCGTTGCGCTGTGCAGGAGCGTTCCGCGCGACGTCTCCGACGGTCCCGACGCTCTCTCGCTACGCCGGTCTCGACGCCGCCGAAGCCGCCGCGCGCACCGACTTCGCACGGTCGGTGGAATCCGCCGTCGTCGATTCGCTCCGCTCCATCGACTGACATCCACCTCTATAGGTGCCAACGCGATCCGAGCGATCTCGTCGTGTTGCCCCGTTTGTCGTGCGCGTCTCGCTCACGTCGATCTGTGTCCTGACGCACCGTTTTCTCGACGAGAGGTCCGGAGAGTGGCGGCGGCGCTCGAGACCCGGTTACCATCGTTTTTATGAGGCTTCTATCCTGGTCCTTCGCGATCACAGGGTTGCTGGCGGCGTGCGGCGGCAGCGATAGCGGCGGTGGGGGCGTCGATCAGTGCGACAACCCCATGATCGTGCCTGTCCCGGCGGCGTGTAACACCGCGTGCGATCCGGCGCCCGGCGCTGTCTCGACGTGCCCCGGCGGCTTCCACTGCTCCGAGGACGGCACGTGCGACGCCGTCTGTACGCCCGCTGGCGGTGAGTGCGGCGACGGAAATCGCTGCACGCCGGATGGTCGCTGCGTCGGCAATGACGAGTGCATCGGCCTCGAGTGCAACGTCACCAAGTGCGAAGACATGGGCATGCCTCCGACGACGATCGAAGGCACCGTGTTCGCGCCGAACGGCACGCTCCCGCTGTTCAACATCAACGTCTACATTCCCAACGAGATGATCGGTCCGCCGTCGGACTCGATCGTTTGCGACAAGTGCGGCGACAGCCTGCCTGGCTATCCGCTCGCCCTGCAGACCACCGACGCGGCCGGTCACTTCTCGCTGACCGGCGTGCCCTCGGGCATGAACGTCCCGCTCATCATCCAGAGCGGTAAGTGGCGCCGCCAGATCACGATCCCGAACGTCCCGGCCTGCGGCACGACGACGCTCACCGCCGCCGACACGAGCCTGCCCAAGAACAAGACGCAGGGCTACATGCCGCATATCGCGCTCACGACCGGTAACGCCGACTCGCTCGAGTGCCTCGTTCGCAAGCTCGGCATCGACGACTCCGAGATCACGACCAACGCCGGCACCGGCCGCGTGAACTTCTATCACGGCAACGGCGTCAGCAAGTTCGCCGCGGGCTTCGCCGGTGGCACGGGCAACCTCCCCGACGCGACGGCGTTCTGGAGCAGCGTCGATAACCTCAAGAAGTACGACATCGTGTTCCTGTCCTGCGAAGGAGGACAGAACCCCGATACCAAGCCGCAGGCCGCGCTCGACGCGATGAAGGCGTATGCCGACGCGGGTGGTCGCGTGTTCGCGTCGCACTGGCACAACATCTGGGTCGAAGGCGCGACCGATGCGGGCAACGATGGTCAGAAGACGACCTGGAGCACGATCGGTACGTGGAACAACGGCAGCACGACGTTCAGCACGCCGGCCGATCAGATCGACGAAGTGAACAACCCCAAGGGCGCGAACTTCGCGACCTGGATGGTCAACGTCATGGGCTCACCGATGCGCGACGTCATTCCGATCCAGAGCGGCACGGGCAAGAACACGATCACGTCCGTCGACCACACCAAGGCCGAGGAGTGGGTTTACTGGAATCCGCCGCCGAACACCGGCAACCCTCCCTTGCCAGCGCGCGTTCCGCAGACGTTCCAGTTCACGACGCCGCAGGACACGGCGGAGCGTTGCGGCAAGGTCGTGTTCACCGACATGCACGTCAGCGGCACGTCGAACGGCGGCGACTATCCGAACAGCTGCGGCACCGGCACGACGCTGACGCCGCAGGAGAAGGCGCTCGCGTTCATGTTCTTCGACATCGCGAGCTGCGTCGCAGCGCCGATCTTCTGATCAGCTGACGACTGCGCTGGGAGCGGGACCACATCGGCCCCGTTGCCATTTTCGGGCTACTTGACGGGCGTCGGCGTCGTCGGAGGACGCGGCGCGGTCGCGGGCGGCTTGAGGCCACCGTTCGCGGCCTCCATGAACGAGCGGCCTTCGAAGATGACGCCCTTGTCGATCTGAAGCGTCGGCGTGTGGAGGTCACCCTTCACGCGGCCGGGGGCGTGGATCTCGATGGACCCGGACGCCTTGATGTTGCCGACGACGGTGCCCTGGATGATGACGTTGCCGATCTCGATCTCGGCTTCGACGACAGCGCCTTCGCCGATCACGAGCGTGTCATCAGAGAAGACCTCGCCCTTGAAGCGACCGTCGATGCGGACAGTGCCGTCGAACGTGAGCTTGCCTTCGAACGTCGCGCCTCGGCCGAGGAGCGTCGTGATCTCACCCATCGGTTGATGTTTAGCGGTGGCCACCATGTTGCGAAGGAACCTATCATCTCGCCCGTAACGATCGATGGAGGCGGGCATGAAGTTGCTGATCCTGAGTTGTGTTTGCTTGGTCGCATGCACGCGACCCAACCCGAAAGTGTGCTGCACCTCGGCAGAAGATTGCGCTTCGATCGGCGTGGAGGATCCGGAGCGACTCTGCGCGGAAGGCCTCGCGTGCGTCGAGAATCACTGCGAGGTCGCTGCATGCTCGACGGCAGTGTGCAGTGCAGGCGCACCCGTGTGCGACATCACGCTAGATACGTGTGGACCGTGCACGACGGACGATCAATGCGATCAATTCGTGTCGACGCCAGTTTGCAGCACGCAATCTGGCGCGTGCGTTTCCTGTGTCGCGACGGCTGATTGTGCGAGCGGCGTTTGTGACGGTTCCTCGAACACCTGTGTTCAGTGTCTCGCGAACGGCGACTGTCCGGTCGACCAACCCATCTGCAGCACAGCGCATACATGTGGCTCCTGCGCTCTGGACTCGGACTGTCCATCGGATGCGTGCGACAACGGGATGTGCGTGCCCGAGAACGAGGTCTATTACGTCTCGACTTCCAACGCGATCGACACCAATCCCTGCACACGCACAGCTCCATGCGCGACGCTTCAACACGCCGCGAGCCGCACCTCGGCGATGGCGGAGAACATCGTGGTTCTTCCGGGCTCCTACTCGGATAACCACCTGACCGCTAGCTCGTCGATGGTCAGTGCGCCACGCGTCGTGGTTCACGCAACCGGCGCGCAATTCTCCGACATGTTCGGTGAAAGCTCTCAATTCACTGGCGGAGATATCGAGCTCGTCGTCATCGGCGGGTACTTCAGCACGAGCAATGGCGTGGCCATCTATTGCGGCTCAGCTCCGTGCACGATCTCGAGGGTGAAGGTTCAACGAGGATCCGGCGTCTATTGCGGGGGAATGACCCGAATGTTCGATTCAGACATCGACGTCGTCTCCGACGGAGTCACGGTGGCTGGTGGGACTTGCCACATCGAACGCTCGACCGTGCGCGGCAGTCGTCCCATCAACACTTCGGCGGCGGGCACGTTCGAAATGATCAACAGCGTCGTGTCGGGAGGGACAGGCACAGCTGTCGACTTGCCCGGCTCGGTCGGGACCATTCGGTTTTCGACGATCTCCGCTAGCGGGAATACTGGAGCGAAGCCACGGGGACTCAACTGCAGCCAGGGCCTGACGATTTCAGAATCGATTGTATGGACGCCGAGCACGACGCAGCTACCCATCAGCGGCGGTTGCACCGTGGCTTCATCGCTCGCCGGTCCTGTCGCCGTTGGGGGCGCGATGAATCTGGACCCGCAGTTCAAATCGCTGTCTGACTTCCACCTCTCGACCAGTAGCCCCGCGAAGGATTTCGTTCAGACAGGACCGGCGGATGACATCGATGGCGATGCGCGGCCCAAAGGCGCGTCATGGGATATTGGCGCGGACGAAGCTGACTAAGGTCTGCGTCCACGTGGACGCTCGGCCAGCCCCTCGAGACCATCGGATAACGCCATGCGGCGCGTCCGTCCTCGCGCTGTGTCCTTAGAAGATCGGGCCGACGCAGGACGAGATGTCGAAGAAGATGAACGCCAGCGCCTTCTCCTGCGGCGTCAGCGGGTCCGCCGAGCAGCCACCCGGCCAGCCGGTGCCCGCGCTCGACGACGAGCCCTTGGAGACGTGCATGTCGCTGAACACGACCTTGCCGCAGCGCTGGTCGGCGGCAACGTCGAGCGGCGTGGTGAACAGGAAGTCCTGCGTGCCGGTCTTGCCCGCCGGCGTCGTCAGCGTCGGGTCGAAGTACACCCAGCGCTCCGTCTTGGTCAGGTCGGGGTTCTGGACGATGTAGCGCGGGTCCGCGATCGAGATCTGATCGTGCGTCGGCGTCGCACCGACGAAGTCGAGCCACTTCGCAAAGCTCATGCCCTTGGGGTTGTTCACCTCGTCGATGATCGCGAGCTGCGTCGTTTCGGCCTGTGCTGCACCGAAGTCGAACGTCGCGAGCGAGGACCACGTCGCGTTGGTAACGCCGTCGTTGGTGTTGTCGTTGTCGTAGTTCCGCTTGTCGCCGGAGAGCCAGATGTTGTGCCAGTGCGATGCGAACACGCGACCGCCGAGGTTCGCGTACGCCACCATCGCGTCGATGTTTGCCTGCGTCTTCACGCTCGCCGCCACGCCGGTCGGGTTCTGATCGCCCTCGCAGGAGAGGAATGTGATGTCGTACTTCTTGAGCGAGTCCACGCTCGCCCAGGCGTCGTTCGCCGGCTTGAAGTCCTTGGACCCGGTCGCGGGCGCGGTCGCGAACGTCTTGGCGCCGTTGCCTTCGAACAGGTGAACCCGGCCGTCGCCATCGGCGGTCGTGAACTCGCTGTCGTCGATACCGAGCTTGCGCGGCAAGCACTCGAGCGCGTCGCTGTTGCCCGTCGTGATCGCGATATGCGGGATATCGCCTTCGGTCTTGTTCTTCGGGAGCCGCGTCTGCGCGTCGGGGATCGGGATATCCTGACAAGCGGAGACGACGGGGATCGTGAACTGGCGGCGCCACTTACCGGTCTGCACGACGATCGGCACGTCGCTCGTCGCGGGGATGTTATCGAGCTTGAAGTGACCCATCTCGTCGGTCTTGGTCTGCGCGAACGAACCGCCGAGCAATCCGGCCGAGCAGCGATCGCACTGCGCGCCTTCGGGGAGCGGGCCCGGATCCGCAGCGGGCACGTAGACGTTCACGCCGAACAGCGGGAGCGTTCCGTTCGGAGCGTAGACGGTGCCGCTGATCGACGTGGGCGGCAGTCCCTTCACGTCGCAGTCGACGATGAAGCAACCGAGCCCCGTGCAGGCCGGTGGGATCGCATCGATGCCGCCGTCGTCATCTCCGGTGCCAGACGTGTGTCCACCGCAAGCGGACGCCGCAACCAACACGCCACCGACGAGGAATGCACGCGCGACGGAACCCATCATGCGGCCGAGCTTAGCAAGGTTCGTGCAAACGCCGGAATTCAGCGTTGGAGCTTCGCGTCGATTTCGATCGAGGCGTCATCCGGCCACTGCAGGTCGCGGATGTAGGGCTGGTACCCCTTGAGTCGCAGCTCCAGCTTGCTTGCAGCCGCCATGTCGACGCCCTCGATCGTCGTCGGCGTGCGGCCGCGGATCTGGTCGTTGATGCGGACCTCGGCGCCGTCCGGACTGGAGACAACTCGTAGCTTCCCAGTCACGAGCTTGAGCGATGCTGTGACAGACACCTCACCGCCGTTCTGCGGAATCGCGACGCTCTCCGTATAAGCCTGATAGTGCCGCAGCTCGATGCGCACGTCGTTGCGGGTCCCGATGGGCACGGACGGCAACGTGTACGGCGTGGTGGCGGTGAGCTTGGCGCCGTTGAAGATGATGTCCGCGCCGGCGGGGACAGACGTGAAGCGAATGCTGCCAACGGTGGGGCCGGTGTCGCGAGAAGCTCGAATGATCAGGAACGTCGCGAGCGCAGCGACGGAGATCGCCATCACGCCTGCTGCGATGTAGGTGAACCAGCGGCGCTTGGCGCTGAGGTTGTACGCGGCGGGCAGCTCGTCAACTTCGAACAGGCGGAGCTGTCCAGTCAGCGACATCTTCTGGGGCGCGGGCGAGAACTGATAGAGCGCACCCGGCGAGACCTGTTGTGCTGGGTACTGCTGTCCCTGTGGGTACGGTTGACCAGGGTACTGCTGGCCTGGATATCCCTGCATCTGTGGGTACTGACCGGGAGGATACATACCGGGTGGGTATTGCCCGGGCGGCATCATCCCCGGCTGTTGCGGATACTGACCGGGGTACTGACCGGGGTACTGACCGGGCGGATACATGCCCGGCGGGTACTGACCGGGCGGCATCATGCCGGGGTACTGACCCGACGGAGGAACGCCCTGCGGGAACTGGCCCGGCATCATCCCCGGATAGTCCTGCGGCATTCCCGGCTGCTGCGGATACTGCCCCGGCATCACGGCCTGCATCGCTGGCGGATAGGGAGTTCCCGACGGAGGCGTGACCGGCATGCCCGACGCGTCGGCCATGTATCCGCCCACTGCATGCGGAGGGGGAAAGCCCGTCGGTGTTGGCGGCGCGGGAGGCGGAGGCTGCGGACGTGCTTGCGGCACCGGCATCGGCTCGCTGCCTTGGCGCGAAACGATCTGCTGCAGCACGTTGGGCTGCGCGGGAACGCCACCCTGCGGCGTGCGCTTGCTCGGGCGCGGCTTGCGGAGCTCGCTAACGGCGGGCGCGTGGATCTTCGCGGCGAGCGCGGCCGGTGGCTCTTTGCGCTGCGACCTTACCTTGGGCTTGTCGGTGCGGAAGTCGCGCGCGAGCGTCGGCTGTTCGTCGTCGATCGATGCGTCGTCGCTCTCTTCGCGATGCGGTTCGGCGGCGGTGAAGTCTTGGTCGTCGTCATCATCGCCGGCGGCTGCATTGGTCAGATCCGTCGACGAATCGGGACGCTGCGGCGGACCATCGTTGATGAGCGTCGCGTCGACACCATCGAGGTTGTTGTCGGCGTCCATCATGAAGCTGCCGAGATTCGGCGCGCCTCCCGGAGCAGCCGTGATCATCGTGCGCTCGCCGATGTTCTCCAGATCGTCGTCGCCGTCGGCGTCGCCGAGGTCCAGAGATCCCGTGTTCTGTTGCGACAAGTTGACCTGCTTGGTCTCCTCGTTGCGCTTGCGCGGCACTGGCTTGGAGATCGCGGCCCCAGGATTTCCCGTCGGGGGACGCTGTGCCTCGGAGCCCGGGCGGATGACCGGCGGTGGCTCGGTCGGCGCCGTCGCGCGCGTGAGATTTCCCGGTGCGCGCGGACCAGGTTTGCCGGGCGCGACCGCGGGGCCCTGCCCGGTGATCCGCGGCACGCTCATCGCCGGCTTCGCGCCAGGAGTCGCGTTCGCGATCGGCTTGGTGCCGAGCGGCCCCGACGGTGCACCCGCTGCGGGACGCTGCAGTGTCTGCTTCGCGATCGGCTTGGTCGGTTCAACCTTGCCGCTGACCTGCTGGGAAGGATTTCCTCGCGCCTGCATCGATGGCTTCGCGTTGGGGCCAAGCTCGTCCAGGCGGAAGATGACGCTGTTCTCGTCGCGGAGCGCATCGCCGGCGTGTGCGAGGTCGGCGGTGTCGAGCGTGAACGTCGCGTTCGCTCCCTCGTGCACCTCGATGCTCGGGAAGTCGGCCTCGTTGTTCACCTGCACCGGCTCGCCGATGATGCTCTTGAGCAGGCCCGCGACCTTCGCCGCCGTGAACACGGGCGAGTAGGTGTGCAGGAAGCGCTCGAGGTCCGACGCGAAGTCGCCCGCGTTCTGATAGCGCTCGCCCGGCAGCTTCTGCAGCGCGTGCATCACGATCTTCTCGAGCTGAGGGGGGATGCCCTTGCGCAACGTCGATGGTGGTTGGATCTCCGCCTTGCGCGCCATATCGAGGAGCTTGTGCAGATCCTCCTCGAGATAGAGCATCTGCCCCGTGAGCATCTCGTAGAGCACGATGCCCGCGGAGAAGATGTCCGAGCGCGAGTCGACCTTGTCGCCCCAGGCCTGCTCGGGGCTCATGTAGTAGTACTTGCCCTTGATCACGCCGACCGCGGTCTGGCGCGCCTTCATCGTCGCCTTCGCGATGCCGAAATCGACGAGCTTCACCTCGCCGGAGTAGCTGATGAGGACGTTCTGCGGTGACACGTCGCGATGGACGATGCCGAGCGGCTTCCCCGCGTGATCTCGTTTTCTGTGCGCGTGATCGAGCGCGCTCGCGATCTCTTTCGCGATGAATGCGCACGTGTCGAGCGGCATCTCGAGATCCATCTCCGAGCCGCGGCGCAGGATCTTGTAGAGATCCGCACCGTCCACGTACTCCATGGTGATGTAGTAGGTCTCGCCAACGCGGCCGAGGTCGAACGTCTGCGCGATGTTGCCGTGCGTGAGCTGCACCGCGATCTTCGCTTCGTCGACGAGCATCTGGACGAACTGATCGTCCTCGGCAAAGTTGGGATGGATCAGCTTGAGCGCGACGTACTTCTCGAACCCGGCGATGCCCTTGGTCTTCGCGAGGTGGATCTCGGCCATACCGCCGACGGCGATCTGACGAACGAGCCGATACGGGCCGAACTGTCTCTCAGCCACGGTCGTCCTTCATGATCGGCAGCGGGATCGATTGGCCCGCCGCGCTCTCCGGCGTGGGACCGACACGCAGGGTCTCGTCCCCACCCGGATGGACGAACACACCGACAAGGCGCAGCGGCGTCTTCGCACCGCGATCGAATGTGCACACGACCTCCGTCGCGATGCCGTGCGCGACGTTCACGACGTAGCTCGCCGCCGCATTCGCGACGAGATATAGGCCGAGCCCCGCGCCGTAGGTCTTGCGATCGATCTGGTTCGGCGAGTGAATGCACTTGTCGATGTACGCGATGATGGTGTTCTTCGCGAGACGACCAAACCGGTCGCGCACCGCGATCGCGAACTGTCCATCCGTCGCCGCGTAGCGGATCGAGACCGGGCGCGGGGTCGGCAGATCTTTGCGGTCGTGCGGATCGATGTGCGCGAAGATCGGATTGCCCTGCTCGTCGACTGGCGCGTCGTAGAGCGCGTTCATCAGCAGCTCTTCGGCGACCTGCCCGACGGCAGAGCGCACCTGCCGACGTAGCTTCTGCTCCTCGGCAAACGCGAGAATCGTATCGAGCGCGCGCTGCCGGCCCGCGAAGTCGCGCAGCCGCAGGTAGTGCACGGGCGTCCCCGCCGGCAGGTACTTCTCGATGCCAAAGATGTCGCCGGTCAGCAGCTTCTGCGCCGTCGAGAACACACCCTCCTCGAGCTCGTCCCCCACGACCACGTGGTTCACGCGATCATCTGCCAGGAACGCCGTCAGATCCGCCAATGCCGCCTTGGCCGCCACGATGGTGACGTGGGCTCGGTCGCGCAGCTTGGGGACCAGCTTCTCGAGCTGGCTCACACCGTCGGTGCCCACCGCGTAGAAGATGTAGCGATGCGGAATCACGTCAGCAGCGATCGCCTCGATGCTCCGCACCGCGTCGACCTCCGCACCCGCCTTCTCGAGTGTTGAGACGATGCGGCGCAGTTGATCGAGATCGGCAGAGATCGCGAGAACGCGCCGTTTCGACAAGTTTCCCTCCAAAAGCTTACCACGCTGACGCGGTGATACTGTGGGCCCGTGGATGCTCGAGCGGGGGCAATCGTCGTCGCGCTGGCGCTTGCCAGCGGCTCGATGGCGTGTCGCGATCGCCCGAGCGACGCGGAGCTCTCGCGCCTGCAGGCCGAGGCCGAGGCCGCGAATCGCGAGGCCACGCGGACCGCGCCGAAGTCCAATCAGCCCGGCTTCACGCTCTCCATCAGCGGTCAGATAGATAAGCCGCCCGCGACGCTCGGCTGGAGCGACTTACAGAAGCTCGGGCAGACCCACGTCAAGACACTGAACCCACAGTCACCCGACCGCACCACACAGGTCGACTTCCGCGGCGTGCTCCTCCGCGACCTCCTCGCCAAGTACGGCGCGCGCACCGAGGCGACCGAGGCCACCGTCATCTCCGTCGATGGCTTCCGCGCGACGTTCCAGATCGACGACGCCAAGAAGTACGACATCCTCCTCGCGATCGAGGCCGACGGAAAACCGATCGCCCCCTCCAGCGGCGGCCCGATCTTCCTGATCTACCCGTTCAGCGATCATCCCGAGATCAAGGACACCTACCCCGACCGCTTCTGGGCGTTCTACGTGACCAGCCTCGTCGTCGGCACAGAGTCCCCGCAGATCGTCGTGCGCGCGCCCAAGGGCAACTTCACGCTCCACGCCGAGGACCTCGACCACGTCGATCACGCGACCATGACGACCAAGGTGAGCTGGAAGGTCGAGTGGCCCTCCGACGAGATCCATCTCCGCGGCGTGCGCCTGAAGGCACTGCTCGATTCCATCGACGTCGACATTCCCGACGGCAGCAAGCTCCTCATCCGCGGCAAGTCCCCGCTCTACAACAACCCCACCAAGCCCATCCTCATCGACGAGGCCGACCTCGACGAGTGCACGCCGCTCCTCGCGATGCAGTGGGGCCCGCTCGAAAAGCCCATCACCGCGCGCCAAGGCGGCCCCATCGCACTCGCGTTCTCCACCGCCTGTCCCAAGAAGTACGACGAGAGCTCGTGGGTCACACTGGTCGAAGAGATCGAGGTCGTCCCACCGTGAGCGAGCGGCGCGTCATCACCAACGTGCGCCCCGGTCCGCGCATGACGTCGACCAAGCACGGTCAGTCGCGCGTCCAGATCCCCGCGACCGCAACGCTGCGCTCCATCAGCACGCGCCTGATGTTGCTCACCGCGTCGCTCATCCTCGCGCTCGTGCTGATCATCCTCTGGCAGTGGACAACCACCGCTCGCCGCTCACTCCTCCAGGAGCGCGAGAACGCCGCCGTCGGCCAAGCCTCCACGCTCGCGGCCTCCATGATGAACGAGATCGACGACGCGAACTGGAGCCAGATCCGCGTCTTCACCTCCGTCCTCGAGGAGGACAACAAGTCCATCGTCTACGTCGCGATCCACTCGGGCACCGGCAACAAGATCGTCGCCGCGTCGCCGGAGGAATTGAACGAGCAGTACATCCCGGATCTCGTGCCGCTCGCGGTCACCACTGCCGCGGTCGCCGCACCGCCCGCCGACGTCCACGACCACTCGCACGACCGGCGCTCCTCCCAGACGTTCCTCCTGCGCGACGTCATCTTCGGCTCGGGTGACAAGCAGCAAGTCCGCGGCCGCCGCGGCGAGCGAATCGTCGAAGTCACGTCCGTCATCCGCAACGCCTCCGACACGCCGCTCGGATACGCACGCGTCGGCATCACGCTCTCCGCCGTCGACGAAGCTGTGCGCGCTGTCTACTTCAAGGCCGTCACCATCGGCGCGCTCGCCCTCCTGCTGGGTCTGCTCGGCGCGTGGTTCGTCGCACGCAGACTGTCGAGGCCCATCCGTCACCTCGCCGCCGACGCCGCCAAGATCGCGGGCGGCAACCTCGCCCACCGCGTCGACATCTCGCGCCGCGACGAGATCGGCGCGCTCGCGACCGCCTTCAACAACATGACCATCGACCTCGAAGACAGCTTCGGTCGCCTCCACCAAACGGTGCGGTCATTCGAACGCTTTGTCCCGTCGAAGTTCCTCGCCGTCATCGCGCCCGAAGGCGTCGAAAACATCGTCGTAGGCACCGCGGCCACGCGCCGGATGTCCGTGCTCTTCACCGACCTCCGCGGCTTCACATCCATCTCCGAAGACCTGAACCCGCTCGAGCTGTTCGATCTTCTGAACGACTATCTCGCTCGCATGGGTAGCGAGATCGTCGCGGCCGGTGGCTTCGTCGACAAGTACATCGGCGACGCGATCATGGCGCTGTTCGACGACGAGCACACCGACTCCGTTCTCCGCGCCATCATCGGCATGCGCACCGCCCTCGCGGCCATGAACGCCGAGCGCGTCGCCGCCGGCAAGCCGCCCATCGAGGCCGGCATCGGCGCACACGGCGGCTCCGTCGTCATGGGCACCATCGGCTTCGCGAACAAGATCGAGTCGACCGTCATCGGCGATGCAGTCAACGTGGCCTCGCGCGTGGAGTCCATGACCAAGGAGCACGGCGTCTCCATCCTCGTCACGAGCGAGATCGTCGACCGCCTGTTCGACAAGTCCGCCTTCCCGCTCGAGCTCGTCGCAAAGGCAGTCACCGTTCGCGGTCGCGACGAGCCGATCGATCTCTACACGCTGCGCAACGAGTCGCCCGACGCGAGCCTCAACCGCCGCAGCCGCCGCAACCTGGACGACGATCGCCGCGACGATTGACACCGCACAGGCGCGCGACTGATCCTCCCAGACTCCGTCCGGAGGCTCCATGGGTTGGTTTGGAAAGAAGAAGCCGGAGACGGTCACGCATACGCAGACGTTCGAGCTGCGCCATCCGCCGCGACCCGTCAACATGGATGTCGTCGAGGCGATCGACAACCGTCTCGCCAAGGTCGGCCGCACCGAGGTGATGCACGCGATCGATCCGGGTCGCCTCGCGAGCTTTGCCGACGGCGGTCCGCCGGTCTGGAGCGTCGCGATGACGCAGGTCCAGGGCCGCGTCCCGTACACGCTGTTCACGACGTACGGCTTCTCGTGGGCCGTTTGCCCGGAGCCGGGTCGCGACGGTGTGACCTACGAATTCTCGCTCGCAGTCGTCGGTGAGAGCCATCCGTGGGCCGTCGCCCTGCTCCGCCACCTCTGCCGCTATCAGCGGAACAGCGGCAACGAGCTAATGGTCGGCGACGTGATGCCGTGCCGCGCGCCGCTCACGTACATCCCGTTCCCGCCGGAGCACCACGCGATGATGCCGCCGACCAAGAACGACAGCCTGCTCGTCGTCGACGATCCGCTCCTCGCGGGCTTTGTCACGTCGCACGGCGCCGTCGAGTTCCGCCGCATCTGCGGCATGACCGAGCAACAACTCGCGGCGATCGGGCCCATCCCCTCGGGCCAACGTCAGGCCGCGTGGGCTCAGTCGAACCCCGAGCTACTCACGTTCCTCTAGCTCGTTGCCGACCGTCGCGACGACTGCTCAGTCCAAGAAGTACGACGCGAGCCTCCGCTCGAGCTGCCACGAGTCACCAACCTGCTGGTAGAGGTCGATGTCGAGGCTTCCGCGCATCTCGATCGCCACCCTGGCACATCCCCCGTCGACATCGAGGCCGACGAACGCCACGCGATCGGCTCCTTGTACTCGTCGATCGCGGGTCGCGACGGCGGCGAGCTTTGCGGATTCGTACTTGTAGGTCATGAATCTTCCGACAGGCACGACCGACCTGTCGATCTGACTCTCACCGTCGAGCGCCGAAAACACGCTAATGGTCTCGGTGCCCATCTCCCACCCTGACAGATAGTTCGGATACTGATCAAAGCGACGCAACACCGCGCGCGCGATCTCGGTCGCGTCTTCGACGCTCGCGCCCGCCTCTAACAGCGCTTTCGCAAGCGAGACATTGGCCTCGCTGATCGCGAGGTGCAGAGCTGCACATCCGTCGCGATCGCGTGCGTTCACGTCTCCCGCAGCGTCGACAAACTCCGCAACCGTGATGGGTTCGCACCTGGAAATCGTTTCGAACGCGATGATCGCGTCCCTAGTCGTCGCGGGCGCTCGCTTGAGCCCGAGGACTCGCTGCATGATCTCCGCGAAGTCCTCGGGGTACTCGAACGCCGTGAATGTCATCAGCGCGGCCTCCATGTCTCGCCTCACATCATTGGCCGGCTCGTAGCGCCCTATCCGTGCGTACGCGATCAGTGCCCGCGTATTCGCGATGTCCTCGGGCTTCTTGTCGGTCGCGAGCGTCACCTGGTAGTGACCGCAGGCCCGCTCGAGAATCCGCTCGCCGAGCTTCTGGTACAGCATTCCCAAACGACGGTGCAGCACGCCTTGCAGCTCCGACTCGGCTGGCGCGACGCCGAGGATTGTCTCGTGTGCAGCGATCGCCTCGCGGACGAGTTGCTCGGCCGCCCCCTCTCTCGCGGCGGTCAGCCCAGCAAACAACTCTGGCAGCGTGCGGATCACGTCCGCTAGACCAGTGCGAAACGCATCCGCAGCGAGCAGCGCGAGAACATCCCACGCACGATTCGCGATCGCCTCGCGCAGCGAGTCGAGCAAGTCAGGATCTTCCTCCACGCCGCCCTCCTTCTTCATGATGCCGCAGGAGCCGTAACGAGTGCGATGCGGACGACACTCCAGTACAGTGAGACATGGCCAGGCCGATCAAGGCCGACCGCAAAGCGCGCACACACGACAAGCTCGAGAGCGCATTGCTGCAGCGAGACTTCCTCGCCGCGCTGGACGCTGGCCTATCAGGTCGTCGCGCCAAACACGGAGTCTGGCAACGCGTCGATGAGAAGGTCCGACGAAGCGCGAGCCCCGCCATCAAACTTCGCTGACCTCGTCAATCGCGATCGCGGAGTCCTTACTTCGCGCCGAGCAGCGTGCACACGGCGACAGGCTTATCTCGCGACGTGAACGGATCGAGCTTCCACGTCGCGAGCTGCGCGGCGATCTGCTTTGCCGCGGCGCCCTTCGGCGAGACCGGCGTCATGAAGCTCTTGATCTTCGCCACGCCCTTCGCATCGACGCACACGTTCACGACGACGCCGCTGTCGTCTGCGGCCTTTGCTTCTGCTTTGCCCGCGGCGTCGAGCACGAGATCGCTGCCGGTCGTGCGATGCGCCTCGAGCACGAGCTCCGGGATGGTCGCGACCGCTGGATCGATCACGATCGGATCGCCGTACAGGCGGCGCAGCACTGCCCTGCCCTCGACGTAGTCGAAGCGCGGCGTCATCTCGGCGCCGGGACCGACGAACGTCAGCATGCCCTTCGTCCAGACGTGCAGCCCCTTGATGCAGGCGACAAAGGCGGGCGCGTTCTTCGCGGTCAGCGAGGCTTTCTTCCACTGCTTCCTGCACTTGGGCGTGTCGAACCAGATGTCCTCCACCTGGACGGGCGTCGCATCGAGAAGGTCAGCGAACGCGGTCGGCTCACCAGCATCGAGCGCGCCGATCAGCTTGGCGCGCGCTACGTCCATGGCGGCGTACTTGGGGTCCTGAGGTTTCTTGTCGTCGGCGTGAGCGGTGGCGGTGACGGTAAGCAACGCGAGCGCGAGCAGAGGACGCATGGGCGTCCGGACGTATCACGCTGATTGGAGGTCGCGTGCGACTGGCGCGAGCGAGCAGCGTCCGGATCTGTGCATGCTGAGGCTTCTTTGCGTCGTCGGCTCGGCGAGCCTGCTCGCGTGCAGCAAAGGCGCGGAGCAACCGCCGCCGAGCCCGACCCCAACGGCAGCACCGCGCCCGCCCGCGGCGCCGTCACCGACGCCACCCGCACCGCCGCCGCCAGGCCCACCTGCAGCGCCGCCGCCACCTGCCGGTCCGCCCACCCCGCCGCTGGGCTCTGCGTTCTGCCCCCACGACGACAAGACCAAGATGCCTCTCCAGAAGAGCGCGTTCGCGAGCACGCTCGATCCCGCCGAGGCTCGTCACGAGCTCGACGGTACGAACGAGATCTGCGGCGACACGTGGTGCGAGGGCTCGTTCGAGTGGTTCTTCTACGATCTCCGCAGCGACAGCACGAAGTCCGAGATCACGATGCGCGTCTATGCATCGAGCCGTTCTGCGCCCGCTGCCGACGCCCGATCGGTCGTCGTGAAGGGCGATTCGTTCGAGGGACGCGTGCTCGCGCAAAAGACGCTCGCGAGCTGCACGACGGCGTGCGGAGGGTTCAAGACGCCACCGCTGTACAAGCCGTGCCTCGTCCTGGATCTTCGCTGCGAGATCGCCGTCCCGTGGAGCGACGCCAGCGACGCGTGGCAGAAGGCGTTCATCGCGTGTGGGGGCGAGCTCGAGAGCAAGGTCCGCGAGATCCACCCCGAGTTCTGAGCGAGCTACTGGTCGATCATCGAGACGGTGTAGAAGCTCGTCGGTGCGCTCTGGTTCGCGTACTCCGACGAGATCCAGGCGGCGCTGCGGATCTGTGTGGCCAGGCGTACTTCGTCGAGCGTGCCCTTGAACGCGCTCGCGCCGAAGCCGGCGGGGGCGTTGCCGATGTGGCCGACGGTCGTCATCGTGTTGTTCGTCGCGGTGAGCGAGGGAGACGTTCCGACGAGAACGCCGTCGATGTAAAGACGCGAGCGCCGGTCGGCCGCCTTGTCGTACGTCCAGTGGACGAGGTGAAAGCCTGCGGCTAGCTGTGTTCCCGCATCGGTGGGGCGAAAGTCGTTGCCGTTGTAGAAGCCGCTCGAGAGGTTCGGGAAGCGCGTGTGGAACCAGCGCGCGTGATCGCCGCTCGGGTCGCCGAGCGTCACGATCGTGCCATTGCCTGCGGTCGTCGTGGACGAGACCCACGCGGAGAACGTGTGCGCGGTATCGCCCGCGAACGGATTCGTGATCGAGACCTCGTCGTCGGTGCCGTCGAACGACAGACCCGAGCCGAGCTTGCCCGTCGCCGCGGCCGGGAGACCACCCGAGCTGCCGACGGCGGTGCCGTTGTTGGTGCCGCGCGCGTCGCCGAGCAACGTGCCCGCGGTCGCGTCGAAGTGCCAGACGGCGGCGAATGGAGCCGCGAACACGGCCGCCGGTTGCGCGGGGTGGGTGGTGAGGGCATCGCCGGGATGCAGATCGAACGCGGCGCCGTTCGTCACGTCGATGTCCGCGCGCACCCACGCGTCGAGGTGGCCCGCGCTCCACTGCTGGATCTCGTACGGGATCGCGGTGCCGTCGGTGTGCGTGAAATACGGAGTGGCAGAGCCCGATTGCGTCGCGAGCGCTGCGTCGTCGATGGAGATCCAGACGGGAAAGCCCGTGAGCGTCTCTGAGCGATGAGCGACGGTGAACCGGCGGAGCGGTGGTAACGGCATCGCGTCGCTGCCAGGGGACGCATCGATCTCGGCGTCGGACGCCCCATCGGAGCGCGCGTCGATCGCCGTGTCATCGCCTGCGTCGTTGTTCGCTTGACCACCGCCAGCGGAGAAGCCGCACGCGCCGAGACAGGTCACGACAGTGGCGACGCACAGCGACTGCACGAGATCAGGGTAGCGCAGGCATCTGGGCGTGGGGTGATTTAGTACGCCTAGCGCCGCGCGACGAGCATGGCGCCGTCGTCAGAGAGCGCGCCCGACGCGAGGCGTTGCTCGATCAGCGGCAGCGTCGCGTCGATCATCTCGCGGATCTTCGCGTGCCCGCGGAAGTGCATGCGCGCGAGCGTGTCGGCGAGAGCCGCGGCGCTCTTCGGTGCTTTCAGCGGAATCGCTAGCGGGTGGAGCTCGACGGTGAACCCTGCGGCTTCGAGCGCCTCGGCCGCGGTTGCGAGCAGCCACCCGTGGTGCGCTGGCTTGTCACCCGCGATCGCGGCTTCGGTGTTGTAGATGGTCACGAGGTCGTTCGTCGGCGCGGCTTGCACGATGACGACGCGGCGGCGCGCGATGCGCACGAGCTCGCTGATCGCCTTGAGCGGATCGTCGCAGTACTGCATGACCCACGTGATGACCGCCGCGTCCGTGCCGCGATCTGCAACGGGGAGATGTTCCGCGCGGCCGTCCTGCACCGTGATGCCGGGCGGCAGATGCGCGCGCTGTTCGGGATCGGGCTCGATGACGCGCACGGGGGCGATGCGCGCGATCGCTTGCGTGATGAGCCCCGTGCCGCCGCCGATGTCGACAACGTCGGTGACGCCAGCGAGCGCAGCGGTGATCGCGGCGAGCTCGGCGTCGGGAGAAAGAAGATCCACGAGCTCGACGAACGCATCGGAGTCCATGCGCTCGGGCCCCCAGAACCGGTCGGGATAGGTGGCCCGTGGACCGCACAGCGGGTGATCGCGCCACGCCATGTGGCGAGCATGCCGCAGAGGGGTTGGGGGAGTCGCGCAACGTTGCGCGTTTCCTCGGAGATCCTCGTGAACCTTCTTAACGGTGACCTCGCAAACGCGTTTTAGGGCGACCCGCGGATCAATGATACGTTGCGGAGGTTGGTGTCCGAGCGTCCGTCGCAGGAAGGTAAGTTGTCCGCGGGAGCACCGAATGATCCGGTGCCGTTCGGCAACTATTACCTGCTCGGCTTGGTCGCCCGTGGCGGCATGGCCGAGGTGTATCGGGCGCGGCGTGTGGACGGCGAGCGGAAGCTGTTCGCGGTGAAGGTCATGCGACCGAACCTGGCGCGCGAGGCGCGGTTCATCGACATGTTCAATCGCGAAGGAAAGCTCGCGATGATGCTGTCGAATCGCTGCATCGTGGAGACCGCGGAGGTCGGCGAGCACGAGGGTCGCCACTTCATCGCGATGGAGTACGTCGCGGGTCGCGATCTCACGCAGGTGCTGCGCAAGTGTCAGGAGACGCAGCAGCGCATTCCGGTTCCGCACGCGGTGTTCATCGCGGCGCGCATCGCGGAGGGATTGCACTTCGCGCACACGCTGGCGGGCGCGGATGGCCGACCGCTGAACATCGTGAATCGCGACGTGTCTCCGTCGAACGTGCGCATGTCGTACGACGGCGAAGTGAAGCTGATCGACTTCGGCATCGCGCAGGCGCTGATGAAGTTCACGAGCGAGATCGGAATCCTCAAGGGCAAGTTCAGCTACATGTCGCCCGAGCAGATCCGCGGCATGCCGCTCGATGCGCGCACCGACGTGTTCTCGGCGGGGATCATCCTTCACGAGATGCTCACGACAGAGAAGCTGTTCCGCGGCGACACCGAGTTCGCGCTGATGGAGAAGGTGCGGAAGGCGGAAGTGCCGCCGCCGTCCAACTTCAACCGTCGCGTGACGCCCGAGCTCGATGCGATCGCGCTGAAGGCGCTCGCGCGCGATGTCGCGGATCGCTATCAGACCGCGGCGCAGCTCGCGGCGGATCTGGACGCGCTGATCGCGGGCTATCGGTTCGACCCCAAGGAGCTGCGGCAGTTCATGCGCCAGCTGTTCCGCAAGGAGTACGCGAAGGAGCTCGAGGACACCGAGATCTCGCTCGATACGCAGCCCGGTGGCCTGTCGATGTCGACCGGACTGGGCTCGCAGCCGCTCCCCGTCACGCCCACACCGGCCTCGGGGACCCCGACGGACCACACGCCGCTCGGTGCGTTGCCGCCGCAAATGCTGCAGCAGCCGTCGATTCCTGCCGAGATGCAGCCCCCGCCCCCAACAAGCGGGAATGCCGACGACAAGCCGAAGGGTTTCTGGGGCAATCTGTTCAAGAAGCGTCGATGACAAACCCTCCCGTACAGAGCGACTCTCAAGCGGCCAAGCAGACCGCGATGATCCTCGGCGTCTGCGCCGTGATCCTGAACGTCGCGTTCTACTTTCTCTCGTCGCGCTACTACGCGGATAAGGTCGCGTCGTACGGGCCGGTCGGGTTCGGCGACTCCGAGCTCCTGCACACGCGGCTCACGTTCTTGCTGTTCACAGCGGTGACCGCGGCGGTGGGCTCGCTGGGAGCATTCCGTCCATGGGCGGCAGGCTTTGGCCTCTCGTTCCTCGCCGGCGTTGCATCGCTCGCAGCGGCGGGTGGTGCGCTCTATGCGGGACTGCATCCGATCCTCGTCGCGACGCTGTTCGTCCTCGGCGGAACGCTCCTCGCGCTCACCGTGTACTCCGTCGCGTTGCGCTCGCGCCCTGCGTGGTCGTTCCTCGTCGCGATGGATACGATGGGTGTGCTGACCACGCTGTTCGGCGCGACCAAGGTCCGCAATGCGCTCCATACGAACCTCTGGTCGGCGCTCATTGTCCCCGGGCTGTTCGCGGTCGCGGCTGCATCGCTCGTCGCGGTGCGCATGGCGTTCGACGAAGCGACTCCCGCGAGCGGCGTCACCGACAAGAACGTACAGGCACGCCACCGCGCGAAGGGCGACATCCTCCTCGGCGCGACGCTCCTCGTCGGCGGTGTCGTCTGCGCCATCCTCACCTATTCGCTCGCGGCCCAGATCGGCGGCCGGTACTACATCGCGTTCGGTCCGGTCGTCGCCGGCGGTGGCCTGCTGGCCCGCGGCCTGATGCGCAGCTGATCGCGTCGGCGGCCCTTGCTCACCGGCAGGTCATCCGCTAAAACGGATGGACCTCAACGGAAGGGTCGAACAATGACGCAGCTCCAGCTTGGCGATGACGTTCCCGATTTCACGGCCGAGACCACCTCGGGACCGATCAAGTTCCACGACTACCTCGGCTCGAGCTGGGGCGTCCTGTTCTCGCATCCGAAGGACTTCACGCCCGTCTGCACGACGGAGCTCGGTCGCGTCGCCGCACTCAAGCCGGAGTTCGACAAGCGCAACGTGAAGGTCGTCGGTCTCTCCGTCGATTCGCTCGACTCGCACAACAAGTGGATCGGCGACATCGCCGAGACCCAGGGCCACGCGCTCAACTTCCCGCTCGTCGCGGATCCCGACAAGAAGGTCGCGAACGCGTACGGGATGATCCATCCAAACGCGAGCGACACGATGACTGTCCGCTCGGTCTTCATCATCGGCCCCGACAAGAAGCTCAAGCTCTCGCTCACCTACCCGGCGAGCACGGGCCGCAACTTCGACGAGATCCTGCGCGTCATCGACTCGCTGCAGCTCACGGCGAAGCACAAGGTCGCGACGCCGTCGGATTGGAAGCAGGGCGGCGACGTCATCATCGTCCCGTCGGTCAACGACGAGGCCGCGAAGCCGCTGTTCCCCGATGGGTGGAAGACGGTCAAGCCGTACCTCCGCCTCGTTCCGCAACCGAAGTAGTCCCGCTGCCGCCGTCTGCCCGGTAAGGCGACGGTGAGCACACACGCCGCGCGCCGGTCGTCGAGTGACGATGAGGAATGCGCGCACTCGGGTGGCTCGCGATAGCAGCGTTCACGCTGCCGGGTTGTTCCTACGTGCTGATGGATCGTGCTCCCCGCGCGGTTCGTCGCACAGACGTGTTCCCGGGATGCACCTCGGAGAACAAGTGGGCGTACGCCGACGTCGGCCTGACGGGTCTCGCCGCCGTCAGCGCGATCTTGTTCATCAGCGGCGCGGCGAAGGTCGACGACATGAGTGCGCCGGGCGGCAAGCGCGAGCTCACCGACGGCGAGCGCGTGTTCGGTTCGATCGGCGCGATCGTCGACGCCGGCATCTTCGCTCTGTCGGCGAAGTACGGCTTCGAGACGACGTCGACGTGCCGCGAGATGCAGGCGAAGCAACCGCCGCTACCGCCGTACGGCTATCCGCCACCGGGCTATGCGCCGTATCCAGCGCCGCAGCTGTATCCGTATCCACCTCCGCAGCCGTATCCACAACCCGCGCCTCCGACGGGAGGTGCGCAGTGACGCGCGCGCTCGCTCTCGCGACGATACTCGCGATCGCATCGAGCGGGTGCTCGTTCGTCCTCGTGCACGGACCGCAGACCGACGAGCCCGAGCCGCTGCACTGGCCGAGCTGCACGGAGACGCGCGTCCTTCCGCTCGGCGACGCGATCTACGGCGGGCTCGCGACGGCGGGCGCGATCGTTCTCCTGCAGAGCAAGGATGAATGGGCACCGCTCGGTGCAGCGTTCCTCCTGCCGATCGGCCTCACCGTCCTCGGCTCGGCGTACTACGGCTACACGCGGACGACGCGCTGCCAGGATGCGCGCGCCGCGTACGAGAAGGCGGCGGAAGAAGGGCGCTGAGGAAAAAAGGACGGTCCCCTTCGCTACGGGACGCCGTGGTTGTCGCCACGCGCGATGTCGGTCTCGTCGGGCATTCCGCACGCGATCCACTCGCCGAGTTGCGTGCGCTCCTCGAGCGTGGGCGGTGTCTTGTAGTCGGGCATGCCCTCGTTGACCGCGTCGGGGCCCGCGGCCGCCGTCTCGTCGACATGCTCGTGGACTGCCTTGATCCCGCTCAACGTATCGAAGTCGTGGAAGGACGGAGCACCGTTGCGCTCGTTGCCCACTTTCGACCGCGAGTGGCAGTGCGTGCAGTACTTCACCATGAACGGCGCCCCGAAGCTCTCGTAGCTCAGCTGCGTGCCCTCATCGGGGCACACGGATCCGGTCGGAGGACCGAATACGGATTCCTTCGTGCACGCACCGAGCAGCAGCGCGAGAACGAGCAGCGCCTTCACAGCGCGCTCCATTGCATGTTGTCGTGCAGCTCGACGCGCAGCTCGACGTTCATCGCCGTGCCGCCATCGTTGCGCAGCAACAGGAACCATGTCGCCTGACTCGGCGGAACGAAGATGTACTCCACGTTCTGCTTGTTCAGCTCCGACACGGCCTCGACGGTGCCGCCGCTCGGATGCGAGTGGATGTTGAACGACAGCGTCGGTGTCGGCGCGGTCATGACGATCAGTGCGCGATCGTTTGCACCACCCGTCATCGTGCCTACTTCGATCGTGTCGTCGACCTCCATCGCGACCGTCTGCATGATGACTTCGCGCGGCGGAGCGTCGGGAATGACGTCCACACCGGGCGCCGCATCGACGACGTCGCCTCCTGCATCGGGACGAGAGCCGCCATCGTCGCCGCAGGCCGCGAGGCCTAACAGCGCGACGGCGAGCACTTCCACCGTGCGCCCCCTCATTGCGCCACCGTGATCGTCACACCGGGCGGCACGAGGTCGCACGGCAGTCCGTCGGTGGGCGCACGAGGAATCAGCGACGACGTCATGTCGCTACAACCCGTGAGCTGATGCGGACCGTCCGGCGGTGCATCGGGCGTGTCGATGCCCGCGTCGCTCGGGTTCGCAGCGTCGCTGCCGGGCCCCGCGTCGTGCTGCGCACCACTGCGATTGTCGCCGCACGCACTCATGAGGAGCGCGCAGGTCATGAGGAAGCCTCTCATCAGTACTTGACCATGATCTCGTCGCCCGCCGCGAGCGCACCGAGCGCCGCGACACCGGCGGTGGTCAGCGCCGCCGCGACGACGGGGTTGGAGGTGTAGGCAGCGGAGCCCTTCCACACGATCTGCGCGTCACCGAAGTACGCGCCGAAGTCCGTGACCGCGACGGAGGTGCTCGCCGGGATCGTGAACTTGTTCCATCCCGTGGTGTTCAGCTTCGCAGGGACGATGACCACGTTCGGCGCGGGCTCGTTGGGATCGCCGACGACCCAGTCCACGGTGTGCGTGGAGTTATCGGCGTTCCTGCACGTCTGGTGGATGACGAACGGTAGCTTCGCGAACGGCGTGTTCGGCAGCGTCGCCTTGATCGTGATCTCGTAGTACGCGTCGTCGAACCCGAGGTTCAGAGCGTCGTCCTTGGTCCAGACGACCGACGTGACGGCCTTGGGCGTCGACGTGCTGTTTGCATCGCGCGCGACGACAGGCTTGCCGAAATCCGACGGCATCGGACGCACGGCCGTGACGCCAGCGGGGATGTCGATTCCGATCGCGATCGTGTCCTGGTCGGGCGACGTGCCGCCGGTCGACGTGCAGCCGTGATTGATGTTGAACGTGACCTTGGTGGACTTGTTGGCGGGCGCGGGGCCGCTGCCGACGGAGATGTGAGCAAACGCAGACGAGCTGATGGCGATCACGCCAGCAGCGAGAAGAATTTTGGAAGACATGCGTAGCCTCCGAGGGACGAAACCCTCAGTGAAAGTTCAAAGCAGACCAATGCAGCAGCGACGCTGCGCGAACGTTGATGGCCCAAACGGGGAAGACGTTCGGTCGCTAGAACGGAGGCGGCTCGGGAGGCGCGAGCGTGCGGTCGGAAAGTACGAGCAGAGCCGGCGGTGCGATCACCGCGGTCACGACGTCGATGACCTGCTCGACGCATTCACACGTCGTGGATGCGACCTGCACCGGCTCGACCTTCACGGAGTCACCGCCGCAGCGGTTCATCCGATCGTTGTCTTTATGCGGGCCGCGATCACCGCACAGGCAGTGATCGGGATCGGGGCAGCAGCACGAGGTGACTCGATGGGTTCCCGCCGCTGCGAACGCCGATACCGCGTTACCGAGCAGCGCAAACATCGCGACGATCGGGAGCAGCCAGCGAAACAACACGCTGGGCGATTAAACCCGCGCGGCGTGCGCCGAGTCAAATAGCAACGAATGACGCGGTGATGCGTATCGTCGCAGGGTCACTTACTCGCCGCCGGCACACGGGTCGCCCGTGCGATCTGACTTCTTCTGCGCGCCACGGGTCTTGGGGGGCGGAGGGGGCGCCGGCGCACCGGGAGCCTGCGTGCTCATCTTCTCGCCCGCCGTACCACCAACGGCACCGCTGCTACCTTCGCTGGGCGTCTTGGCGTCGCCGGGCGGGGTCGAGGTCTCCGTCGGAGACGCGGTCTCGTTGGACGGAGGCGGCGGGGCGGCCTCGGGCATCGCTGCAGACTTGGGCGAACCGCCGCAAGCGGCGAGGAAGAGGGAAACGGCGAGCGCGAATCTCATCGCCGACGATGGTAGCGCAGCCGGTGGGCCCGTGCCCGTCGTGTTACCAATTCGCATGCGGCACGCTTCTCTCGCGGTCCTCGTCGCTACGCTGTTCCTCGCCGGCCCCGCGCACGCGCAGAAGGTGCAGAAAGCACCTCCACCGGCTGCGCAGATCGAGATGGCCCAGCTCCAGAAGGACCTGACCGACCAGCAGATGAAGCAGGCCAACTTCGCGGCCGTGAAGACTGCGAAGAAGTTGTACGAAGCGCAGAAGAAGAATCTCGGCGTCGACGCGCAGGAGACCAAGCGCACGGAGCAGACGTATGCGGGGCTGCTGTCACAGACAGGTGCCTACACCGAGTCCTACGCGCTCTACCAGGATCTCGTCGCGCAGGCGGAGAAGGAGCACGGCGTCGATTCCAAAGAAGTGTCGTGGGCACTCGCTTCCGCGCAGACGCCGCTGTGGAACACGATGAACTACGACGAGCTCGAGAAGCTCTACCAGCGCTCGATGGCGTTGACCAAGAAGCTGAACGGGACGCAGTCGCGCGAGTACGCGCAGGCGCTCACGGTTCACTCGAGCGTGCTCACGGCGCGCAACGAGTTCGGCGCCGCGCTCTCGGATCTCGAAGAGGCGCTCAAGATCGAGCAAGCGATCGCGAAGGACGACATCGAGACGATTCCAGCGCTGACCGTCGTCGCGAGCACGATGTGGCAGATGGGTCAGGAGAAGAAGGCACTCGTCTACTACGACCAGATCACCAAGCTCGCGGAGAAGCAGTCGCAGAAGAGTGCGCGTGAAGGCGCGATGACGCTGTACAGCCTCGCGATGCAGTTCTCGTACGCCGGCCGCGAAGATCTCGCGAAGCCGATGCGCGACAAGACGATCGGAATTCTCGAGAAGGAGTACGCACGCGTGAAGAAGGCGACGCCCGACGACTACGGGCTCGCCGGTATGGCCGCACAGATCGCGATGACCTATCAGGCCGGGCAGGATCTGACGAAGGCCGAGAAGTGGCTGATGGAAGCCAAGACGTACGACGCGAAGCGCGGCACCGGCTACTCGGGATGGGACGTGGTGCTCGCGAACATCAAGCGCCAGCAGGGTGACTCCGCGGCCGCGCTCCAGCTCTACAAGGACAATCAGGCGCAGCTCGCCAAGATCGCGCCGCAAGCGACGATTGGCTACAACATCATGATCGTCGACGCGCTGCGCGACCTGGGGCGCTACAAGGAGGCGGAGCCGTACGCACTCGAGTACCTCAAGTACAACGAGAAGCAGTACGGCACGCACCACCCGTTCGCGGCGATGGGACAGGAGTACGCGGCGTACGTGTACATGGGCCTCGGCGACGTCAAGAAGGCCGAAGCGATGCTGACGTCCTCGGCGGAGCAGAACGAGAAGCAGCTCGCGCTCGCGATGGCCGTCGGCACCGAGGCGGATCACGCGCTCTACTACGGCCGCAACAAGTACCACCTGGATCTCGCGATCAACTTTGGCCGCATCTACGGCGCGAAGAGTGTCGGCTCCACGCGCCTCGCGCTCACGACGCTGCTGCGCATGAAGGGCCGCGTGCTCGATGCATCCGCGGCGAACATGGCGACGATCCGCGCGAAGCTCTCGCCCGAGGACAAGAAGCTCCTCGACGATCTCGCGAGTGCGCGCGCGCAGCTGTCCAAGCTCACCGTCGCCGGACCGGAGTCCACCGGCCCCGACGAGTACGGCAAGGCGATCAGCGCGCTCGAGGATCAGGTCGTCAAGCTCGAGACCGCCGTCGGTCAGAAGAGCGCCGCGTACCGCGCGAGCACGCAGTCCGTGACGCTCGCCGCCGTGCAGAAGCAGATTCCCAAGGCGACCAAGCTCGTCGAGATCGTGAGCTACGTCCCCTACGATCCGAAGGTCGCGTTCAAGTTCAACGCGAAGTTGCCGGCGCGTAACTACGGGGCGTTCGTGCTCGGCGCGAGTGGTGATCCGACGTTCGTCGATCTCGGTCCCACAGCAGACATCGACGCGGTGATCGAGAAGTTCCGCAAGTCGCTCTCCAATCCCAACGATACGACGGTCACCGCGAACGGGCGCGCGCTCTACGATCTCACCATCGCGAAGCTGACCTCCGCGATCGGCGGGTCGACGGACATCCTGCTCGCTCCCGACGGCGCGCTCAACGTCGTGCCGTTCTCCGCGCTCGTCGACGCGAACGGCAAGTTCCTCATCGAGAAGTACACGTTCACGTACCTCACATCCGGCCGCGATCTCCTGCGCCTCTCCGTGCAAACCAAGGCACAGGGCGGCGGTGTGATCTTCGCGGATCCCGCGTTCGATGCGGGCGGTAAGCCCGGCAAGGACGGCGGCACGCGCGGTCGTCGCTCGTCGGACCTCAGCGATCTGCTGTGGCCCGCGCTGCCCGGCACGGCCAAAGAAGCGGACGGCGTCGAGAAGGAGATGAAGCTGACCGCGTTCCGCCAGGACAAGGCAACGGAAGCGGCGCTCAAGGCAGTTCACGGTCCGCGCGTGCTGCACCTCGCGACGCACGGGTTCTTCCTGCCCGACGAGAAAGAGACCACCAACGCCGACTCGCGAGCCCCCGTGCAGTCGTCCACGCTCCAGCTCGCGCAGACCGCGCAGGTCGGTCCCGAGAATCCGTTGCTACGCTCGGGCCTCGCGCTCGCCGGCGCGAACAAGCTCGTGTCGGGCAACGAGGACGGCATCCTCACCGCGATGGAAGCGACGGGCCTCGACCTCGCTGGCACCAAGCTCGTCGTGCTCAGCGCGTGCGAGACCGGCGTCGGGAAGGTGACGAACGGCGACGGTGTCTACGGCCTGCGCCGCGCGCTCGTGATCGCAGGAGCGGAGTCGCTCGTGATGTCGTTGTGGCAAGTCGACGACGAAGCGACCAAGGACCTCATGGTCGGTTACTACAAGCGCCTCGGTCAGAAGCACGGGCGCTCGACGGCATTGCGTGAGACGCAGCTCGAGCTGTTGGCGAAGCCGAACTACAAGCACCCGTTCTACTGGGCGAGCTTCGTCCCCGCTGGGGAGAACGCGCCGCTTTGAGGCGCTTCAAGGCACGTTGATGATCTTGTGCGTCTGCAACGACAGGCGCCATTGCGGCCGCGCATGGATCAGCGCGATCGCCTTCTTCAGGTGCGCGTCGTAGTTCGCGTCCATCCACGGCTGCAAGAAGTAGTGCTCGCAGCGATAGCGCGCGGCGTGGAGGTCTAGCCAGCGCTCGTCGGTCGCGTCGTCGACGATGAGCTTGAGCTCGCTCGCGGGAACTTGCTCGGCGAGCACGATGCTCGCGGGGTGGTACTGGGACTTCGGCGACACCGTGAGCCAATCGACCTTGCCCTGCGGCGCGCGCGTGCCGTTGGACTCCATGTGCACGCGAAAGCCTGCGCCGCGCACCGCCGACGAAAGATCTTCATCCCACTGCAGCGTCGGTTCGCCACCGGTGACGACGACGCGTTGCGTGTTGCCGGTATCGAGCTCGCGCAGGCGCGCGACGATCTGCTCCGCCGTCATGCGCGTCGCGGTCTCCGGCGAGAAGTCGGTGTCGCAGTTCGGGCACTCGAGGTTGCACGCTGCGAAGCGCAGGAACACGACGGCCCTGCCCGCGTGCGCGCCCTCGCCCTGCAGCGTGGGGCCGAACATTTCTTTCACGAGGTAGCGACGGTCAGACATGGACGGACTTCGGCGGGACGCGATGCTATAGCCCGAAGGTGCGCTGGTTCCTACTGCTCTCCGCATCGCTCGTCGCGTGCGGAAAATCGCGCGAGGAACCTCCCCGCCCCGTCGAGCCCGCGTCAGTGCCCGCTACGACGGCGTCCGGTTCGGCATCCACCAGCGCCTCGGACTCACCGACCGCTCCGGTACCTGACGGATGCGCGTTGCTGCCATTCGCGGAGACCACGCCTATCCCCGAGGCGAGCGCCGCGCCGTGGTTCACCATCGATGGCAAGCCGATGCTCGTCGTCATCTCTGACAGCGGCAACGACGGCGCGTACGGGCTCGTCGACCCGGAGACGGGCGCGACGACCGAACAAGGCAAGCTGCCGCTCGGCGACGCCGGTGATGATTTCGAAGGCGCCGGCACGCGCACGATCAGCGGTGTTGAACAACTCGTGACGCTGACGTCCGCGGGGTGGGTCCGCGAGTACAGGCGAACCAAGAATGGCTTCTCGCTCGTCCGCGACGCGTACCCGCTCGCGCCCAAGGAGACCGACTGGGT
>DASYDE010000085.1:0-4472 GCA_036499725.1 Kofleriaceae bacterium
CATCCACGCGATCATCGAGCGCGCCGAGATCGCGCGCGGCACGTTCTACTTGTACTTCGCGTCCAAGGCGGCCGTGTTCGATTCGATCCTCGAGCAAGCGCTCGCGGATCTGCGCTCCAAGATCCATCGCATCGATGTCGATACGCCGAACGCGCTCGCTCCGCAGGTCCAGCTGCGCACGCAGCTCGTCGCGACGCTCGAGTACATCGTCAAGGATCGTCCGCTCGCGACGATGCTGCTCTCGTCAGGGCAGACCCCCGATGTCGAGGCCGCCGAGCGCATCGAGCAGTTCTATGCCGAAGTTCGCGACCTGCTGCGCCGCGCGCTCGAGTCGGGCCTCGAGATCGGGTTGCTCCGCAAGTGTCACCCGGATCTCGTCGCGGCCGCGTTCCTCGGTCTGTTCCGCGGTGTCATCGAGCACCTCGTGCACCGCAACACCGAACAGCTCACCGTCGAGTCCGTGATCGACGAGCTGTTGATGGTCGCGCTGCGCGGCGTGCTCAAGTAGCCCCCATAAAATCGGCCACCTCAGATCGCGGCGCCGACGCTGGCGTTTACGAGAGCATGAAGAGCTTCGTCGCTTTGTTCCTGCTCGCCTCCTGCGCCTCTCACCCCGCGCCATCGCCCGCGACACCCGCGCCGATCGTTCACGCCGCGCTCGTCACGCATCCCATCGAGGTGGGGCGCCTGGACGATCTGACCGGCAACACGACGCTCACGGCCAACGAGCCGGGGATCAAGGTCGACGGCAATGTCGTCTCCGTCTACGTGTGCCGACCCGACGGCTCGGCTCCGCGCTTTGTCGCTGATGACGAGAAGCATGCGTACGTCACCTTCGCGAAGACCGAGCTCGGAATGCCTCCGCCCGATCCCAACGGGCAGGTGATGGCGAAGCCGGCGGAGTACTGCTCGTTCCAGCGATTCACGATGCCGGACGGCGTGACGTACGTCGGCGAGTTGCCGAAGTAACGGGGGCGTGATCGTTAGAGCGTGTCGGCCTTGAAGGCCTGGTGATCGCCGTCCTGCACGATGCGACCGACGCCCGGATACGGAAAGTGCACGCCGAACACGCGCTCGCCGGAGCTCGCGAGGTTCTTCAGCGTCGCGGCGCGCACCGCGTTCGCCGCGTCGTGATCGCCGTCGAAGCCGTCGGACCAGTCGGGCTTCTGCACGTTCACGACAGAGTGGTGCGCGACGTCACCGAGGTAGAACACCTTGTCCGTGCCGGCTCCGATCTCGTACGAGCTGTGGCCGGGCGTGTGACCCGGCGTGGAGATCGCTTTGACGTCCGGCGCCACGTCGGTGCCCGGATCGAACGCGACGACCTTGGTCGTGATGACCGGAACGATCGCCTTGGTGCCCGGATCCATGCCCGGCATCACGTTCTGCATGAACTCCCACTCGGGCTTGCTCATGTGGATCGTCGCGTTGGGGAACGCGAGCGCGCCCTTCGCGACGAGGCCGTAGGTGTGATCGGGATGCGCGTGCGAGAGGAAGATGTCCGTCACGTCGCCCGGCTTGACGTTCGCTTTCGCGAGCGACGCCTGGAGCTTGCCCGCCTTCGCGAACGACGCGTCGGCGGCGCCGGTGTCGAACAGGTAGACCTTGCCGTTGTCCTTGACGAGCAACGCCTGGATGCCGAGCTGGATCTTGTCGGTGGGCAGGCCAGCCGCGGCGAGCACCTTGTTGATCTCCTCGGGCGCGACGCCGACGCCGAGAGTCTTGCCGTCGTTGGGACCTTCGATCGAACCGTCCTCGATGGACCACGCGTCGAGGGCGCCGATCTTGAACGCGGTCGCG
Organism: Kofleriaceae bacterium; assembly: GCA_036499725.1. GTDB lineage: Bacteria > Myxococcota_A > Polyangia > Haliangiales > Haliangiaceae > JABFXX01. The sequence continues at coordinate 1,801 of DASYDE010000085.1, forward strand.
TGACCATCGGTCGCAGATTGATCGGACGTCGTCGTCGAGGTCGACGGCTTGGAGCCCCCACACGCGGCGAGTGCGACGGCGAGGAACAGAGAGGTGAACTTCGTCATCCGCGGACGCTACCTCATCGATTCAGGCAATTCGCGATCGCGGGATCGCTCGAATAGCGCGCGTAGTAGCTCGGATCCATCACCGACATCCGCCGCGCGATCGCGATGGTGGCTTCGCAGCGACCCGCCGATGCCGAGAGCTGGCCCTGCACGAACATGCGCTGGAGCACCATGTCTTCATCCGTCGCGTGCGGCGACGGCGCGATCGCGATGACTGTATGCGGTGGGGCAGGGCGCGGCGCGGCCGCGAACTTCTCGTCCGGGGTGCTGTTGTTCGCGTGAACGACGAGACCGATCACGACGGCCGTCGCGATCAGGAGGCCAACACCGATCACCACGCCCGTCCCGGAGTGGTCGCTCTCCTGCGAGCCCGAGACGTCCCATGAGGTATGTGACTCGGAATCTCCGCTCGGCCAGTGCGTGGTGGTCGTGGTGACGCACGCGGGTGTACTCAGGAGAACAGCGGCAAGACACAGCGACGCGAGACGGGCGGTCATGCCTGTTCGCTACGAGCAATGGTCGAACCAGTTTGCAAGCTCGCGCATTTGTTGCGCTGGGTGACGGATGTCGGACGCTCGCGTAGAAGCTTCTGACACGCCGCGGCGAACATCTGCGTAACGCAGTGCGCACATCAGCAGCGGCGCGTACCACCCTGCGCACCAAAGAGATCTGGCCGCACGGGGACTTAAGACTGGACTCGTGTGTCATTCCGGGCCATAGAATGACGCGTCAGTCTAGTTGGCTACCAGCCGCGTACTGACCACAGGAGTATCGATGAGCACCACGCCCGAGAAAGTCGTTATCGGTATCGACGTCGGTTCTACGACGGTGAAGATGACGGTCGTCGACCCGACGACCAAGGAAATCCTCTGGTCGAAGTATCTGCGTCACGAGACGCGTCAGCCCGAGATGACGCGCGAAATGCTGCGCGAGATCCACGCGGCATTCCCGACGCTGAAGAACGACCAGATTCGCTGCTTCATCACCGGTTCCGGTGGTTCGCCGATCGCTCCGATCCTCGGCGCGAAGTTCGTCCAAGAGGTCAACGCGGTCACGATGGCCGTCGAGAAGATGCACCCGGACGTCGGCAGCGTGATCGAGCTTGGTGGCCAGGACGCCAAGATCATCATGTTCAAGAAGAACGAGGAGACGGGCGACAAGACCGCTCAGACCTCGATGAACGATAAGTGCGCGTCCGGTACCGGCGCCACGATCGACAAGTGCGTGCTCAAGGTCGGCATGCCCCGCGAAGAAGTTCCGGGCTTGAAGTTCGACCCGACGAAGCTGCACCACGTTGCTGCCAAGTGCGGCGTGTTCGCCGAGACCGACATCGTGAACCTCGTGAAGAGCGGCATCCCGCGCAACGAGATCATGAACTCGCTCGCCGACGCGATCGTCTCGCAGAACCTCGCCGTGCTCACGCGCGGCAACACGCTCAAGAGCAAGGTCCTCCTGCTCGGCGGTCCGAACACGTACCTGCCGTTCCTCCAGGAATGCTGGCGCCTCCGTATCCCCGAGGCGTGGGCAGAGCGCGGCTACGAGTACGACAAGACGGTTCCGATCGAGGAGCTCATCTTCGTCCCCAAGAACTCCGACCTCTACGCCGCGTACGGCGCGGTTCTCTTCGGTCTCTACGAGCCGGAGAACATCGGCAAGTACCGCGGTCTCGATCCGCTCGAGGAGTTCATCAACCACGGTCGCAAGAGCAAGCTCGGCGAGTCGGCAGGCCCCGGCCTCGTCGAGCAGCCCGAGCAGCGCGACGCGTTCATGGAGAAGTACAAGGAGCCGCACTACGAGGACACCCTCCTCGAGTCCGGTAAGACCTACCGCGGTGTGATCGGCCTCGACGGCGGATCCACCTCGTCGAAGTGCGTCTTCATCGACGAGAACGAGAACATCCTGAAGAAGGTCTACACCCTCTCCAAGGGCAACCCGATTCAGGACATGAAGGACATGTTCACCCAGATGCGCCAGTGGGCCACGGACCAGGGCGCGACGCTCGAGGTTACCGGCTTCGGCGTCACGGGTTACGCTGGCGACGTCCTCGAGAAGTCGCTCGGCGCCGACGCGAACATCGTCGAGACCGTCGCGCACATGATGTCGGCCAAGCGCTGGTTCCCCAGCGTCGACGTCATCTGCGACATCGGTGGCCAGGACATCAAGGTGATGTTCATGCAGAACGGCGACGTGAAGAACTTCCGTCTGTCGAACAGCTGCTCTGCCGGCAACGGCATGCTGCTCCAGGCGATGGCCGATCAGTTCGGCATCCCGGTGAAGTCCTACGCGCAGGTCGCGTTCGAAGCGCGCCTCGCTCCGAAGTTCAGCTACGGCTGCGCCGTGTTCCTCGACTCCGACCGCGTGAACTTCCAGAAGGAAGGCTATGCGAAGGAGGAGCTCCTCGCCGGTCTCGCGCTCGTGCTGCCCAAGAACATCTGGCAGTACGTCGTGCAGATTCCGCGCATGGCCGAGCTCGGTCGCGTGTTCGTCCTCCAGGGCGGCACGCAGAAGAACCTCGCCGCCCTCAAGGCGCAGGTCGACTACATCGAGAAGCGCGTCCCGAACGCC
>DASYDE010000086.1:0-18725 GCA_036499725.1 Kofleriaceae bacterium
CGCCGCCGACTTCGACTACAAGGCGCAGTCGCAGCTGACCTTCATGCAGGCGCTCATCACGGGCGTCACGGTGCCGAAGCTCTCCGGTGACTCGAACGACGCCGCGTACTTCGACATCGAGTTCGAGGCCGAGCAGGTTCGTTGGGCCAAGGCTGGTGGCGAGACCATCAACGGCAAGATCGGCCCGAAGCAGAAGGCCTGGCTGTGCCAGAACTTCCGCGTCGAGATCGGCGATCTGCCCTGTAACCGCATCGCCTCGGTGGATTCGTTCACCTGGAAGTGCGGCGTCGCGCCGGATCAGATCGGTACGACCAAGGAGCCCGAGAAGGTTCCGTCGAAGGTCATCACCCCCGACCTGAAGTTCGCCATCAACTACGCCGATCACCAGGCGTGGGCCGACGCGGCCCGCAAGTGGTTCATCGACGGCGAGCACGAGGAGGCCAACGAAATGACGGGCCGCATCGTGTTCCTCAAGCCGAACATGAAGGACGAGCTGGGCTCGATCGATCTCGTCGGCCTTGGCTTCAAGAAGTTCGCGGACGACGACGCCGAGGCGAACTCCGAGAAGATCAAGCGCTTCAACGTCGAGATGTACTGCGAAGGCATGAAGTTCAACCTGAACTACACCGACTCGTGATCCATTAGATTCGAGTCGTCTCGGCTGCCATCAGTCGAGTCCTCGATCTACGATGCGGGCGCTCGCAAGAGTGGCCCGCATCGGTCGTTTCGGGGGATTACAGATGGCTTTCAAGACTCAGTTTCCGTTCCGCCTTCCACGCGGCTATGTCGACGAAGAGGGCAACGTGCATCGCGATGGCGTCATGCGCCTCGCCACTGCGCGCGACGAGATCCTGCCACTGCAGGACTATCGCGTTCAGAGCAACCGCGCGTACCTCGTGATCGTCCTGCTGTCGCGTGTCGTCACGCAGCTCGGCGAGCACAAGCACGTGACGGTCGACATGGTCGAGAACTTGTTCTCGACCGACCTCGCGTACCTCCAAGAGTTCTATCGAAAGATCAACGAGGAGGGCGGCACGCCGAAGCACCGCGTGACGTGCCCCAAGTGCCAGCACGAGATCGACGTCGATATGGTCACCGGTGCCGTACTGGCCGAGGACGGAGGTAGTGGCCAGTCTGGCCCGGGGTAAACTGGGCGGCGGTCGCGACCTATCCGCGCGAGCAGCTGTACCAAGAGATCGGGTACATCGCGTACCACTTTCACTGGTCGATCGACGACATCCTCGACATGGAGCACGAAGAACGTCACGTCTGGCTTCGCGAAATCGCGCGAGTGAATCGCGAGATCAACGAAGCGCGTAAACGTTAGCGGCGAAGATAAGATCGAGGAGGACAGGTACCTGACATGCGCATGCGACCGTCCGCAGATCCGAGAGCACCCGGCATATATCAATCGTTCGACACGGTGGCACCGCCGCCGTTGTCGATCGCGAACACGCGCATTGCGGGCTTCGTCGGCATCACCCAAAAAGGCCCGATGAACGTGCCGACTCGTCTCCGCAATTGGGACGAGTTCATCGAGACGTTCGGTTACGCGAGCGAAGGCTATCTCTCCGACGCGGTGTTCGGCTTCTTCCAGAACGGCGGCGCCGACCTCTGGATCAACCGCGTCGCGCATATGCCCAAGGAGGGCCAGGACGCTGGTCCGGATCACGCGCACTGCGCCGCGCATATCCAGATCGACGACTGGTCAAAGCCATCGCTCAAGATCCGCGCGCTCGATGAAGGGCAGTGGGGCAACGCGATCTGGTTCCGCTGCGTTCACGCGCCTGGCGCGCAAGCGCTGCTCACGCGCGACCTCGACATCGGTAGCGGCGAAGCGCACGTCAACTCGACGCGCGGCTTCGAGATCGGCTCGCTCGTACGCATCTACGATCGCGAGAACTCCGACTACATCGTCATCACGGAGGTCAGCGACAAGCTGATCAAGTGGGCGACCGCCACGCCGGTCAACCGCCGCCACCGCGCAGCGGCGCCGACGTACCTCGAGGTGATGACGTTCGAGCTGCACATCGCGATGAAGGATCGCCGCGAGGTGTTCAAGAACCTCCAGATGCATCCGAGCTCGCGCAACTACGCACCGCGCGTGGTCTCGCAGCGGAGCCGCTTGGTGCGCGTCGAGGACCTCGAGACCAAGTCGCCGGTGCCGCACAACCTGCCCGAGCCGATGGCGATGACGCGCCTCTCGGGTGGACGCGATGGACTCGACGCGGTGTCGACCGAGGACTTCATCGGTCACGACCTCGGACCGGGCAATCGCGTCGGTATGCTCGGCCTCGCCGCGAACGAAGAGATCGGGATCATGTCCATCCCCGACGCGATGTGGTTCTACGATCGCGAGCCGGGCCCGGCGGGCGAGCTCAAGGCACAGCGCCTTCAGGACCAGCTGATCAGCATCTGCGAGAACCAGAAGGATCGGTTCGCGATCCTCGACATCCCGCAGAGCAAGGACATCGAGTGGGTCCGCCGCTGGCGCCGCCGCACCGATAGCTCGTTCTGCGCGTACTACTGGCCCTGGCTCCGCTCGACCTCGCACGACGAGAAGACCCGGATCGTCCCGCCGTCGGGTCATCTCGCGGGCTGCTATGCCCGGCGCGACGAGACGGATGGGGTCCACAACGCTCCCGCCAACATCGAGATCGTCGGCGTCGAGGATGTGAGCCTGCGTGTGACAGAGGATCACATCGGCATTCTGAACGCCGATGCCGTGAACACGTTTCGGCTTCAGCGCGGTGTTCGGCCCTGGGGAGCACGCACTGCGTCATCCGATCCGCAGTGGCGTTACATCCCGGTCCGCCGTCTTTTCATCATGTTGCGCCGGTCGCTCGAGGCCGGTTTTGCGTGGATCACGTTCGAGCCGAACAACCATCACACATGGGATCTGGTGAGGGACCGAACATCGGCTTTCCTATCGGATCTCTACGTGAAAGGCATGCTCAAGGGAGGGAATCCCGAGCAGGCGTTCTACGTAAAATGCGATGCTGAAACCAACCCACCAGAGCAGGTGGATTCTGGAATGCTCATCTGTGACATCGGCGTGTCCCCTGTCTCTCCCGCCGAGTTCATCATGATCTCGCTGACCCAGACGATGAGTGGTCCCAGCCCGACTTAGGAGCCCGCACATGCGCAACGAACCACTGCCGGTATTCTGCTTCCACGTGAAGATCGACATCGCGGGCGGCGCTGTCGCGTTCTTCAAGAGCGTCAGCGGTCTCAAGTACGAAACCGAAACGATTCCGGTCCGCGAAGGCGGCGCGAACGACACCACGTTCAACCTCGTCGGCGCGACGAAGTGGTCGCCCATCGTCCTCAAGCAGGGCTACACGGGTGACTCGGTGTTGTTGAAGTGGCGCGAGCAGTGGATGCAGGGAAAGATGCAGCGGACCAACGGCACGATCACGCAGCTCGACGGCAATCTCAAAGAGCGCGCGAAGTGGACGTTCGTTCGCGGCTGGCCGTCGAAGTGGGAGATCAGCGAGTTCGACGCGTCGAAGAGCGAGCTCGCCATCGAGACGATGGAGATCCAGATCGAGGGCCTGACCTGGGCCGCGGGCTCTGGCCAGAAGGTTTCCACGAGTGGCTAACGACGAACCACGCGCACTCCGCGCGGCGCTCTCCGGTCCCGCGTTCCAGACGCGGATGGTCGGTTCGGCGCTGCACGCTGCAAATCGGCATGTCGAGCGCTGGGCGCCCGAGACCGGTGCAGAGCGCGTGCGTTCGATGCGTTCGCTCGGCTTCGTCGATCGCCTCGTCTCGCCATGGATCGAGACAGCCCAGCGATCGGCTGGCCTTCGCATGTTCTCGTCGCTGCAGCGCTCGGGTGCGCCCGAGCGTCAAGGCGCTCCGGTGTCGTGGGTGTTCCCGCGCCCGTGGTACCAGGACGAGCTCGACTGGATGGCGGCTGCTCGCCAGACGGCGCAGCACCAGCAAGAGTCCGGCGAGTCCGGATTCCCCGCCCCGGCGATGTTCACGACCCGCGGTACGTACGTGTCCCCGGCGTCGTCCGCGATGCCGACGATCCGCCCGACCGCGTCGCCGAGCGTGATGCCGCAGGCGCTGTACGAGTTCGTCGCCCCGTCGCTGTCGATCGCTCCGCCGCAAGCGCAGCGCCCGCAGATCCAAGGCGTCGGCTTCGGCGGTTCGGATTCGAATCGCCAGCAGGCGTACTCGCCGCTCGTCCCGCTCGCCGCCGTGCAGGCTGCGGAGCTGATGCAGCGCACCGTCGCGCCGCTGTCGACGGCAGGCCAGGTTTCGCCCGCGCTGCGCAACGTCCTCGCGACGATGCTCGCGCGCACCACCGTCGCGCAGGAGCCGTCGCGAGTTTCACAGTTCGCACCCGAGCTCGTCACTCCGCCCGCTCCGCGCCGCGATGACGTCGCGTCGTCGAGCGCGCAGGCCGCACCCACCGCGCAGACCGAATCCAACGTCGAGGCCGATCGCGTCGCCGACACGCTGCACGAGCAGCGCACGCAGATCGCGCAGCTCGAGGTCGTCGCTCAGCGCGCCGCGCAGCGCGAAGTGGATCAGCGCCGCGCCGTCGAAGTTCAGCAGCGCGCGCAGCAAGTCGAAGCAACGCTCCGCGAGCGCGTCGCTCGCGCCGAAGCACAGGCACCGCAGAGCTCTCCGGCTGCTGCGGCGCCGAGCGCCCCGCCCGCTGATCGCGTCGCCGCCGAGCGCACGCGCATCGAAGAGCGCATCGCGCAGCGCGTGGCCGAGCGAGCCGCGATCGAGCAGCGCGTCGCGCACCAGCAGGTCGCCCAGCAGCGCCTGCACGAGCAGTCGCGCGCAGAAGCCGCCGCGCACGTGCGCAGCGAGCCGACGCCGGTGGTCGCGCCCGTCATCTCTGCGTCTGCCGCCGAGCGCCGCGCGCCCGCCGAAGTCATCGCTGCGATCTCCGCGCTGCCGCCCGAGCTGCAGGCCATGATCGCCCGTTCGGTCTCGACGGCGACGCGCCCCGAGCAGGCCGCGCAAGCGATCGCTCATGTCACCGAAGCACTTCGTGCCGTCGAGTTGATGGCGCGCACGACGGCCGCGAACCAGTCGTTCGAAGCGACGCGCGGTCCTCGCGTGATGCTGCCCGCCGGCCTCGGCGGTCTCGTCTCTACTGTCAATCACACGGTCACGTCGGCGCAGATGTTCGCGCCGCAAGCGACTGTGTCACCGACGGCGGCTGCCCCGCGCGCGCCGCGCACCATGCTCCGCGCGCCCTCGATGACGAACATGTTCGTCGCGCCGACCGCGCAGAACGCTGCCGCTCCGGCGTCGACGACGGCCCTCGGTGCCGCCAGCCAAGCCAAGCCGGCAGCACTCACGCATCTCGCGTACGCGGACCGCTGGCTCGCGCGCTTTGCGGGTGCGACTCCCAAGTCGCTCGACACGTTCAACGCGGCGGGACCGAGCTCCGCGACCACGATGCACTTCCTCGCGAATGCCGCGCCCGACGCGGTGTTCGTTGCTCCGACGTTCGACATCGAGCGCACGCGTACCCAGACCGTTGGCGCCGACGCGCAAGCGATCGCCGCGATGCCTGCTCCGATCCAGCGCTTCGACGATTCGCAGGAGACGCCGGACGACGTGTTCCTCGCGATCGCCGCCGGTGCGAGCCGCCAGCGCGCGGCCGCGTCGCCCCAGCGCCCCGCGCCCGAACCGACGGTCGGTATGCCGGCGGGTGAGCGCCAGACGCTGGCGGATGCGGTCGCGATGCACGCGCCGAGCGCACCCGATGCGGGCCTGTCTGCGCAGCTCGCGGCATCACCGTTCGCTCCTGCGCTCCGCCACGTTCTCCCGCTTCCGGCTGCCGCGGCGTTCGACGTTCGCTCGCTGTTCGGTTCGGGTCTCTCGGCGACCTACCTCGCCGGTCTGCTCGCGTCGTCCGCGCAGGAGATCAACCTCTCGATCAGCGAGCGCCCGTTCGAGCCGACGATCGGTCAGACGTTCGCGTCCGCTGGCGGCATGCTCGGTGAGCGCACCGCGCCCGAGCTCGATCTCGCATATGTCGCGCCGACCGATGATCGTCCCGCGATCACGGCGGACGGCGAGTCCGTGAGCGAAGGCGCGGCGGCCTCGTCGTCGTACGCGGCGGCGCCGTCCGCGAGCTCGCCGGCGGCCGCGCAGTACGAGCAGCCGCTCACGACGCTGCGCACGGCGCTCTTGTCGTGGACGCAGGACGTTCCGGCGTCGGCGCCGATGGGAGCGGCGGGCAGCGCGAGCGATTCGCCGGCGGCCCCGATCTCGAACAGCGCCGCACGCGTGATGCTCGACTCGATGAGCATGCCGATGATCGCCGACACGGCGCCCACCGCGAACGGTGCGTGGACTGCGCCCGGCATGATCGCCGAGCGCGCGTTCGGTTGGTCGCTCGCGCAGGAGCGCAACGCGTCTGATCTGGCGCTCGACTTCGTGACGCCCGAGCTCGTGCTCGCGGCGCGCGTCTACGGCTTGGGGCCGGCTGACGCCGCGCAGGCTTCGCGCCTCGCACTCGCGGGTCCTGGCCAGCTGACCGCGATGGCCGGCGCTGTCGATCGCACGTTCGTGCAAGCGATGGCGATCGAGAACGAGCGCACGCGTCTGTCTACGGCGTACCCGACGTCCAGCGGCGACATCGCGACGGTCGCGTCGTCGTCCTCGTCGTCCTCGTCGAGTGGCGCGCCGACTGCTGGTTCGCCGACCGCCGCGTCGCCGACGTACGGCGAGACACGCCCGATGCCCGCGCAGACAGCGTTCGGCGTCGAGCGCCGCTCTCCGCGCGGTGCGTTCCTCTGGCCGTCCGCCACGGTTGCGGCGCTCGGTCTCTCGGCGCCGGGTCCGGACAGCGAGCAGTCGATGTCGGTCGCCGCGCTCGAGCTCCTCGCTGCGCAAGCGGTCGCCGAGATCGGAACCTACGCGGCGCTCCAACCGCGCGAAGGTCTGTCGGCTCGCGGGGACGCGGGCGCCTCGACCGATGCGTCGTCGCCGACGTTTGCGACGGGTGCTGCACCTTCGAGCGCTGCGCCTTCAGGTGCTGCGTCGTCGAGCGCTGCGGCGGCGGCAACTCCGTCGATCGGTGAGCCGGCCGAAGCAGATGTGCTCGGTGCGGCGGCTGCCCTCGTGCCGGCGTCGCGCCGTGCGCGCTTCGATGCTCTCTACGTCGCGCTCGGTCACAGTGGCACTGGCCGCTCGTGGTCGCCGGCTGCTCGCGCCGCGCGCGCGCTCGCTCTCGCGGGCCGCGGCGAGGAGCAGACCCTCTCCGCGTACGAGCGCGCTGCATCGGCGTGGGACGTGCTTCCTGTCGTGTATGCGACCGACGGATTCTCGACCGAGGAGCTCGCGGAGCAGACCCGCGCTGGCGTCGGCACGTCGCGTATGTCGTCGGGCATGGCGTCAGCTGCGTCGTCGCGTGCTCCGTCGGGGCGCGATGTCGTTGCGGTCGACGGTCGCCCCGGGCTTTCGAATCTCTCCGCTCGCGCCGGTGACGCGCTCGGTTCGTACGTCACGCCTCTTTCGATGGCGTCGATGGGACCGTCGTCGTCGACGACATCGTCGCGCGAGGCTCCGATTCCTGTCTCTCAGCGCGCCGGTTCGGCTGCGCCCGAGCTCGTGCGTACCGGACGTCCGTCGGGTCGCCACGGCGGCGGCGAAGCGGAGATTCCGGCGTGGTTCGAGGCCGCTGCTCGCAAGATGCTCGGTGAGCGCACCGGTAACTCTGACGGCATCTCCATGGCCGAGATGACGCTAATCAGCACGGCGCCCAAGCAGGCGGTCGCCGCCTCGAGCACGGGTAATGTCGGCGCTGCCCCGACGCAAGCGTCCGTCGGTCACGGTGATCAGGCCAAGCCTGGTGACAAAGACAAGATCGATATCGAAGAGGTCGCCGCCGAAGTCTATCGGCAAGTGATGCTCATGTTCGACGCCGCTCGTGAACGCAACGGGGAGCCCTACCTATGAGTTTTGAACCCGCTAACAAAAAGCTGAGCATCGGTAGCATCGACGACCACGGGATTAGCGTCACGGCGCAGTACAACCCCAAGGAGCTCCAGGTCGACAAGACCGTTCCGTGGAGCAAGGTCAATCAGTCGAACCAGTCGAACAACGAGGGCGTTCACCTCGAGTTCACGGGCGCGGAGGGCCGCTCCATGACGGTCGAGCTCCTGTTCGACGGCTACGAGAAGAATGCGAGCGTCGCAGGCGAGATCGAGAAGCTCGAGAAGCTCGCGTCGGTTCGTATCCCGACGTCCAAGAAAGGCGACGAGCGTCGCCCACACCGCTGCACGGTGTCGTGGGGCGATCAGGGCCTGCCGCGCTTCGACTGCGTGATCGAGTCGCTTTCGACCAAGTACACGATGTTCTCGTCGGGCGGCGCGCCGCTCCGTGCAACGTGCACCGTGAAGCTCAAGGAAGCGAACGTCGTCTCGATGGCGAAGGCCTCGGGTGGCGCGGCGCCCGCGGCTACTCCAGCTAGTGGCGGTGGAACCGGTGGAACCGGTGGTACCGGCAGTGGCAGCGGGACGGGCACGTAATGGCTGCGGCGGCTGGCGGCGGCGGCGGTGGCGGCAACCAAGCCGAATCACCAGTCATCGAGATCCTGCTCAAGGGGACGAAGATCGACGAAAAGCACTATCAGGGCTACATCATCGAGACCGACGTGAACCAGCCGGACATGGCTGCGATCATCCTGACGAACCAGGACGATGCGTACTCCGCGTCGACCGAGATGGAGACCGAGGTCGAGGTGAAGTTCGGCACGGCCGGCACCACGATCTTCAAGGGTGAAGTCGTCGGCCTCGAGCCGATCTTCAAGGGCGGCGAGAAGTCGCGCATCGTCATCCGCGCGATGAACAAGATGCATCGCCTCCTGCGCAAGCGGAAGAGCCGCACGTTCGTCGAGAAGACCGACAAGGAAATCATCGAGACGTGTCTGGGCGACGCGGGCCTGACGCTCGAGTTCACCCACGATTCATCGATCACCTACAAGCACGTCTATCAGCACAACCAGACGGACCTCGAGTTCATCCGCGTCCGCGCGGCGCGCATCGGTTGTCACGTGTGGTGCGAAGACCAGAAGGTCATCGTCAAGCAGCTGAAGACCGACGACGACGCTGGCGTCTCGTACAAGATCGACAGCTCGGGTGAAGCCACCGGCAACGTCATGTCGTTCAACCCGCGCCTCTCGACTGCGCAGGTCGTGAAGAAGGTGACGGTTCGCGGCTGGAACCCCGAGACCAAGGAGCTCATCGTCGGCGACCAGTCCGTCGAGACGTCGCGCCTCGGTTCGCAGAACGCGTCGGAGTTCAGCAAGACGCTCGGCGGCGAGGAGACGTTTACTGTCGATCATCCGATCTGGAGTCAGGACGAGGCGAAGGTGCTCGCGAAGGCGCGCATCAAGGACCTCAACATGACGTTCATCACAGGAACGCTCCAAGCACACAGCGTCGACGCCGCCGTGAAGGTCGGCAAGACCGTCACGATCGAAGCGAACGGCAACGACAACAACGACCCGTTCAACGGCAAGTACTACGTCCAGGGCATCACCTACCGCTACCAGCCGAGCCAGAAGGAACACAGCGACAAGAAGGACACCGCGCACTCGGTGCTCAAGCTTGCTCGCGACGCGGCCAAGAAATAATGCGCTCAGGCGGCCCCAAATCAGAGGAGCTCGATCAGGTCCACTTCGGCCTGTATTACGCCGTGGTCACCGACAACGTCGATCCGGACCAGAAGGATCGCATCAAGGTGAAGTTCCCGTGGCTCGACGACAGCGATATGGACTCCTCCGCGTGGGCGCAGCTGATCACTCCGATGGAAGGTCAGAAGTTCGGCTGGTACGCGCTGCCTGACATCGATGACGTCGTCGTCGTCGCGTTCGTGCAGGGCGACTTCCGTATGCCGATCATTCTCGGCGGCGTATGGAGCACGAAGGACGAATCGCCCGAGCCCAACGAGGACGGCAAGAACAACTTTCGCGGCTATCGCAGCCGCGCGGGTCATCGCCTCGTGCTCGATGACAGCAGCAAGGTGAAGGTCAGCTTCGTCACCAACACGACGAAGGAATCGATCGGCATCGGCGAGTTCAGCAAGGACGGCGCGGGGCCGAACGCGATCGAAGTCTTCATTCCGCCGATGGCGGGCAGCAAAGGCATCTCGTTCTCGTCGATGGACGGCAACCTCAAGATCACGGCGAAGGAGAAGTTCACCGTGACCGCGACTAGCCAGCACGTGAAGATCAACACCACGGACGGGATGACGGTGAACACCGGCGAGACGACCCTCGAGGGCACGTCGCGCGGAAACATCACGTCAGGCTCGCCGAGTCACTGGGACGGTTCCCAGATCAAGATCGCGTAGCGCATCACCATGACCATCCCCGCCGATCGCGTAATGCCGAACGCCACGCGCGCTAACAAGCTGCGCGGCATTCATCTCGCGACCGTCGTGAACAACCAGGACGGCGATGGCTACGGCTATCGCGTCAAGGTGAAGATCGCGACGCTGAGCGATCAGGACGAGACGTACTGGGCGCGCATTGCGGTCCCGATGGCCGGCCCCGATCGCGGAACGTACTTCTTGCCCGACCCCGAGGATCAGGTACTCGTGGTGTTCGAGCATGGAGACATCACGCGCCCCGTGATCATCGGCGCGGCGTGGAGCGAGAAGCAGGAAGCGGTCGAGAAGAACGACTCGCAGAAGAACAACACCAAGCTGATCAAGTCACGCTCGGGTCACCGCATCATCTTTGCCGACGAACAAGGCAAGGAGTGCGTCACGATCGTCGACAGCACGAAGAAGAACAAGATCGTCCTCGACGCGGCGAACAAGCTGGTCACCATCGAGTCCGACGGCGACATCGAAGTGAAGGCGCAGAACAGCGTCATCATGCACGCGAAGACCATGAAGGTCGGCGTGTCCTCCGGCTTCACGAGCAAGAGCCAGGCGATGCTCGCTCACGCGGGCTCGACGTACAGCTTCAAGGCGTCGGGCACGATGACGATCACCGGTAGCCAGGTGACGACGAACGTCAACGCGTCGCCGGCTGCGCGCGCGACGGGCTCCGGTAAGGGCGCGATCACGGCGCCGGGCGGTCAGAAAGCGGGCGAGAAGAAGGATCAACAGCAGCAGCAACCCGCTGCGGCAGCTGGTGGTGGTGCGGCCGGCGGATCCAACGGCGGCGGCGATGCGGCTGGTGGCGCGGGTGGCGGCGGCGCGGGCGGCGGCGCGGGCGGCGGCGATGGCGGCACTGACGGGATGGACATCGCAGCGTCGGCGCTCGAGTTCTTCGGCGGCGGCTCCGTGATCGACATCATTGCGGGCGGCGACGGTCCGCCGTCGAGAGGCGCTGGTAGCCGCGCGGGTCAAAGCTCGTCGCGCGCCTCCGGCGACAACACGTTCACGCAGGGCCGCACGAGCGACGATATCGGCAAGGGCTCGGGCGAGGCGTCGCACTTCACGCAGGGCCGCACGAGCGACGATATCGGCAAGGGCTCGGGCGAGGCGTCGCACTTCGAGCACGGTCGCGACAGCAACGACATCGGCAAAGGCTCGGGTGCCGCGAGCTCGTTCACGCAAGCGACGGGCGGCGCGGGCGGAGGCTCGGGCGATGCGAGCTCGTTCACGCAAGCGACGGGCGGTGCGGGTGGAGGCTCCGGCGATGCGAGCTCGTTCGCGAGCGCGACCGGTGGCGCAGGCGCCGGCTCTGGAGCGGGCGGCAAATCCGAATCTGCGACAGGCGGAGCGGGCGCTGGTTCTGGCAAGGGCGGCACCTTCGCCGACGCGACGGGCGGCGCAGGCGCAGGCTCGGGCAAGGGCGGCGCATCGGCGACAGCCACGGGTGGAGCGGGTGCGGGCTCTGGTAAGGGCGGCACGTTCTCCGACGCGACGGGCGGAGCGGGTGCGGGCTCTGGTAAGGGCGGCACGTTCTCCGACGCGACGGGCGGCGCAGGCGCAGGCTCGGGCAGCGACAGTTCGTTTAGCTCCGCGACCGGCGGTGCAGGTGCGGGCGCAGGCGATGGCGGCGGTGCAGCTGGCGGTGCGGGCGGACACGGCGGCGTCGGCGGCGGTGACGTCGCCGGTGGTGCGGGCGGCGGAGCGGCCGGCGGCGTTGGTCTCAGCGGCGGAGCTGGCGGAGCCGGTGGTGATGTCGCTGGCGGTGCGGGCGGCGGAGCCGGTGGTCTCGGCGGCGGTGCGGGCGGAGCTGCTGGTCTCGGCGGCGGTGCTGCGGGCGGAGCCGGTGGAGCTGGTGGTCTCGGCGGTGGCGCGAATCCGACGATGCCCGGCGGCGGCGCTGGATCGGGCGCGAGCTTCGGCACGGGTGCGGGCGGCGGATCCGGCGCGGACTTCGGTACTGGTAGCGGCGGTCACGGCGGCGCTGCGCACAACGTCGCGGGCACGTCGGACATCGGCGGTACGGCTGGCATCGACGGTGGCGTCGAGAGCGGCGTCGGCGGACACGGCGCCTCGCACAACGTCGCGGGCACGTCGAACATCGGCGGTACGGCGGGCGTCGCGACAGATCCGACGAGCAGCATCGGCAGCGGCGGCGGCACGCAGGGCGTGCACGGTGGAACCGCGGGCATCGGTGGCGTCGGCGGCATGGACAGCGATCCGACGAGCGGCGTCGGTGGTGGCGGCGCTTCGCACGTCGCAGGCACGTCGAGCCTCGGCGGCACGGCCGGCATCGGCACGGATGTCGATGGTGGTGGCGGCGGCGGCAGCGTGAGGCACAACGTCTCCGGAACGTCGAACCTCGGCGGCGTCGGCGGCATCGGTTCCGACGGAGATTTCGCTGGTGGCGCAGCGGTCGGCTCGCACGCGGCCGGTGGTGTCGGCTCGGGCGCCGGTCATGTCGGCTCCAACCAGTCGGGCCTGCAGGACACGAACGTCGACACCGTCAGCAACGGCACCCTCCAGGGCCAGGTCGACAACAAGACCAACGCCGCCTCGGAAGGCTTCGGCGTTCAGTCGGATGCCGAAGCGCAGCTCAACGTCGGGATGGGCAACCAGGGCAGGTCCGTCGCCGGTGGGGGCGATGGTGGGCTCGGCCAGGGCGCGACCGGCGACAGCCGTCTCTCGTCGGCCGAGGTCCGCGCCGAGAACGCCCAGCACGTCGAAGGCAAGATGAACGTCGAGACCGGTACCGGTATGGCGAGCAACGCGGGGTACTCCGTGGCGCCCGCGACGGAAGCGGACCGCGTCCAGGTCCTGGGCAGCGACCGCATGAACTACGAGCAGGGCCGCGCCGAGTACGTGGGCGAACGGGCCGAGAACGCCCAGGGCGTCTATCACGACCCATCTGCGGCGGTATCCAGCGAGGCCCATGGCCGCGCCGACGGCGCCGTGACCAGCGCGACCCCGGCCCAAGTCACCACGGCCCAATCGGACGCGACCTACGCGGCATCGACCGCGTCGTCCCCGATGACCGCCGCCGAGACCGAGGCGGAGAGGCACATTCGCGAGCAAGCGAACGTCGGCGGCAATGTCGCGGGCGGTGGGGCAGGCGGAACCGTCACGGCGAACGTGAAGGTCGATCCGGACAAGAAGTAAAGCGATCGCTGCCAATCGTTCGGGTAGCGGTTCTACGTAGCGTCATCCGGCGCAATTGCCTCGTGGCGCGTTGATCGCGGGGCAGGGTTTTTCTACGATTCGACTTCGTTCGAAGGGGTCGAAACGAAAGGATTCTCGCCGTGGACGAGGAAGCCCTGATCGCTTGGCAAGATGTGTTGGACATGGTGGTAGCCGGAAGACCGGCTGACCTCGCATGCCCGTATTGTCATGCGCGTCCTCTGCTGATCGAAGAGATCGAGTTCTCGACTCGCATCTCGTGTCCCAAGTGCAAGAAGTTCATCCAGGGTCGCTTCCAACCGTGAGCAACAACCGCGACTTCCTCGGCAAAGGCCTTCGCTTCCCCGTTTCGATCAACTTGAACGGTGGAGTGTCGTCGAGCGCGCTCGAGGAGAACGTTCGCCAGTCGATCTTCATCATCCTCGGCACGGCTCCCGGCGAGCGCATCTTCCGCCCCGACTTCGGCTGCCAGATCCACGACCTCATGTTCGCGCCAAACAACGGACTCACCGCCGCACGCGCCGAGGTCTACTGCGAAGAAGCGATTTACAAGTACGAGCCGCGCGTCGAGAAGGTCGCGTGTCGCGCCTTCCCGAACTCCGACGAGCCGAATCGGCTCGATGTTCGAATCGAGTATGTGATCGCCGGGAAGAACGACAAACGAAATCTAGTGTACCCGTTCTATTTGAAGAACGAGGACGACGAGCAGGGCGACGCCCCAGTGAACGGACAGAACGGTCAGAACGGATAACCCGGATGATTCCCCCGCCGAAGCTCGACGACCGCACGTTCCACGACATCGTCGAGGAAGCCATCTCCATGATCCCGCGGTATTCGCCGGAGTGGACCAACCACAATCCGTCGGATCCGGGCATCACGCTGATCGAGCTCGCCGCGTGGATGACGGACTTGCTCATCTACCGACTCAATCAGGTCCCCGACAAGAACTACGTCGCGTTCCTGAACTTGCTCGGCATCAAGCTGCGTGCACCGCGCGCGGCCAAGGCTCTCGTTCGCTTCGGTCTCGTCGAAGGCGCGGCCAAGCAGCGCATCCCGCGCGGCACCCAGATCTCGACGCCGCACGCGACGGAGGAGCACACCGTCACGTTCGAGACGGCGCGCGAGCTCATGGTCACGGCGTCGCGCCCTGACCGCTGCTTCTCGTACTTCGACAACAGCTACGCCGAGAACAGCCGCTTCATCGATCCGCCCGTCGGCGTCCCGATGGTGCCGTTCGAGGTGTTCGCCGGTGCACAGCGCATCGAGCGCTATCTCTACCTCTCCGATCCTCGCCTCGCGAACACCGGTGACTCGGCGCTCTTGCGCGTGTTCATCGGAACGCCGGAGCGCGGCGGTCGCGATCTCGCTCGTCTCCTCGAGTGGGAGTACTGGGAGGGCACGCGCTGGAAAGAGCTCGAGCCCGCGCAGATCGAAGTCGATCGCGGCGAGGTCGCGTTCATGGGGCCGCTGCGCTTCGAGCCGACGAACGTGAACCACGTCGAAGGTCTGTGGATGCGCGGTCGCCTCGCCGAAGTGCCCGAGGCGCCCGAGGACACCGAGATCGATACGATCCGTCTGCGCGTCGAAGTCGTCGGCGAGGGCCTCATGCCGACGCAGGCCTACGCGAACCTCGACAACAACGCGTACCTCGGTCTCGATCTCGGCAAGAACGTCTATCCGTTCGGCAAGGAGCCGAAGATCGACTGCCTGCTGTACCTCGCGTGCGACGAGCTGCTGCAGACGCCCGACGCGTACATCTCGATCGAGATGCTCCTCGCCGATGGCGCGATCATTCCTCGCCCCAACCCGAGCGAGCAGCTCGTCGTCGGGTGGGAATACTGGGACGGAAAGCGCTGGCGCTTCCTCGGTCGCACGTCACCGCGCGGAAATCTCCCGGGTGCAGGCGACGAGTTCGGCTTCCACGACGCGACGAAGGCGTTCTCGGAGTCCGGCAGCGTCAGCTTCCGTCGCCCCAAGGACATGGCGGAGACGGAGATCAACGGCGTTACCAAGCGCTGGATCCGCGCCCGCATCGAGAAGGGCGATTACGGCGAGCAGGGCACGTACACGCTCGAGAACGAGAAGTGGATCTTCAAGGACGATCGGCAGCTCCGGCCGCCCGCGCTGCGCTCGATGACGTTCCGCTATCGCGAGGACTATCGAGACGCGCGCCATGTGACCGCGTTCAACGACTTCCAGTACACGGACGTCACCGAGGTCGCGCGCACCGAGTTCACGATCTTCCAGCCGTTCCAGGCCAAGCCCGAGGAATCGCCGGCGCTGTATCTCGGCTTTGTCTCCAAGCCTGGCAACGATCCGCTCGGTCTCTACTTCCACCTGGATGAAGAGCTCGGGCTCGGCTCGCTGCCGAGCGACGAAGCAGAGGTCGCGACGACCGAGCTCGACAAGTACGAGACGATGCGTCGCCTCGCGTGGGAGAGCGGTCAGCGGATCGTCTGGGAGTACTGGGACGGCCGCGAGTGGGAGCCGCTCTCCGTCGACGACGAGACGAACGGGTTCACGTCGTCCGGCTTCACGATGCTGATGCCGCCCGACGATTGGATCGTGTCGAGCAAGTTCACCGAGGAGCGCTTCTGGCTCCGTGCGCGACTGGAGCAGGGCGGGTACGTCAAGCCGCCGCGCATCCGCATGATCGTGACCAACGCGATCGACGCGTTCAACCAAGAGACCGTCCGCAACGAGACCCTCGGCAGCGCCGACGGTTCTCCGATGCAGCAATTCCGCTTCCTGCGGCAGCCGCTGCTCGAGGACGAGGTCGTCGAGGTTCGCGAGAAGCAGAAGCCGCCCGCGGAGGAGATCGCGGATCTCGGCCCCGACGCGGTTCGCGCCGTCGAGCCGGAGAACCCGCAGAACCCCGAGCACTGGGTGCGCTACAAGCGCGTCGAGAGCTTCTTCGCGTCGCTACCGCGTAGCCGCCACTACACGCTCGACTACGTCTCTGGCGTCGTCACGTTTGGTGATGGGCGCCGTGGCGTCGTGCCGCCGGACGGGCGCAATAACGTCGTCGGCGTGCAGTACCGCATCGGCGGTGGTTCCGCCGGTAACGTCAATGCAGGGACGGTCACGTCGCTCGGTCGCGCACTCGCGTACATCGAGAGTGCGGTGAACCCGCTGCCCGCCAATGGTGGCGCCGATCGCGAGACGATCGACGAGGCCAAGGCGCGCGCGCCGTACACGATCAAGAGCCGTGATCGCGCGGTGACGTCCGAGGATTACGAGATGCTCGCACTGCGCGCGTCGACGACCCTCGCGCGTGCCCGCTGCGTCCCGGATCGCTCCAACCGTGGTCACGTCACGCTCGCGCTGTTGCCCAAAGCCGATATCCGCGGCCAAGAGCTCACGCAGCGCCTCGTGCCCTCGAACGAAGTGCTCCGTTACGTGAAGCGCTATCTCGACGATCGCAAGCTCGTCGGTACGGTGCTCAACGTGGTGCGCCCGCGCTACAAGGACCTATCGCTGCGCGTGGTGCTGATCCGCCGCACGATCGGAACGAGCGATCGCCTGCGCAAGGATATCGAGCTGAAGCTCCGCCGCTACCTTCACTCGCTCGTCGGTGGGCGCGATGGCAAGGGCTGGGAGTTCGGCCGGCCCGTGCTCAAGACCGAGCTCATCCACCTCGCCGAGGAAGTTCCCGGCGTGGAGGGCGTGGACGCGATGGACATCCGCGACGAAGGTCGCAACATCGGCGTCGAGCACCTCCGCATGGATGAGGACGAGCTGCCGTTCCTGGTTCACGTGCATGTCGCCGAGAAGGTTCGAGACGACATCAAATGAGCAAGGGAGGCAACATGCCGACCGCGCAGCACTGCCGAAGGGCAGTGCGTAGGTCGCGCAAGGGAGGCAACATGCCGACCGCGCAGCACTGCCGAAGGGCAGTGCGTAGGTAGATCGATGGCGGCCGAGCTCATCAATCGCCGCGTGGTGCGGGTGCCCGATGTCATGGGGCGCTCGGCTCTCAAGGCGCGCATTCTCCTCGAGGACGCGGGTCTGGCGAACATCGTCGTGCTCTATCGCGAGTCGTACGAGGACCGCGACACGGTGCTCGAGCAGAAGCCTGCCCGCGGGCAGATGATCTACGAAGGCACCGAGGTCACGATCTGGATCGCGCGCCGCGGCCTACTCGAGAACCTCCCCGCGATCTACCGCCGCTCGGACGGCGTGGGCCGCAACCTCGTCCGCGAGATGTGCTTCGTGTTCGAGCACATGTTCGACTCCGTCGAGAAGAACATGACGGACGGCTGGCGGTTCTACGACCCGCACGTCGCGCCGATCGACTTCCTCGACTGGCTGTCGCGGTGGACGGCGTTCACGCTGGACCTCGACTGGCCGGAGGCGCAGAAGCGCGCGCTGATCAAACGCGCGGTCGATCTCTACCGGATCCGCGGGACCAAGCGGGGGCTCGCACTCTTCCTGATGCTGTTCACGGGGCACGAGCCCGACATCGCGGAGAACGAGTGGCCGTTCAAGGGCTTCCGGGTGGAGGACGAGAACAGCGAGGTCGGCGCGCGCGTCGGCCTGGACTCCGTCATCCTGCCGCCGGTCGATCTGGCGCACTGCTTTGTCGTGAACATGCCGATCCGCTTCGATGCGGTGACACCCGAGATGGTGATCCGGATCCATCAGATCATCTCGATGGAGAAGCCGGCCCACACCCACTATTACCTGCGCTTTGCCGAGGAGAAGGGCGATGTCGAGCTTCGCGAGTTCTTCGCGATCGGCCTGCGCTCTGGTATCGGCATTGGCGCCGAAGTTGTCGAAGAACTGCCCGAAGGTGAGAAGCAATGAGCGACGCGGCACAACAGGGTTTCAAGCGCATCAACTTCTTCAAGGGGTTTCTGACCACCGAGAAGGATTGGAACGACGCCGAGCGCTATCACATCGACAAGCGCCGCCTTCACAACAGGCTCTTGCACTCGCCGGGCATCATCTACGGCTACTCCGGCGATATGAAGGTGAACGCGCGCGCGCGCGGTGACCTCTCCGTCGAAGTGCAGCCGGGATACGCGATCGATGGCCAGGGCAACGACCTGATGATCTTCGACGCGACGATCCGCAACATCAACCTCGAGGAGTTCCGCCTCCCGCAGACGATCTACATCGTGCTGCGCTACTACGAGGAGCTCACGGACTTCATCGCGTACAAGGAGAACCTCGAG
>DASYDE010000087.1:0-41623 GCA_036499725.1 Kofleriaceae bacterium
CGCCGCGAGCGTCGTCTTGACGCTGAGCGCGATGTTCTGGATCTCGGTGCCGTTGACGTCCTTGACCGCGAGCATCAGGTCGCCGATCGCGAGGTGGAGCTGGTCGCCTTCGCCTTGCACCGACGGCGGGAGCGATGCGGAGATGCTGAGCGAGACCGCGTCGTCATCGAGGAGCGCGCTGAGCACGGCGAGGTTGCCGCTGAGGGGAACGTCCATGTCGATCGCGCCCGCGGCCCAGAGGCCCGAGAAGAGCTGGTTCACGGTGTCGTCCGCGACCGCGACGCCCACGCCCGCACCGGGCATCAGCGCTGCCGTCATCGGAGCCGGCGCCGCGATGTACATGCCGCCCTCTCCGCCCTGGACGACGACCTTGGTGTCGACCGCAGCGAACATGCCGTCCGCGGAGAGATCGATCGTGTTCGGCACCGTGGTCAGCGAGACCATGTGACCGAGGACGTTCGTGCTGAACGGCTTCGCGAGCAGGCCGCCGAGCTGCTCGTTCGCGAGCGACGGGACCTGATCTTTCACGACCTTCGTGAGCGCGTTCTCGACGGCGTCGCGGACCTTGCCCTTGACGAGGTCCTCGGCAAAGCCAGGGATGCCGCTGATGTCGTAGTCGAAGCCATCGAGCGTGACGGTCGCGGTGGGGAGGTCCGCGTTGATCGCGCCGCTCTTCACCGAGAGCGCGAGGTCACCATTCACGTGCGCGACGTTCGCGGTCATCGTGACCGTCGTCGAGCCGCTGATGCAGACGGCCTCGAACTTCACGTGGGCCTTCACGTAGACCTGCGCGATGTCGACGTTCGCCGTGAGCTTGCCGGCGCTGGGGACGAGACCGACGCCGATGGTGCCGGTGGTGACGTCCTCGATGTCGATCTGCTTCACGGAGTTGCAGCCGCTGCCCGTCGCGACGGGGTTCATCGCGAGCGCGACCGCCTTGATGTCGACCGCCTGCAGCGTGGTGCCGAGCGCGTTCCCGATCGCGGTGAAGCCTTGCGTACCGACGCGCGCGCCGAGCGGCGACGACATCGAGCCGTCCGCGAGAGCGACCGTGCCCGACATGACAGCGCGCACGTCACGCGCCGTCTGACCGCCCTTGTCCGTCGCGACGCTCTTGATGATCGCGACGCCGCTCGCGACCGAGATGTCGGCCGTGAACGAACCGTCCGAGCCGAGCGGGACGTCCTGGTCGTTGATCTTGAGAGTCGCGCCGGGCTTGTCGTCGGTCACGATGCCCGTCACCGTCACGGTCCCTGTCTCGGAGAACGTGCCGCGCGCGGGGCTGGTCACCTGGATGGTCGGCGGCGCGCTCCCGTCCGGGCCCGTGGGCTGCGTGCTGGACGCAGACGAACAGGCGACGATGGTCGAAAGGCACGACGCGACGAAGATGGCCCTCATCATGTGCGCAGGGATGTGCACTGGTCGTGCCCTCAATGTCAGTCGTGTCTGCTGCGCTACAACGCTGAGATCACGGATCGCGCGACGCGTCGAACTGACCACTCCACTCGCCATGCAACCTGATCGAGGGGACTGCAGACCCTAGTGAGCGGTGTGCGCGTGTCAGCGTTTGCGCACAGTTATCTCAACCCCGGTGCGGTGGTCTGACCACTTCAAACGCAAAACGAGGCCAGCGCCGCACCATGGGGAGTGTTGCAACTGACCTCGTGGCCGAACGGCGGACGCTTACGCGTTGCGCGTCTGAATCGCGGTCGAGACGCTGAGCTGCGTCTGACGGCTGCGCGTCTCGATCTGAATGTCGACCGCCTCGATGTCGATCGACACGTACTTCGCGATCACCGCCGCGAGCTCGGCGCGCATCTCCTGAAGCTTGCCGCCTTCGAGGCCGCTGCGATCGTGCGCGAGCACGAGGTGCAGACGACCCTTGGCGACGTCACGGCTGGACTTACCGCCGATGAGGTTCTTGATGTTCTGCCACATTGGGATCCTCCTCAGGCGGAAGCGGTGAGGCCGAGAGCGCGGCCGATACGAGCGAAGAAGCCGAGGTTCTCTTGTTCCTCGACCTCGTGGCCGGCGAGCTTCTTCGCGATGCGAATGAACTCCTTCGCGGCGAGGCACTTGTTCTCGAGCACGGCCGGAATTCCCTTGTTGGTCGTCGCGATCACCTGATCGTCGAGCGGAATCGCGCCGAGCATGTCGAGGGCGAGGATCTCGATGACGTCCGACTGCGAGAGCATGTCGCCACGCTTCACGAGCGCCGCCGAGATGCGGTTCACGATCAGGCGCGCCGGAACGTCCGCCTGCGCGAGCAAGCCGACAACGCGGTCTGCATCGCGGATCGACGACACTTCGGGCGTCGCGACAACAACGGCCTCGTCGGCGCCTGCGATCGCGTTCTTGAAGCCCTGCTCGATACCAGCCGGGCAATCGATGATCACGAAGTCGTAGATCGACTTGAGCTCGGTCACGAGGCCGCGCATGTCGGCGGGCGTCATCGCGTCCTTGTCGTCAGTCTGCGACGCGGGGAGCAACCACAGGTTGTCCAGGCGGCGGTCCTTGATGAGCGCCTTCTGCAGGCTGCACTTGCCGCGAATGACGTCGACCGAGTGGTAGACGATGCGGTTCTCGAGTCCCATCACCACGTCGAGATTGCGGAGGCCGATGTCGGCGTCGACGAGGACGACCGAGTGGCCAAGCGTCGCCAGTGCGGCGCCCAGGTTGGCAGTGGTGGTCGTCTTACCGACGCCGCCCTTGCCCGATGTGATGACGATTGCGCGACCCATGACATGACTCCTTGTTTGCTCAGATGCTCGAGGCGAGATTTTTGGGCAGCTTGCCCTGGTAACGTTCGACGACGATCTGGTCGCCGGTGAGGTACGCGATCTCGGCGCCCGCAGCGCCCGCGTCATCACCACCACGCGCGACCTTCTTGCCGACGCGCAGCTGCTGCGGTTGCAGCTGGAGCGCGAGGATGAAGCCGAGGTCCTGACCGATGCCGGCGTGCGCGGTGCCGCGGAGGCGACCGAGGACGACAATGTTTCCCTGCGCGCGAACTTCGGCGCCCGGGTTCACGTCGCCGAACACAATGAGGTGGCCCGTGTGATCGAGGATCACGCCCGAGCGCACGGGACCGACGACGACGCGGATCGGCGAGGTCGGCGCTTCGAGCTCGCTCTCGGGCATCGCAGCGAGACGCAGCGGCGCGAGATTCGTCGCGGTCGTCTCCTCGAACGACTCTTCCGTCGACGTGCGCGCGACGAGCTTCACCAGCTCGTGCAGGTCGCCGTCATGGAGCTGCGTCGGCTCACTGGAGAGCTCGGGCATCGAGGGCGGCGGCGGCAGCGTCGCGAGATCGATCGACGAGTTCGTGATCTCGTCCTCGAACACGGCGGGCGCGGAGCCGGCGGCGAGATCGAGGCGCGGGACAGCGTTCGCTTCGGAAGCCGTCGGCGGCAGCGGGGCCATCGTGGCGACGGCCGTGCGAGCCGGCGGCGTGACGAGCGCCGTCATCTCGACGATGCGCAGCTCGAAGCTCTGCGCGATGCCCTCGATCGTGCTGAGCGCGCCCGACGCGAGCGGGCCATTGTCGATGCGGAGGCGGACGTCGCTGCCTTTGAAGAACCCGGGAGCCTTGTCCAGCCACCTGACGATGTCGGCGCCGATGGCCTCGATCGCGGCAGTCGCATCCACGACTACCTCCAGCCCCTTCTGGGTCCCCCGCAGGACAGCAGCTGGCTTCGCCATGGCGAGCTGCGGATCGAGAGATTCAACCGCCGTTTCTTCAGCTGCTTGCATAAGGCCCCTACAAAAGGCCTACGCGTCCCCTAGAACTCGGGCAACTTTTCGGATGAGAGTGTGTCTTCTTTGGCGATGGACGAGATCTCTCCGACGGAAAAGCCTCTCGACCAGGACATCCTGGACACGAAGGGCCGGCTGTTTCGACTCGTTCTCGCGATCGCGATCTCGGCCGTGTTCACCGGCCTGTGCATGAACTTCATGCTCCACGACGGCAACGGCCCCGAGGGCTCGCTCGGCTCTGCGTCCGCGGGCATCGTCGGAATCCTGATGCTGATCCTCGTGGCCCACGTGTCCCACAAGGTCATCGTGCGGGTGCACGAGAAGCGGCGCGCGACTCGCCGCTGAGGTACGGTGGTCGCATGCAGCGCGGCCTCGCCCTCCTGCTCGCTCTCGCGGTGACCGCACCGGTCGCGGCGGAAGCGGCCCCCAAGAAGGGGAAGGTCGCAGCCAAGCGCAAGCGCTCCGCTCGCCGGCTCGTCTCGCAAAAGCACATCTCGCACCCGGACGCCGCGAACGATACGCCGGCCTTCCGCTACGGGCAGATGTCGGGCGACGACTGCAAAGCGGAGCTGACCAAGCGCGAGATCTCGTTTCAGGAAGAAGATGCGAAGGGCGTTGCGGTCCCTGTCCGGATCACCGGACCGATGCACGGCGTGACGTTCCGGACCAACCAGAACAAAGCGCAGCGCGAGACGACACCGTGGGAAATCACGGACTGCCAGCTTGCTCTCGCGATGGACGACTTCGCTGCGCAGCTGGAGAAGCACGACATCGTCGAGGTCCGCCACTACTCGATCTATCGGCCGCCGCACGGCGACTGGCCCGACGACAAGATCGGCATCCAGCATATCGGCGGCAACGCGATCGACGCCGCGATGTTCGTGAAGTCCGACGGGACCAAGTTGAACGTGCTCGACGATTTCTACGGCCGCATCGGCGACAAGACGTGCGGCGATGGCGCAGCTCCGCGCAAGAAGACCGACGCCTCGACGGAGATTCGCTCCATCCTGTGCGACGCCGTCGACGCGCACCTGTTCAACATCGTTCTCACGCCCAACTTCAACCGACGGCACCGCAATCACTTCCATCTCGAAGTGACGGGCGCGAGCTGGTTCATGGTGCATTGATGAAGATCGCAATCGCGTTGGTGCTTCTCGCCGCGTGCGGCGACGACGGTGGCTCCACCACCGCCGACGGCGGAACCGACAGTGGAGGTTCTTCCTTCACGACGTGCACTGGTACGTGCACGACCACCGGAGTGACGGCGACATTTGGCGCGAATACCAAGACGCTCGACGAGGCCTACTACGGCATCACGGCGTCGACGCAGACGGTCTATCTCGAGGTGCTCGCGGGCGGCAACGGCACGTGCCCGACGACGAGCTCGCCCTCGGAGGACTACACGCTCGTGCTCTCGACGGTGGCGGTGCCGACCGACATCACCGCGCAGTCACCGATGTCGGCCGCGTTCGACTTCAAGGGCGATCTGCTCCCCAACGGCGCGATCCACGCGTTCGGCACGTCCGCCACTCTCACACCGACCAACGCGAACATGCCCGCCGCCGCGACCGGCTTCATCGCCGCCGACGTGAGCGTCGCGTTCGGCGGAGACGGCACGATGACCGGCCACCTCTACGCGATTCACTGCGCGTCGTTCGACACGACCAACTAGGGTCTGTCCGACATTTGTCCGACGCGTGTCGAGAGATCGCACCAGCGTGACACGATCCTCAACCCCGGTGAGACGCGATCCTCGACGCGATCCTCAACCCCGGTGAGCGATACAACGTGCCGTTGTCCGACTTTTGTCCGAGAGTGGTCAGACCGGTTTCGCGAAAGCACACGATCCTCAACCCCGGTGAGGGATCGAGGACGCGATCCTCAACCCCGGTGAGCGATCGACGCCGAGATCCTCAACCCCGGTGAGCGATCGAACGTGCCGTTGTCCGACATCTGTCCGAGAGTGGTCAGACCGGTTTCGTGAAAACACCCAATCCTCATCCGATCATCAACCCCGGTGAGGGATCCAGCGTGCGGTCGACGCGATCCTCAACCCCGGTGAGCGATCCAACGTGCCGTTGTCCGACATTTGTCCGAGAGTGGTCAGACCGGTTTCGCGAAAGCACACGATCCTCAACCCCGGTGAGGGATCGAGGACGCGATCCTCAACCCCGGTGAGGGATCCACGGCGCGATCATCAACCCCGGTGAGAGATCGAGGACGCGATCATCAACCCCGGTGAAGGATCCGTCGCGTGCTCGTCCGAACATCGGTCGAGAAGAGCGCGACGTCGTCAGTTCGGAACATTGTCGACGATTTCGTAGTTCAACAGCGAGTTGCGCTTGAGCTCACCGTTGGTGATGCGCACGCCGCGAAACACGGCGATGTGCTTCGTCATCGGCGGCAGCTTATCGATAGCGACCGTGGACGCACCGTTCGCGACGCAGTCGTTGAACTCGGCCGGGAACGGACCGTACTCGGTCGTCATCTTCTCGACGAAGACCTTGCCCTCTGCGTAGCCGAGATAGAAGCCGTACGACGCATCGCCGTTCGGTAGTCCGCCCTTCTTCTTCGCCGCGTCGACGCAGTCAGCGATCGCGCCTTCGGTGAACTTCACTTGCTCGGTGAGCTCATCGCGGAACGGATCGGCCTTGTTCGCGTCGGAACCAGAGCCCTGTGCTTCCATCGTCGGCATCGGCTGCGCGGGCGCTTGCTCGTGCATCGGAACCGGACGCGGTGTGGTCGCCTTGGGAATCGTCGCGGTGCGCGGGGCGACGGGTGCCGGGCGCGCTTCGGGCGGCGCGACGACGGCCTTGGTCTCGTGATGATCGGAGACCACCGCCGCCTCGGGGTCTCCAGAGATCGACATCCAGAGCGCCACCATCAGAGCGACGATGACGAGGCCGGCTAAAACAACTGCCTTCATGCGGTCCCGTGGACTATCCACGACCGACCCCATCCCTGCAAGATTCGACGGGATTACCTCACGCGATGTGGCAATCCGCCCCGAGGGAGACTCAGGATTTTACAGGGGGAAACCGGGGGCGTCGTTGGGGCCCATCGGGTCGACCCAACCGCACGGCATCGTCGCGGGAATGGGCGCGGACGGGCCGATCTGGAGCGCGACCCAGCTGTTCTTGTCGAGGACGATCGCGCCGGCGATCTGGTCCTTGGCGAGGTCGCGAAGATCGCTGAGCGCCTTCTCAACCGCTTTGCGCGGACCAGCGCCCGCGTGGATGCGCATCGCGATGTTGTGCGCGAGAGCGACGCGGAACAGCGACTCGCCGCCGCTCGTGGAGACAGCGCACACGTCATCGGCCCAGCTGCCCACGCCGGGGATCGCGGAGTCATCGATGGAGCCCGCGCGGCGGAACACGATGCCGCCCGTCGAGGTCGCGGCGGCGAAGTTGCCTTTCGCATCGCGAGCGACCGCACCCACGCCACCGCCCTCGACCATCCGCTGGCCCGCTTTTGCTGCCGCGAGTTGCTGCTGCGTGCGCGCCGTGATGAGCGAGCCTGGAGGCGCCGGCGGAAATCCGATCTCGTTTGCGAGCGTCTGCGCTGCGATGCCAGCAAGCACGACGTGCTCGCCCATCTCGAGGACGCGCCGCGCGAGGATCACGGGAGCCGCGCAATCTGGAACGGCGGCGACGGCACCCGCGCGCTTGGTCGCGCCGTCCATCACCGAAGCGCCGGTCTCGACGGTTCCATCGCGCGTGAGTGCACTGCCGGTGGCGGCGCCGAACTCCGGATCTTGCTCGAGCAAGCGCACCGCCGTGACGACAGCGTCGAGAGCGGAGCCGCCCCGCGCGAGAACTTGTTCGCCCGCCATTGCTGCTGCGCGAGTCCCGCCGCGCAAATAAGGAAGTCGCTCTGCGCCGACGAGCCCGGCCCCACCGTGGACGATGATCATAGGGATCGTCGTATCACGCGTCCGCCGCTGATCGCAGGATGTACCGCGTGATCTCCGGCGGTGCGCCGACACGAACCGGCGGTCCCCAGTACCCGGCACCGCGACTCACGTAGAGCTGCGTATCGCCGATCTGATAGCGCCCCGCGACGAGGCCGCCCTGCTGGAGCGCGACGATGTAGTGCCACGGCCAGACCTGCCCGCCGTGCGTGTGGCCACTGATCTGGAGATCGACGCCGTAGCGCGCGGCGGCATGCACCTGTCGCGGTTGGTGCGCCATCAGCACGAGCGCGCGAGACGCGTCGCGACCGTCGAGCGCCTTCGCCAGATCCATGCCGTGCCCTGGATACTTGTCGGCGCTGTGATCGTCGACGCCGGCGAGATCGAACGCACCGCCGTTCTTCTCGATCGAGACGCGCTCGTTGCGGAGCACGCGCACGCCGATGGACCGCCACCACGTGAGCCACGGATCTACGCCCGAGTAGTACTCGTGGTTGCCCGTCGTGAAGTACACGCCGTGCGGCGCGGCGAGCGTCTTGAACGCCTCCATGTGCGGCGACAGATCCTCGACTTGGCCGTCGATGAAGTCGCCCGTCAGCGCGATCAGATCCGGCTTTGTCGCCATCGTCCGCGCGGCGAGCTCGTCGATGAACTCCTTGCCGATCGTACCGCCGACATGAACGTCGGTGACCTGAACGATCGTGAAGCCGTCGAGTCCCTTGGGGAGCTTCGCGAGGGTGATCGGCACGTCCACGATATCTGCGTCGCCGAGTGCGCGCGTGACGCCATACCCGACGTGCGCGACGACCGCCGTCGTGACAACGCCACCGGTGATGCGCGCGAGTGCTTGGCGACGCGACAGATCCATCGGAGCCTGCTTGGTTGCACGGCGTGCCAGCCACACGATCAGCCGCACGACATCACTGACGAGCAGCGCGGCGAACATCAGCATCAGCAGCGCCTGACCGATGTACGTGGGCCAGGCGAGAACGCCGCCGAGCGTCGGCGGTGCCCCGAGCTTCATGAGATTGACGATGATCAGCGGCGCCACGAGCAGCGCGAAGAACGCGTACGCGGCGATGCGCGCCTTCCCGGCGAGCCCGGTGTTCACGATCAAGCGCTGGCGCAGGTAGAAGATAACGAGCGCGAAGATCGAGAAGAAGAGGAGCGCGCGCAGCACGATCCGCACAGCATGAGCTGGAAACCGGCGTTCGTCATGGCACTCGGCGCACTTGCTGGCGCGCGAGGACCGGCGAGGGCGTTTGCCGGGGACGAGCGACCCGGATGTGATCTGGCGCAGTTGTGCCGGCATGCCCACTGCACGATGGACTGCCATGCGTTTCGTACTTCTCGCCATCGCCCTCGTGGGTTGTGCGACGTCCGCACCGGACGATCCGTTCGACGCGACGCTCGGTGCCGCGGATTCGTCGGGCACGGAGGTCACCGAAGCAAAGGCCGGCGATCACCTGACGCTCTCGTTCGCCGAAGGCGAGATCGCGGCGCTGCACACGGATGCTCCAGCGGCCGTGATCGTACGGAAGACCAGCGGGACGATCGATCCGTACGCACTCGTGAAGAACCTCGACAAGCAGAAGCTCGGCGAGAGTCACGATCAGGTGATCGCGCCGGCACTGGGAGCGAAGGACGCGATCGCCGGTGTCACGGGCGACGCGATCGCGTTCATCGCGAGCGAAGGCCTGCATGGCGCAGGTACCATCACAGTCGACATCGTGCCGCTCCAACGCGCCC
This sequence comes from Kofleriaceae bacterium, assembly GCA_036499725.1. Classification (GTDB taxonomy): domain Bacteria; phylum Myxococcota_A; class Polyangia; order Haliangiales; family Haliangiaceae; genus JABFXX01. The sequence goes on from DASYDE010000087.1 coordinate 9,416, forward strand.
TCCCCTCTTCCATCGAAGGCGGTATCGCGAAGGTGATCGGCAACGATCTCCGCGCGCTCGAACCGGCGCGTGCTGAAGCGGTCGCGAACGGCTACCTCGTGGAGCGCGATGACGGCGGGCTCGACATCGTGAACCTCGAGATTCCTCTCGACCAACGCTCAACCGTCTCCGCACTCGGCGCGCGGATCCACGAAGACCGCATGGCGCTGGCCAACGAGCTCGGCCTGGATCTACACGACTACGCAGCGGTGCTCGCGATCGAGTAGCGCGAAGATTTGACGCAGAGCTGCTTCGGACAGATCTCGGACAACGCGCGTTTCGCGCACTTACCTCAACCCCGGTGCGGTGGTCTGGCGCACGTGCCTCAACCCCGGTGCGGTGACACGAGTGTTTTGACGCAGAGCTGCTTCGGACAGATCTCGGACGACGCGCGTTTCGCGCACTTACCTCAACCCCGGTGCGGTGGCCTGACCAGTTGGCCCTACCGAACGGGTTCTTCGCGCCACTGACCGGGCTGTAGCTCGCCGAGCTTGTAGTCGCCGATCGCGATGCGCACGAGCCGCAGAGTCGGTAGTCCGACGGTCGCCGTCATGCGCCGCACCTGGCGATTGCGGCCCTCGCGAATGGTCAGCTCGATCCAGCAGTCGGGCACCGTCTTGCGAAAGCGCACCGGCGGAACACGCGGCCACAGATCCGGTGGCTCGATCGCGCGCGCCGTGGCCGGTAGCGTGGGGCCATCGTTTAGCGTCACGCCGTTCGCGAGCTTCTCGAGAGCTTCGGGAGTCGACGTGCCTTCGACCTGCACGAGATACGTCTTCGGTGCTTTCCACCGCGGGTCCGTCAGGCGTTGGTTCAGTCGTCCATCGTCGGTGAGCAGCAGCAGGCCTTCGCTGTCGTGATCGAGCCGACCGGCGACGTACACGCGAGGCGGTAATCCAAACGCAGCAAGCGTGGGACGCCCTGCATCGTCCGTGAATTTGGTGTGGACGAGGTGCGGCTTGTTCAGCGCGATCAACACGCTATGGAGCGTGCTTTTGCGGATTGCGGTCGAGCCAGCCCTGCGTGCATTCGCCCATCATCGGCATCGCCTTCTCGAGCTCCGCGAGGATGCCGCGCTCGATCTTGCCCGACAGCAGCGGGATACCGACGGTGATGACGCCCTTGTAGCGGCGATGCACCTGGTTCTCGCCCATCTGCTTCAGCTGATAGGTCGCCGTCAGCGTCACACGTCCACCAAGGATCTGCGGCGTCACGATGAGATCCACCTCGTTCACCTCGCGGCGCCACGTCATCTGCTCCAGGTAGCGCAGGCGGCCGCCATCAACGAACGGCCGCGCGATCGCAGGAAGCGGCTTCAACGAGACGACCTTCCACACACACTTCCAGACCTTGCCGTCGTCCTTGGACTCGGCGACTTCGCGCTCGCCCAGCTCGGCGAGCTTGTCTTGTGTTGCGAGGTGATCAGCGTCGAAATACGCGTTGAAGATCGTGGCCGGATTCGGCGCGCGATACGTGTGGTCGAAGCTGAACTCCGTGGACATGGGCCCAACCTACTACGACCGGCACGCGCACTCGGATCACGCAGCCGCTATAGTGAGAGGGCCTTGACCGTTCGCCTCGACGACACGTTTCTCTCGGGACCTCCGCAGACCCTCAACTTGCGCGAGGGATTTCGGTTCTCGCACGGTGAGGTAATCGCCCCGTTCGATCTGATCTACGAGACGTTTGGCGAGCTCGCGCCCGACAAATCAAACGCGATCCTTGTCTGCCACGCGCTCTCTCCTGGCGCTCACGCCGCCGGCAAGTATGAAGCGACCGACGCGAAGCCTGGTTGGTGGGACGGCATGATCGGCTACGGCAAGGGCATCGATCTCGAGAAGTACTTCGTCGTATGCGTGAACTTCCCGGGCTCGCCGTGGGGCACGACCGGCCCCGCCACCATCGATCCCGCAACCGGCGTTCCGTACGGCTCGCGCTATCCGTGGGTGACCGTCGAGGACATGGTCGAGTCGCAACGCCTCGTCGCCGACCACCTCGGCATCACGACGTGGCGCGCCGTCACCGGCAGCTCGCTCGGCGGAATGCAGGTCCTCATGTGGGCTTCGCTGCATCCCGAGCGCGTCGGCAGTCTCATCTGCATGGCCGCCGCCGCGTCCGTCCCCGTCGCCTCCGTCGCGTGGCACCTCATCGGCCGCAAGCTCGTGATGGCGGACCCCGCGTTCAACAACGGCGACTACTACCGCGACCAACCGACGCTCCGCGGCCTCCAACTCGCGCGCATGGTCGGCCACATGACGTACCTGTCCAACGACGCGCTCGAAACCAAGTTCGGTCGCCGCCGCCGTGGCACCACACGCCAGTTCGAAGTCGACAGCTACCTCGAGCACCAAGCCCAGAAGTTCGGCAGCTCCTACGACGCCAACTCGTACATCCGCGTCCAAGCCGCCATGGACGAAATGGACCTCGACGAACAGTTTGGCTCGCTCGAAAAAGCGTTCTCCAGGCTCCGTGGCCGCGCGCTCCTCGTGTCGTTCGACACCGACTGGCTCTTCCCGACTCGCGAGCTCGCGCGCATCCACGCCGCGATGATTGCCTCCAGCGTCGAGGCGACTCACCTCGACATCGCTACGCCCAACGGCCACGACGCGTTCCTCGTGGACTACCACTTGATCAACCCAGTAGTCCGCGACTTCCTCGCACGCTGAGCGCGCCGATCGCCTCGCTTGTCCGAGATCTGTCCGAGAGTGGTCAGACCGATTTCGCAATTCGCGCCACGGTGGCGCACTTCCTCAACCCCGGTGAGGCACTTCCTCAACCCCGGTGAGGTAAGCGCATCGCGATCGCGCCACCATGGCGCAGTTCGTCAACCCCGGTGAGGGAACACCTCCGATCACCAACCCCGGTGAGGGAACACGTCTCCGATCACCAACCCCGGTGAGGGAACACGCCTCCGATCACCAACCCCGGTGAGGGAACACGCTCCGATTACAGCCCTCAAGCACGCGGGCGTGTCCGAGTGCGGACGGCTAAACAAAAAAGCGGAACGCGACATTCGCCGCGGTCGCGAGCGCGACGAGGATCACGACGAGCAGCCACGTCTTGGATTTGCTCGGAGCGACGACCACGACAGGCGCCGAGATGGGCGGCCCCATGGAAGACTTGCTCGGCTTGCGCAGCGGCTCGCCCATGCCCGACTTGCTCGGCTTCTTCTCGGGCTCTGGTTCGAGCGACACGAGCGGTGCGGCACCATCCGGCTCCTTGGACGGAATCGGGGGCGGCACGATGGTCACGGGTACTCCCGCGATCGGCGTGTTGAGGCGATACGTGTTCTTGGGCTCGAGTGCTTCGCGAAGCCCCGCGCGTAGCTCGTCGATCGTTTGAATGCGCTTGGTCGGATCGCGCGAGATCGCTCCCTCGACGAGCTTGACGAACGTTGGCGGCGCGTCCTTGCGGTACTGCGTGAGACCCGGCGGCTTGCCCTCTCGAATGATCTCGAGCGTCAGCTCCACGTCGGGCGCTTTGTACGCGACCTGCTGCGTCGCCATTTCGTACAGGATCGCGCCCATCGCCCAGACATCTGTGGACGGGCCGACCGGCTCCGCGCTCGCCTGTTCGGGCGACATATAAGACGGCGTACCGAGCATGCGGTACACGCCGGACAAACGCTCGACACCGCGCAGCTTGGACACGCCGAAGTCGAGGAGCTTCACGCGCTCATCGCCAGAATCATCGATGGAGATGAAGATGTTCTCCGGCTTCAGATCGCGGTGTGTGATGCCGTTGCGGTGCGCGAGCTGCAGCGCCGACATCGTTTGATCACCGATCCGCGCGATCGCGTCCCACTGCATCGCACCGCGGAGTAGACGCACTTGGAGAGAGTTGCCGTGCAGGAATTCGAGGATCATTCCGGGCGCGGCGTCAGGCATCGTTACCCAGTCGCTGATCTCGACGACGTTGATGTGGCGCAGGCTCGCGAGCAGCTCTGCCTCGCGCTGGAAGCGCTGCACCGCTTCATCGATGTGCGTGAGCTCGGGCAGCAAGTACTTCAGCGCGAATTGGCGCATCAGCTTGGTGTGCTGCACTTCGTAAATCGCACTCATCCCGCCCTCCGCGATCTTGCGGATGACTCGATACCGGCCTTCGATGACCGTATCGATCAGCGGGTCAGATTCAACTGCAGCCACCAGAAGCCAACGCTATAGCAGATCGACCCAGAGATCTGCGTCGACAATCGTTACCTTGTAACGCCGCAGATGCAGCGCGGGGACGTGCTCGCAGCGCCCGTTCGTGAGGTCGAACCGATACCCGTGGACACGGCACGTGACCTCCGGACCGTGTGGCGCGTCGGTATCGAGGACGCCGTAGTCCACGAGCGATACGTCGTCGTGCGGGCACACGCCGGGAAACGCGAACAACATGTCGCCGACGCGCGTGACCATCACGGGCCATGTCACTCCCCGTACGCGGAACCCCCGCAGTTGGTTCGGTACGACCTCGTCCACCGTGCAGACGCGTACGCGCAGAGGCATCAGGGCACCTGAATGTGCATGAACCACTGCACCCTACCCGTGATGTTCTGCATCAGCACCGCGACGTTCTCGACGGGAATTCCCGCCGGAGTCGGCGCACTGACGCTGTTGGCGCCGGGGTTATTGCCCTGGTGCCACGACGAATCGCATGTCGTCATGCCGTTCGCGACGGTCATCGCGAGCTCACCCTCTCCACCGATGATGTTCTGGACCAAGAAGCCAGTACCGCCCGTGTTGTAGCTTACCGAGTCGAACGTCCACGCGAGCTGCACTGATCCGTTGTTGCCGAGACTGGTGTTGATCACCTCGCAATAGAACGTCTTCACTCCGTCGGCACTTCCGAGCTCGATCGCCGCGTGCTCGGGAGTATTGCCCGACGAGAGCGGGGTGCTCGCGTACCACCGAAACACATCCTCGTGTCCTAGCGTCACCGGCTGAAAGACTGCGGAGACCTGTCCACCACCGCCAAGCGAGCCAGGCAATACCAGGTCGCCACCTTGGAGGTTCGCCGCGTTGATGCCATCCCAACCGGGAACGTCGAAGCCGTCGGGTCCGTCGAAGTTCTCGAACTCGACGATCTTCTCGCCCGGTACGGTGGGATTAGGATCGCACGGATCAGTGACGCCATCTCCGTCGGTGTCGATCTGTTCCGGGTCCGCAACGACCGGACAACCATCGCAATCGTCGTCGAGACCGTCGCCGTCTTGATCGTGCCCGCTGGCGTTCCCGCACACCCGCGCGTCGCGCCCTACGTCGTCGGTGAGCCCGCCGTCAGCGCCGCCAAACCCGACCCGGCCACAGCCGGCGAGCACGCACGCGAGAACACAGAGCCGGACCACTCGCGCCAGCGTATCGCGGGCCGGCGAGAAACGGCAAAGGGCGGCCGGTCCGCACCGCCGAAGGCACTCGCGCGTCATCGTAGAGGTGATGAGGTGGTTGATCGTCGCCGCGCTCGCGGGGTGCTCTGTCGCGCCCCTGCCCGCCGAGTCCCCACATGCGTCCGTTGCTGACACGTTGCCCGCACCGCTCGTCGTCGACGGCGAGCACATCGCGTGGGACGTGTGGTGGCAAGGCGCGCAGATCGGTAGCGCGACAATCGACACGACCGCCGAGGGAAGTCGCGCGCATTTCGCGACCAGCGGCCTCGCATCGCTCGTCGGTACACTGCGCTTCGAGCAAGCCACCGTCGCGCGCTCGACCACGGAGGACCTCGTCGCCGGCAAGACGAGGGAGCACCGTGTGATCGCCCTCGACACGGTACGCGTCCCCGGCGGAACGCAACTTCACACGCTCGCGAGCACGCTCGGCGCCATGCGCGCGTGGGCGACCGTTGGTGCACCGCATGCGTACGCGTGGGTCGTCGTCGATGGTGAGCTCTATCGCGTCGACGTCGCCACGCCGGTTCCCGAGGCCTTGTCCGAGATCCTGTCCGAGAGTGGTCAGACCGATTTTGAAAAGCGTGCCGTTGTGGCGCGATCCTCAACCCCGGTGGGGGAATCACGCGATGGAGCGGCGCGATCCTCAACCCCGGTGGGGGAATCACGCGGACGAGCGCTCCGGGTCGACGGCTCTGTCCGACCGTTGGATCCCGATGGCGATACGGTCGACTTCTCCGTCTGGCTCGCCGCCGATGCCAGCCGAACGCCGCTGCGCTTTGCGGTCCTCGCGCGGGGCGAGCGGATCACCGCGCAATGGCGCGAATCGACGGCGATAACGAGCAATTGACAGCCTTGGGGCGTCGCGGCAAGGTCCGGCCGTCATGCTCCGCACCACCGCCTTCGCGCTCCTCGTTTTCGTGGCCGCTTGCGATAAAGGACCGACCAAGTCCACTCCGGCGCCCGAAGCCAAGAGCGCCGAGCCCGTCGCGGGCCCCAACGGCACGGCAGTGAAGACGCCGGATGGCCAGAAGTTTGGCGCGGGCGTGACGCTCGCGGACACGACGACGATCGGCGCGATCCTCGCCGACCCGACCGCGTTCAAGGGCAAGACGGTTCGCGTCGAGGGCACGGTTACTGACGTGTGCGAGATGCGCGGCTGCTGGTTCGAGATGGCGGGCACCGAGCCTGGCCAGAAGCTCAAGTTCAAGGTCACCGACGGCGAGATGGTGTTCCCGGTCGACTCCAAGGGAAAGCACGCGATCGCGCAGGGCAACGTGTCGGTCCACGAGCTCACGCTCGAGCAGACCAAAGAGATGGCGGAAGAAGAGGCCAAGGAGCACGGCCAGCAGTTCGACCCAGCGACCGTGACCAAGGCGACGCAGCTCGTCCGTCTCGACGGAACCGGCGCGGTCTTCAGCGACAAGATCTGAGCGGTGGAAAAGCCGTGGCGCAAGTACGCGCGCGCGATCCATCGTGACGTCGGCTACGTCATCATCGCGCTGACACTCGCGTACGGCATCTCCGGCCTCGCTGTGAACCATGTCGATGCGTGGAACCCGAACTACAAGTTCGCGCAGCGCAACGTCGACATTGGACCTGTTCCGTCGGGTTCGCCGGACGAGACAGCAAGGTTGGTCGCGACCAAGGCGGGCCTCGACGCGAGCGCGATCCGGGGCCACGTATTCGACACCGCGACGGACTTCCGCGTCTTCTTTCCCGATGGCCAAGAGCTTCGCGTCGATCTCGCGACAGGACGCGGCACAGCGAAAACGGTAACGACGCGCGCGGTCCTGTTCCAGGTCAACGCGCTCCACCTCAACAACCTCAAGGGCTGGTGGACGTACGTCGCCGACTTGTTCGCGATCGCGATGATCCTGATGGCGCTCACCGGTGCGGTGATGCTCAAGGGGCAGCTCGGCATCTCCGGCCGCGGAAAATGGTTCATCGCCGGAGGACTGGCGATCCCGGTCGCGGGGGTCCTTTACATGTACAGCTGAAACCTGACAGAAGGCTGTCACTACACTCGCGCAACCTACGAGCATGACGACAACACACACGGGTAGCTGTCACTGCGGCAACGTCAAGTTCCAGGTCGAGATCGATCCGGCGAAGGGCACGATGTGCAACTGCCGCATCTGCACGAAGATCGGCAACCGCAGCGGTATGGTCAAGCCAGCCGCATTCAAGGAGCTCACGCCGCCGTCGCAGCACGCGGAGTATCCCAACCAGATCGGCAAGCGCGTGTTCTGTCCAACCTGCGGCGTCCACACGTTCGGCTTCGGCAGTCTGCCCGAGCTCGGCGGTGATTTCGTCAGCATCAATCTCAACGCGCTCGACGGCATCGATGCCTACAAAGTCGAGTTGATGCACTGGGATGGCCGCCACGACAACTGGCATGCGGGGCCCCGCGCTACCCCGTGGCCGGTGTTCGCCGAAACCGCCTAGCGTGCGACTGGCGGCGGCGACGATTCGTCCGTTCTAGACACGCATGTTTTCCAAGATCTTTGGCATCGGCGAGCTGTCACCGGAGAAGTTCACTGGCCTCGTTGCCCGCATGGGCGTCAAGCGCGGTCGGTTCATCAACCCAGCCGTCGATCCGGCCGAGATGCGCATCACGAGCGACGGCTACACGATGATGCTCGGCAACGCGTACAAGACCTTCTTGGCGTTGCCCCGGCGCGAGCGCGCGAAGTTCATCAACGAGTCGGTACTGCGTCCGCCGCCCGAGATTCCGGAGACGTGGGAGCAAGCGGCGCCGAAGTTGATCGCGAACGTTCGCGGCATGACGCAGATCGCAAACGCGGCTGCACAGGTTCGCTCGATGGGCGCAAAGGATCACGATCTGATCGCACATCGCGAGATTGCGCCCGGTCTCTACGCGACGATCGCGATCGATCTGCCGACACAGTCGCTGCCCGTGACGTTCCGGATGCTGAAGGATTGGGGCAAGTCGTTCGAGGAAGTGCTCGAGCGCGGAATCGCGAAGCTCGCGGCGAGCTCGGACCTCGCCTTCATCGGCACGGATGCGGGCTTCTGGATCGGCGGAGCAATCTCGGGCCAGGACGACACGTACGTCGCCGCTCGCATCTTGCTGCCGCGCATGTTTCACATGTGCAAGGACCCGTACATCGTCGTTCCGCAGCGCGGCAAGATCGCCGTCGGAGATCCCGCGGTCCCAGGGAGCTACAACATCCTCGCCGCGCTCGCGCACAACCCCGATGACTCATATCGCGTGTCGTCGCGCATCTATCAGTTCGTCGGTGGGCAACTCCGCGAAGCGACGGCACCCGCCGGGGCAGGGCTCGAGAATGCCGAGCTCGTCGCAGATGACATCCACGGCGCGTACGATATGGAGCGCCACCTCTACGACAAGTATCCCGACGAGTCGTACTTCTGCGCGAAATACCAGCGCCTCGGCCGCAAGGACACTAACGAGGTCACGCGACTCGCGACGTGGAGCCAAGCGCTCGAGGTTCCGACGCACTTGCCCGACGTGGATCTCGTGAGCTGCGTGCTCGGCGAGCCGGGCGAAGAAGACACCGAGGTCATTATGGTTCCGTTCAAGGCGCTGCTTGCGAAGTGCTCTTTCACGCGCACCAACTCGCCGCTGACGCGCTGGATCGCGCATCCCAATCAGTATCCGAGCGCCGAGTGGCTGCGTGCGCACGAGTACCAGGCGCCGCAAGTGAACTAGCCCAACTAGCCCCGAACGGGGTTGAGGCGCGACAGAGCGTGACCGTCGCGTCAATCAGGACGTCGTTACACGATCAGCGCGGGGCGATAGTTCAGTCCTACGCGTAATCGCACTCCGCGGTTGAGCGGACGAAGCCACGCCGCAACGGCACACTCCTCTGTTGCAGAGGGTGCGCTGAGTCGTACCAGGTCGCGTTTCGGAAGTGACCTCGCTAGGCAGCGAGCGGCGCTACCGGAACGTTCATGAATCGACGGAGCCAATAGGTGCCGGCAGGAAAGACTGCTTCGAGGCCCCGCAGCCACGCATCGCGCGCCTTCCGATACGCGTTGATGAATTGCTTGTTGCGCTGTAGCGCCGCGATTCGGTCCCACTTACTCAAGGCAGCAACACGAGGGCGAATGTCGTCACGACTCCGGCGATCTTCTTGTCCTGCCGGGGTGTCTAGCCAATGCTGGCGCAGCACTCGAGCACGGCCAAGGACTCTCCGATTCTCCGAGAATCGCTTTTCTGCCAACGCGCGCTCCATCGCTTTGATCCGAGACGCGAGCTCCTGACGAAGGTGTTCTGGATCGCCAAGGCTCGGCGGAAACTCGAACGTCAATTCGACCGTTGCTGGCATCTTTCCCTCCTTCCGAAAGAAGTGCTGCGGCCGACGCGCGGTGAGCTTCCTGCCCGTCAGGAGCGCGGGCAACGTCTGCGGTCCGGGCCAGTGGTGGACAGCGTCGACGAGATTGTCTTTGACGGGATTGGTCGCGACGTAAACGAGCTTGTCGAGAACGTCCTCCACTCCGACGAGCTCGACGTTGCAAACCGGCGCGGAGTTCCAGAGGTTCTCCGACCGTCGGCGCAGAGCGTTCTGCGATTTGGCGAACATCTTGTGGAAGTGTTCGGTGAACTCATTGATTCGCCCGTATGGGTCGTAGACGGTCGTGTGGTGATGGTTCGAGAGCATCTGCGACAGAATCAGGACGATCCCAAAACGCTGAGCTGCCTCGCCGAGGCAGTAGAGGAAATTGTTGTTTGTCGCTTCGTCGGGCCTCATCAAATACTGACGATGCGTGCACCGGCGCGTGATCATGTAGAAGGCACCGGGGAATACGGGACGCGGTAGCGACATAGGGCGACTCCGAGGCAAATTTCGCGCCGATCGTAGGTATCGAGAAGTACGTGCGCGATCACGCGATTTCGGGCACCCGTCGGACACGCTGTCCGAGAACCGGCCGGACATCGGACACGAGACTGAGAGTGTCGAGTCAGCCGCGAGCGGGACGGCCAAGAGTCTCGGACAGATCTCGGACAAACGAGGCGACGCGCCGCAGCGTGCACAGCCGACGAAACTCAACCCCGGTGAGGGGAGCGCGGTGAGGGGAGCGCGAAACTCAACCCCGGTGGGGGAGCGCGGTGTGGGGGAGCGCGCGTGCGACGAGGGAGAAACCAACCCCGGTGGGGGTATGAGCAGCGAGAACTAGCCGAGCAGCGCCATCAGATCTTTGGTCGTGAGCTTCGCGGCCTGGTCGGTACCATCGAGCACCCCGGCGACGAGCGCCCGCTTACCGTGATGCATCTGCAAAATGCGCTCCTCGACGGTATTGCGAGCGATCAGGCGATAGACCGTCACCGGCTTCGTCTGGCCAATGCGATGGGCGCGATCGGTCGCTTGGTCCTCGACCGCGGGGTTCCACCACGGGTCGAGATGGATCACGTAGTCGGCCGCGGTGAGGTTGATACCGGTTCCTCCCGCTTTGAGTGAGATCAGGAACGCATCGCCCTCGCCGGCCTGGAAGCGGTCGATCAGCTTCTTGCGCTCCTTCATCGGAGTGGCGCCGTCGAGATAGAGCCACGCGAAGCCTGCCTTGGTCAGCTCATCCTGCACGAGCGAGAGGTGCCGCGTGAATTGGCTGAAGACGAGGGCGCGATGGCCGGATGCGCGCAGCTCGTCGAGCAACTCGAGCAAGCGCTGCATCTTGGAGGAGGCGATGGGCGACTCGTTGTCGTGCAGGCGAGGATGCGACGCGAGGAGGCGCAGCCGCGTGAGCGCGGCGAGCACTTGAAAGCGCTGCTGGTTATCGGGCGTCTTCTTCACCTGACGCGCGAGAATCGCGACAGCCGCGAGGCGCGAGTCCTCGTAGATCGTCATCTCTTCGGTGGAGAGGGAGATGGGCACCTGAATCTCGGTGCGAGACGGCAGCTCGCGCGCAACGTCGGACTTGGTACGGCGGAGCAGGAATGGCGTGATGACTCGCGAGAGCGCGGCGCGCGCGTCGCTGCTGTTCTGGCGCTCGATCGGGAACGCGTAGCGATCGCGGAATTGGTCCCAGCTCCCGAGGAGCCCGGGGAAGATCACGGCGAACAGCGCCCACAGCTCTCCGAGATTGTTCTCGATCGGCGTGCCAGACATCGCGATTCGAAATTCGGCCTGGAGGCGGCGCGCAGCCCTCGAACGCTGAGTCGTGTGGTTCTTCAGTGCCTGCGCCTCGTCGATGATCAGCGTCGTGAACACACGCGACGCGAGCGCATCGATATCGCGGTGCAACAGGCCGTAGCTGACGATCAGCACGTCGTGCTTACCGAGCTTGCTCAGCTTCGAAGTACGATCGCCCTCGCCGTAGACGATCGGGTTGAGCGTGGGCGCAAACCGGCGCAGCTCGTCGACCCAGTTCAACGTGACGCTCGTCGGCGCGAGCACGAGCGCGGCGCCTTTCTTCGCTCGATCGAGCAGCACAGCGATCGCCTGGATCGTCTTACCGAGACCCATGTCGTCGGCCAGACACGCACCCGCTCCCCATGCGGCAACGCGCGAAAGCCATGCGTGTCCCTCGATCTGATATTCGCGCAGCGTGGCGACGAGGCCCGCAGGTGGCTTGGGGCGCAGCCGACTCGACGCCGCGAAGCGCGTAGCGAGATCCTGCCACGCCGGCGCTTGCACGATCTGGACGCCTTCGGCTTCGGCCTCGCGAATGGCAGGTGCCGCGGCAGGCGACAGCTCGATCGCGTTCTTTGTCTCGTACGTTTGATCGGCGATCGAGACGAGCCTGCGACGCAACTCTGCGCTCAGCTCGACCCAGCGATTCTCGTCAATGCGAACGAACTTGCGCTGGCGACGGACTGCATCGAGCAGCGCCGCAAGCTCGAGCCGCGCACCGTCGATAACGAGCTGGCCTTCGATGCCGAACCAGTCGTGCTTGCGATCGATGTTCAAACGCAGAGCGCGCGGTCCCGCCGTGCCGACGACGGTCGTTTTACGATCGACCCACTCCGCTTCGATGCCTTCGGGCGGGTTCTGTAGCACCGCGACCAGCTCGAGCGCCGCGTCCGCATCCGCGATCGAGAAGATGAGAGGCGGTCCTTCCTCTGCAGCATCGAGCGGGAGGCGCGCGAGCATTTCACGCACGCGGGGTAACTCCGTATCCAGCGTGCGTCGCACGTAACCGCGCTGTCCGTCTGCCGCGATCATCACGTCGCGCGGGCCGACGTTGGGCGGGAAGATCGCGCTACCGGGTGCGGGCCGGATAAATGCTTCGAGCTCAAGCGTGTCCTCGGGCGTAATCCGCACCCGCATCACCACCGTTATCTTCTCGACGAGGCGCGCCCCCTTCAGCTGATGCGGCACGCTCATCGGCAACCGCCGCTCGAGCTTGCCCAGCTGCGTCAACAGTGCGTCGTGCGACTCCGGCGGAAATACATCGCCATGCTTTGCGAACGTCGCCCACAGCGCGCGCGCGGAATCGCTCGCATCGATCAGCATCACGCGCTCGTGCTCTGGCTCGATCACCAAGAGTGGCTCGCCATGCGCGTGCATCTCGAGGAGGGGGGCGAGCAACCGGGGCGAGAAGCGTGCTCCGTCGACGGCGGGCTCGACGCGGATCATCTCGCCAGATGGCAGCGCAGAGAACCCGAGAGGGAAGCGACGCACGGACACCAGCTGTTCGCCCTCCGCGAGCCGCACACGTGGATGTCCCACGAGGGCCATGAACGCACGGGCCGGATACGTGCTCGAGCGATGCACGGGGACGAACGATGCTACGTGCTCGGCGATCTTCGCGTCGCTCTCGGTCAACGCTGCTCCATGGTCCGCGAGCATCCGCTGCGGGGTCACGCGCGTTCCCGCCGACCACCCGCCCTTCTTGAGACGCTTCTTCACGACCGGCATCAGCGTCGCGCCGCCGTAGCCGTTGTCGACCTCCCACCAGACCTCGATGTCCGCCGTCGGCGCATCGGCTTTCTCATCGAGCGCAGTCATCGCAGCGATGGCCCGTTGCCAACCGGGCCGCGTGAGCTCCTCGGCGTACTGCATTGCCCTGTCGCGCCGCGCGGGATCAGCGAGCAACTCGAACGTCGTGTCGACGAGCGCGATCAAGTGCGTGCATCCCGCCCGTCCTATCGCGCTGACCGGTGCCGTGCTCGCATGCAGCGCATCGTGCGCATCCATGGCGCGCAGTTCCTCTGCCGAGGCGTGTGATCGCATCGCACCGCGCCAGCCGTTGTCATGCCGTGGAGGTCCGCTGCACGAGCAGCGCAGATCCAGCATCGGGTGCAGTGCGAGATGCGCGTGGAACACCCCGAGCCCGGGCACGTGTCCGCCTGCGATCGCGCGCTCGGTCCAGACGAGAGCGAGTCCATTCGGATCGAATCGCAGCTCGCCTTCCGCCCGCGCCGCCTTGCTCCGTGGAGACGCTCGCCGCCGGAGCTCCGCGCGAATCCCGACGAGGCGCTGCCAGAGCGTCGCGATCGGAGCCTGCTCCGTCGACAATCCCTTCGGGACGTCGGTCGACTGGGCCTCCTCCTCCGCGATTCCGCGTTGGACGTCCGCCGCGGCGCGGGCCAGATATGCGCGCGCTGCTTCCGCAGCTGGTTGCTGCACCTGGCGCACGCCGAGATAGCGCCCCGCCGCCTCGACGGACCCGATGTCGCGCAGCGTGAGACGAGCGAGCATGTAGTGGAGGCCGGTGGGATTCCGGTAGACCTCGGCGACCTCGGGCATCACGACAAGCGCGCTCGTGATCAGCTCGTGCTCGACCTCGTGTTCCTTCGCCCATGCGGTGAGCTCGGCCGTCGTCGCGAATGGTTGCGCTGTCTTTCCCGGCTTTCGTGCGGGCTCGTCCTGCGGCACTCCATCGAGCTCTGCGATCTGCGAGTCCGAGAGGAAGAACAAACACAGCGCGACCGCGTGCTTGCACATCGCATCGGACACCGGACACGTGCATTCCCACGCCAGCTTCCGCCCAGGCGCGAACACACGAACGCGATATGACGTGGTGCCTGCGACCATGCCTTCGATGCCATCGCCGACGACCTCGCACGAGAGCACCTGACCGCCCTCGAAGTACGCGAGCCCGCGCTCGTAACCCCGATCCGCAAGCGTGCGCAGCTTGGTGGCGCTGATCAGGCTCGCGAACGACACGGGCAGCCACTCTACATCCGCGAAAGTGGTCAGGCCACCGCACCGGGGTTGAGGTAAGTGCGTGAAACGCTCTCTGTCCGAGATCTGTCCGAAGCAGCTCTGCGTCAAAAACCTCGCGCCACGGCCCAGACCACCTCACCGGGGTTGAGGTAAGTGCGCGAAACGCTCTCTGTCCGAGATCTGTCCGAGACGTGACTAGCGATCGCGCGACCAGCGATCGAGCGCTGATCGCGATGCAGCCGCGCGCGATAGCGCCGGTCGTCTCGCGAGCTCGGCGCTGATCAGGCGGTCAGCTTGCGCCACATCTCCGAGGCAGCGATGCAGGAGCTTCTTCTCGTCACCCGAGGGGCCCGACGAAAACCATCTCTTCACCGCGTCCGCGAGCTTCATGCCGAGCGCGTTTTAGCGTCGCGCGGGCCCGGTGCTCAAGGACTATTTGGTCTCGAACGCGCGCTTGGTGGCGTCGAGCAGCGGCTGCGTGCTGACGGGCTTGCCGGTCGCGCCTTCCATCCACAGGTCGGGGAGGATCCGGCCTTGCCGCGCGACGCGCTCGTACTCGCGCGCGAAGGTTGCCTTGTCCTTATCGGCCACCATCTCTTCGACCTGGAATGCGATGAGCTGGCCGAGGACGTAGTTGAACAGATAGAGCGGCGACGCGATGGTGTGGCTGTAGATGCCGAGGAGCACGGTGCCGTTACCGCCGAGGTACGGCGCGAAGTATTTGTTCCACGTCTCGCGCGCGATGGTGACGGTCGCCTCGCGCAACTGAGTTGCGGTGGCGTCGGGGTGCGCGTAGAGCCACTTCCACACGTCGAGCTCGACGAGTGCGGAGCCTGCGATCTCGCGCGTGTTCCAGAACGCGTCGAGTACGCGGCCGCGCTCGGCGTCTTTTCCTGGCGCTGGTTGGCCGAGGAGCTGGAGGTCGCGCGCTTGGAAGAGGAACGCGAGTGCTTCGGTGAAGGCGGTATTTGGCACGCCGGAGAGCAGCGTGTAATCGATGTCGTAGAGCGAGAACGTCTGCTCGACGTTGTGGCCTAGCTCGTGGACCGCGATGTTGTAGCCCTTGTAGTTCATGCCATCAGGCTCGACGCGCGTTCGCAGGTGCGCCTTGTCACCGCGACGCTCGGCGCCCATCGCGTGGCCCGCACCGCGCGACGGGTCGACAGCAATGTGCTCGGCGAGATACTTCGCACGCGCGTCGGTGAAGCCGAGGCCCGTGAGGATGTTCGGGAGGTTGTCCGCGAACGCCTTGGACGTCGGATACTTCTTCTTCGTGATCGCGTCGAGCGACGCTTCGTCGTTCTTGTCCGCGCCAAAGCGGTACCAGAGATCGTGCGGCACGAGCTTGCGGCCGAGCTTGGTCTCGAGCTCCTTCGCGGCGTCGCCGGCGAGCGGATTGCTGAGCACCTCGATGAGCATGCTGCGCACACGCTCCTCCGGAATCTCGGCGCCCTCGAACGCACGCGAGAGTGCGGTTGGCGCGAGCGGCGAGTACTTGTCGATCGCTTGCGCGGCGTGGAAGTGCGCCAACACCTTCTCGAAGCGTGTATCGGGCTCGCGCTCGTCGGACGGTTGCATCGCGCGATCCTTGGGCGCATCTGCCTCGACGCTTCCCGTTTCCGCGACCGTCACCTTGTTGGTGAAGGGGTTCCAATCGAGGTTCGGGTTGTCGATCACCGCCTTCGGGATCGACTGCGTGACGATGCGCTCCATCACCTTCGCGATCGTGAGCTGCTTCGCCAGACCATCCTTGTCGGCGTAGTTGGCCTTCAGCTCGTCGCGCAGGTTCCAGTGGCTGATGAGGCGCTTGCCCGACGGGAATTTGCGCGAGCCGTCCTCGGACAGGACGTGATGCATCCAGATGTTGTAGCCAGCGACGTACTGGTCGCCGGCCGCTTCGGCTGCGCTCGCCGCTGCCTCGAGCTCGCCAGGGATGCGCGTGTCGAACTTGCCCGTGAGCCGGATCTCGGCCCACGTGCGGCGGTCGTACGTCTTGCCGTCGCGGATCCGCTGCTCGAGCGTGGTGAGGCGGAAGTTCAGAAGCACCGCAAACGCGGCCTTGTTCCGGAACATGTCGTCGACGACGTGCGCCTCGGGCTCGTACGCAGCGAGCAAATTATCGGACGGTGCGACCGGCTTCTGATCCTCGACCTCGGCGCCCCACTTCGCGAGACGCGTGAGCTCCAGGTTGTGACCGCGCACCTGCTCGAACACATCCTGAAAGCGGCTGAACATCACGTCGCGCGCCGCCGGATCGGCCACGAACTGCTCGATACAGAACGCCGCCAGATCTCCGTCGCTCGTGCGCCACAGGTTCGCAACCTGATCGACGCCTGCCTCGATGTCCTTGCGATGCGCTTCGCCGTGCTTCTCGATGCACTTCTGCTTCGCGTCAGCGACGGCATCTGCAGCGAGCGGCGCAAGTTCAGCGGGAGTGCCCTTCTCGGTCGTCACGATGGTGTTCACGTTGGTCACATTCGTCGACGGTGGACACGCCTTCTCGGCTCCCTGGCAGGCGACAAGAAACGAGGCGGCAAAAAGATAGCGCGACAACACGGAGTGAGTCGTACCACCAGGTAGGCTCTCCATATGGCTGATCCTGTCGTCGATGTTTCGACCTCCCTCGGCACCTTCACCATCACGCTCGATCCGGGCCGCGCGCCCAAGTCGGTCGAGAACTTCCTGAAGTACGTCGACTCCAAACACTACGAGGGCACGGTGTTTCACCGCGTCATCTCCAACTTCATGATCCAGGGCGGTGGCTACGACGAGAAGCTCGAGCGCAAGAAGACGCTCGATCCCGTCGAGAACGAGTCGACCAACAATGTCGCGAACACTCGCGGCACTGTCGCGATGGCGCGCACGGGCGATCCTCACTCCGCGACCGCGCAGTTCTTCGTGAACGTCGTCGACAACAAGTCGCTCGACCATAAGGGTGGCGCCGACGGTTGGGGCTACTCCGTGTTCGGTACGGTCACCGAGGGCATGGACGTGGTCGAGAAGATCAAGAGCGTCAAGACCGGCCCGTCAGGTCCGTTCGCGAAGGATGCACCGCAGACGCCCGTCGTGATCACGTCGATCAAGCGTCGCTAGCTCGCTGTTGTCCGAGATCTGTCCGAGAGTGGTCAGACCGATTTCGCGAAGTGCGCCGTTGTGGCGCGATCCCTCAACCCCGGTGGGGGAATCGCAGCGCCCGTGGGGGCGGGCGACCGCCGTCGTGGCGCGATCCATCAACCCCGGTGAGGGAACTGGACCGAAAAGCGCGCCGTTCTGGCGCGAACAATCAACCCCGGTGGGGAAATCGCGAGGAGCAGCTCTCGTGCTTGTCCGAGATTTGTCCGACGCGGCGCGGGTCGCTTCGAGCGCTTGAGGTTGCGCGCGCGACTCCGCTCGCGTAGTGGTCCGGATCGTGAATTGGAATGACTATGCAGGCCGCGCGGTCCTCGTCACCGGTGGAACGAAGGGTCTAGGTCTCGCGATCGGCCTCGCTTTCGGCAAGCGCGGCGCGCACGTGACGCTCACGCAGAAGTGGGGCTCGGCGGATCCTGGCGAGATCGCCGCCGCGTTCGCAGCCGTCGGTGCACCCGCACCGCAGATCGTCGATGCGGACGTCTCTCAAGAGAGCGACACGCGCGCGGTTCTCGCCGGCATTCGCGAGAGGCACGAGCGCCTCGATGCGCTGATCTCGAACGTGGCGTTCGCACCGCTGGTAAAGGGCGTCGAGGATTTTACCCGCCGGGGGCTCGCGACCGCGATCGACTACACCACGTGGCCGATCGTCGAGTACACGCGGGTCGCGAACGAGGTGTTCGGCCACTACCCGCGCTACGTCATCGCGATGTCGTCGGAAGGCGCGGACACGTACCACGTGAACTACGACATCGTGGCCGCGGCGAAAGCGGCGCTCGAGGCGCTGTGCAGGTACCTCAATCACCGATTGCGCGACACGGGCACGCGCGTCAACGCCGTGCGGACACGGTTCGTCGATACCGAATCACTGCGCGCGACGTTCGGCGACGAGTTCGTGCCGTTCGTCGAGAAGCACAGCCCTGGCACGTTCACCACGCCCGACGAGGTCGGTGAGGCCGTGTTCGGTCTGTGCAGCGGCCTCGCGGATGGAATCGGCGGTCAGGTCATCAGCGTCGATCGCGGCGCGTCAGTCTTCGAGAATTTCAGCCGGCTCTACGAAGAGCGCGGGCGCGGCACGCTGAGCCGTTAGGCCCCGAGCTCGTCCGTCCAGAACCGCGCGACTAGCTGGACGCGCCCCTGCACGCCGCACTTCTTGAGCAGCTGCGTGAGGTGAAGCTCCACCGTGTTCTCGGCGCATTTGAGCAAGGCGCCGATCTCTTTGTTCGAGAGCCCGCGGACGACGTGCGCCAACACCTCGGCCTGCCGGCGGGTGAGTCCCAGTTTCGCCTCGACCAGGCGAACGCGCTCGGCGATCTCGTCGGAGACAGGACGCTGCGGAGTGATCGTACGCGAGGCAATCGAGTCCGCTCGGACTCGAGCGTCGTCGGCGAACAGCGTGATCAGCCGCAGCGATGCGTCGCGCAGATCGGCGGCGGAGGTGCGTCGTACGCGGGCGAGCAACGTCTGCGACTCGGGCGGCGTGACGCGTACCCGCAGCGTACGATCCGTGAGCTCTTCCACTTCGACCTCTGCCCTTGGCAGCCCGAGATGAAGCGGCGCGCCTTGAATCGCCCCGACGCTGCAATGATTGAAGTCCCTGCAGCCGCGCACGTAGTCGCGAAACTTCGCGGCGATGAAGATCTGGTTGTCGGAGATATCCCGGTACTCGAACGTCATTGCAGGAAACGCCGCCGGATTGAGGACCGTGAACATGAACCGATAGAGCACCTTCGGACTCACGAGCGTCCTGAACACGATGCGGACCTCGGACGGCAGCGCAGCGGCATAGCTCTTCGCCGTGACCTCGGCGAGTTGCTCCGGGCCGCCGAGGGCCGCAGCGGTCCGCTCGACCAGCACGCAGTACTCGTCCCACCGCACGCGCTTCAGCTTGGGCAGCGAGCGCTCGTCGAACGAGAGTCCTTCGACCAACGGCTCGGGATCGAGTCCCGCACCGGTACCGAGAGCGATCATGGCGCGGACGAGCGCGGCCGCAACCTCGTTCACGTCGACCTGCCGAGCTGATCGGTCCAGAACCGCGCGACGAGCTGAACACGACCTTGAGCTCCGCTCTTCTTGAGCAACTGTGTGACGTGAAGCTCGACGGTGTTTTCAGCGCATCCCAGCTCGGAGCCGATCTCTTTGTTCGACAATCCGCGGACCGTGAGCGCGAGCACCTCGGCCTGCCGGCGGGTCAACCCGAGCGCTGCCTCCGTGTGGCGCACGCGATCCTCGAGCTCGGGCTGCACGGCACGGGGCGGCGCAGGATCACGTGATGCGAGTGAGTCTCCACGCACGCGCGCGTTGTCGGCAAACAGCGTCATCAAGTACAGCGAAGCGTCGCGAAGATCAGCCGCGGAGGTACGACGTACACGTGCGAGCAGTGTTTGCGATTCAGGCAGCCGAACGAGCAACCGCAGCGAGCGATCTGTCAGCTCCTGAACGTCGACCTCTGCGTGTGGCAACCCCAGATGCAGCGGCATGCCTTCGACCGCACCTACGCTGCACTGGTTGAACTCGAACGAACCCCGCACGTAGTCGCGAAGCTTCGTCGCGATGAAGAGTCGGCCGTCGGATAGCTCGCGGTAGTCGAACGTCATCGATGGCATCGCGGCCGGGTTCACGGCTGTAAAAATGAACCGATAGAGGAGCTTCGGGCTGACGAGCGAGCGGAACACGATGCGGACCTCGGGCGGGAGCGCGTCTGCGTAGTGCGCCGCGGTGATCGCGCAGAGCCGGTCGACACCACCGACGGCAACGGCGGCCCGCTGGATCAACACGCAGTAGTCGTCCCAACTTACGCGCTTCAGCTTTTCCACTGACCGTTGGTCGAACCCTAGTCCCGCGACTAGCGGCCCAGGTTCGACTCCTGCGGTCGTCGCGAGATTGAGCATCGCGCGCGCAACCGCGCCTGCAATCTCGTTCACGAGTCTGACCTGGGGTTCATGCCTATAGCGAACGCCATCCGAGAAGTTCTAGGGTCCGCCCGCGTTTGGCCCGGTGCAACATGATCGAGCAGAATCAACAACGCATTGCCGCGCGTTCGTATGAAGGCCGAGTAGTTCTCGTCACGGGCGGGACAAAGGGCATCGGACTCGGAACTGCGCTCGCGTTCGCTCGTCACGGAGCGAAGCTAGTTCTGACTCACAAATGGGGCAGCGCCGACGAGGCGGAGCTCGCCGAGAAGTTCCGCGCCGTGGGTGCGTTGGAGCCTCTCGTCCTCGAAGCGGACATCTCGCGAAGCGACGAGACACAGCGTCTCTACGAAGTGATCCGCGACAAGTGCGGCCGCGTCGATGCGTTGATCTCGAATGCGTCCGCCGCCGTGACTGTACAAAGTCTGGACGACCTAACGGAGCGCGCGTTTCTCAAGAGCATGCGTGCGAGTGCGTGGCCCGTCGTGGATTACACACTCGCGGCAAAACGGGTGCTCGGTGTGTTTCCCCGCTACGTCATCATCATGTCGTCGGATGGGCCCGACCGCTTCACCCCCGCGTACGACTTCGTCGCGAGCGGTAAGGCCGCCGCGGAAACGTTCGCGCGTTATCTCGCGTATCGGCTACGCGACGAGGGCACGCGCGTGAACGTGGTGCGCTCGCGCGCGATCAAGACCGATGCCTTCACGGACACGTTCGGGAACGAGTTCTACGGCTTCCTCCGCCGGTTCGTTCCTGACGACTGGTTCATGACCGTCGACGAGGTGGCGGACGCGGCGTTCGCGCTGTGTAGCGGGATGTTCGACGCGATGACCGGTCAGGTCGTGATGGTCGACCGCGGGAACACCTTCGCCGATGGCATCTCGTCGATCTACGCGCAGCGCGCAGAGCTCGGCCTATGACGATCGTCTTCATGTTTCCGGGACAGAGCTCCCGCTATCCCGAGATGATCGAGAAGCTCGTCTCCGCGCACACGCTCGCGCGGGCGACCGTCGAACGCGCGTCGGAGATCCTCGACCGCGATCTCGTTGCGCACTATCGCGGAGCGAGTTCTCTCGCGACCAACCGCGACGTCCAGGTCGGCGTGTTCCTCGCGAACGAGCTCCACGCACGCGTTCTCGCGTCGGCAGGAGTGGTCGCCCAGTGGTCGCTCGGGCTCTCGCTCGGCGAGTACAACCATCTCGTTCACATCGGTACGCTCGCGTTCGAGACGGCGCTGCGGCTCGTCGACGCTCGTGGCCGGCTCTACGACGAGGCCGTTGGCGGGGCGATGGTCTCCGTGTTTCCCGTCGACGCCGAGCTGGTCGAGCAGACGATCGCGCGGCTGGGTCTCGCGGAGCGCGCCGGCATCGGGTTGTACAACTCGCCGCGCCAGCAGGTGATCTCCGGCGACCGCGCAGCCGTCGAACAGATCGTTGCCGCGCTCGAGGAGGAAGTCTTCTTGGAGGCAACCGAGATCGAGCCGCGCATCCCGATGCACGCGCCGGTATTCGCGCCGACCGGGGTAAAGCTCGGTGCCGAGCTCGCGAGACTCGACTTCTCTGCGGCGACGCTGCCCTACGTCCCGAACACGCGGGGCGAGATCATCGCGCAACCGAGCGCCGATCTGATCCGTGCATGCTTGATCGAGCACGTGTCGCAACCGGTGCGTTGGCGCGCGAGCATCGAGGCGGTCACGGCGCGCGTCGAGAATCCGATCTTCGTCGAGGTCGGACCGAAATCAGTCCTCTACAACCTGTTCGGTCGTGGCTGGACGCCCGGTGCACGCAAGCGCACCGACGTCGCGGAGGGCTGGCCCGAGCACGTGCAGACGATCGTGAAGGAGCTGTTACATGCAGGCTGAAGAGATCGACGCGCTCGTTCGCGTCGGCAAGAAGCGCCCTCTGTTCGAGGCCAATCCCGCGCACGCGGTGGACCTCGGACGTCCCCAGATCGAGCGGCTGCTGCAGCACCGCGATCCGTTCCTGTTCGTCGAGACGATCACGCATGTCGATCTCGAGGCCAAGACGATCATCGGAACGCGCCGGATCGATCCGAACGATCCGCTCTTCGTCGGTCACTTTCCGGGCGAGCCGATCTATCCGGGCGTACTGCAGGTGGAATCGATGGGGCAGCTCGGGCTGTGCCTGTTTGCACTCGCTACGCTCGGCCGCAGCGATGTCCGTCCCACTGACGTGCCGCCCCCGGTGCGCGGCCTGAAGATTCACCACGCGATCTTCCTCGAGGCCCTGCGCCCCGGCGACGAGGTCCGCATGCTCGCGCGCTCGATCGATCACGGCGAGTACACCGGCGTTGCTGTCGGTCAACTGTTCCGCGGCGACGTGCCGTGTTGCTTCGCGATCATGGAGGTCTACTTTGTCGAAGCCTGAACGCATCGTCATCTCGGGAATGGCGATCAACACGCCGATCGGCGACACGCTCGACGGCTTCCTCGCGAACCTCTACGCGGGCAAGAGCGCACTGTCGAACTGGAAGACCATCGACATCTCGCGCTGCTATTCGAAGGTCGGCGCCGATCTGTCGGAGTACGACTGGGCGAGCAAGCTGCAATCGTACGAGGGCCGCATTCCCGCCGACGTCTGGAAGCGCGCGCGCAAGCTGATCTCGAAGAGCCCGTGGACGACGAAGCTCACGATCCTGCTCGCGCTCGACGGTTTTCTCGACGCGGGTCTGTTCGGTAGCGGCCTCGATCTCGACCGCACGGCGGCGATCGTCGCGGGCCACAACATCAACTTCAACTACCAGTACGAGCAACGCCTCCAGTACGTCGACGAGCCGGACTTCATGGACTCGCTGCTCGCACTGACGGGGCTCGATACCGATCACGCGGGATGCATCTCCGAGCTGCTCGGCGCACGTGGCCCGATCTACACGGTCGGTGCGGCCTGCGCGAGCGGCAACACGGCGCTGCGCTGCGCGGTCGACGAGCTCCGCTACCACGACGTCGAAGCCGCGGTGATCGTCGGTGCCGTGCTCGACTTCTCGCCGGTCGAGCTGCACGCGATGGCGCTCATGGGCGCGATCACGTTCCAGTCATTCAACGAGACACCGCAGCTCGCGTGTCGCCCCTGGGACACGGCGCGCGAAGGCTTTGTCCCCGCGCATGGCGGAGGATGTCTCGTCGTCGAGACGCTGACGTCCGCGAAGCGCCGCGGCGCACGGATCTACGCCGAGGTCCTCGGTGTCGAGGCCGGCAGCGATGCGAACCACTTGCCGCAGCCGTCCGAGGATGGACAAGCGCGCGTGATGAAGCGACTGCTCGACAAGTGCGGCATCGCGCCGGAGCAAGTCGACTACATCAACGCGCACGCGACGTCGACTCCGCTCGGTGATCTCACCGAGATCCGCTCGATCAAGCGCGTGTTCGGCGACCACGCGTACAAGCTCAAGCTCAACGCGACGAAGTCGATGCTCGGCCACACCTGCTGGGCCGCGCCGACCGTCGAGACGATCGCCGCCGTGCTGCAGATGCGCGCCGGCAAGCTGCACCCGTCGATCAACATCGAGAACCTCGATCCCGAGGTCGACCTAGACATCTGCCGCGGCACGACTCCCGTCGACTGGCCGGTGAAGACCCTACTCAAGAACTCGTTCGGCTTTGGCGGCATCAACTGCGTCAGCCTGATCGCGAAGTACGAGGACCGTCCGTGAAGTTCTTTGTCAGCGGAGGTTCGCGCGGTCTTGGCGCCGCGATCGTCGTTGAAGCAGCGAAGCGTGGACACGATGTTGCGTTCACGTACGCCAGCAACGAGACCGCCGCCATCGAGGTCGCGAAGCGCTGCACCGAGGTGCGCCCGGAGGGCATGTACCGCACGTACAAGCTCGACGTGCGCCGTTCGGTCGAGGTGGAAGCCGTCGGCGATCGCGTGCTGAACGACTTCGGCTCGATCGACGTCGTCGTCGCGAACGCTGGCATCAACCACAACAACCTCGTCGCATCGATGTCCGACGAGGAGTGGGCGAGCGTGCTCGAGACCAACCTCTCCGGCTCGTTCTACGTCGTGCGGCACTTCCTTCCCACGTTCCTCGCGAATCGGTTTGGTCGGATCGTGCTCATCGGTTCGCTCGGTGCGACCGGTGTGTCTGGTCAGGCGAACTACTGCGCGAGCAAGGCAGGCCTGCTCGGCCTCTCGGCGACGCTCGCGAAGGAGTACGGCAAGAAGGGCATCACCTCCAACGTGATCTCGCCCGGCTTCTTCGAGACGGACATGACGCGCGAGGGGATGTCGGCCGCGAACCGCGAGTTCTGGCTGCAATACTGCCCGCTCGGTCGCCTCGGCGAGCTGCCGGAGATCGCGGAGCTCGTCGGATTCCTCGTCTCGCCCGGTGCCGGCTACATCAACGGTCAGGAGATCCGCGTGAACGGCGGACTCGGTTGGGCGCCGTGAAGGTCGGGATCGAAATGCTCGCGGCGTATCCCGGGAGCCTCGCGCTCGCGATGCCGGCGCTGTGCGAAGCGCGCGGTCACGACCTCGCCGATATCCGCGACACGATGATGATCGACGAGCGGTCGGTCAACGTGACGTGGGAGGACCCGGTCACGATGGCGGTGAACGCGGCCAAGCCGATGCTGAGCGAGCGAGATCGCGCGTCGATCGGCCTGCTCGTCGTCGCGAGCGAGAGTGGCGTCGATCAAGAGAAGCCGATGAGCACGTGGGTGCAGCGCTATCTCGGGCTGTCGTCGCGCGTTCGCAACATCGAGGTCAAGCACGCGTGCTACGGCGCGACGGCATCGCTGCAACTCGCGGCGAGCTGGATCGCATCGGGTGTCGCGCCCGGCGAGAAGGCGCTCGTCATCAATACCGATCAGAGCCGCACGCACTTCGGCAAGCCGTGGGAGTTCGTGATGGGTGCCGCTGCCGTCGCGATCCTCGTCTCGGATCAGCCACGCATTCTCGAGCTCGAGCTCGGCCGCACTGGCGTACACACGAACGAAGTCTCCGATTTGACCCGCCCGACCTCGCATGTCGAGACGGGCAACAGCGAGACGAGCCTGCTCTCGTATCTCGATGGGCTCGAGGGCGCGTTCGACGACTACGTGCGTCGCGTTCCGGAGGCCGCCGACTTCGACAACTACTTCCAGCGCGTGGTCTATCACCTGCCGTTCGGCGGGATGGGTCTCGTCGCACATCGCGCGATGCTCCGCCGCGCCGGCATCGCCTCCAAACACGCCGCGCGTGCTCACTTCGCGACGAAGACGCTGCCCTCGCTCGCGTACGTGCGGCGGATGGGCGGCACGTACGGCTCGAGCACGTTCCTCGGACTGTCGGCGATGCTCGCCAGCGACGACGCCGTGAAGACGGGCGACCGCATCGGCGTGTTCTCGTACGGATCTGGTTCGTGCGCGGAGTGGTGGAGTGGTCGCGTGTGCCCCGAAGCGCGCGACGTCGTGCGAGCATCGGGACTGCCCGCGCTACTCGACGCACGCCGTCAGCTCACCGTCGCCGAATACGAGGCCGTCGAGACCGCGCGCACGTCGATGATCGACGTCGGTGATCACACGACGGATCGCACGCTCCTCGGTGATTGGTACGAGCGCGCCTATGCCGGCAAAGGCCTGCTCGTGTTCGACGGCATGAGCGAGCACTACCGCAAGTACGGATGGAGCTGATGGAACCGCTCATCCTCCAGGTCCCCGAGCGTTTGCACACGCGCGGTGTCGCCGAGCTCGCACGCGGACTCGCGACGTGCGGAGACGCCAGCGTCGTCGTGCTGACCGGCGAACCCGGAACGTTCTGCGCCGGCATGGACTTCGGGGAGACGACGGAGCGCGAGCCCGCCGCGACGCGCGCGAAGCTCTCTCCGTTTGCAGATCTGATCGCTGCGATCGCGACCTGCGCACGCCCGACGCTCGCCGCCATCGACGGAGCTGCGCTCGGTGGTGGTCTCGGGCTCGCCGCGGCGTGTGACTACGTGCTCGCATCAGACCGCGCGCGGTTCGGGTTGCCGGAGGCGTTGTATGGCCTCGCACCCTCGATCATCCGCCCTGCGCTCGAGACGAGACTGACGGCGGGGCAGCTGCGCATGCTGCTGTTCACCGGCTATTCGCGCGACGCTGCGGAAGCCGCGCGGCTCGGTCTCGTCGACGAAGTAGTCGAGGTGAGTGCGTTCGCCGCCGCGCAACGTCGGATGATCCGGCAGCTCGGCCGTGCGAGAACTGCGTCGATCGTCGTCGCACGTGGGTGGCGGCGCGACCTCGCGGAAGCGTTGCGCATGGGCGTCGAGGAGACGACCGCCGCGCTGCACGATCCCGCGGTCCGCGCGGCGCTCTCCGAGGAGGTTCCATGGGCACGCTAGCGGATCTCCCCGGCCTCCTGCGGACGCGGATCGACGATGGCGTCGCGACGCTGACGTTTGACGACATCGCTTCGAACAACGCGCTTTCGCACGGGATGGTCATCGCTCTCGGTGACGCGTTCGGCGTCGTCGCGTCACGGACCGATGTGCGCGCCGTCGTTCTTGCAGGTTCGAGCGAGTACTTCTCGAGCGGTGCCGACCGTGGCGTCGTCAGTGACCTCGTGACCGGCCGGCGCGACGCAGGCGAGTTGCTCCTTCCGCGTCTCTTGCTCGACTGCCCGGTGCCCGTGATCGCCGCACTCGCGGGTCACGCAGTCGGTGGCGGTTTCGCGCTCGGCATGGCCGCCGACTTCATCGTGCTCGCGCGCGAGAGCCGGTACTGCCTGAACTTCATGGACCTCGGGTTCACACCCGGCATGGGCTCCACGCGGCTGCTCGAGCACGTTCTCTCGCCGGCCATCGCGCACGAGCTCTTGTTCACCGGCGAAGCACGGCGCGGTCGCGACTTCGACGGAAAGTGCGGCATCAACCACATCGTGCCCCGCGCCGACGTACTCGCGTGTGCACAGACGATCGCCATGCGCATCGCCGACAAGCCGCGTCCCGCGATCGTCGCGCTCAAGCGCGCGCTGTCCCTGCCCCGCCGCCAAGCGTTCGAAGCAGCGCGCACGCACGAAACGATGATGCATCAGCTGTCGTTCGCACAGCCCGACGCAGCGAACCGGATCTTGAACTCACTGAACGACAACACGGAGCACTAGAAAATGACGAAAGAGCAAATCTTTACTGTGGTCAAGAAGCACCTCCTGCAGACCGTCGACGGTCTCGAGGAGTCCGCGATCGACGGAACCAAGTCGATGAAGGAGCTCGGCGCGAACTCGCTCGACATCGTCGAGATCGTCTCGGTCTCGATGCGCGAGCTCAAGGTAAAGGTGCCGCGGTCGGAGCTCTCGAAGCTGACGAACATCTCGGGCCTCGTCGATCTCCTTCACACGGTGTCGACGCAGACCGCGACCCAGAGCGCCTGATCCCGCGTCCATGAAGATCTTCGTCACCGGCGCGAACGGCTTCATCGGCTCCGTCGTGGCGCGGCGGCTCGTCGAGCGCGGCCACACGGTGCGTGCACTCGTCCGACCGACGAGCCGCACGGCGCGAATCGACGGGCTCCCTATCGAGCGCGTGTTCGGCGACGTGCTCGATGCGGCGTCGGTGCGCAATGCGATGAAGGGCTGCGAGGGAGTGATCCATCTCGCGTCCCTCTCGAGCTGGACGGCGATCCACTCCCCGAAGATGTCCGAGGTGGTGCTCGGCGGAACCAAGCACGTCCTGGACGCCGCGCGCATCCACGGCAACTTGCGGACGGTGTTCGTCTCGTCGAGCACGGCCATCAACGGCTCGCACGAGCCGGTCGTTCACGACGAGAACAGCAAGCTCGAGCTGCCACTCGCGGAGTTCCGTTATGCGGCCGCGAAAGAGGAAGCCGAGCGACGCTGCCGCACCGCCGCCGCCGCGGGCCTGCCCGTGATGATCGTCAACCCCGGCGAGGTCTACGGTCCCGATGACGTCGACAAGATCACGGCAGGAAACCTGCTCGATTTCGCGCAGTCGTCGCCGGTCCTGGTGTGCGACGGCGGCACGAGTGTGGTCCATGTCGAGGATGTCGCCGACGGAATCATCGCGGCGCTCGACCGCGGCCGCCCCGGCGAGCGCTACATCCTCGGCGGCGAGAACCTCACGATCCGTCAACTCGCCGAGCTCACGAACGAGCTGCTCGGCCGACGCGTGCGTGTCGTCCAGATGCCGAACTGGCTCGTCGTCGCGGTGGCCAAGGCCGGCGGTGCCGTGGGCGCGCCGCTGCCGTTCGATCCAAACGTGATCCCGTACGCGGTGCGCTATTGGTTCATGGACAACGCCAAGGCCCGGCGCGAGCTCGGCGTGACGTTCCGCTCGGCGCGCGAGACGTTGGGGCCGACGGTCGAGTGGCTCGAGCGCACGTTCCTGACCAAGAAGGACGACTATCTGCATCCACGCAGCGAGGACGAGCTCGTCGCGCTGGTGAAGCGAGCACGCACGGAGGGTCGCCAGGTCCGCGTGCGGGGCTCGGCGCATTCGGTCCCTGACGCGATCTATTCCGACGAGCGCTCCGGCGGCTACAACGTGATGCTCGATCGCTACCGCGCGATCGAGGTCGACGAAGCGAACATGCGCGTCACCGTGCAGGCCGGGTGCAATCTCGGCGATGACCCGCGCGATCCCACCCGTACCGCGACGTGGGAGTCCTCCCTTCTCGCGGAGCTCGCCCGCCGCGGATGGGCGCTACCGGATCTCGGCGGCGTCTCGCACCAGACCGTCTCCGGGTTCTTGATGACCGGCTCGTGCGGCGGAACCGTTCGCCACGCGATCGACGATGCGGTCATCGCGATCCGCCTCGTCGACGGTACCGGCACGGTTCACGAGCTCGTTCGCGGCCGCGACGATCGATTCTTCGCGGTTCCGTCATCGATGGGCCTGCTCGGCATCGTCTCCACGGTGACGCTGCAATGCATCCCGCACTACGATCTCATCGGCGAAGAGCGCATCACGCCCGAGGACGACGCGTGGTTCGAGCCCGGACCACACGGCCTCGAAGAATATCTGCGCTCGACAGAGTACGCGCGGATCCTGTGGTGGCCGCAACAAGGCGTGAAGCGGTTTGCGACGTGGCAGGCGCGGCGAATGTCCGATGCGGACTACACGACCGACACCGGCTCGCGCAGCGCGTTCCAACCCAAGCCGTACTCGGTGTTCGGCGACGCTATCCCCGTGCCCGCTCTCGCGCGTGCGGCCGCAACGGCGGCACAACACGTCGGCGGTGCGTTCTACGATCTGCTCGCGCAGGCCGGAGCGTTGAAACCACTGCTGGAGCGACGAGTCTTACCCGCCGTGCTGCGCCAGTTCGTCGGCGGCGGCAAGCCGCAGCAGTTCTGGGACACCTGGTGGCACGGCTTGCCGATGGACAATCAGATGTCCGAGGCCGCGCTCCCGACGACGTTCACCGAGATCTTCGTGCCGCTCTCCGACGCCACGGCCGTCATGACGCTTCTGCGCGAGCACTTCGCCCAAGGTCTCGAGGCAACGGGCACGTTCGCGTTCGAGCTCTACGCCGCTCGCGCGAGTGATGTCTGGATGCATCCCTCGCACGGGCACGACACGCTGCGCATCGACGTGTTCTGGTTCGCGCGCGATCCACGAGATCCGGGCGAGTTCTACGAGCAGTTCTGGCGGCTCCTCGCGCCGTTCGGCTACCGCCTCCACTGGGCCAAGCACCTCCCCCGCGATCCCGCGCTCGGTGCCGAGTATCTCCGGCGCTACCTGCCCCGCTGGGACGACTTCCTCGCGCTGCGCGCCGAGCTCGATCCCGATGGTGTCTTCCTCAACCGCCACTGGGCCCACGCCTTGGGAGTCCCGATGCCTCGCACTCTGTCCGCCGACACGTTGCCTCACCGGCTGCAACAGTTCTACGAGGCGCTCTCCGTTGATCGCGAAGCGGCCCTCGATCGGCTCGGTGACGTCTTCACCGACGACATTCACTTCCGCGATCCGTTCCGCGACACGAACGGGATGCCGGCGTTCCGTCGCCTGTTCGAGCGCGCGCTCGCGCAGTATCCCGGCTGGAGCTTCACCGAGTTCCGCATCGTCGGCGACGCGGAGCAGTTCACGCTCACCTACAACATGCGGATGCGCATGGCGATCGGCCCCGAGTTCGTCACGCCGATGGCGAGCGTCTGCATCGTGCGCGACGGCAAGGTGAGCGACCTGACCGACTACTACGACTTCACGGAAGGCCTCCTCTCTCCCGTGCGCCTCGCGGGCAAAGCCTACCGAGCCTTCATCAACCGCATGTTCCTCTGATGTCCTGGCTCCACGACAAGACGACCGAGATGCTGGAACGCATCGAAGAGGCGAAGCGCCTCAAGGCGTTCCCGTTCTTCCGTCCGTTCGAAAACCTCGGTCCGCGCGTCAAGGTCGGCGACGGCAGCTACGTCAACTTCACGTCGAACGACTATCTCGGCCTCTCGCAACATCCCAAGCTGATCGCCGCTGCGTGTGCAGGTACGCGTCGCTACGGCACGGGGCTCGGCAGCGCGCGTCCCCAAGCGACGAGCGTGCGCCACGACGAGCTCGAGAGGCGGCTCGCAATGTGGACGCACAACGAAGCGGCCGCGGTCTTCACGACCGGCTATCAAGCGATCGTCGGCACGCTCGCGACGTTCCTCGACAACGAAACCACGGTCGCCCTCGACAAGCTCAGCCACGCCAGCATCATCGACGGCGTCATGCTCGCGCAGGGGCTCAACCCCGATCTCGAGGTGCGCTGGTTCAATCACAACAAGCCTGACTCGCTCGAGAAGGTGCTCCAGACCGCGGCGAACACCAAGCTGCTCGTCGTGGTCGAGGGTCTCTACAGCGTCGATGGCGACCTCGCGCCACTCGCCGACTTCATCACCGTCTGCAAAAAGTACAGCGCCGCGATCATGGTCGACGATGCCCACGGCCTCGGCACGCTCGGCCCGACGGGCCGCGGCGTCGGAGAAGTATTTGGCGTACTCGACGAGATCGATCTCTTGATCGGGACGTTCTCGAAGTCCTTCGGCACCGTCGGCGGCTTCGTCTGCGCCGATCGCGCGCTCGTCGACTACATGAAGCTCTCCGCGCGCTCGTTCGTGTTCTCGGCATCGCTACCGCTCGCGCAGGTCGATGCCGCGATCGCCGCGCTCGACATCATCGAGAGCGATGCGTCGTATCGCGAACGACTCGCGCACAACCGGGACTTCTTCCGCGGCGGGCTCGCCGAGATCGGCGCCGACATCGGCGACAGCACGACGCACATCACGCCGATCCTGATCCGCGACGAGATCCTCTGCATGACCGCTGCCGCGGCGATGTTCCAGGCAGCGGGCGTGATCATGATGCCGTTCATCTATCCCGGCGTCCCCAAGGGCACGGAGCGCCTGCGCTGCAACGTCACCGCAGCCCATACCGAGGCGCAGATCGGCTACACGCTCGAAGCTCTCGCGAAGGTCGGCGAGCACGTCGGCTTTCTCCCCGGCGGTGCGCGCACGTTCAACACGAACCTGACCAAGGCGAAGTGGCTCGCGACGAGCAAGCTCGAAGGTGCACGCAACGCCGGTCTGCCGTTCATTCGCAGCGAGCTCGGTGGCGCGGCGACGTGGATCCGCGAGCGCCTCGGCCGTCGCGCTACGTGATCGATTTGAACGCGGCGTCGGTGGCCGCGATCATCTCGGCGGTAGAAGAGAAGCGCTCCTCGCGCTCCTTCTTCAGCGACGTGTCGACGAGGTGCTGGATC
>DASYDE010000088.1:0-145427 GCA_036499725.1 Kofleriaceae bacterium
GCAGGTGTACGAGCGGATGCGATCAGCGTTCGCGGCGCCCGAGAGGACGACGCTGTTCTCTTCGTTGATGATGAAGCCGGTCGACGAGAAGTTGTTCGAGCCCGTCAGCACGACCTTGTCGTCGACGATCACCATCTTGGAGTGCATGATCCCGACGGAGCCGCTGTTGTAGTGGAAGCCGTCGAGGAAGCGGACCTCAGCGCCGTCGGTCGCGAACTTCGTCGTGCGCGAGTCGGGGATGTTCTGCGCCTGGTCGCCGATGACGCGGATCGTCGCGTGGCGCTCCGTGCGCGCCCAATCGAGCGCGTCCGCGACCGGCTTGGTCGAGGCAGAGCTCGAGATGTTGAAGTTGGAGACGCGGACGATGCCGCCTTCCTTCACGCTGTGGATCGCGGTGACGAGCATCTTGATCATCACGCTGCGCGACGCCTGCGCGGTGGAGTCCGCGGAGGTGCATTTGTATCCACACCCGGGGTTGTTGAAGATGACGTAGTTGCTCGGCCACTGATCGACGGCGGGCGGCTGCCACTCGACCGGCGGGAACGCATCCGCGTTCGGGTTGGGCAGGCCAGCGAAGCCGGCGACGGGGCGAACGTTGAGAAGGAGCTTCGCGTCCTTGGTGCCGACGTTCTTGACCGTCAGCTTGTATGAGCCTGCATCGACCTCGTCGAGCACGATCGTCGGCTCGGCGGCTTGTTCGGACTTCTGGGTCGTCGCGTCCGGCTTCTTGAGCGAGAGCGTCAGCGCGGGGCGGTCCGCGCCGGCGGTGTCGGGCTGGGTGACGGCGACCTTGAAGGAGGCGTCCGCCGTGAACGTGAAGATCTTGGAGTGGCCCTTCGCGATCGTGACCTCCTTGTCCACGATGCCGAACGAATCGGCCTTGCCGTCTCCAATGTCGCCGAGGTCCTCACCGGTGCCGTCATCCGTCGCGTCGACGCAGGCAGCAGCGCCAAGTGACAGAATTGCGAAGGAGAAGGCGAACGAAGCGAAGCGCATAGTGCTCGCGCCGTGTGCACCGGACGTGCCTTCGGGATCGGCCGAAAATTCGTGCAGGAGCGGCCGGATTACCGGCGGTTGCGGCCATCTAGCGGCCACTGGATCCGCCGCTGACTGGCTGGAGTGTCCACCCATCGGACGTCGATCAATCCAGAGATCAGGCAGATGGGAGCGGCCCAGAGGTTGCTGAAGGCGCGAGGCACAATGCGCTTCGTTCCTTACGTCCTGCTCGCGGCTGCTCCGATGGCCATCATCTCGTGCGTGTCCCAGGACGATTCCGAGGACCTGGGCAACATCGCGGACGGCAAGTCCGACGCCCCCGCCATCCAGAACAAGGCGATCACGGTCAACAAGCGCAGCAGCGCGACCAAGCCCGGCGTGAAGACGTACACGGTCCGCTCGAGCGTCGACTTCACCGTTTCGCTCGTGCAGACCGAGGCCGGCAACTCGCTCATCAAGGTGACGAACACCGACACCGATCAGGCGTTCTCGAGCGACAAGGTGAAGAACCCGTCCGTCGCGGTGACCGCCGCTGACGGTGTCGAGCACGAGTACAGCATCCGGATCGAGAACTGGGACGCCGCGACGCTGCACGCCAAGCTCAGCGCGACCGGCAACCAGAGCGTTTCGCCCGCACTTCTCGCCGCGGCACGCGCGAACCTCGACCGCGTCTCCAAGGAGATCGACTTCTCGCACCTCGACAACTACGGCCTCTCCGGATCCCTCACCGACAAGTTCATGACCGCGCTCTCGTCCGAGTACGAGCGCCAGCACCCCGACCAGTACATCGCGCGCGTCAAAGCGCTCGCGTCGATGGCGTTCTTCGCGCTGCCGGACGTGATGCCGCCCGCCGAGGGCAACAAGACGCCGTTCCACGGCCTCGACATGGATCAGTTCTCTGCGCTGATGAACGTCGAGGACTCCGTCTACAACCAGCTCGTCGCGAACAACAACAACGACACCAACGGCGTTCGCCCGTTCAGCGTGTGCGAGACGAAGTTCATGATCGACACGTACGTTCGCCCGCGCGTCGCGGCGCCGGCGTTCGATGCATACAAGACCGCCTACACGGCGTACGCCGCGAGCTGTCCGCAGAAGGACAAAGACGAGTGGTACAACTTCCGCGGTCTCGGCGGTCTGCGACCGAGCTGGGTCGAGTCAAACCTCGCCGACCGCTTCCTCCGCCGCATGGCCAAGAACTGCCAGAGCCCGACCGCCGCGTGGACGGACGAGTGCAAGGCCTGGGATAGCGATCGCCTCGGCTACCGTCAGCTGCGCAACCGCCAGCTCTCGGCGAGCTCGATGTTCTACACGGCTGCCGACGAGGATTACGTCACCAACCCCGACAACCCACTGGTGTGGCTCGAGGATCGCGACGGCGACAACATCGGCGAGACGCTTCGCCCGGGAGCCGCGACGCTCACGACCGGCCAAACCGGAACGCTCCAGGTCAACTCGACCGGTCAGTTCACGGGCAACCTCAAGTTCCAGATCGGCACAGCTGCTGCGGCGACCGTCACGCCCGCGAAGCTGAAGGCCGCGACCGCGGTCATGCCCGGTTGGGACAAGAGCTACCTCGCGCGCCCCGACATGGGCCTCTTGAAGATGTTCCCGTCCGCGACAGGCTGCGCGGGAGACACGCTCGATCCGGCCGCGTGCCCGCTGATGAAGCGCTTCTACTCGATGATCGATCGCCACGAGAACTTCTACAAAACGTACTCGGCGCTCAGCCCGGACTACTACGGCGTCTCGAGCCAGCCGTCGCCGCTCGTCGCGTGCTCCATCACGCTCGGTGCGTCGCATCAGTGGGACTCCGCGGGCACGCCGCAGGGCGGAACCGCTGGCTTCATCTTCCTGATGCGTATCCCGTTCAAGGAGATCGTGACCGGCAACGATCGCAGCGTCTCGACCATCATGCCCGGCCCGAAGACCACGTCCATCCAGTCGCTCTACACCGGCGGCGCGCTCGACATGACGAAGGCGTGGCTCGACGTCGCGTCGCTCTCGAACAACCAGTACGCGACCGAGCACGAGATCAGCGCGTTCGGTGTGGTTCGCGCGGAAGAGATCGAGGGCATCCTGGTCGTCCGCAAGCCCGCCGCGGTTCAGTAGGCATCACGCCACCAAGCGCCGTACACTGGCGCCACGTGCGGTGTTTGCTCGTAGCGGTCGTGCTCCTCGCGGGGTGCGGCCGTTTGTCGTTCGATACGCCAGGCGAGGACAGCGCTACGTGCGGAGTCCAGGAGGACTTCAATGACGGCGTCGCCGACGGGTGGACGCAGATCGATCCTGGCTGGTCCGTCGTCGTCGATATGGGACCGGATCACTCGGGCGCGTTCCAGGTCCTGCAGCGCGAGTCCTTTCTCTATCTCACTCACCCCTCGATCCTCGGCGTCACCAGCGCGACCGTCGACGCCGACTTCAGGATCGATGGTGCGATCAACGGTGACTTCGACGTGTTGTTCGCGAAGCCGGGCTGGACCAACCCGCCCGAGGATGGTGCGCCGTACGAGTTCTTCGAGATCTCGCCTGTCGGCAGCGACAATGCGCAGGACATCCTGTTCCGGTTGGAGAACAGCTTCCCGAGCAACATCGACCAGCAGCCGGTGATGGTGAACGCCGGCGAGTACCATCACGAGACCGTGTCGTTCGCCGGCACCGAGCTCTCGTCGAGCCTCGATGGTGTTCCGTATCTGAGCGGGACGGATCCGATGATGACGCCTCCCTACGACGTCATCATCGGCTTCTACAACGGCGGCGTGATCGACAACATCGCCGTCACCTGCACGCGCTAGTGGCTGTCGAGCGCTTCGCGCTCTTCCTGCATGAGCTCGTGGCGGGTGCCGACACGCACGAGGCGACCGTTGTCCGTGTAGCGGAAGTCGAGGTCGTGCGACGCGAGCACGGCGCGCAGCGCGGCATTCCACGGGACGCCGTTGCCGATGATCGTCGCGGTACCGCCCTTGACGTAGTCGGGCAACACGAGCTTCACGTTGCCAACCTTTGCAATGGTCTGGAGCAGCGTCGGAAGTGGGAAGCCGCGGTAGTCGAGATTCATCGTCGGTCCGGCCGGGAGCAGTTCGAGCTTCTTCCCGAGTCGCGCGAGGATCGCCGCGTGTTCCACGGCCTCGATGTCGTACTGCGCGAGCTCGTGGCGTGTTCCGACGCGCGCGATGCCACCTTCGTAACGGTAGTCGAGGCTCGCGCTCGCGAGGAACGTCTCGAACGCGGACGAACATGGCACCTCTCCCATCGTCGTGCCGACGGTGGACTTCACGTAGTCGGGGATGACGATTGCGAGCTTGCATCCCTTCGAGATGTCGACGAGTAACTGCTCCAGTCCCATCTTCTCGCTACGAATGTCGATCACCGCGTCGGACGTCCATCGCGCTGGCGCCGGGACGTCGGGTGCCTTCCGAGGCGGGGGCGCGTCGCCGAGGAAGCGCACCTGGACCGCCATCCCTGGTTTGAGCCCGGCGTTGGAGCTCGTGTCGAGGTATGCGCGGACGAGAACCGTTCCCCGGGCCTTGTCGGCCATGTGAGAAATCTCGCGGACACGAGCCAGGTAAGGCGTGTCGCGTACCGAGTCGGTCGTGACCTCGGCATACTGGTCGACCGCGATACCTTTCAGATCGGCCTCGGCGACATCGGTCTCCGCGACGAGCTCGGATAGATCGGCGATTCGCATGATGCCCGCGGTGCTGCCATCACCTACCGCGACCGCTTCGCCGGGACGCGCGAGCACTTCGAGAACGGTACCGTCCACCGGCGAACGGATCTTGGTCGCTTCGATCTTCTGCGAGATCGCATGGACTTCTGCGGCCGCGATTTCGACGGCACCCGTCGCGCTCTCGACCTCCGCTCTCGTCGCGGCGTCGATCGCGCGAGCGTGCTGTTTGCTCTGCAGCGCTCGCGAGACGTCACGCAGGTGTGCGTTTGCGACCTCGATGTCTGCCTGCAGCGAAGCGTCCTCGAGCACGGCGACGATCTGACCCTTGGTGACTCGGTCGCCATTCTCGACGTTGAGCTTGGCGATCCGACTGCCCGCGTTCACCGCAAGGACGATCGGCGCTTTGGCGGCGATGTATCCCGAGGCGACGACGCCGCGCGTGGCTGCGGGGGACGCCGGCGAGGGACCGGTCGTGTCGACTGTCTCGCCCGGACTCCGCTGCGTCTCGATGGCCGCACGCGGCGCGACGGGTTGGTGCATCGCGGAGCGCATCGTCGCGTAGGTTCCGAAGATGGCCGCGACGAGAACCAGCGCGATCGGCCACGCGACGGAATTCATCGAGAGCTGCAGGCGCGGCTTCTTCCGCGTCGGGATGATCGCGACTGGCTCTTTGCCGAGATTGTCGAGACCCGCGAGCGCGGCAGCTGCATTCGCGAAGCGATCCTTCGGCTCCGCCGAGACAAGCTTCTGCAGGAATGCATTCAATGCGGGTGACACGTTGACCGGCCCGAGCGTCGTCGGCGTCAGGATGCGCCACGGCTCGCGGCGCGTGAGTAGATGGACCAACGATGCGCCGAGCGCGTAGCAGTCGGTGGTTGCGTCGACCTGACCGGCGAGCTGCTCGAGCGGCATGTAGCCGAACGTGCCGATCGATGTGGAGCCCGCCGTCGTTCCCTGCACGTGTGCAGCGCCGAAGTCAACGACCGCGATCGAGCCGTCGGCGCGGCGGAGCAAATTCGCCGGCTTGATGTCGCGATGGATCACCATCGGCGAGAGCGACTGGAGATAGACGAGCACGACGAGCACCTGGCGCGCGATGTCGATGATCTCGGCCTCGGTGTAGAAGTGCTCGTCGAAGCGCGCGTCGAGCGGTGTGCCTTCGACGAGCTCCTGCGCGAGGTAGTAGCGCGTGTGAACGCCGGCGCCCTCCTCGAACGCAGCGCGGAACCGGGGGATCGCCGAGTGGGCGAGGGCACGCAGGAACTTCGCTTCGCGCTCGAACGCCGCGAGGGAGTCACTGCTCGGCGATTGCACGAACGCGAGCTCCTTGAGCGCGACGCGCGTGCCGTCTGCATCGCGTGCGATGTACATGCGGCCATGCGCGTTTGCGACGAGGACGCTCTCGACGGTGTAGCCACCGGGCGCGATCGCCGCGCCGCACGACCCGCAGCGCACTGGCTCCTTCGTATCGGGGATCAGGTCATCGCAGTTCGCGCAGAACGTTCCCGCGGCCGCCGCATCGCGGAGCAGCAGCTCCAGCTCGGCTTCCTCGGCGAGCATCGCGCGCGCGCCTTCGTCCTCACCAAGACGTGCTTCGAGCGCGGCCGCATCACCGTCGTACGCACCCATCGTGTAGAGCGCGAGGTCATCGCGCGAGATCTTGTCGGTATTCATGGCGCGACCTCCTGGTCAGCGAGTTGTTTGCGAATGTGGGCGCGGGTCTCGCAGAGGATCTGGCGAACTCGCTGGAGCGAGAGCCCGACCTCCTCGGCCGCGAGGGCCGGCGTCCCACCGGCCGTGGCGTAGACAAGGCGGAACACGCGGCGTGCAGTCGGCGAGCACGTCGCGAGCGCGGTCAGGACACGCGCGACTTCCGCGCGACTCGTGAGCTGGCGCTCGAGGTCCGGAGCCGTTGGTTCATCGGGCACCGCCGCGAGCACCCGTCGCTCGGTCTTGCCGCGCGAGAGATCGTTGAGCGCCAGGAAGCGCGCTTGCCGGATCGCGAGACCCGGCAGCTCGAGCTCGCGCAGCGTTCCCGCCGCGTGCTTCTCCATCAGCTTGGTCCAGGTCGTTTGCGCGATCTCTCGCGCGCGATCAGGCGGCAACCCGAGCGCGAGCACGGACAGGTAGACCCGGTGGTCCCACTGCCGGATCGCGTCGTCCCAGACGCCCGGTTGTAATGTCGTCATCGCTTCCACGACCCAAGAACCATCCAGCCGCGAAACCAT
Source organism: Kofleriaceae bacterium (assembly GCA_036499725.1). Taxonomy (GTDB): domain Bacteria; phylum Myxococcota_A; class Polyangia; order Haliangiales; family Haliangiaceae; genus JABFXX01. The sequence continues at coordinate 6,895 of DASYDE010000088.1, forward strand.
ATCGGAGGTGTCGGGCGGGATCGTTGTCCCGGGACAGGGGTTGACGCCAGGGCGCTGTTCTTTTGAACGGATCAGCCGATACCGGGGACCACTCGTAGTAGGTGACCCGCTGCGACCAACGCGAGCGGCTTGTGGCGGGTTGCCTACAATCCTGTGTCATGTCGGGAAGCCGACAAACCCTGTTCATTTCATGACAAACAACAGTCGCACTCCTGTCGGAAATCGATGTATTCCTGCGGCGATGACTAGGGTGCCATCTCTCGGTAGCCTCCGTGCCGAGCTCCAGGCAGCGGGCATGTTCCGCCACCACGAGCTGCGTAACTGGGGCAAAGCAGCCTTCCTCCTCGGGGTCGTAGCCGCCTGTTTGGCCGGGATAGCAACGTACGGCTGGTACGCCGCCTTCATTCTTGTCCCGATCGCATCATTGTTCTCGACCGCGTTCGCGATGATGGGACACGAGGGCAGCCATCGCAGTGTGTCTGCTTCGCCGACACGTAACGCGTTCCTCGCGTACCTCGCGTTCCCGATCTTCTCGGGCCTCTCGTTGATGTACTGGCGCGAGAAGCACGACCGTCTCCATCACGGTCACCCCAACGTCGAAGGCGTCGATCCGGACATCCGTCCGTGGCCGTTTGTCTCGTCCAAGGGTGATCACGAGAAGATGTCGCCGCGCCTCCGCTGGTTCCAGCGCAACTTCCAAGCGTGGGCGTTCTGGCCGATGACGACGCTGATGGCGGCCGGTATGCGCCGCAGCTCGCTCATTCACCTGTTCGCGTATCCCAAGAAGCACGGCTTTGACAAAGCGTGGAAGCTCGAGCTCCTGAGCCTCGTCCTCCACTACAGCGCGTGGTTGCTCATCCCGTCGCTCATCTGGGGACCGCTCGCGGCGTTCCTCACGTACTCGGCCGTGTGGGCCGGCGTCGGTGTGTGCCTCGTGCTCGTGTTCGCCCCCGCGCACATCGGTCTGCCGGTGATGCAGGAGCAGAACAATGACTGGCTCCACCAGCTCGAGACGACGCGCGACCTCGAGATGCCGAAGATCGTCTCGTACTTCTTCATCGGCCTCGACTACCAGGCCGAGCACCACCTGTTCCCCAAGATCCCGCACCAGAACCTCCCGCGCGCCGCGCAGATCACGCGCGAGTGGTGTGCGAAGAACGGCGTCGTGCACCTCTCGGAGCCGTACATCGGCGCTCTCATCGACGCCGGCAAGTTCATGGCTCGCAGCTTCGAGCGCGACGCCACTGCGCCGCTCGCCGTTCGGGCAGGCCTCATTGACGACGTTCCCGTCGCGCGCTCCGAACCCCTCGCCGCGTAATCCACGGCGTCCTCGCTGCGATCGGGCTATGGTGCGCCGTGGCCAAGCCGCAACACGATCCGCGCACTGACCCCGACGTCCCGAAGGGGATGTCGGTCGAGCTGCTGCAGGACCTGCATCTCCTCACGCGCGACGGGCACCTCAACGCCGACGCGCGCCGCAAGCTCAAGCAGATCCGCCACCTCGTCGGCCTGCTCAAGCCGGCTCTCGACGACGCATACGCGCGGACCAAGGAGCCGGTCGTCGTCGACTGCGGCGCCGGTAAGTCGTATCTCGGCGCCGTTCTGTACGAGCTCGTTCTGGGCCCCGCCGGGCGCGGCTCGCTCGTCGCGATCGAAGCGCGTCCCGAGCTCTCCGAGGCCGCCGCCAAGCGTGCCGCGCGCTTCGGCCAGGAGCGCTTCTCGGTCAAAACAGGCGCGATCGCGAACGTGTTCTCGAGCTCGGACGAGCAGGGCGCAAAGCCCGCCGTCGTGACCGCGCTGCACGCGTGCGACACGGCGACCGACGACGCACTCGCACTCGCGATCGCATCGGGCTCGGACCACGTCGCGGTCGTGCCTTGCTGCCAGGCCGAGGTCGCGCGTCAGCTCGAGCGCTCCAAGCCCACCGATCCGACGGTCGCCGCGTTGTTCGCGCATCCGCTCCACCGTCGCGAGCTCGGGTCGCACCTGACCAACGTCGTGCGGTCGCTCGCGCTCGAGGCCCACGGGTACAAGGTCACCGTGACCGAGCTGGTCGGCTGGGAGCACTCGGCCAAGAACGAGCTCATCCTCGGCAAGCGAGTGAACCGCTTCAACGCGGAGGCGCGCGCGACGCTGCGTGCGCTGCTCGCCAAGTTCGACATCGAGCCGGCCATCGTGCGTGACCTGACCGCACGCGGGCTCGATCCGCGCACCGAAGCCCAGCGTCCGAGCTGAGCTCGCGCGAGCGTCTACGTGCGGTGCCAACCGACGCGGGCAGTCCGCGGTGTCAGAGCCACGAAGAAAGAAGGCACGAAGAAGTTTTTTGGGGCCGCGTTGCGAAGGACCTCGCCGGGCGGGGTTCGAAGTCCTTCGTGTCTTCGTCCTTCGTGGCTCTTCGCGTAGACCAATCGCGGTCCGCAGATCCGGCTAGCGCGACGCGTGCTTGCGGGCGTGGGCGCGGCGCGTGCGGGTCGCCTGCGGAGCGACGCGTTTGGCGTGCCGCGAGAGCGCCTTGTGAGACGCGGCGCGGTGCGGCTCGCGCTTCAGCGCCGTTCTCGTCGCGCGCGATCGCGTCGCGCTGACCTCGTGCGGGTGCTTTGCGGCGGCGGTGTCGCGCGCGGCCTGCTTCCTCACACGGGCGGACGCGCCGCGTGGCTGACCCGGGTTGAAGCCGGCGCGGCGCGCTTTCGACAGGCCGATCGCGATCGCCTGCTTCGTCGAGCGCGCGCCGTGCTTGCCCTCGCGGATGTGGTGCATCTCTTCGCGCACGAACTCGCCGGCGGCCGTCCCCTTGGACTTGCCGCGCCGGACGTCGGCACGCGCGCGCTTCATCGTCTTCTTCTCGGGCATCGGAAACCTCCGCATGGAAGCGACTGCATCAAGCGATCCGCAGCTGCGGATGTGCTCTAGCGTGGCGCCGTCCGCCCGCAGGACCGGCTGTCCGACAACCGGCCGGACATCGGACGAGCACGTGATCTTCGACGAGGAATTTCGCGCACGTACGCGTCGAGCGGATCGGCACGGTCGATGCCATGTGCCCTCCGCATGCGTTCTTTCGACACGACCTCCAAGACAACGTCCCTGCGCTTCTTTCGTCTCCGATCGATCCTCGCGATCGGATCGGCGTCGTACGCGCTCGTCCTCTTCGCGGTGCTGCTCGCGGGGCTCGTGTGGATGAGCGGCTGCCTCGCGCAATCACCCGAGGACGAGATGGATGATCCGCCCGCGTCGCGCGTGATCGCGATGTGGGATCCGTTGCACTGCACGGACGACCACCGCGTCGTGATCGAGCTCGAGGATGAGGCCGGTGTTCGCGTCTCGCGCTCCGCGCCGTGCTCCATCGGCAGCATCACGCTCGACGTGGCGCACTGGGGCTTCTATCTGGGGCAGTGCTACGCGTGGGCGGCAGGGAAGGCGACTGTCCGCGCGACAGACCTCTCGCTCGCGGTCGACGCGCCGATCATTCACTGGCAGATCGTGAACCCGCCCTGAGCGTCGGGTCGCCGCGCGTTCCAGCGTCGAGCGCTCCATAGTGAGTTTCCGGTGCGCGGGAGGAAGGCTTACCTGCCAACACTCCTCGCAACACCAGACACTCGGAACTGTGAGAGCTCGTCGCGAGCTCGCTCTTTCAAACCAGAGGCTCGACCCCGTCGAGCTGCTCTTTGACAACCTCAGGTTTCCGGCGCGCGGGAGGAAGACTTACCTGTCAACACTCCACGCGACGCCAGACCCTTGGAAACGGTGGGCACCCTAGCAGGTGCAGATCCCGGGGGAAAAGGCATGGAACCGCTTAGTTTCATGACCCAAGCGCCTCCACCCGCCCGCCGCGGGCTCGATGACTACTTCTGGTTCACGCGGGCCAGGAGCTTGGCCATGTCGTCGGCGTGCTCCTCTTCCTTCGCGAGCAGCTCTTCCATCAGGCGACGCGTGGTCGCGTCGTCGTTCCCGAGCCAGCGGATGATCTCCGAGTAGGTCGCGATCGCGATGCGCTCGGCGATGAGGTCCTCGCGGATCATCTCGGTGAGGGTCTCGGCGGTGCCGTACTGTGCGTGGCTGCGCGTCGCGAGGCCCTCCGGGTTGAGGTTCGGCGTGCCGTTGAGCTCCGTGATGCGCTTCGCGACCTTGTCCGCGTGGTCCTGCTCCTCTTTGGCGTGCTCGAGGAACTCGTTCTCGACGCCCGAGGCGTGGATGCCCTTGGCCATGTAGTAGTGGTTCTTGTAGCGAAGAACGCACACGGTCTCGGTCGCGAGCACCTCGTTCAGAACGCTGACGACGCGCTCGACGTCTGCCTTGTACGACGCGGTCACGGCGCCGTCGTCCATCTTCTCCATCGCGCGGCGACGGATCTCTTCGATGTCAGCCTTGAACGTTTGCATGCGGAACGTTCGAGCAACTTCGAGGCCCAACGTCCGAGGCAAGCCCGAGATTGGTAAACCACGGAAACCTCGCAGACCGCTGCGCGCGCCGACGTCAGTGGGTGAGCGCGAGCGCGACACATGTGTCCCCCGGGCGCGGTGGTCCGTGGCAGGATGCGCGCGCAGTGCTTCGCTGGATCGGCAACGCAGTCCACCTGATCTGGCTCGGGATCGTCCTGTTCTGGGCCGGCGTGTTTTACGGCTTTGCGCGTCTCGGTCACGCGCTGTTCGTGTGGGGACCCAAGCGGCCGGTCGTCCTCGCCCGGATGCGCGGCTGGATGCTCCGCGTGACCATGACAGTGCTCGGCGCGACGTTCATCAAGCTCGGCCAGGTCATGTCGTCGCGACCCGACCTGCTCGCTCCCGAGATCATCGAACAGTTGAGCCGCCTGCAGGACAAGCTGCCGCCGTTCGGCTTTTCCAAGGTCAAGGAGACCGTGGAGGCCGACCTCGGCAAACCGCTGACCGAGCTGTTCAGCGAGTTCGACGAGAAGGCGCTCGCCGCCGCATCGGTCGCGCAGGTGCATCGCGCTCGGTTGAAGGATGGGCGCGAGGTCGCCGTCAAGGTGCTGCGCCCCAACGTGCGACGGCAGGTCGTGCGCGACCAGGCGATCATGATGGGGATGGCGCGCATGCTCGAGTGGCGCGCGAAGTGGCGCCTCGACGAGCCCGTCGCTCACACGAAGCAGTTCACCGACGCGATCCGCGACCAGACGGACCTGCGCATCGAGGCCGAGAACTACACGCGCTTCCGCGCGAACTTCAAAGGCCAGAAGCTGGTGAAGTTTCCCGAGGTCTACGCGGAGTACTGCAGCGAGCGCGTGCTCGTCATGGAGTTCGTGCGCGGAACCAAGGTCGATCAGATTCTCGATTGGCCCGCCGAGACGCGACAGTCCGTCGCGAAAGCGCTGCGCACCGCGATGTTCAAGATGTGCTTCGAGGACGGCTTTGTTCACGCCGACCTCCACCCCGGCAACATGGTCGCGCACGAGGACGGCACCCTCACCATCTTCGATGTGGGGCTCGCGAAGCTGCTGCACGAAGATGTGCTCATCCAGTTCATCGACATGACCAAGTGCCTCGCGATGGGCACGCCCGATGATCTGGTCGCGCACCTCAAGCGCTTCCATCGCTACCTCGGCGAGATCGACTGGGTCACGCTGCGCGGCGAGGTCAACGAGTTCGCGCTCAAGTTCCGCGCGAAGGACACCGGCAAGCTCGAGTACGGCGAGCTGATCAGCGGCATCTTCGCGATCGGTCGCAAGTACAAGGTCCACCCGCTCACCGACATGATGCTGGTGTTCGTGGCGCTCATCACCGCGCAGGGTATCGGCAAGATGCTCGAGCCCGACCACAACGTGTTCATGGCGGTCGCGCAGTACTTGATGCCGATCCTGATGAAGCGCAACGAGCACATCCCGAAGACGGCCGAAGCACAGGCCGCTGTGGCGACGCCGCCGCTCTGACAGCGGGGCGACCTGGCAACGTGCGGCACGCGGTCATCCCTCCGAGGCCGACGTGCGTCTATAGAGCGAGTGAATACGGCGCCCGCGCCGACCGTTGAATCCCTGGGACGCACCCGCCGACTGTAAATCGGCTCGGAGCGACCACGACGCGTGCGGTTTCACGCGCGATCGCGAACTGCGGTTCACGACGACTGGGGTGGCCATCGCGTAACCCCGCGAAATGCAGCCAGGAACTCCCACCCCCGGAGCGATTCACGCGATCTGGGCGCGTGGCACGTGCCGTGGACTTCACCGGATTGCCGCCGATGAAGGACACCATCATGACGCCTCGTTCGCTTCTATCCACCCGCTCGCTGCTCTGCGCATCGCTCGTCGCCGGGACGCTCGTTCCGGCGATCGCCTCCGCTGACGAAACCGTCGTGCGCGATCATCGCGAAGCGTCGCCGAACGTGTCGGGGCCGACCACGACCGTTCGCTATCGCCGTGCGCCCGGCCCGCGGATCATGCTGCCGCTCAAGATCGACATCGGCGCGACCGGTGCGAACACCGACCGCGGTATGGCCGAGGGCGTTGCGGGGTCGATCGGTATCCACTGGGCGTCGCTGAGCCCGCGGCCGACGAACTTCGACATCGGCCTCGGTGTGTTCGGTGGCCTCATGGTGGCCCCAGTCGATCACACGGTGATGGACGACAAGAATGGTGTCGCGTACGGCGGCGCGTATCTCGAGGTCGGGCACACGCTCTCGTCGGGCACCTGGTGGCGCACATGGGCCTCGGGCCGCGGCGAATACCTGTCGAGCACCGCGTTCGACGAATCGGCGCACAAAGGCGTCGGTGTCTCTGCGCGGTTGTCGGCAGAGCTCTACGCGAGTGGCGTCGGCGTCGAGCCGCGCGGCATCTTCCTCGGCACGTACGCGATCGGCGCGTACGTCGAGGCGGGCGCGCGCGACATGGTCGACGGCGTGGGCGACTTCCAGATGACGGCGGGCCTCACGTTCCGCACGCCGATGGTCATCCGCTAGCGAGAACAACCCGCTCAGTGCGCGAGCAGCGCGCCGAGGAACGTCTCCAACGAGGTCGAGCCCCTCACGACGCTCGCCGGATGTTCGTAGACCGACCTGCCTTCGCGGCGCGCGACGATCATCTGGGGGAACAGCGCCGCGACCTCGGGGGAGAACCCTGCGTGTTGCACGAGGGCAGGGGCCATCGCTTCGAGCGGCAGCGCCCTCGCCGTGACCGTGCGGCCGAGTAGTTCGGATGCGATCGCTGCGACGTCAGCGTACGACCGGTCAGCGGGGCCGTTCAGCTCGAGCGTGCGCGTCTTGATGACGGGCGCGAGGAGCGCGTCTGCGGCGATCGAGCCGATGTCGCGCGTCGCGATCATCGGGAACGGAACCTCCTCGTCCCCGCCGAACACCGGGAGGACACCGTCGGACTTCATCGGTCCGATGTTGCCCCCGAGGTTCTCCATGAAGAACGGCGGCCGCAGGATCGTCAAGGGCGTCGCGCTCGCGCGCAGGATCTTCTCCGCCTCGTGGTTCGACGTCGCAGGACCGATATTGCTGTTCTGCGCGCCCATCGACGACAGCAGCACGGCGTGCGCGGTTCGATTCACGCGGAGGCCTTCCGCGTACGACTCCGCGATCCCGCGATTGAGAGCGATGAGGTCGCGCGATCGCACGTCGGGCGGGAGGACGAGATACGCGCCCTCCGCGTCGGCGAGCGCACGCACGACGAACGCGCGGTCGGTCATCTCGCCAACGACCGCGTCCGTGCCCGCCGGGGCCTTCTTCGCATCGCGGGTGACAGCGCGAACTTGTTTGCCGGCAGCGACGAGACGCTCGGCGACGATACGGCCGGTGTGGCCGCTGGCTCCAAAGACTGTGTACATGCGGTCAGGATGGGTCGCACTGGACGATTCATCCAATGCGTATATGGTGATGACCATTATGCAGATATCGGATGAAGCTCTCCCGAGCCTCGAGCTGCTGCGCTGCTTCATGTTCCTGCATCGTGAACGTCATCTGTCGCGAGCCGCCGCGCGTGCCCGCATCTCGCAGCCTGCGATGAGCCGCATGCTCGCTCGGCTGCGCGAGACATTCGGCGACCCGCTGTTCGTCCGCACGCCGACGGGTATGGTCCCGACCGCGCGCGCCGACGAGGTTGCTCCGCGCGTCGCGGACATCGTCAGCGCGACCTCCGCTCTCGTGCACCCCGCGGCATTCGATCCCGCGCAGCTGCTCCGCACGTTCACGCTCGTGACGGCAGGGTTCGCAGAAGGGCAGATCCTTCCGATCCTGGTTTCGGAGCTCGCCGCTGAAGCGCCGGGCGTGACGCTGTCGATGCGGCCTGCCTCGAGTCCGGTCTATGGCGCCGAACAGCTCGAGCGCGGCGGTGATCTGCTCATCACCGTGAAGGAAGCGTTGCCACCGAACGCGAAGCGCATGCTCATCTACGAGGAGAGCTTTGCGTGCGCGTTGCGCAAGGGGCACCCGGTGAAGCGGCTCACGCTCGATCGCTTCTGTGAACTGGGCCACGTCCTCGTGTCCCCCGGCGAGAGCGGAGGCAGCATCGTCGACAGCGCGCTCGCGAAGCTCGGTCGCACGCGCCGCGTCGCCGTGCGTGTCCACACATTCCCGCTCGCTCCGCCGATCATCGCTGCGTCGGATCTCGTGATCACGGCACCGAAGTTGAGCTTGCGCGGTACGGACTTCGCGCTCCACGCCCCGCCGATCGAGCTGCCGACGTACGGCGTCTATCTCGCGTGGCACCCGCGCGTCGACAGCGACCCAGCAGGCAAGTGGTTCCGCGCGAAGGTGCTCGCGGCGATGCGGCGACGGAGCTGATCACGCAGAGAGCGCAGCGAGAGCAGCCTGGCGCGCGCGAAACGCTCGCGTCTTCACCGCGGCGACGCTGAGCCCGAGCTCCTTTGCGATCTCGGTCTCGGTGCGGCCCTCGCCGTAGCGCTTCCAGAACACGATCGGATACTTCGCGCCGAGAGCGGCGACAGCTTCCTGGACGACCGCGAGATCATGCTTCGCGCTGACCTCGTGCTCCACGTCGACCGGTGCGGGCGCGCGCTCGAGCAGCCCCGTGCCCTCGTCGTCGGCCGTCGCGCTGGACGGACGCTCGCGCGCGAGACGGCGCTGCTTGCGCAGAAACATCAACGCCGCGGTCGCGGTGACGCGGTACAGCCACGTCGAGAAGCGCGAGTCGCCGCGGAACTGCGCGCGGTAGCGGTGAGCCAGCAGCATCGCGTCCTGCGTGACGTCCTCGGCGTCCGACTCGTCGCGCACGTACTTGAGAGCGACCGCCCGGACGTACGCGCGAGTCCGATCGAGATCCACTTCCATGTTCGCGGGTGCCTGCATTTGAATCCTCCCGCTGCGGCATATACGCACGGGGCGTTCCACTGATGTCCAACGAGTTCGACAAATGGTTTCAGTAGGTTGGGTAGTGTTTGACGGCCTCGGACGTCCATCTGTATGGACGCCGTCTAGACAATTGGACAGACGAAGGTACGCTCGATTCATGGCGACGAACGGGGCGGCACGCGCATCCAAGGAGACCCGGTGAGCATCCGCCACGTGCTCGTCGTAGACGGCGATGACGCCACCGCCGCCGACGTGGTCGAGGCGCTGCCGGACATGGATGTCGAGATCGCGGCAACACCTCCGTCTGCGCTCGAGCGGGTGACGGGCAGTGCGTTCGACGCCGTGCTGTTCGATCCCGCGCTCGGCGAAGACGACGATGGTGCGCTCGCACTGCTCCATCGCCTGCGCATCGTCGCGCCCGACACCGTCGTCGTGATGTGGGTCGCGCAGCCGACCGTCGAGTTCACGGTCCGTGCGATGCGGGCCGGCGCGCTCGACGTGCTGAAGAAGTCGGCCGCCGCGCCCGAGCTACGCAGCGTGGTGGAGCGCGCCATCTCGCACGGCGCTCTCGCGCGCGAAGTCCGCCGCCTCCGCGGTGAGGTCGAAAAGGCGCGTGGCCTGGGCGAAGTGATCGGCGAGTCCGCGCTGATGCGCCAGCTACTGCAGATGGTCGAGCGCGTCGCCGCCTCCGACGCGACCGTGCTCATCGTCGGCGAGAGCGGTACCGGCAAGGAGCTGCTCGCGCGCACCATTCACCGCGTCGGCCCGCGCGCCGACGGCCCGTTCGTCGCGTTCGACTGCAGTGCGCTCGCACCGTCGCTGCTCGAGGCCGAGCTGTTCGGTCACGAGAAGGGCGCGTTCACGGGGGCGAGTCGTGCGCGCCGCGGTCTGTTTCGCGAGGCGAACGGCGGCACGATCTTCCTCGACGAGATCGGCGATATCGACGCGAGCGTGCAGAACAAGCTCCTCCGCGTTCTCCAGGAGCGCGAGATCAAGCCCGTCGGTGGTGATCGCCCCGTTGCCATCGACGTGCGCGTCGTCGCCGCCACCAACAAGGATCTCAAGGCGCTCGTCGCGAAGGGCCAGTTCCGCGAGGACCTCTACTGGCGACTCGCCGTGTTCCCGATCCAGGTTCCCCCGCTGCGCGAGCGCAAGGAGGACATCCCGCAGCTCGCCGCGCACATCCTCGCCAAGCGCCGCGGTGCGGCCAAGTCATTCGCCGGCGGCGAAGTTCCGTACCCGACGCAGATCACGGCGAAGGCACTGCAGCGCCTGATGACGTACCGCTGGCCCGGCAACATTCGCGAGCTCGAGAACGTGCTCTCGCGCGCCGCCATCCTCTGTGACGGCGAGATGATCCGCTCGCACGACCTCGACATGCTCGGCACCGACAAGTCTGTCCCGACGACGAAGGACGATGACGACCGCGTCGACATGCCGAACCTCGACCTCGCGCGCCTCGGCGACGGCGATGGCCTCAAGGATGTGACCGACCGTGCGCTCCGCGCCGTCGAGCGCGCTGCGATTGCCTACGCGTTGCGTCGCGATCGCAATCCCGCCACGGCCGCGCGCCGCCTCGGCATCAGCCGCGCGAGCATCTACACGAAGATGAAGACGTACGGCCTTGGTACCGACGGCAGCCCGACGGAGTAGTAAACTCGCCGCCATGGCGTTTCACTCTGTCGCGCGCGTCGCTGATGTTCGCGCGGGTGATGTCGTTGCCGTCGACGTTGCCGGCGTGGAGCTGGTCGTCGGCCGCGATGGCGACACGTTCTTCGCGGCGCAGCGGCGGTGCATTCATCGCGGCGGTGATCTGGCCGAGGGAATCGTTTCGCGAGGAACGCTGATTTGCCCGAATCACGGCTGGCGGTTCTCGACCGCGACGGGATGCCAACCCGAAGCATCAGAGTACTGTCTCGCCATGTACGCGGTGCGCGTCGTCGACGATCGCATCGAAGTAGACCCCGACACGAAGACCAACGAACCGAGGAAACCGCAGTGACCCGACCGACTGTTAGCTTGATCGAGGGAGATGGTATTGGCCCCGAAATCGCCGCCGCGACGGTGAAGGCGATCGAGGCCGCGGGCGGGCAGGTGACGTGGGAGCGTGTCAGCGCGGGTGCCGGCGCGGTGAAGTCGCATGGCGATCCGCTGCCGCAAGAGACGATCGATTCGATGAAGAAGAACCTCGTCGCGCTCAAGGGCCCGCTCGCGACGCCGAGCGGTGGCGGTTACCGGAGCGTGAACGTCACGCTGCGCCAGCAGTTCGACATGTACGCGAACGTGCGGCCGGCCCAGACGATTGCGGGCGTGCCGTCGCGCTACACGAACGTCGACCTCGTCATCGTTCGCGAGAACACCGAAGATCTCTACGCGGGCGTCGAGCACTACATCGATCCGCGCCGCAGCGCCGCCGAGTCCATCGCGATCATCACGCGGTTCGGCAGCGAGCGCGTCATCAAGTACGCGTTCGAGTACGCGCGTCGCCACGGCCGCAAGAAGGTCACCGTCGTCCACAAGGCGAACATCCTCAAGATGTCGAACGGCTTGTTCCTCGACTGCGGCAAGGAAATCGCGACGCAGTACCCCGACATCCAGTTCGACGACATGATCGTCGACGCGACGGCGATGAAGATGGTCATCTCGCCGGAGCGGTTCGACGTGATCGTGACGATGAACCTGTTCGGCGACATCCTCAGCGATCTCGCGGCGGGCCTCATCGGCGGACTCGGCGTCGCGCCCGCGTCGAACATCTCCGACGGTGGCTGCGCGATGTTCGAGGCGGTCCACGGTACGGCGCCCGACATCGCGGGCAAGGGCATCGCGAACCCGACGGGGCTGATGCTGTCGTCGGCGATGATGCTCGACCACCTGGACCAGAAGGATGCGGCCGAGCGCCTGCGCAAGGGTGTCAAGGCGGCGCTCGCGAATCCCGAGTCCCGCACGGGTGACCTCGGCGGCAAGGGCAACACGGCCAGCTATACGGATGCCGTCATCCGCGCGTTCGGCTAGCCTGTTCGCGTGACGCGCACTCTCCGCCTCATCGATCTCGCACGCGCGAAGGACCGCATCGAGGCGAGGTGCGCGATCGATGACCTCACGTTCTCGTTCTCGACCTGGTACGAGGACGTCGATCTCGACGCGCTCGCCGAGGAGTACGGCGAGCAGTTCGAGCGCATCGTGTTTCACGTCGCGATGTTCCAGGTCAATGCGGTCGCGAGCCTCGCGCCGGAGGCGATCGACCTCGGGCGCTACGCGAAGTACGCGACACCCGCGTTTCTGCGTCTGTGGAGCACCGTGTTCCACAACGTCTGGGGACAGTGGCGCTGGGAGAACAAGCGGCCCGACTACATGCCGACGTTCGTCGCCGCGCCTGCGACGACAGCGAGCACGCCGATCGCGCTGCCAGCGGGGCCCGTCGAGCTGCTCGCGTTTTGCGGTGGTGGCAAGGACAGCCTCGTCGGCTTGAAGCTCCTGGAGCGTGCCGGCCTGCCGTTTGCGACGCTCGGCTACTCGCACTCCATCTACGGCGCCGCAGCTGCGCAACATGCGTTGCTCGATCGGCTCGGCGATGCGACCGCGCGTGTGCGGGCCGAGCGCCAATGGATCTATGACGACTTCCTCGACTCGCCGGTGCTGCGGATGCGCCCCGAGCTCGGCATCCAGACGCTGACGGCTGCCGAGACTCCCGCGTCGGTGTTCGCGACGCTGCCGCTGTGCCTCGCGCGCGGCTACAAGCACATGGTCCTCGCGCACGAAGCGAGCGCGAACAGCGGCAACCTCACATGGGAGGCGACCGGCGAGGAAGTTAACCACCAGTGGGGCAAGAGCTTCCAGGCCGAGCGACTCCTCGCGGACTACGTCGCGAAGGAGCTCGTCGACGTGGGCTACTGGAGCGTCCTGCAGCCGATCCACGACGAGGTCATCTTCGAGCTGCTCACGCGCGATGCGGATCTCGCGCCGCTCACGCACTCGTGCAACGTCGCCAAGCCGTGGTGTGGCACGTGCGCGAAGTGCGTCTATGTCTGGCTGCAGATGTCGGCGCACCTGCCGCCCGCGATCGTTCACGCCACGTTCGGTCGCGACCTCGGCGAAGTGCCCGAGAACGACCGTTGGCTGCGCGAGCTGCTCGGCCTCGCGGAACACTCACCGTTCGAATGCGTCGGCTCGCCGGCCGAAGCGCGTCTCGCGCTCGCGCTGATGCCATTCAACGGTGCGCCGCGTGGTCCGCACCTCGAAGCGCTCGCGAGCGAGCTGCTTGCCGCCGATCCGCAGGCGCTCGATGTCGTTTCGCTCGCGCATCCGCTGCTCGGCGTCGGTGAGCACGCGATGCCGGCGCACGTCGCGCAGACCGTGATGCCGCTCCTCGAGTTTGCGGCCGGCACCGCGCGAACGCGCATCGCGGCCGCCGGCCTCTAGCCGCGCGGAATGTAGCCCGCGCCCCCACCAGCGAACGGAGGCAGCGTGAAGCGCCCCGTGTTCGTGCTGCGCGTGGTGGAGACCCAGATACGCATGCGCTGCTCGGTATCCACAAAGATCTCCGTGACGCGCCAGCCGCTCGCGACGAGCAAGTGCTCGAGCATTCCCGGTGAGTGCTTGTAGCAGTGCTCGGTGATGATCGATTCGCCGTTCTCGAACATGATGGGCTCGCCCGCGACCATGACGACCTGATCGCGCCGACTGACGAGGTGCATCTCGATGCGCGAGCGCGCAGCGTTCCAGACGGCGCGGTGAGTGAACGCATCGAGGTTGAAGGTCGCGTCGTGCGTCGCATTGAGGTGCGCGAGCACGTTCAGGTTGAACGCGGCCGTCACGCCTTCGCTGTCGTCGTACGCGCGCAGGAGCTCCTCGTGGTTGCCGTTCGCGTCTGCGCCAAGAATCAGGAGCGCGTCCGGGCCCGCGAGGTTCGCGAGCCTGCCGAGAAACTTGCGGGCCTCGTCGGGCTCGAAGTTGCCGATCGTGGACCCCGGGAAGAACACGACCGTCTTGCCTGCGTGCTTGGTCGCGGGAATCGCGATCGACTGCGTGTAGTCACCGAGGACGGGAAGGACCTCGAGGCCGGGGAACGCTTCGCGCAGCGTCGTCGCGGTCTCGGCGAGCTGCTGCTCGGCGACGTCGATGGGAACATAGACCGCGGGGCGATCGAGAGCCGCGAGCAACATCCGCGTCTTGCGACCGGCGCCGCTGCCCGGCTCGATCACGCGCGCGCGCGGACCGACGAGCGCGGCGATCGCGGGGAGGCGGGCTTCGAGCAATGCGAGCTCGGCGCGCGTCAGGTAGTAGTCCTCGACGCCCGTGATCTGTTCGAACAGCTCGGCGCCGCGCGCGTCGTAGAGCAAGCGGCAGGGCAAGTGCTTCGGCGCGTCGCGGAGTCCCGCGATGACGTCACATTGGATCGGCTGTTCGAGACGTGCTGCAGTGGTGCTCATCGGTGTCCTCCCTCTTCGACAAGGCGCGCGCCACTCATTTGCCAACGCGCCGCAGGCGGGAAAAAATTGCGATAGGTCCGGCGGATGTGATCGCGGGGGGTGAAACACGAGCCCCCGCGCAGCACCTGCTGCCCCGACATGAACTTTCCGTTGTACTCGCCGACCGCGCCGCCGAGCGGCCTGAAGCCGGGATACGCGAGGTATGCGGAGCTCGTCCATTCCCAGACGTCGCCGAACATGCCGCCGACCGCGCTCGGAGCGAGGTGGTCGTCGTCGACGAAGTTGCCGTGTGCAGCATCGAGCGTCGCCGCCGCGAGCTCCCACTCTGCCTCCGTCGGCAAGCGCGCGCCGCGCCACCGCGCGATCGCATCGGCCTCGTAGTACGAGAGGTGACACGCGGTCTCGTCGGGATCGATCGCGCGCATGCCGCCGAGCGTGTAGTGCTGATCGCCATCCCAGTAGAGTGGGGAGGTCCAGCCACCTGCCGACACGGCTGCCCAGCCGTCCGATAGCCAGTGTGCGGGATTCCGATACCCGTTCGCCGCGATGAACTCCTGCACGTCGCGATTGGCGATGGCGCGCGTGGCGATGCGGAACGGCTCGACGAAGACGCGATGCCGCGGGCGCTCGTTGTCGAACGCGAAGCCACGCGCGTCGGCGCCGATCTCGATGACGCCGCCGTCGAACGAGTGCCACGTGAGCTCGGCGCGAAGCGCTGACTTCCGGAGGTCGTCGCGGTACGCGGGACGCAGCGGCTGCGTGCCGAGCGCGTACTTCGCATCGGTCAGGATGAGCTCCTGGTGCTGCTGCTCGTGCTGGATCCCGAGCTCGACCATCTCGGCGTCGAGCGATCCGCTCTCCAGCGCGGTCGCCGTGCGCTCGTCGACGCTGCGTCGGTACGCGTGAACTTCGTCGAGGGACGGCCGCGACATCATCCCGCGCCGCGCGCGGTCGACACGTGGCCCGAGGCCCTCGTAGTAGCTGTTGAACAGAAAATTGAACGTCGGGTCCGCAGCGCGAAGGACGATGGTCTCGAAGAACCACGTCGTGTGCGCGAGGTGCCACTTCGCAGGGCTCGCGTCCACCATGGGCTGGAGGAGCTGATCTTCCACGGACAGTGGGGCACACAGGCTCACCGTGCGCGCACGCACCGCGTGGAAGCGTTTCAACAACGAGGTCATGACGATTGGTGCTCTGAGGCCGCCGCGGTCACCGAGTTACATCGGCGTCCGACAAACGTAAGCAAGACTCGTGCGCTCGGTACCCTATCCCGTCCCCTGCGATCGAGCCCCCCGATCGGTCAGGAATGTCGTCGAGGGCCGTCCCGCGATAGAACATCAAACATGACAACTGTCGATCAGGTTTCGCGGGTGCGACTCGAGTTGCACTATGCCGCGCAGGTCCTCTGTGCGTGGGCAGATGCCTGGTTGCCGACGAGGAACGACGATGGGCACACGGCGATGGCGTGGCGTGAGCGCACTCTCGTGGGCGAGCACAACGACCGCGATGAATCGTTCGCATTGCGCACACTCGATCTATCGCTCGTCGCGCAACGTGGCGTTGCACGGGTTGCAACGCTGTCCCTCGCGGGAGTCACGCTCGCGGAGGCGATGGAGTGGGCCGATCGCCAGTTCGGTCCGCCACGCGGCATGCACATGCGCGGCGGCGACTACGACATGCCAGCGTCACCTCTCGCGACCGGCGCGACGTTTGTGGCCGATGCAGAAGCGCTCGCCGCGATCGCGGATTGGTATGACATCGGTCAGAAGGTGATCGAGAAAGCGGTGCAGGACAGGCGCGCGACGACGATTCGCGTGTGGCCGCATCACTTCGACCTCGGCGCGATCGTCTATCGCGATGCGGACAGCGACACGCGCCAGATCGGCCTCGGTTTCTCGCCCGGCGACAAGTACTACGCGGAGCCGTACGCGTACGTCACGCCATCTCCGATGCCAGCATCGCGTCCCGCCCTCGACGGTGGCGGCTTCTGGCGCACGGAGGGCTGGAATGGTGCGGTGCTGCTCGCGTCGAAAGCGGGGCGTGACCCCAACGCGTTCATGGCGTCGGCGATCGCCGCGAGCGTCTAGTGGCACCCCGGCTGGACGTGCGCTTCGGTGAGCAGCCACGTCGCAGCAGCGGCCGGCGATTGCTTGTCGGTCGCGCGATCCACCATGAGGTTCGCGCGGCGCATGAGGTCGACGTTGATCGCCCCTCGCAGCGGTGCGAGTGCGCACGCGACGTTCGGGTCGTTCGCGACGCGCGGTGACAAGAGGATCATCGCGTCGTAGGGCGGCAGCGCGGAGCGCGGATCGTCGAGAGTCACGAGGTCGTTCGCCGCGATGCGGCCGTCGCTCGAGAAGCCAGCGATCGCATCGATCTCCCCCTTCGCGACCGCGTCGTACAACAACGACGGATCGAACGTCGCGGTGCGTGCGAAGTGCAGGCCGTACGTATCGCGCACGCTCGTCCACTCGCCGCGGCTGAACCATTCGTAGTCGCCACCCATCGCGAGAGACGTGGACGGTCCCGCGAGATCGTTGATCTTCGTCGCGTGCAGTCGATTTGCCGTCGCGCGCGAGACGACGATCGCGTACGCGTTCTCGAACCCGAGCGGGCCGAGGCTGCGCACGCCGCGATCGGCGAGCCACGCTTCGAGCTCGACGAGGACGCGCCACCGCGGCGTGCCCGATTCGCGCTTGAGCTGCGTCGTCCACAGCGTGCCGGAGTAGTCGACGTACGCATCGATCTGGCCGCCCACCAGCGAGTCGAACACGACCGTCGATCCAAGGCTCTCCACCACCTCGACCGCGATGCCGGCGGCTTGGAGTCGCTGCTTCAGCACCTCGACGAGGATGTACTGCTCCGTATACGTCTTCGCGCCGATGCGCACCTTGGTGATCGACGACGCGACCTCGCGACGAGCGGCCACCGTGGTCGTTTCGTTCGCCCCTCCGAGCCGCGGCAGGATCGCGAGCCCGAGCACGATGACGCCCGTCAGGGCGCCGATCGCCGGCCACGGACTCTTGCGCTTCGCGAGTGCGTGCTCGATCGCGCCCAGGATCAGGTCGAGAACGATCGCGAGGCCCGCCGCCGCGATCACGCCCGCGATCAGCATGTTCCAGTTGCGCGTCTGGAGGCCCGCGAAGATGTAGTTGCCGAGGCAGCTCTGCCCGACAGGAGTCGCGAGCGTCGCTGCGCCGACCGTCCACACCGTCGCCGTGCGAATCCCGGCCGCGATGACCGGCGCTGCGAGCGGAAGTTGCACCCAGCGCATGAGCTGGCCGCGCGTCATCCCCATCCCGCGCGCGGCTTCGACGACGGCCGGGTCGACGCCGCGGAGTCCCGTGACTGCGTTCCGCAGGATCGGAAGAATCGCGTAGAGCGTCAGCGCGATCACGGCCGGCGGAAAGCCGAACGCGGAGATGCCGAGGCCAAAACCGTGCGTGCCCGCGATGACAGCGACCATGAGCGCGAGTAATGCGAGCCCGGGAATCGTCTGGATGAGGCCTGCGACGGTGACGACGGGAAACGCGAGGCGAGGGCGATCCGCGACAACGATCGCGAGCGGCACGCTGATCGCGCACGCGACGAACAGCGCGACGATGACGAGCCAGAGGTGGCTCGCGAGTAACGGCGCTGCGCCGCGCATCAGCTCAGTCATGTGCCTGCGTGACGCGCGCGAGCTCGTCGACCTGGTGCTTTGCCATGCCCATCAACTTCGCGACGTACACGTCAGCCGGCTTCGCGACGAGCTCCGCCGGCGTCGCGAACTGGCGGAGCTCGCTGCGGTACATGACGGCAATACGATCGGCGAGCGTGAGCGCCTCGACCAGATCGTGCGTCACCATGACAGTCGTCAGACCGAGTGCATCGTGGATCTTCCGCAGCTCGCCCTGGAGCGCCGTGCGCGTGATCGGGTCCAGCGCGCCGAACGGTTCGTCGAGCAGCAGCAGCTTCGGCTTCGCCGCGAGGGCTCGCGCGAGGCCGATCCGCTGACGCTGACCACCCGAGAGCTGGTCGGGATAGCGGTCGCGCGTGTCGGCGAGATCCACCAGCGCGAGCAGCTCCGTGACGCGCGGCTGTGTCTTGGTACTGTCCCAGCCGAGGAGACGCGGGACCATCGCGACGTTCTCGGCGATGGTGAGGTGCGGCAGGAGGCCGACGTTCTGGATCGCGTACCCGATCGTGCGGCGCAGAGCGACAGCGTCCGTGGAACGAATGTCCGTCCCGTCGACGGTGATCGTGCCTTCGTCGGCATCGATCAGCCGGTTGATCATCTTCACGAGCGTTGTCTTGCCGCTCCCTGACTCGCCGAGCACGCACACGAGCTCGCCTGTGTTGATCGCGAGCGTGACGTCGCGCACCGCCCACGCGTCCGCGCGGAACCGCTTGGACACGGCGGCGATCTCGATCACGGATCGAGCTCGGGATAGTGCCGGAAGATTCCCATCTCGTTGAATGGGATGCGCCGCGCCGACGAAAGGTACGCGGCGAGCCGCGGACGGGCCGCCACGCGATCGCGGAGGTCGAGCAGGCGCTTCAGCTTGGGAGCCTGCTTCTTCATCGTCGTGGGGAACGCGTAGGACAGGCCCTGAACGACCTGGAACGCGGCGAGATCAGCGTAACTGATCGAGCGCCCGACGAGGACCTTGCCGTTCGCCTTCAGCGTCTCCTCGAGCCAGTGCGTGAACTTGGGGATGCGGCCCTTTCGAAACGCTTCGCTGCGCTTCTTCGCGGCCGCCCTCTGCGTCTCGTACGCTTTCTCGACCGTCGTCGGATGATGGGTGTCGTGCACCTCGGCGACGAGGTCCGCGATCGTGAGCGCGATGGTCGAAGCAGCGGCGCGGCCGTGCTCGGTCGCAGGCGCGAGCCCGAGCTTCTCGCCCAGGAAGCGAGTGACGTTGGCCGTCTGCGCGATGACGGTCTTGCCCGCCCGCAGGAACGGCGGAGCGAAGGGATGGACACCGTCGATCCCGCGGTCGAGCGCGCCGAGCAGCTTCTTCATGCCGCCGGGCTCGCGCGCGACATCGACATAGTCAACGTCTGTGTCTTCGAGCACCAGGCGAACGAACTCGCCGCGTCCTTGAATTCCCGGCCAGTAGTAGAGCTCGTACGTCATGTACGAGACGTAGCAGACGGGATTAGACCGTGATGGTCGAGAGCTCGGTGAAGCGCACGTACAAGCGCTCGACAGCACCGATGGGGGCGTAGCCGAGGGCCGCAACGGCCTCGCCGAGACGGACGCCGGGGAGGCGATCCTGCATCTGCAGCGAGCGGAACAGCTGGAACCGGTCGATGACGCCCTGATCGACGAGGTACTCGCCGAAGTTGAGCTCCTTGAGCCCGTCCTCGACGGCCTCGACGCCCGTCTGGCTGTACTCGAAGTAGTGCTTCAGGTCCGCCTTGTTCTTGGCGGTGCCGTAACCGGGGGTGTTCAGGTACGACGTCATCATCATGGCTACCTCGGCAACGAGCATGGGTTGTGCCATCGGACGTAGTCGCGGGGTCGCGAGTCGCAGGTCCAGCGATCAGGCGGTTACCCAGGCCGGGGGTGCCAAACCTGTAACTGCGCGCCATCAGTGGCCACTCGGGTTGCCGGCTCGGCGGGCAGCGTGGCAAGCCAGAGCGGTGGCTGCTACCCGTCGCATGGCCGAAATCATCGTCGCGCTCGCGCTCGCCGGGTGCCGGGGAGACGGGCGTGCGGCGGAGCACGGCAACGTCGCTGGCTCGTCGTCAAACTCAACGCCCGCGTCGGGATCCGCCGCATGGGTTGGCACTCCGCACGAGTCTGGCGAACCGCCAGGCGACAGCTCGCTGCGGCCGGTGCCCGCCGGGCTCGCCACGGGTGTTCGCCTCGAGAAGATCGCGACGGGGTTCGCCCGCCCCACGCTGCTCGTTGTCGCGCCCGGTGATGCGCGGAGACGCATGTTCGTCCTCGAGCAGCATACGGGGAACATTCGCGTCATCGAGAACGGCGTCGTCGCATCCACGCCGCTCGGCACGATCGGCCCGTTGTCCAAAGCGAACGAGGAGGGCCTGCTCGGGATGGCGTTCCACCCGCAGTTCGCGACGAACGGTCGCGTGTTCGTGAACTACACGGCACCCGACAAGGCGACGAAGATCGTCGAGTACAAGGTTGTCGGTGACTCGCTCGATGCAGCGAGCCGGCGCGAGCTGGCGACGATCGAGCAGCCATTCACGAACCACAACGGCGGAAATCTCCTGTTCGGTCCCGACGGGAAGCTCTACGTCGGTATGGGCGACGGTGGATCCGCGGGCGATCCGAACAAGAACGGTCAGAATCCGAACGCGCTCCTCGGCAAGATCCTGCGCCTTGATGTCGATGCAAAGGTGCCCGAGCTCGAGCGAGTGCACATCGGTAATCGAAATCCGTGGCGCTTCGCATTCGATACGAACGGTGACCTCTATATCGGCGATGTCGGGCAGAACCTCTGGGAGAATGTGTTCGTCGTGCCGAGCGGCACCGCACAGCGAAACTTCGGCTGGAACATCGTCGAAGGCAGCCACTGCTTCGAGGCCGAGAGCTGCGACAAGAGCGCGTTCACCCCGCCGGTCGTCGAGTACTCCCACGATGACGGCTGCTCGATCACAGGTGGGTTCGTGTACCGAGGGAAGTCTCTACCCCAGCTGACGGGCCGCTACTTCTACGCGGACTTCTGCACGAACTTCATCCGCAGCTTCGTCTGGACCAAGGATGTGTCCTCCGCCACAGCGCCAGGGTGGGCGCGAGAGCACTTCGACTGGAAGAATGCGCTCGATCCCGACGGTACGCGTCTGACGCAGATCTCATCATTCGGCCTCGACGCCGACGGTGAGCTCTACGTGGTCGAGCTAACGGGGACGATCTATCGACTCTCCCCGGCCGGCGAGTCTATACAATGAGCGTCATGCGCTCGGCGTTCTTGCTCGTGGCTCTCGTTCCCGCCTGTGGCTTTCAGGTCGGCGGCGGGGTGAGCAGTGATGGAGCGATGAGTGGTGATGACGCCGCGGGCAGCGGCAGTGGTTCCGATGCAGGCGATGACGCGAGCGCGACGGGCAGCGACGCGCCGACCGATCCGAGCAAGTGTTTCGGCGGCTATCACCAGGTCTGCCTCGCGGAGCTGCCGACGGGCGAGCTGCGCTTCAAGGGGGGAGACAACGGCGGCTCGAACAACTTCGACACGGGCAACGATCCACGCTGTGTCGCGACGACGAGCGGCGGAGCGGGACTTTGCGTGATGGTCGGGACCACCGTCACCATCGACAATCCTGCGATCCTCCGCGCGCACAACTCGGCGCGGCCGCTCGTCCTGATCGCGACGACGGGAGACATCACGGTCGGGGGCACCATCGATGTCAGCTCGCACGTCGGCACCAATCAAGGCGCGGGTGCGAACGGCAACGGCGGCACCGAGACCTGCAACACCGGTATGGTGCCGTCCTTCGCAGGTGGCGGTCCGGGCGGAAGCTTCGCGTCCATCGGTGGCGATGGCGGAAACAGCAACGCAGCGGGTTTCATGGCCGTCGGTGGAGACCACGGCGGGGTCATTCCGTTCGTGTCGGGCATGCTGCGCGGTGGCTGCAAAGGCATCGACGGTGCGAAGGTCCCGATGTCGACCGGCGTCGGAGGTCCCGGTGGCAACAGCGGCGGTGCCGTGTTGCTCATCGGAACCGCGAGCGTGACGGTCGGCGGTCTCATCGACGCGTCTGGGTCCGGCGGGCAGGGCGGCTCCCTCGGTGCGAATAACGCGACGGATGGGTTCAATCGGGCGGGTGGCGGTGGCGGTGGCACGGGCGGGATGATCGTGATCGACGCTCCGACGCTGACCGTCGGTGGACGCCTGTGGGCCGAAGGCGGCGGCGGTGGCGAAGGCGGCGGTACGCAACTCGGCGCCAACGGCACGAGCGGTACTCCAGGCGGAATGGCGCCGGGAGGAACGGGTCACGACGGCGGAGACGGTGGCGCAGGCTCGCAGGCTGGTGGCACGGGCTTCATCGGGATGGACGGCGGATCACTCGCGCCGGGCGGTGGTGGCGGCGGCGGTGGCTTCAATTACACGACGGCGGGTACCCGTACGATCGCGGCCGGCTCGTCGCCACCCATCGGCAACCCGTAGCGCCGCGCGAGAAGCGCTGCTTCACTTGGGCGCCTCGACCGCGAGCGGACAGTCATCGTCGTACTTCTCAGCAAAGTGCACGTCGCGCGGATCGTCGTCGACGGTGACCTCCCACTGCAGCTTGGTCGTCCCCTTGATCAGCATGACCGCAGCTGCGTCCGCCGGCATCTTGGCGGCGACGGCCTTGGCGAAGACCTGCTTCGTCGAGCAACGGATCGGTTGGCGGAAGCCGGGCTGACAATCGTCCGATTTGTAGTTGTGCCACTGCTGGCCTTCGAGCGTCAGCACGAAGCAGCCGTTCGCATCAGGTGACTTCCTCACCGGCATGCCCGTCTTGCGCTTCGGGTCGTCGGGCAGCTCGTTCGAGAAGAACACCCTGATCGATCCGCCGTCCTGCAAGATGCCGTTCTCGTCGACGAATTGGAGCTCGACGCGCGACGGCGCGACCTTGCGCTTGGTCTGCCCCCACTCGCGAGCGGCGCGCGCGGCGACATCTGCGTCGATGGGCAACGCAGGACCCCACGGCCCGTACTCGTCCGTGGCCACGGGCGGCGTCGGCGCGGTGTCGGCAGGAGGCGCGCTGCCGGCGCTCATCGCGCTCGTCATGCAATCGCTATACGCCATCGCGTACTCGGTCAGCTTTTTGTCCGTGTCCTCGTCGGGCCTTACACCGCCCTTGTCGCTGGCCATCTTGCTGGTCATCTCGGTACCCCACTTCGTGTAGTCGTCGTTGACCTTGGTCGCGCAATCCTTGTCCTTGCATGCGCAAATGCGGTCCTTGTACTCGGCGACCTTCGCGATCACCTCACTGGTTTCTGAACTAACGCTGCGTTTCGAGCTGCACGCGCAGACGAGAGCGAGCGCCGCACCACAACAAACCAACGACCTGACCGTGAAGCCCACGGCCCGATCGTACGACAAACGCGCTGTCACTTCGGCTCCGCCTCGACGGTTACGGGGCAGTCATCTGGGAAATCCTCCCGGAAGTCGATCTTGCGCGGCTTGTCTTTCACGGCCACCCGCCACCGCGGCGGATCGCTCCACAGATCGATCGTCGCGACCGCATCCTTGGGCGCGCCCTTCGCGATCGCCTCTGCCCAGATCGCTCTGACGCGACAGGCGGGCGGCTTGACGAGCACGGGCGAGCACGGAGTATTGTCGTCGCGCGTCCAGCTCCCGGCGCGCAGCGAGAGCGTGAAGCACTTGGCGTGAAACTTGGGCAGATAGATCGGCGCTCCGACGCGGCGCTTGGGATCGTTCTCGCTCGAGTACCCGAACTCGACGTGGAGCGCGCCGAAGTCGCGGTCCAACGTGCCGGCCGCATCGATGTACTCGTACTTGATGCTCGCGACGTCGCTGTCGCGATGCGCCTTGCCCCAATTGATCGCGCTGCGGATTGCCTTGTCGATGTCGAGCGGCATCGCTTCTGGCAGCGGTACGTCGGTGTCTGCGGGCGGCGGTGCTGCAGGCGGCGCGTCGACCGGTACGACGGCTTGGCGCATCGCACTCGTCATGCACTCGCTGTACACCGCGGCGACCGCGGTCATTCGCTTGGTCATGGCCTCGGTGATCGGCTGACTCGCGGGGTGCCGGCTCGCGATCTCGGCGCCCCAGGCAGTGAGCTCGTTGTTCACCATCATCGCGCAATCCCGGTCTCTGCACGCGCACATTCGGTTCTCGAACGCGTCCACCTTGTCGACAGCAGCTTCGGCTTCGTCGTCGCTCTTCGATCCGCACCCCGAAACGAGAACCGCGCTCCACGAGAACATCGCGAGCGCGGCTAGGAAGCGGACCGTGGGCATCACGGTCG
This sequence comes from Kofleriaceae bacterium, assembly GCA_036499725.1. Lineage (GTDB taxonomy): Bacteria > Myxococcota_A > Polyangia > Haliangiales > Haliangiaceae > JABFXX01. The sequence goes on from DASYDE010000088.1 coordinate 31,506, forward strand.
AGGATGATATTACGACGGGAGGTTCTGTCCCACCGTACCGCCGCGGCCACCGGCGCTGGGCGGCGGCATCGCGGGCTCCGGATCCGCCGGAGCGGGCGCGGGGCCGAGGACAACGTTGAGCGCGTCGTCGACCTTCGTCATGAAGCGGATGTCGAGGTCCTTCTTGATCTCGTCCGGGATCTCCAGCGCGTCCTTGCGGTTGCGCTCCGGGATAAAGACCAGCTTGATGCCCGCGCGGTGAGCGGCGAGCACCTTCTCCTTGAGACCGCCGATCGGCAGCGCGTTGCCGCGCAGATCGACTTCACCGGTCATCGCCACGTCGTTGCGCACGGGGCGGTTGGTGAACACCGACACCACGGCGCACGTGAGCGCGACGCCGGCCGACGGACCGTCCTTCTTGATTCCGCCCTGCGGCAAGTGGATGTGGATATCGCTGTTCGCGATCTTGTCCTGGTCGATGCCGAGGCGCGCTGCGTTGGAGCGCATCCAGGTGACGGCCGCCTGGCAGCTCTCCTTCATCACGTCGCCCATCTGGCCGGTGAGCTTGACCTCGCCCTTGCCTTTGTAGATGCGCGTCTCGATGAACATGATGTCGCCGCCGACGGGCGTCCATGCGAGACCGGTGATGACGCCGACCTCGGGCTTACGCTCCGCTGCATCGTGGATGTAGCGCTGCGGACCGAGGAGCTCCTCGACCGACTTCTTGTCCATGTGCAGCGCCGTCGCGCCCTCGGCGACCTTCACGGCTGCACCACGGCATAGCGCCGCGATCTCGCGCTCGAGGTTACGAACGCCGGCCTCGCGCGTGTAGCTGTGGATGATCTCCTCCAGCGCGCTGTCGTCGATGTTGACCTGCTCCTTGGTGATGCCGTGCTCGCCGAGCTGCTTGGGCAGCAAGTGATTCTTGGCGATCGCCATCTTCTCGACGGTCGTGTAACCGCTGAGCTCCACCATCTCCATACGGTCGAGCAGCGGCTGGCTGATCGTGTCGAGCTGGTTGGCGGTGCAGATGAACATGACCTTGGACAGGTCGACCGGTACTTCGACGTAGTGGTCGACGAAGTCCTTGTTCTGCTCCGGGTCGAGGACCTCGAGCATCGCGGCCGACGGATCGCCGCGCATATCCGATGCGAGCTTGTCGATCTCGTCGAGAACGAACACCGGGTTCATCGAGCCAGCCTTCTTGAGACCAGAGACGATGCGACCGGGGAGGGCGCCGATATACGTGCGGCGGTGGCCGCGAACTTCGGCCTCGTCGCGCACGCCGCCGAGCGAGATGCGGACGTACTTGCGTCCGAGCGAGCTGGCGATGGAGCGACCGAGCGACGTCTTACCGACGCCGGGCGGACCGACGAGCAGGAGGATCGGGCCGTGCCTGTTGGGAGCGAGCTTGCGCACCGCGAGGAACTCGAGGATGCGGCGCTTCACCTTCTCGAGGCCGGAGTGCTCGGCTTCGAGAATCGCGCGCGCGGCCGACACGTCGAGGCGATCCTCGGTGACGACGTTCCACGGGATCTCGAGGAGGTTCTCGACGTAGGTGCGCGCGATGTTGTACTCGGGCGAGCTCGACGCCATCTGGTTCATGCGCGCGAGCTGCTTCTTGGCAACAGCGCGAACCTCGTCGGACATCTTGCTGTCTTCGATCTTCTTGCGAAGCTCGTCGATCTCGGCGTTGTCATCCTGCTCGCCGAGCTCTTCCTGGATCTGGCGCATGCGGTCGCGCAGGACGCGCTCGCGGTGCGTGCGGCTGGACTCGCCTTCGAGCTCCGCGCCGATGTCGGCCTTGAGACGGAGGACGGTCGCCTGGCGCTCGAGCGACGGGATGATGCGCTCGAGGCGCTTCATCGTGTCGGTCTCGATCAAGAGGGCGGTGAGGTCATCGCGCTCGAGCTCGAGGTACGGCGCGGCCGCATCGACGAGCTTGTCGGGATCCGTGATCGCCTGGACCTGTGCGCGGGTCAGCTCGCCGCGCGGCTCCTTGCCGTCCTTGTCCTTGGACTGGCCGGACGCTTCCTTGGCCTGCGCGTCGGTGACGACGGCGACGAGGTAGTCGCGAACCTTGGTGGTCGTGGCGGTGAGCTGCTCGGTGGTCGCCGGCGTGACAGCCTTGAGCGACGAGACGCTCGCGATGAGGAACGGCTCCGTCGCGACGAGTGCGTCGATGTGCACGCGCTCGAGGAAGCGCATCACGGTGGTGAAGCGGCCCGGCGAGTGCTTCACGACCTGCACGATCTCCGCGCGCACGCCGACCTCGTGGAGATCCTTCTGGCCCGGGTCGCGGACCGCGGGATTGCGCTGCGGGATGATGACGATCAGATTGTCGTCGCGAGTCGCGGCTTCGATCGCACGCACCGATGCTTCGCGACCAATCTCGAGCGGGCCGACATGACCCGGGAGTTGGACCTCGGTGCGGAGCGGGATAACTGGATACTGACCCGCCGTTTCCGTGTGCTTCGTCATCGGGCCTACCATACGATATTTCAGCCGTTTGGCTTCTGTTTGCGCAGGCGATTGACCAGCTGCGCGAGGAGTTTTTTGTCCTCTTCATCGAGGTCTTTCGGGACGTCGATCTGCACCGTGATGTAGTGGTCGCCAGCGGTCCCCGAGCGATCGGGTAGGCCCTTGCCGCGCAGGCGCAGCTTCTTGCCGCTGGCCGTGCCTGGAGGAATCTTCACCTCCGCTTTGCCATCGACTGTGGCGACGGTCGCAACGGTGCCGAGGATCGCGCGGTCGAACGCGATGCGCACGTCGGAGTACACGTCGAGATCTTTCGCGTCGAGCCACGTGCCGTCAGCGGCCTTCACCTTGCTCTCGAACTCTGCGTCCTCGGGAGCGCGCCGGCGCTGCCGCGGCTCGTCCTCGAATTCGACGCGGTGCGAGCGTGCACCGGGTGCACCCTGGCTCTGGTTGAACATGTTGAAGAGATCTCCGAGGTCGAATACCGACCCCGCGCTGTTCGCATATCCAGCGCGCTGACGACCCTGACCGCCGAACGGATTGCCGCCCGCGAACGGGTTGCCGCCGCCGCCGAACGGATTGCCTCCGCCCGCGCGGATCTGGTCGTACAGCGTCTTCTTCTTCTCGTCGCCGAGGACGTCGTACGCGTTCGAGATGTCCTTGAACCGACTTTCCTTCTTCTTGTCGCCGCCCGTGGAGTCCGGATGATTCGCCTTCGCGAGCTTTCGGTACGCCTTCTTGATCTCGTCGGCGGTTGCCTTGGAGTCGACGCCGAGCGCCTTGTAGTAGTCGACGTTCGGATCGAAATCGATCTGCTGCTGCGCCATGGTTAAGCCGCCGCTCCTTTGACTTGCTTGGTGAATGCTAGCGCGTCACCGCTGACTTCGACCTCGATGTGGTCGCCGGGTTGGAACTTCCCGGACAGCAGTTGGAGCGCGAGCGGATCGATGACCAGCTTCTGCAGCGCACGCTTGAGGGGACGCGCGCCGTAGACCGGATCGTACCCAGCCTCCGCAACGCGAGCGACGGCCTGATCGGAGAGGTGCAGCGTGAGCTGACGCTCGGCGAGTAGCTTGTCGAAGTTGGCGAGCTGGATGCGGACGATGTGGCCGAGCTGAGCTTCGCCGAGGGGCTCGAAGAAGATCGTCTCGTCGATCCGGTTCAAGAGCTCGGGCCGGAACGTGCTCTGCAGCTCGCGCAGCGTTGCTGCCTCGACCTCTTCACGATTGCTCGCGTTGAGGCGGAGCAGATTCTGCGCGCCCACGTTGGTCGTCATGATGATGACCGTGTTCTTGAAGTCGATGGTGCGGCCCTGACCATCGGTCAGGCGTCCGTCGTCCAGCACCTGGAGCAGAACACTCCACACGTCGGGATGCGCCTTCTCCATCTCGTCGAGAAGAACGACAGAGTAGGGGTGGCGACGCACCGCCTCGGTCAGCTGACCGCCTTGGTCGTAGCCGACGTAGCCGGGAGGCGCGCCGACGAGACGGGAGACGGTGTGCTTCTCCTGGTACTCGGACATGTCGATGCGGACCATCGAGTGCTCGTCATCGAACAGGAACTCCGCGAGTGCACGCGCGAGCTCCGTCTTGCCGACACCGGTGGGACCGAGGAACAAGAAGCTGCCGATCGGACGGTTCGGATCCTTGAGCCCCGCACGCGCACGGCGCACGGCCGCCGCGACGGCACCGACGGCCGTCTCCTGACCGACGACGCGCTGGCGCAGCCGATCCTCCATTTTCGTGAGGCGGTCGACTTCGCCTTCGAGCATCTTCTCGACGGGAATGCCGGTCCACTTGGCGACCGCCGAAGCGATATCCTCCTCGGTGACTTCCTCGCGGAGGAAGCCGCCCTTGGCCTTGATCGCCTCGACCTCGTCGGTGGCCTTGGTCAGCTCGCGCTCGAGCTCGGGCACCTGGCCGAAGCGCAGCTCGGAGGCACGGGCGAAGTCACCCGAGCGCTGCGCCTTGTCGGCTTCCGCTTTGAGTAGTTCGACCTTCTCCTTCTTGTCGCGCGCGGTCTTGATCAGATCACGCTCGCGCTGCCACGTCGCCTTCATGCCGTCGGCTTGCTCGCGCAGGTCCGCGATCTCGCGCTCGAGATCCTTGCCGCGCTGCTTGGATTTCTTGTCGGGTTCGCGCTCCATCGCCGCTTTCTCGACCTGGAGCGTCATCACGCGGCGCTCGAGCTGATCGATCGGCGTGGGAACGCTCTCGATCTCCATCTTCAGGCGCGACGCAGCCTCGTCGACGAGGTCGATGGCCTTGTCGGGGAGCTGGCGCGACGGGATGTAGCGATGAGACAGCTTGGCGGCCGCCACGAGAGCGGCGTCGCGGATGCGAATACCGTGATGGACCTCGTACTTGTCCTTGAGGCCACGGAGGATCGCGATCGTCGCGTCGACGCTCGGCTCCTCGATCATCACGGGCTGGAAGCGGCGCTCGAGCGCTTTGTCCTTCTCGATGTGCTTGCGGTACTCGTCGAGCGTGGTCGCGCCGATGCAGCGCAGCTCGCCGCGCGCGAGGGCTGGCTTCAACAAGTTCGCCGCGTCGTTGCCGCCTTCGGCAGCACCGGCTCCGACGAGCGTGTGCATCTCGTCGATGAACATGATGACGCTGCCTTCGGCGCTCGCGACCTCTTGGAGGACGGCCTTGAGGCGCTCCTCGAACTCGCCGCGGTACTTGGCGCCTGCGATCAGGGCGCCGAGATCGAGCGAGCGGAGGCTCTTGTCGCGGAGCGATTCCGGAACGTCGCCGGATGCGATGCGCTGCGCGATGCCCTCGACGACGGCTGTCTTGCCCACGCCGGCCTCACCGACGAGAACCGGGTTGTTCTTGGTGCGGCGCGACAGGATCTGGATCGTGCGGCGAATCTCTTCGTCGCGACCGATGACGGGATCGAGCTTGCCCTGCTGCGCGAGCTGCGTGAGATCGCGAGTGTAGCGCTGGAGCGCCTCGTACTTGCTCTCGGCATTTGCATCCGTGACGCGCTGATTGCCGCGCACGGATTGCAGCGCCTCGAGGATCGCTTCCTTCGTCGCGCCAGCATTGCGCAGCGCTTCACCGGCGTCCGTCTTGGACTGCGCGAGCGTGAGCAGAAAGTGCTCGGTCGACGTGAAGTCGTCCTTCATCGCGTGGGCTTCGCGAACCGCGTCGGCCCAGATGTCCTTGAACTGGCGGCCGGCGTCGACGTCGAGCGCAGCGCCACTCGCACGCGGGAACTTCGCCATCGCCTTGTCGAGGTCAGCGCGCACGACGCGCGGATCCGCCCCGAGCTTGGACAGGATGCGAGCGACGACGCCCCCCTCCTGATCGATCAGAGATGCCAGGAGGTGCTCGGGCCGGACCTCCGCGTGGTTGCGCGACACGGCCAAATCGCGAGACGCCGCGATGGCTTCCTGCGCTTTAACGGTGAGCTTATCGAGCTTCATAGGTGCCTCCAAAGTAAGCAGCCTTACGGTCTCGTCAATCCTTCTCGAGAGCCGAAAATGCAAACGGCCCTCCAGGTGGAGAGCCGTCCGATCGACTAGGAAGTCGACCTACTTCTTACAGTCGGAGCTCCAGGCGGTCATCCACTTCTTGCCGCCGTCCGACGACATCTCGCCGGTCAGCTTGATCTCCTTGTCGGAGACCATCTCCTCGGTGGTGCGCGTCTTCCACGCCGGCATGTTCATGCCGCGGCCCTCGCCGGTCCACACGGCCTTTGCGCCGCCGTCGGACCACGCGGTCTCGCTGCCGCCGGCGCTGTCGGTGCCGATGCGGTACCACTTCTTCGACGCCGCGTCGTAGGTCTCCATGAGGGTCAGCTTCATCTTGCCCTCGGTGAGGTTGCCGACGATCCACGCCTTATCGGCGTCGAGCTTCCAGACGATCTTGCCCTTCATGGGGTTCATCTTCGTCGGGTCGGCCATATCCATCATCTCGCCGGTGCAGTTCCAGGTGCCGGCCATCTTCTTGCCCATGTCGGCGACCTCGGCCGGGGGCTTCGGCATCTCCATCTTCGCGGGCGCCTTGGAGTCAGCGGCCGGCGCCTTGTCGGCAGGTGCCTTCGCAGGGGCTACCGCACCAGCGGCGGGCGCCTTCGCGTCCTTCGCAGCGGCGGGCGCTTTCGCGTCCTTCGCGGGGGCCTGAGCAAACGCGACTGCGGTCGCGAGCGAAACAACAACGAACGTGATCTTGTTCATATCCCTCTCCTCTTCCTTTTACGAAGCGCAACCTAGTACGCGCATCGCAACAGAGTCAGGGAGCGGACAACAAATTCGCCACCGGCGTGCCGATCGCAGCAGCGCGTAATTTTCCAAGGTCGATCGTACCGCGGCGGGCGAGCTCCGCGACCGCCGTCGTGGCGGAGGCGAGCTGCAAGCGGCCCTCGCGACCTCCGAGCTCGGAGAGCGCCGTCGCCACCTGGCGTGCGGCCTCGTCACCGAGCGCCGCAGCGAGGCGCTGCGCGAGCGCAGTGTCACCGATGAGCGCTGCCGCCACGAGAGCGTGCGCGAGGGCACCATCCGATGTCGGCCCGCTGGACAGCGCCCCGCGCTCGGAGAGCTCGGTCGCCACTTCCACCAGCGCGCCCGGATCGTCCGCACGCCAGTACACGTCGAGCAACCTGCGCAGCGTGGGGACGTGGCTCGGATCGAGATCGCTCGCGCGCAGGAACACGTCGTCGGCGCGGTCGACGTCACCGAGATGAACGAGTACGACTTCGCCGAGTCGGTAGAGGCGCTCGGCGCGCAGCTGTGCGGTCGGTGCGAGTGGGACGAGCTGATACAGCACGCGCGTCGCGCTGGCCCAATCGTTCCGCGCGGTGTGGATCTCGACGAGCGTTTCCATCGCGGGGATGTGCTGCGGATTCTCGCGCAATACGCGTTCGAGCTGGGCGACAGCACCGCCGAGATTGCCGGCCTCGCGCATCAGCTCGACGAGACCGAAATGAGCGCGGAGCTTGGCGTCCTCGTCGTCGAGCGGGAGGAGATCCAGCACGGCGCGTGCGGCGCCGAGCGCGGTGTCGAGCTCGCCGATGCGCGTCGCGAGCTCCTGGACGCGGCGCATCGCCTCGGCGCGGGTCGGCGCGAGCTCCGCTGCCGCGAGCGCGTGCGAGAGCGCTTCGGACTCGCGGCCGAGCTTCTCCGCGAGCAGAGAGCGACGCAGCGCGAGCTCGTCGGGGTCGAGCAGCGATTCACTCGCATTGATGTCGCGGTAGATGGTGTCCGCCGTCGCCCAGTCGCCGAGCTTGAACGCGAGAGAGCCGCGCGCGTCGAGCGCACCGGTGTGGCCAGGATCCTCGACGAGCGCGTTGTCGTACGCGCGGGCCGCTTGATCGAGGGCGCCGAGCTCCTCGGCGAGACGCGCGACTTCGAGCCAGGCGCTCGCGCGATCCTCGGGATTATCGGCGCGGCTCGTGCGCACGCTCGTCAGCTCGGAAAGCGCGACCAGATCGCCAGCCGTGCGATGGACGTTCGCGAGCACGCGGAACGCACCCGGATGACCCGGCTCGGCGCGCCACACTTGATGCGCGAGATCCAGCGCTGCATCGCTATCGCCCGTGGAGATGGCGCGGATGAGCTCGCCGTTGAGATCGCGCGGCGCTATCGGCGCAGGCGTCGTGCCGGCGGCCGCACGGCAGCGTTGGGCCGCTTCGAGCAAGCGAGCGCGGTCACCTGCGCGCGCGGTCGCGGCTGCCTCGTCGTAGAGCTTGGCGGCATCTGCAAAGCGCCGCGTCGATTCGTAGCGGCGCGCGAGCGGGAGCTTGGCGGCCGGAATACTCGGATCGAACGCGAGCGCCTGCTCGAAGTTCACCTGCGCCTGCGCTTCGTCATCGAGACGCTCGTCGAAGATCAGCGCGAGCTCGAGGTGGAGAGCGCCGCGATCGCGCGGGCTCTGGGCGGCCGCGATCTCGCGGTAGAGCAGGGACGCCGCGAGCGGCCACTCGCCGCGCACCATCGCTGCCGTGCGCAGCTGGTACGCGATCTCGGCGTCGGCAGGCGCGCACGCGTGCGCTTCCTTGAGGCAGCGGTACGCCTCGGCGTCGCGATCGAGCGTGTCGCGATAGAGCTTCGCGCGGCGACGCCACAGCTGAGCGCGCGCCTGCTCGTCGGCGGCGACCAGCAGCTGGCGGCCGATCGCGTCCGACGCGGCCGTGATGTCGTTCATCTTCAAGTAGAGCTGCTCGAGCATCTCGAGCGCAGCGCTGTTGTCGGCCTGCGCGTTCGCGAGCTTCTCGATGATGACGACGGCCTCCTTGAGCTTGCCGGCTTCGACGAGTGCTTGCGCCTCGGACAGCTCGGGCGCGAGCGGAGGCGCAGCGGGCACCTTTGCCTTGATCTCGCCGGAGACCACTGACGGATCGAAGCCGAGAGCTTCGGCGCGCTCGGCGGCGAAGGTGCGCCGGCGCTCGTCGTACTCCTGCGAGACGGAGACCTTTTCGTAGAGCTCGCGCGCCGCATCGATCTCGTCTGACGCGGCGAGCACGTCGGCGAGCGGCATCCACACCGGCGCATAGCTCGGCGCGACCTCGTGAGCCCGCGAGAGCAGCGCCGCAGCGCGGATGAGCTCGTGCGACTCGCGCGCGATCAACGCGAGCTCGAACAGAGCGATCGCGAGCGCAGTGCCCTCCGCGTTGCGCGATGCAGCCTCGAGGACTTCTTTCTTCTGCGCAGGACGATCGCTGAGCGACTCGACGAGCGCGGTCAGCGTCGCCGCATCGCTCGGTGCATCCTGATGCGCGGCGAGCAAGCGCTCGCGCTCGGTCGTGCTCGTGCGCGGAGGCGGCGGCACCGACGGGAAGTCGCGCAGCGTGGTGCGCCGCTCCACCGGAGGAATCGTCGGTGCCTTGAGGCCCTGTGCAGTCGCGCGACCGCTCGGCGGAAGCGTGGGCGCTCGGGCGCGCTCTGCCTGGTCGCTCGGACCTCCCATCGGTGGCGGGACCGACGGGAAGTCGCGCAGCGTGAGCGTGTGGCGCGACGCGGCGGGAACCGTATGGGGAGGCGGCGGGATCGAGGACGCGGGACGGCGCAGCTCGCTCAGAGGCGGTAGCGTCGGCGGCTTGCGATTCTGGGCGTCGTCGGGATCGGGCTGCGCGAGCATGTCGCGCTGCGTATCGGAATCGACGGTCGCGTCTTCGAAGCGGATCGGCGAGTGCCGCGAGATGTTGATCGAGACGTCAGCCGTCGGATCATTCGCCTCGGTCGTCACGCGCGGATCGGAGACCGACTGGAAGCCCTCTTCGTCGGCGATCGGTGTGGCGGGCTTGGGCAGCGAGACGAGCTTGATGCGGCTGATGCGTACGCCCGTCGGAGGCGTTGGTGTGGAGGGCTCGCCAGCGCCGGGCCACGTCTTGGTGCGCGGGTCTGCGCTCGTGCGCAGCGAGCGTGCTTCGTCGCGCAGCGCGGACGCATCGTCGGAGCGCGTCGTGTCGGCATCGGCGCGCACCTCGAGCGAAGCGGCCATCTCTGCCTTGCGATCGCGTCCCTGACGCAGCTGTGTCGCAAAGACGCCGCCGTCATCGAGCTTCTCCGCGACGGACGGATCCTCGACGAGTGCGAGCGCAGCGCCGTCGCGTCCCGCACGCACGAGCGCTTGCGCGAGATCCGTGATGTCTGTCGCCGTGCGGCGCGGAACGGCGATCGAGTCGAGCGCGTTGACGGCCGTGTCCCACGCGAGGTTCGCGCGCGCCTCACTCGCGAGCATACGCAGCGTGGCATCGCGGCGCGCTCCGCTGCCGAACGCCTCCGCTGCCGCGCGCATCGCTTGGCGACCGCGCGTCGCGTCGTCGATGTGATCGTAGTAGAGCTCGGCGAGCTCGAGCAGCGCGTTACCGCGGCGAGAGCCGGTGACCAGGTCGGCGAGCACGGTGAGGTGACGAACCGCAGCTTCGTGATCGCCGAGCTCGACCGCCACTTCGACGAGTGGCTGGAGGATGTTCGTGTCGTTGGGATTGACGTGGTTCGCTGCTTCGAGCGTCGCGAACGCATCGTCCAGCTTGCCCGCGAGACGTGCGCGCAACGCCGCATCGCGCAGCGAGAGAGCGCCCGTCGCGTGCGAACCCGTGCGCCCGGCCTGCGTGCTCTCCTCGCTCGTGAACGTCGCGGGCTGCAGCGTCTGTGGCGCTTCACCTCGCAGCCGAGCGAGCGCCGCGGCGACGTCCACACCATCGACGGAGGCGCGCTCGAGTGCGGGGCGCGCGAGGTTTTCGACGGCGATCAACTGGCCTGCATCGAGCGAGACGACGAGCTCCGCGAGTGCATTGGCCGCGATCTGACGCTCGCGCGCGACGACGGCGAGATCGACGCCCGCATCGCTCGGCAGCTCTCCCGCGAGCTGGGCGAGGCCACCCGCGGCGGCGGTGAGTTGACCACTGTGCTTGAGGTTGAGCGTCACGTAGCGCAGTGACGGGCGCCACGACGCGTCGATCTCGAGCGCGCGTTGGTGCGTCGCGAGCGCGACGTCGGGACGCCCGAGCTGGTCCTGCAGGTCGCCGAGGCGCGAGAGCAACGGTTTTTGGCGCGCGGGATGACGCGCCGTCGCGGCGACCTTGCGACCGAGGATGACGGAGACGCGTTCGTTATCGCCGCGCTCGCGCCACGCGAGCTCGAGCGCATCGAGCGCCGGCATGTGCGTGTCGCTGATCCGCAGCGACGCTTCGAGGCACCGGATCGCATCCTCGGGGCGGTCCGCACGGCGGAACAACTCGCCCGCGCGGTACATCGCATCGGCGCGCGCGGACGGCGAGCTGTCCACTGCGAGCGCCGAGAACCCTTCGAGGGCTGTCGCTGCTCCCCCGAGGTCGCCCGCACGCTCCGCGAGATCCGCGTACAGGCGGAGGGCTTGCCCACGCAGCTCGGGCGTCGCGCCGTGCGCCGCATCGGGATCGTTGACGAGCGGGCGGAGCGCAGTGAGCGCGAGCTCCGCATCGCCGGTGCGATCGGCCGCGACGGCGAGGCGATAGCGATAGACGCCGAGGCGCGGCGTGCCGCCTCCGTCATCGACAGCATCCGCGCCGTCGCCCAGATCACTGAGCAACCCGCGATACGCACGGATGACATCCGCCCACGCGCGTTGCCGCCACGCCGCTTCACCGAGCGTGATCAAGACGTCGCGGCGCAAGCGCAGCGGAATCTCTGGCTCGAGCGCGGCAAGTGCGCGCGCACCGTGGGGCAGGGCGGCGGCCGGCTCGTCAGCAGCGAGCCACGCGGCAGCGGCAGCCGTCTCGACGGCGACGCGATCGGCGCCGCGCTCCGCCATGCGAGCGAGAGCGGCTAGCGCCTGCGCACGCGCACGCTGATCGCCGGACTGCGCGAGGAAGTCGGCCTCGAGCTGATACGCCTCGCGCCGGATCTTCGTCGCCTCGGGATCCTGCCCATCCTGGTTGGACGCCATCGCCTCGCAGATGCGCAGCGCCTCGTGCAGATCCGCGATCGCGGCCGCAATATCGGGCGACTTCTCGCCGCGCCGCACGGCTGCTCGCCGCACGAGGAGCTGCGCGCGCTCGCCGGCGGGCGGGCGCGTTGCGAGCACTGCATCGATCCAGCGGCGCTCGACCTGCGGCTCGGGTTTGGCGTTCGTCTCGACCTGCGCCGTCGCCATGGAGATGGGCGGCGGCGTCGTGACGCGCGCTAGCATCGTGCGCGCGGCATCGCGCGCGATCTGCGGTGAGTGTCGCGCAGCGAGCTCGTGCGCGCGCATCCACTCGCCGTCGGCTGCCGTCGCATTGCCTCCGCGATCGAACAGCGCGGCGCGGGCCATCGCGAGCTCTGCGGCGCGCGTTGTCGTCGTGGCGGTATCGAGCGAGATCAGTGCCCCGATCGCGGTGTCGAGCTCTGCTGCCGCGTGCTCGCGATCATCGGCGGCCTCCGCGACCTCGGCGAGAATCGCGTGCGCTTCTGCGGCCGTCTCGCCGCCGACCTGCGTCGCACGGCGCAGACTCTGCCGCGCGTCGTCGGAGCGTCCGAGCGCGATCAGCGAGCGAGCGAACGCCAGCTCGTGGCGCCCCGTGACGACCGGCAGAAGTCCCAGGCCGCGGAGGCGCTCGAACAGGCTCGCTGCCACCTCGTGGTCTCCGCGTTGCGCCGCCGAGAAGGCGAGGCCCGCGAGCGCATCCGCTTGCAGCGGATCGAGCTCGAGCGCTTCGCGCCACGCGTCGTCCGCGCCCGTCTCCTTCGCGGCGGAGAGCTTGTCGCCGATCGTCGCGAGCGCCCGCGCGGTCGTGCGGTGGTCGCCGCGCGCCTCCGCGAGCCGCGCGACCTCTCGCCACGCCGCGATCGCTGCGATCGGATCGATCGCCGACAGCACGGTCGCCGTCATCTCGTGCACGGCCGCGTCGTCGGGCGCGAGGTGGCGCGCGACGGCGAGCTCCTGTTGTGCGCTCGCCGGATCATCGAGCTGGTGGATGAAGACGTCCGCGAGGCGCAGGCGGAGCTGCACGGCTCGAACTGGATCGGTCGTCACGGCGCGCGCGCGCACCAGCCGCACGAGCTCGCTCCAGCGTTGCTCGTCGGCCAGCCGATCCGCCAGCGAGTCCGCTGCCTCCGACGAGCTCGGATCGTGCTCGAGCGCGAGCTGATACAGGACCGTCGCCTGCTTTGGATCGAGCACGCGCAACAGACGCGCTCCGGCGAGAGCAGCAAGCGCCGCCTGATCGTCATCGCCGTCTCCGCTCGCGAGGTGCGCGAGCTGTGCGAGGTGCCCGGCTGCTTCGCGCGCATCGCCCTGCGCGAGGGTGATCGACGCGAGCGCGGCGAGTGCGGGCGGGAAGTTTGCCCAGCGGCCGAGCGCCTGTCGCGACAGCTCGAGACCGTCGAAGAACCACGCGGGCCGCGCCGCCGCGAGCGCGAGAATGCGCTCGAGCAACAGCGGCTGCTCGGGCCCACCCGACGCGAGCAACGAGCGATAGCCGCGCATCGCCTCTTCGAGGTGGCCGTCGCGCAGCTGCTGGTCGGCCGAGTGCATCAGGTCATGCGCCGCCGCGAGCTGGTGCGTGTGCGGTCGCACGCCGAGGTCGCCGGTGCGGCTGCCAGCAGGTCCGAACACCAGTTCGATCGCACTCCGTCCGATGCGCAGCGAGACGAGCTCGACATCACCGACGGACGGCAAGCGCCATCCCGCCGGCGGCAGCACCTGCCACAGCAGCGCCCCGACGACGTCGATCTCGACATCGCACAAGCCGCGCACGTGCGGCCTCTCGACGACCCCCGCCGCATCGGTCGCGCCGAGCAGCGCCGCGAGAATACGATCCACGATGATCGGTCCCGGCGTCGGCAAGTGGCCGTGGACGCGCACCGTCGACGCGAGCGCGCGCAGATGCGTTCCTGCACTCGCGATGTGAACGCGGAACGAGACGTCGGCCGCCGCCAGGCCATCCGCGGCGCGGGCCCGCACCGACACGAATCCGTCGTTCATCTTCGCGCTCAGCTGAGTGATGCCGAGCCCCGAGAGGTGCTTCCTGCATGCGGCTACCCGCTCGTCGAGCGCCTGCGCGGACAGCCGGATCGCCATCGACCGCAACCGCGTCCGCTTGCGCTGATAGCGCTCGGGGACCTGCGTGCCCGGATCCGTGCCCAGCTCGGCGATGTCGAGCTCGAGCCGGTCGATGATCAACGAGCCAACGGGCAGCTTCTCGAGCGCGAGTCGGCCCACCCCGGCCAGCGCTTCAAAGCTGAACGGCAGCCGGCGCGGACCAGCGTGGTCGCCCTCTAGCACCGCCCCGAAAATACTCCAGAATCGGCCGCAACGCCGCTACGTCGGAGGGATTTGCCGCAACGACGCTACGGCGCGACGTCAGAGGATTTGCCGCAACGCCGCTACGTCGGAGGGATTTGCCGCAACGCCGCTACGTCGGAGGGATTTGCCGCAACGCCGCTACGTCGGAGGGATTTGCCGCAACGACGCAACGACGCAACGTCAGAGGAATCGGCCGCAACGACGCAACGACGCGACGGATCAAATAGAGGATGTGCTCATACACCTACACCGAAACCATGCCACCCCCGTATGCTGCGTAGCTCGCTCAGCGCTGTGCCCAATGCTGAGTAGCTCGCCCGGCGAGGTTAGATCCTCCGTCGCGTCGTTGCGCCGTTGCGGCCCTCATCTCCGAGCGTCGCGTCGTTGCGTCGTTGCGGCCCTCATTTCTGAGCGTCGCGTCGTCGCGTCGTTGCGGCCCTCATTTCCGAGCGTCGCGTCGTCGCGTCGTCGCGGCCCTCAATTCTTAGCGTCGCGCCGTTGCGGCCCTCAATTCTGAGGGCGTTGCGGCTAGCCGCCGAACGAGAAACAGGGCTTGTAAACCGTCGGGAGCGGCTTGCCGTTGTCGTCGGTCTCGCGGATGTGGTCCGGACTCGGCTTGATCTGGCCGTCCTTCGCCAGGGCCTGGCACTTCGCGGCCAGCCACTGGTCGAGGAACATCGCGGCGCGGACCTCGCGGAGCTCCTCGATGCGCTCGCCGGCGTCCTTGTCGAACTCCTTGGTATCGGCGGCCTGCTTGTCCTTGAGCTGGAGGAGCACGTAGGCGTCCTTCACTTCGTAGACCTTCTTGCCGAGCATGCCGGGCGTCATCTCGTCGAACAGGGCCGTGATCGCTTCCTTGTTGTCGCCGATGACGGGCAGGTTGTTGCCGCGCGGCACGGGGCCATCGGACGACAGGAACGGCTTGGCGACCTCCCCGAACTCGGGGAGCTGGTCCGTGGATGCGACGAGCGCGGTCGGCTTGGTGGTCGTCGCGGCCGGAGGGGTCGACGCAGCGGCCGAGCCGGAGCCAGCGCCTGCGGGGGCTGCCGAGCCAGCGGCCGAGCCCGAGCCTGCCGACGAGCCGTTTGCATCCGCGTACCACGCGGCCGGGACGTCCTTCATCGGCGCCGGGATGAAGCCCGACTTCTCGGCCTTCATTCCCTGCTGCTGCATCTGCTGCTGGATCTGCTCCATCATCTGATCCTGCATCTTCTTCTTCACGAGCTCGGGGTCCTGCGGGAACACCTGCTCGAGGTTCTTCGCGTTGCCGGCGGTGGCGTCGGCGTAGGCGGCGAGGGCGGCGCGCTTCGCGGCTTCCTTGCTCCAGACGTCCTTCGCCATGTCGTACGCGATCTCGTTCTTCACCTGGTCGAACGTCAGGTCGCCTTCGCGCTTCTCGTCGACCTTCACGAGGCAGACGCCCGAGTCGATCGCGGTGACCGGCGTCATCTCGCCGACCTTCGCCGCCTTGACGGCGTCATTGAGCAACTTGTCGCCGAGCTGCGCGTTGTCGACGGTGCGCCAGCCGATGTAGCCACCGATCGCCTTCGCGACGGGGTCGGTCGCGAGCAGCTTCGCGGCCTCTTCGAACGTGAGCTTGCCGGCAGCGATCTGCGTGCGAGCCTCTTCGAGCTTCTTCTTCGCGTCCTCGATCGCCATCGTGCCGGGCTTGGGCGCCTCGACCTTGGCCGGAGTCGGAGTCGGAGCCGGAGCCGGAGCTGCCGCGCTGCCCGAGCCCGCACCGTCGGTGGGAGCAGGAGCGGGGGGCGTCGCCGCGGGAACTTCCGCCTTCGCGATGCAGATCGAGCGCAGCTTGTACGCCGGCTTCGTCGCCTTGTACGTGCGCTCGTCGGCGGTGAACTTGGCCTTCACGTCCGCCTCGTGACCCGTGAGGAAGCGCGCCGCGTCCGCCTCGGTGAGGTGCATCGCGGCCTTGTACGGCGTCGCCTCGAACGCGACGGAGTCATATGTGATGGTGTTCTTCGCGAACAGGAAGTCGCTGAGCGCCTCGTCGCGCGAGACGTGGACGGTGTCCATCAGGTACTCGGCCATCAGCGCCGCCTGCATGCTGCGCGTCTGCTCTTCGCGGAACGCACCGAGCGAGCGGAGGCTGAGCGCGTTGGAGACGAAGCCCTTGAGCTTGTCGAGGCTGAAGATCTTCTCCTCGCCCGCCTCCTCGAACCAACCACCGCGCTGGCGCTGCGCCGCGAAGAAGAAGAAGCCTTTCTTCAGCTCGGCGTCGACCATGTCGCCGTTGACGCGAAGGCCGCGCTTCTCCGCTTCCTGCGCGAGGATCTCGCGACGGATGAGGAACTCGAGCGCGTTGTAGACCTTCTGGCGGCTGCCCTTGGCGTTGTTCGCCATCGCGACCTGCCACGCCGTGTGGGAGACCTTGCTCCCGTCGACGGTGAGATCGACGCCTCCCTGTCCCATACATCCGCCACCACCGCGGCCTTGGCCGGCGTTTGGCGCGAAGTTGATCACGAAGATCACGATCAAAAGGCCGAAGATCAGATAGACGGCGATCGACGCGCCTTGTTTACGTAGTGATTCGAGCATGGGCCAGGCTTTCCAAGAAGCGGGGCATCCTAGTCGTGTCGCCCCGTGGGGACAACCCTTCCGTACCTCGCTGAGGGGCCTTCGGTGCCCTTCTAAGATTGTGTTGATCAGGCGAAGAGGCGCGTGCTACCTCCGCTCGCCGTCGGTTTTCACCGCGCGGGTTAGGAACGCTGAACATGCTCTTCGATTGGGTCTACGGAATGTTTTCCAATGACCTGGCTATCGACCTCGGAACCGCCACGACGCTCACGTTCGTGAAGGGCCGTGGAATTGTGGCAAACGAGCCCAGCGTCGTCGCTGTGCAGGCTTCCTCCATCGGACCCAAGAAAGTTCTCGCAGTCGGTAAAGAAGCCAAGGAGATGCTCGGTCGCACTCCCGGCAACATCGTCGCCATCCGGCCCATGAAGGACGGCGTCATCGCTGACTTCGAGGTCACCGAGGCGATGCTCCGCTACTTCATTCAGAAGGCCCACCAGCGCCGCACGCTGGTCCGCCCGCGCGTGATCGTCAGCGTGCCGTCCGGGATCACCGAGGTCGAGAAGCGCGCCGTGCGTGACTCGGCGCTCGCTGCGGCCGCTCGCGAGGTCTATCTGATCGAGGAGCCCATGGCGGCCGCGATCGGTGGTGGTCTCCCGATCACCGAGCCGACGGGCAACATGATCGTCGATATCGGCGGCGGCACGACCGAGGTCGCGGTCATCGCGCTCGCGGGTGTCGTCCTCTCCAAGTCCATTCGCGTCGCTGGCGACAAGATGGACGAGGCGATCGTCCAGTACATCAAGCGCAAGTACAACCTCCTCATCGGCGAGCGCACGGCCGAGATCATCAAGAAGGAGATTGGCAGCGCGTATCCTCTCGAGGAACCGCTGACCGTCGAGGTGAAGGGCCGCGATCTCGTCGCCGGTGTTCCCAAGACGCTGCTCGTCAACTCCGACGAGATCCGCGAGGCGCTGTCCGAGCCCGTGAATGCGATCGTCGACGCCGTTCGCTCTGTCCTCGAGCGTACGCCGCCCGAGCTCTCTGCGGATATCGTCGATCGCGGCGTCGTCCTCAGTGGCGGTGGCGCGCAGTTGAAGAACCTCGACGTGCTGCTCCGCGAGGAGACCGGTCTTCCCGTGATGGTGTGCGAGAACCCGCAGCTCGCCGTCGTGCTCGGCACTGGCAAGGTGCTCGACGAGCTCTCGCTCCTCCGGGAGATCGCGCTGCGCTAGCGCGAGTGAGTTGTTGTGACTCTGCGCCGCAGACTCGTCGATTGGGTACTCGCGGGCGCGCTGATCCTGATTCCTGCGCTGGTTCTCAAGGCCAACATGACGCGCGGTACGCCCTCGACGATCGATGAAGCGCTGTTGCGCGTCACGGCCCCGTTGCAGGCCGGTGTGTCGTGGGTCGTCGAGGGAATCGGCGGTCTGTGGTCCCGGTATGTAGCTCTCGTCGATGTCGAGTCCGAGAACCGCGAGCTGCGCGACGACAACGAGAAGCTGCGCAAGGAGCTCGCGCAAATGACGCGGCGAGCGTTCGACGTCTCTGCCCTCGAAGATCTCGCCGTCGTGAAGAAGCGGACGCCCGCCGACACGATCGGTGCTCGCGTCATCTCCGCGCCGATGACATCGCAGTACCGCGTGCAGCGCATCAGCATCGATCGAGGCGATCACGACGTGCAGCCAGGCATGCCGGTCATCGTCGGAACGGGCCCGATCGGCCGCATTCAGAAAGTGTTCGGCGACTACGCCGACGTGATGCTGCTCAGCGATCCCAGCTCCAACGTCGAGATCGTGGTTCCTCGCACGGGCGGGCGCGGCATCCTCCACGGCCTCGGCAATCCCGGTTCGTACGCGTGCGAGGTGAAGGCGTTCGAGCGCTCGTTGAAGCCAGACGGCAAGGTGCAGGTCGGCGATGAGGTCGTGACGTCGGGTCTTGGCGCGTCGTTCCCGCCTGGGCTGACCGTCGGCAAGATCTCCAAGGTCTACCCCGACGCCGGGATGTTCCAGATGTTCGATATCGAGCCGACTGTCGACGTCTCGCAGGTTCGCGCCGTGATGGTGCTCCTCGCGCCGCCGCCGCCGCCGGATCCCGATGCCAAGATGAAGCGTCGCAGCGAGCCTGCGTTCGGAGGCAAGCCGCTATGACGACGAGCGCTTCCAACTACTTCTGGATCTGGATGGCGATCCTCGTCATCGTCGCGCTCATCGCGCTGTTCAAGGTGTCGCCGTTCAACGCGGCCGCCGAGCCCGCATCGCAGGGCGGTGACGAGCCCAAGCCCCCGGAGGAGACGTGAGAGTCGGGACGATCGTCCTCGTCGCGTACTGCGTGTGCGTGCTCGTGGCGTCGGTGTGGCACCTGCTGCCGGGCCACCTGTTGCGCGATGCCGTGCCTGACGTTGGAGCGCTGACCGCTGCGTATCTGGGGCTGACCGCGCGCCGCCACGTCGCTCCGTCGGTCGGCGGCGCCGTCGTGCTCGGCTATCTCGTCGATCTCATCTCGGGCGGCGTGCCGGGCCACTTCGCCATCGTGCTCGGCCTGACCACGCTGATCGCCCGCACGGTCCAGCAACGCATCCTCGTCCGCGGCGCGGCGATGACCGTCGGTTTCTCGGCGTTCGTCGCGCTCGTCGCGTGCATCATCTCTCTCGTCGTTCGCGTGCTCTACGGCTTCCCGCGCGCGCACATCGGCGTCGAGCTCCAGCACCTCGCGCTCGTCACGGTCGCGACCGCGCTCGTCGGTCCGCTCGTGTGGCGCATCTTCCGCCGCATCGACGCCACGTTTGCTCGCACGCACCGCGAGCGCGACGCCGCGCTGGAAGGGTTGGCGCCGTAGTGCTGATCCGCTCGGCATCTGCACCGGGAACCGGAACCGGCCCGTCGCTCCCCGAGCTGCATCGTCGGCTCAAGTGGGTCGCGCTGATCGCGTTCATCTTCTTTGCGCTGCTGATCGGCCGACTGTGGCAACTGCAAGTCATCCGCGGCGACAGCTACTACGAGCGCACCGTCTCCAACGTCGTCAAGGAGCGGTACCTGCCGAGCGTGCGCGGCAAGATCCTCGACAAGAACGGGCTGCCGCTCGCCGACAATCGCCTCGCGTTCAACATCTACGCGACGCCCAAGACGTTCTCGCCCGAAGCGAGAGCCGAGCTCGTCCGTATGCTCGGCTTGTCCGACGACGAGGTGCAGAAGCTCGACGAGCGCATCGAGGTCGGCAAGAAGCGCGATCCGAAGCTGCCGATCGCCGTGCTGGAGGATCAGGGTCGGGAGCGCGCCGCGCTGATCGAGCAAGCGATGACGCGCATCCCGGGCGTCGAAGTGCAGAACGAGCCCTACCGCTATTACCCGCAGGGCGATCTCGCGGCGCACCTCGTCGGCTACATGACGCAGATGACGGCGTCCGAAGTCGACAAGCTCGGCAGCCAGGGCTACGACGCGAGCGAGCTCGTCGGTCGCTACGGCCTCGAGTCCGCGTGGGAGAACTACCTGCGCGGCAAGATGGGCATCGAGCGCTACGCGGTCGACGCGAAGGGACAGCGCCTCGACGACAAGACGGCGCAGTCGCTCATTCATGGTGATCGCGTCGTCGGGGCCATCCCGGGCGCGAACCTCGTGCTCACGATCGATGCGGATCTCCAGCGCCTCGCCGAGAAGGCCGTCAGCAACGTCCAGGCGGCCGCCGTCGTCATCGTCGAGCCCAAGACCGGAAAGATCCGCGCGCTCGTCTCCAAGCCGTCGTTCGACCCGAACACGATGACCGGTCACCTCACGCGCGCCGAGGAGACGCTCATGATGAGCGACCCGCGCAAGCCGTTCATCGACAAGGCGCTCCGCGCATCGTACCCGCCGGGCTCGGTGTTCAAGTTCGTGACGACCATCGCCGCTCTCGAGGACGGTCAGGCCGCCGAGGACGAATCGATCACGTGCAACGGCTACTACCAGCTGTCGCACACGACGTTCCGCTGCAACGCGAACCACGGCAAGCTGACGCTCGTCGGCGCGATCCAGCACTCGTGCAACGTGTACTTCTGGGAGCTCGCGCAGCGCATCGGCCTGGATCGCATCGCCGACACCGCGCGCACGTTTGGCTTCGGCATGCCGACCAACCTCGGCATCAACGGCGATAGCGGCGGACGCATCCCGACCAAGGCCTGGTACGACAAGGCCGGCACGTACAAGGTCGGCTACGCGACGAACGCGGCGACCGGGCAGGGCGACGTCGAGGTCACCGTGCTGCAGATGGCGATGGCGTACGCGACGCTCGCGAACGGCGGCACGCTCTACGTTCCGCAGGTCGTCGAGCGCGTCGAGGCGAGCGACGGTCACACGATCGTCAGCTACCCGCCCAAGGTCGCGCGCGAGGTCAAGATCCCGCCGGACGCGCTCGAGATCTGGAAGAAGGGTATGTGGAAGGTCGCGAACGAAGCGGGCGGTACGGCCTTCGATCACGGCTACAGCGACTTCCTTCCCGTGATGGGGAAGACCGGCACCGCCGAGGTGCGCACGCACCATCGCAAGGAAGATGACGAGCGCGACGTCGAGGGCTACCACCCGTCGCGTTCGCACGCGTGGTTCGCGGGCTGGGCCCCGGCCGAGGATCCGGAGATCGTCATGGTCGTCTTCGTCGAGCACGGTGGCTCCGGTGGTCGCGTCGCGTGGCCGATCGGCAAGAGCATCCTCGAGACCTACTTCACGTCGCAGAAGCTCCGCGGCGCGGCGCCGATGACGCGTCCGCCCGTCGTCGAGGGCAAGCTCACCAAGCCGCTCACCAAACCCGCATTCCTCGCCACGCCGGGCGAGCTGGGAGCCGCGCGATGAAGGGCACGGGTCTTCAGCTTCCGCGCGCGACGATCGGTGTCTCGCGCTGGCGTCGCTTCCGCGCGGCCGTCGATTGGCCGTTGATCCTCACGATCATCGCGCTGTGCACGATTGGCCTGTTGAACCTCTACTCCGCGACGCGCGGTCTCAAGCAGCAGGTCAAGTTCGACACGCAGCTCAAGTGGATGATCGTCGGCGCGATCGCGTTCACGGTCACGACCATCGTCGACTACAAGGCGATGCTGCGCGTTGCGTGGATCGGCCTGGGGCTCGCGATCGGCTTGATGCTGCTCGCTCGCCTGCAAGGTGCGACCGGCGGCGGCGAGCGCCACGGCTCGACCTATCGCTGGTTGTTCATCGGCGGCCAGGGCATCCAGCCGTCCGAGTTCGTGAAGCTCATGATGATCCTGTGTCTGGCGCGCATGTTCCAGGACACGGAGCACGCGAACTACACGCCCAAGGCGCTGATCATTCGTCTCGCCGTCGTCGCGTTCCCGATCGGCATGATCGCGATCCAGCCGGATCTCGGCACTGCGATCCTTCTCACCCTCATCGTGCTCTCCGTCGGCTTTCTCTCGATGCCGAACGTCTGGCCCGTCGTTCACGTGACACTCGCGGGCCTGCTGTCGATTCCGATCCTGTGGGAATCGATGCACGAGTATCAGAAGAACCGCATCCTCGGGTTCATCGACTGCAACGCGGCGGATCGCACGTCGATGGCGTCCAACTGCTGGCACACCACGCAGTCGATCTTCGCCGTCGGTTCGGGAAAGATCGGCGGCAAGGGCTTCCTCGAAGGCACGCAGAACCAGTTCAACTTTGTCCCCGAGCACTGGACCGACTTCCCGTTCTCCGTGTGGGCGGAGGAGTGGGGCTTCGTCGGCTCGGTGTTCCTGCTGATCGTGTTTGCGTTCCTGCTGATCTGGATCGTTAACGTTGCGCTCTCCGCGCGTGACCGCGTCGGCGCCGTGATCTGTCTCGGCGTCGGAGCCATGACGTTCTGGCACGTCATCGTCAATGTCGCGATGGTCCTGGGCATCGCGCCCGTCGTCGGCGTCACGCTGCCGTTCATCTCGTACGGCGGTAGCTCGCTGCTGACGTTCTTCATCGCGATGGGACTCGTCGCGAACGTCTCGCTACGCAAGCACGGCTACTGAGGCCGTGCTCCCGCCTCACCGCGATCGGAGGAGGTTGCGCTCCGCGAGCGACAGCACATCGAGCATCTGGTCGAGCACGCTCTCGTGCGCGGGGTGCGCGGCGGAGAGCGTCAGGTCCTTCGCGAAGAGGGCGACCAGGTAGCGCAAGCGGGCGCGGGGATCCGCAGCGAGCGCCGCATAGTCCGGGTGGCCGATGTTTACCTCCCAGCCCGTCTGCGCGAGGCGGCTCCTCCACGAGCGTGCCGGATCGTCGACGAGCATGGGTTCGGGGATGCCCGCGCCGACTCCGCCCGCGCGCGGTCCTGCGACCACGAGAATCTCGGCAGTGGTTACGGCGTAACCTCCGTTCGCATGTGCCGCGACGGTGAGGGTCACCGACTCTCCCTCGAAGAGCGCGTCGAGCTGGACCACGCGCGACGAGCTCTCCGCGCTCCCGTCGATCGAGAGCTGATTCGTACTCGCCGTCCACGTCGTCCGCGCTGCGATGTGCTGTCCGTGAGTATCGAACACGCGCGCCCGGACAGTCTTGCGGCCGCCGGGCGACAAGCGGATCGGATCGGGAACGATGCGCACGTGGTGCGCGGGGCCGGGCGGCAGTAGCGTCGGAGGGACGAGCTCGTCGCCGACGGACGTGTCCGCATCCTCATCCGCGGTCTCTGCCCGCGGATCATCGAGCGCCGCCTCGGCATCGCCCACGGGCGCTCCCAGCGGATCGGCCCCGCGCTCGGTCCCGCGACCTCCGCGCCCGAGCAGCGGCGTCGGCATCCCGAGGTGAGGCAGGCGTTCGCGCAAGCCGCGCAACGCGCGACGCAGATCGACGACGAGCTGGCGCTCGGACGCGGCGTGCCGCTGAACCGCGAGCTGCTCGAGCGCGGCTTGCACGCGAGGGGCGAGTTGCGCGAGGCCCGCTACCAACGCATCCGCCGCCGCATCCGGGATCACGCCTCGCCGCGTTCCCGGGGGCACCGCGAGGGCGGAGAACTCGATGCTGCCGCAGAGGGCTGGATCGGTCCACGGCGCGCGCGCCAACCCCAGCGCACTCAGCTCCTCGAATCGCTCGGCGACCACGGTGCCCGCACACGTGAGCTCGACCGCCCCGGTTACGCCGACGTGATAGAGGTCGATCGCGATCGGCGGATAGCCCGCCACAGCGATCTGAGCCGGCACGTCCAGTCTCGCCCCTTCGTACCGGCGGGGGACCACGCTCACGCGGTCGACCACCTGACCGCGCGCATCGATCTCGCGCACCTCGACCGCAGCGCCACTCGCGACGAGCGCGCCGCGCAGCTCCGCCCCGAGGTACTCGGCGATGCGCCGGCTCGACAAGGCGCGTGACGCGGCGAGATGGAGGTCACTGACGACGATCTCCGTGAACGTCGCCGCTGCATCAATCGCCGGCGGGCCGGGGACCACCTCGGCCCGCGGCTCGTCCTCGATCAAGCGCAGGAGCCACGTCACGCCGGCGGCGACGCGAGAGCGGATCTCCATCCTCCGCCCGATCGACCAGAACCCCAGAAGTCCGATGCCGTACTGGCCGGCGATGATCTGCTCGTGCCGTTCGCGAGCGGAGAGGTTGCGCTTGTGCGACCGCCCGATATGGGTCGCGATGTACCGCAGCGCCGCTTCTCGATCTTCCTGCGGCCGGATCCCCTCGCCGTCGTCCCGGACGATCAGCACCGGCCGCCGTCCGCGCCGTCGACGCTCGATCGTGATCGTGCGTGCGTTCGCGTCGATGCCGTTCTGCACCAGCTCGGCGACCGCCTTACGAGGATCGCTCTGGCTACGCGCGAGCCAGCGGATCAGATCGAACGCATCCGCAGGCTGGAGCTTGACCCCGCCGCGTGCTCTCTCGCTCGTCCGCTTCGCCACGTCCGCGTCGTATCACGCGACCGTCATCACGGACGCGCTTCGGCGCCGATCGCAGCGTTCGCCGAACCATCGATCACGCGAGCGAGCGAGCGCAGCAGCCCTCCGAGCGCGCTGGCCGCTGGCGCTGGAAGCTCGAACGCTACCCGTCCGCCCTCGACAGCGCGCGTCTCGATCCCGGCAAACGCCCGCAGAAGCTCCTCTAGCCCCACCGTCGCTGGAATCGTGGCCGCGCGTCGATGCGTGTGCTCGTCGGGATCGAACGGCGTCACCGCTGGGGGCGGCGGACTGACCACGTCGAGCACATCGGCGTCTGCGACCACCTCCGCCGGCTCGACTGCTTCGAGCACGTGGGCGTCGCGGTCCTCGTCCTGCTCGTCCTGCTCGTCCTGCTCCTCGCGCACGATCTCGCGGACCCGGGAGAGGAACGACCCCGACGAGTCGAATGCGACCTCGTCGCTGGTGCCGTCGAACAGTCCGGAGAACAGAGCCTGTTTGTCGCCCACGAGACGCGCGATCCTCTCCTCGATCCCGCCCGTCGCCACATAGTTCCACACGTCCACTGGCTCCGGAAATCGGCGCAGCTGCAGCTGCCCTCGCCGCGTGCCGTACCACCGATCCAGATCTCGTAGGGCCGTCCATCGCGCCCCTTCGCCCGCGTGCGGTACCCATCTGCGGACCGCACGACGCTGACGTCCCGTGCAGAATCGGCCCGCCAGAGCAGCGCCTCCAGCGCATCTCTCGCCACCGCGAAGTCGGTGCCGGCCGACGCCTCGAGCGCCCGTGTCGCGAGCAGGCTCGCCAGCGGATCGTCGTGATCGCGGCCGGCGATGTCGACGAGCACGGCAAGTGCTTCTCCGCCCAGCGGCGCGATGGTCGGACGAGAATCAGAGGAAACCGCAACGTCGGTGCCAAGTTCAACGCGCGCAATCTCGCCACGCGGGGATGACACTCCCGGCGAGGTGAGCGGACGAGGTGGTTCGCTCACCGGATCGGTGAACGAGAACGCGCGCTGGAGCGCCTCGCTGATCGAAGACGCGGGCTCGTTCGAGGCGGTGCCGACGGACGCCGCCGTGGCGGGGTCGCTGTAGGAACGATCGTGCGCGCGTCTTCGGTGAGAACTAAACGAAGATTCCGCAAGGCGGATCGCTGCTACACTCAGAACGCAGATGGCAACCACGCAAACTGGCACGGTGCACGGCAAGACGATCGAGCTCGAGGACGCGGTTCCCGAGCTTGATGGGAAGCGGGTGCGTGTGGTTGTCGAACCGGTCGACGAGCAGCGCCTCGGCATCGAGCAACAAGCAGAACTGTGGAAGGCGTGGATTGCGCGCGGACCTCAGGGGCCGATCGACGAAGGCGCAGACACCGAACTTCCGTGATCGAACGGGGCGACATCCGATGGTTCCGGTTCGATGCACCGGACAAGCGCCGACCGGTGCTCGTGTTGGGGCGCAGCGACGTTCTGTCATCACTCTCGCAAGTTCCGATCGTCCCGCTGTCGACGCAGATTCGGGGCTTGCGCTGGGAAGTGCCGCTCCTTGCGAGCGAAGGCTTGCCAAGCGACTGTGTGCTCAAACCTGAGTGGATCAAGACGGTCGACCGGACAGCGATCGGCCCATGGATCGCCACGTTTCCATCACACCGGTGGCAGGAGCTCTCCATAGCGCTTCTCGACGTGTTGGGGCTGCCTGATGCGTAGCTCCTCGGCCAGCCACACTGCGGATTGTTCGTGCCAGTTGGTAAGTGCCGACACGAGGTCCAGCCGTTCGAGTAGCGACGAATCGCGCTGCGGTCGGCCAGCAGCATGGTGAGCTTGCATCCACAACAAGCGAAGCTCGTCGCTGCACTGCGACGCGCCTTGAGTGCGATGCAGGAATGGCCGGCGGAGCGACGCCTTCGCTATCTGGTTCTGTTGGGCATCAAGAACCGCAAGGCGGAGTACACGCGCGAGTTCGGGGGCGAATCTGACCCTGACCCGGAGAGCGTGGCGGCTATCGGCTCATCTGCGGTCGTGAAGCTGCTCTATGTCCTCAAGCACGGCGATGACATCTGTCTCAACGCATCGACCGCCCAAAGCCTCACGCGCGATCCGAACATCGAGAAGCTGATCGCAATCGTGGAGACCGCGGTCGAGGCGAATTGGGCACAAAGGACCGCCGTCACTCCGCGCAAGCTCTCGGACGCCGATCGTGATTCGGTCGTCGGCCTCGCGCTCACCGCTGACGGCAAGGAGTATGTGACTCGCATGCTCCACTTGGACGCGCCCGCCGCCTCGGTTGTGTAGTGCGACGATCGGCTCGCTCGGTCGAGACCCGTACAGAGCCCAGTGGCGCCGAGAGCGCGTGCTACTTCGCGCTCGCGACGGCCTTCGTCTTCTCTTTGAGGTCGATCTCTTCGCCGTCGGGCACGAGCGTCATCTGCGAGGGCTTGCCTTCGTACATGTAGTGGAGAACGAGGCTCTTGCCCTTCATCTCCATGGTGTACGTGCCGCCACCGAGCGAGACGTTGCAGTTGTTGTTGCTCGTGTGGGTGTCATCGCCGTCCACCTTCACGTTTCCCACGGCGGCTTTTGCGGTCATGTCCGCGATGGTGAACTTCTTGTCAACGACTGCGATGGTCGTGCTCGTCGAGACGCTGCAGTAATCCGCGTCGCCCTTCGCTCCCGTGACCATGTCGTTGCCGAGCGTCAACTTCGTCGGTTCGATCTTGAGCGTCATGCGCATGAACTCGAGCTTCGAGTCCAAGCCCTGGCTCGCCCACTGCTTCTTCATCATGTCGCCGAGGTTGACCGGCTTGCCGTCATCGCCATCGATGGTGTCGATCTTCCAGAAGCCGAGCGGCGCGTCGGGATTCGTCGCTCCACCGGCCGGCCCGGGATCAGGCGCAGGCGCGACGGTCTTCTTCTCCTCGATGACCGCTTTGTCGTCGGTCTTCTTCTCGATCTTCACTTCGGTCTTGGTCTCGTGCTTCTCACACGCGCACAGACCGACGAGCGCCACGAACAACCCGAGTTGCCTCATGCGCCGCATCGTAGTGCGATTTGCGACTAGATACCGATGAAGAGGCGCGCGGGATGCGTCGGCTCGCCGATACCGAACTCGGTCGGCGTGACCGTATCGGGATCGATGCGTGTTCCAAAGATGCGGTCCCAGATCGAGAACAGCGAGCCGTAGTTGCCGCGATGCGCGGGATCCGCGCTGTGGTGGATCGCGTGATAGCGCGGCGTGACGAAGATCCATTCGATCCAGTTGGATCGCCAGGCCACGTTCATGTGCATCCAGTCGTTGCGGATGATCAGCTCGACGGAGAGGAGCAGGCCGAACCACTGCGGAGCGGGACCGACGATCGCGAGGGAGAAGATGACGGGGAGGTTGAACAGGAACTGCTGGGCGATGGTCGCGCGCGTACCAGCGAACCAGTACATGTACGTCGGCGCGTGGTGCCACTTGTGGATGCGCCACACCGCGCGCGTGTGCATCAGCCGGTGCAGCCAGTACGAGCCGAAGTCGGCGACCAGATAGAACACGATGATGCGGAGCGCGATCGGCGTGTGCCAGAAGCGCTTGAAGACCTGAAGCGGGCGGTACTTGACGAACAACGCCGAGAGGCGCCCGGCGAGTGGGTAGAACGCACCGATGTAGAGAGCGAACGCGGCGATGTCGCGGAGGATCACGGCGCGATACGGCATTGGACGCGCGGGGCGCAGCAGCTCCGCGACGGTGCACGCCGTTCCTGCGGCGATGCCCGTGATGATGATCGGGATCAGGTTCCTGAACAACGCCCCGACTTTCTCAGGTGATCAGCGCGGCGTCGAGTGCGATCTCGAGGCTGACCGGCCGCGAGTCTCCGCCGGAGATCGGGGCCCAAGCGAGCTTGATCACACCAGAGATTTTCGCGAGTCCGGCGCCTCGGGCGACGCAGTCGAGCGCGGGCTTCTCGTCCGCGGAGAGCGTGCCGTGCGAGCCATCGATCGTGTAGACGCGCGGCGCATCGACGTACCAGGCGACGAGCGAGCTGGGGCCGGGCAGGGCAGGCGTTCGCACGCGACCCTCGAGCGCGAGGCGCTCTCCACCGCACTCCACGCGAAGCACCCAGCCCGCTTCCTCGGCGTAGAGGTGGAACAGCTCGAGCGTCGCACTCACGACGGCGAGCGCTCGATCGCCGAGCCGCAGCATCACTCGGAGGGCAGGGGCGGCAGCGGTGGCGTCGGGTTCCCGATCATCTTCTGCGAGATCCTGTTTGCCGCTGCCGAGACGCGGTCCTGCATGCTCTTGGCGACCGCGGGCGGCATCAGGTTGTTGCACGCCCCCAAGTCAGTCATCGCCTTTGCGTTTGCAATGCACGCGACGAGCGGCTGCGGCCACTTGTCTTGTTCGCACGACTCCAGCATCGCGCCCATGATCTCGTCGAGCATCACCTTGCCCTGCGGATCCGCGCTCGAGAACTGACTCCCCATGAGTCCCGTCTCCACGGCGATCGCACTCGCACAGGCAGAACCGCCCGCAGCGGGAGCGCTCAGCTCGGGGAACATCGCCGGCGCGCACTGCATCGCCGCGAAGCGATCGCGCGCTTGCGCCATGCACCCGCCCTGTTCCTTGCTGACGTAGGCCTTTTCGCAGGCGGCCTTGTACTTGTTCGCGACGGGCGCGCGCTGCTCGGGCTCGGCGTAGTTGCCGAGCTCGAACGACGCGAACTGATCCCCGATCACCTGGCAATCCGCGGGCGGCGGACGCACGCACACATTGGACAGGCACTCGAGGCCCGGGTCACACGCGCCAATGCCGGCGCCCTTGGGCCCGCCGGTCGGGGCGACGCAATCCCCGCGCTCCTTGCCATTCGGCGGGCGCACCGACGCCACAGGGCCCGCTGTCGGGCACTCCTTGGAACAACCGGCGGCCCCCAGGAGAGCCACCACGGTTGCGAGGCGAAGCATCAGATGTGCTTCTGGATCTCGGCTTCGAGCTTGGCGCGCGGCATGGCGCCGACGAGCTGGGCAACCACGCGGCCGCCCTTGAAGATCAGGAGGGTCGGGATGGAGCGCACCTGGTACTGCTGCGGGACGATCTGGTGGTGATCGACGTCCATCTTGCCGACCTTGAGCTTGCCCTTGTACTCGTCGGCGAGGGCATCGACGGTCGGGGCGATCTGCTTGCAGGGGCCACACCAGACGGCCCAGAAGTCGACCAGCGTCGGAACCTCGCTCTTGAGAACCTCGGCTTCGAAGGTGGCGTCGGTGAGCTCTTTGACGTTCGCGCTGGCCATAGACCTCCTATTTAACCCCTCCGTCAATTTGGGACAACCCGCCCGAGTGGCCGTACAATTGGCCCGGATGTCGCGCCTCTTTATCTCCGTGGAACGACTGGATGCGTGGAGCGGTGAGGGGCGTGCCGCGCTCGAGGGGGATCAGATGACCCTGACCGAGCTCGGGCGGAAGTTCTCGATGGTGCCGGCGGTTCATTTCGTGCGTGCGACGGGTCAGGATACGGACCCCTACGACCTCGTCGGGCGCGTGAAGACCAAGGAAGTGCTGCAGTCGATGGGCGCCGAGCAGTTCGCCAACTCGGTGATCTACAACGATATGGCGTACGACGTGATCGACGGGTTCATCGGCGATCCGCTGCCTCCGTGAACTCCCTCAGTGACGTCGTGCTGATCGCGGGGGGCCAGCGGGTCCTCTCGGTCGCGCCGTCGCCTGCCTTCTGGATCGCGGTCGTTGCCTACACGGCTGCGTCGGCCGCGCTGCTGTTTGTCCTTGGCGGCCACGAGCGTGCGCGGCGCTGGGCACTCGGCCTGGTCGTACTCGCCTTCGTCGCCCATGGTGCCGACATCGGCTTACGGGGCGTCGCGCACGTCCACCCTGCGCAGTCCGTGCGCGAGGCGCTCGGCTTCATGGCGTTCATCATCACTGGCGGATACCTCGTCGCGAGCGCGCGCTACCGGCTGACGCTCGGCGGTGCCGTCGTCTTGCCCGTCGCACTCGTGCTCCTCGTCGTCGCGCGGCTCTCACCGGCGGGTGAGCAGACCGACATGATCGCGCTCGGGCGTATCCACATCTCTCTCGCGACGGTCGGCGTCGGCATCTTCGCGCTCGCAGCAGCGCTCTCCGCGATCTATCTCGTCGAGGAACGCGCGCTGAAGAAGAAGCGGTTCGACACGCTCGCGTTCAAGGACAAGGGGGCGCCGCTCGATGCGCTCGATCGCTGGTCCAATCGCCTGATCTGGGTCGGCTTCCCGATCTTCACGGTCGCGCTCGTGCTCGGTGCGATCTGGGTGTCCAAGCTCGGCGAGGACCTGACGCGCATCGAGTACCCGCTCGCGGCCGTGACGTGGTTCGCGTACGCGACCCTGATCATCGCGCGCGCTGCCTACGGATGGCGCGGCCGGCGCGCGGCGCGGCTCACGCTCATCGGCTTTGCGGCAGCGCTCGCCGTGCTCGCCATCTATCTCGTTCGGCGGATGGTTGCGTAGTGAGCGAGCTATTCGTCGTCGGGATCAGCTGGCGTACCGCACCCGTAGCGGTGCGCGAGAAGCTGGCCTTCCGCGAAGAAGAGCTCGCCAGTGTGCTCCAGGAGATGCGCGCGACGCTGCCCGTGGCCGAGGCGCTGCTCGTCTCGACCTGTAATCGCGTCGAGGTCTACGGCGTCGCCAAGGCAGGCATCGATGCGACCGGCCCCGTGCGGAAGTTCCTCGCCGAGAGCCGCGGCCTCCAGCCGACCGCTGTCGCCGACGTTCTCTACGACCACACCGGCTCCCAGGCGATCCGCCACGTGTTCAGCGTCGCGAGTGCGCTCGACTCTCTCGTGCTCGGCGAAGCCCAGATCCTCGGCCAGCTCAAGGAGGCATACGGAGTCGCGGGCGCAGCGGGCACGTCGGGCCCCACACTGTCGCGAGCGCTCGAGCGCGCGTTCGGTGTGGCCAAGCGGGTGCGCACGGAGACCGCGATCGCGCGCGGTGCCGCGAACGTTTCCACTGTCTCCGTCGATCTCGCGGCGCGCGTGTTCGGCAGTCTCGCGGGCAAGAGCGTGCTCGTCGTCGGCGCAGGCAAGATGTCCACGCTCGCCGCGCGCCACTTGCGCACGCAGGGCGCGACCCACATCGTCGTGACGAACCGCTCGCCCGAGAAAGCGGAGCGGCTCGCCGAGGAGATCGATGGCATCGCGAAGCCGTGGGCAGATCTCGAGAAGCACCTCGCCGAAGCAGACGTCGTCATCAGCTCCACGGGCGCGCGCGAGCCGATCCTGACCAAGGACGTATTCAAGCGAGTAACGAAAGCGCGCCGCTGGCGTCCGATCGTGGTGATCGACATCGCCGTTCCGCGCGACGCTGACCCCAAGGTCGCGGACTTCGACGGAGTGTACTTGTTCGACATCGACGATCTGGAGAAGGTCGTCGCCGCGAACCTCGCCGAGCGCGCAAAAGCCGCCGAGCATGCCAGCAAGATCGTCGAGCACGAAGCTACGCAGTTCGAGCAGTGGATGCGCAGCCAGGGCGTGGTGCCGACGATCCGGGCGCTGCGCGACAAGTTCGCGGCGATCGCCGACGCCGAGGTGCAGAAGACGCTCGACGCGATGGCGCGCAAGGAGCACACACCGGCGCAGCAACGCGAAGCGATCCAGCGCCTCGTCCAGCTCGTCGTGAACAAGCTGCTGCACCAGCCCACCGCCGCGCTGCGCGAGATTGGCTCCGTCGACGAAGCGACGCTCCGCGCCGAAGTTCTCTGCGAGCTGTTCGGCCTCGAGCCAACGGAAACTGCGCGTGCATCGGACCCGACGCTGGAGTCCGTGCCAGAGTCCTCGCCCGAAAGGCAGCCCGAGACGTGAAGGAGAAGATCACCATCGCCACTCGCGGCAGCGCCCTCGCGCTCTGGCAGGCCGAGCACGTCAAAGCACGCCTGCTCGCGATCTCGCCCGACATCGAGGTCGCGTTCAACGTCATCAAGACGCAAGGCGACAAGATCCTCGACGTGCCGCTCGCCAAGGTCGGCGGCAAAGGCCTGTTCGTCAAAGAGATCGAGCAAGCGCTCATCGACGATCAAGCCGACGTCGCCGTGCACTCGATGAAGGACGTGCCCGCCGAGCTCGCACCCGGTCTCGCGCTCGCCGCCGTCTCCGCCCGCGAAGTTCCATGGGACGCGCTTTGCGCCCGTGAGCCCGTTACCGTCGCGACGCTGAAGCAGGGCGCCGTCGTCGGGACCTCGTCGATGCGCCGCCAGTGTCAGCTGCTCGCCGCGCGCCCCGACCTGCAGATCAAGATGCTGCGCGGCAACGTCCCCACGCGCATCAAGAAGCTAGACGACGGCGAGTTCGACGCGATCGTTCTCGCTGCCGCCGGCCTCACGCGCCTCGGCATGGCCGCCCGCATCACGCAGCTCCTCCCGATCGAGCTCTCGATCCCCGCATGCGCGCAGGGCGTGCTCGGCCTCGAGACGCGCGGCCAAGACTTCCTCACCGCGGAGCTCATCCGCCGCGCGATACACGACGCTGCGGAAGAGCGCCGCATCGCTGCCGAGCGCTCGTTCCTCGCGCGCATGGGTGGTAGCTGCCAGACGCCGCTCGCCGCTCATGCGGTTGATCGCGACGGTGGGATCTACATCGTCGGTATGTGCGGCATGCCGGATGGCTCCAAGATCCTGAAGGCGGAGATGAGCGGTTCTGCCGTCGATGCCGAGCTGCTCGGGCAGCGGTTGGCGGAGGATCTGCTCGGGCAGGGCGCAGAGAAGATCCTCGCCGCGACCAAGGACTGAGCACGCGACTGCGATGAAGAGCTGAGCGCACGCGACGGCGTTGCTGACTGCGCAGTTCAGCGAGTGCGTAGAAGAGGGGAACCTCTAAAACTCTAACGCCTCTAAGGCTTTCTTACCCTCGCCGGGCGGGTTGCGCGGGCAGTAGGCGAGCAGAGGAAGAGAACCGCGAAGACGCGAGGACGCAAAGGAGAGTCTTCAACCTCGCCGGGCGACGGGCGCGGATCGGATCGGATCGGATCGGATCGGATCGGATCGGATCGGATCGGATCGGATCGGATCGGATCGGATCGGATCGGATCGGATCGGATCGGTTCATTTTGAAATGGCCTTTGCGTCTCCGCGTCTTCGCGGTTCTCTGCGAGCACGCAAGGCCCGCGTGCCTCCCCACGGCGAGAGGTAGGCTCGCGTGGTTCGCGCGGTAAACACCTAAAATCATGAAATGTTTAATGGCTTTCGAGATACTCACTGCAGCGCATCCCCTCGTCGCGATCCTCTTGTCGAGATACCGCTGGACAAAATAGACCGGTCTATATAATTTAGAGGTATGCAAATCGCTTCGCCCCTCGCGCTTCCCTGCGGCATCACCCTCGCGAACCGCATCGCGAAGTCGGCCACGAGCGAAGCGCTCGCTCACCGCGAGACTGGCCGCCTCGATCAGAACCTCGTGAAGCTCTACGAGCGATGGGGTGCGGGCGGAGCGGGCCTGCTGATCACCGGCAACGTGGTCGTCCATCGCGATGGCCGCACCGAACCGGGCAACGTCGTGCTCGATAGCCGCGAGGATCTGCCGATGCTCACCGCGTGGGCGACGGCCGCGCAGGCGAAGGGAGCGCACCTGATCATGCAGATCAATCATGCGGGCCGGCAGACGCCGCGCCGGATCTCGAGTGACACGGTCGGACCGTCGGCGATCGGCCTCAAGGGCAAGGCAGGGTTGTTCGCGGTGCCTCGCGCGCTCACCGACGGCGAGATTCGAGCGCTCGTGGCGCGCTTCGCCGACGGCGCTGCGATCGCGGTCGAGGCAGGTTTTGCGGGCGTTCAGGTCCACGCCGCGCACGGATACTTGATCAGCCAGTTCCTCTCGCCGCTGACCAACCAGCGCACCGACGAGTGGGGCGGCGACACGGCGCGCCGCATGAAGTTCTTGCTCGACGTCGTGCGCGCGACGCGCAGTCGAATCGGACCGACGAAGATTCTGTCGGTGAAGCTCAACTCGGCGGACTTTCAGCGCGGTGGCTTTTCCAACGAGGACGCGATCGAGGTCGTGCGCGCGCTCGAGACCGAGGGTATCGACCTGCTCGAGATCTCCGGTGGCAGCTACGAGAGCTCCGCGATGATGGGAGCCGACAGCGCGCGATCGAAAGCGCGAGAGGGGTACTTCCTCGACTTCGCGAAGCAGATCCGGTCGCACACGAAGCTGCCGCTCATGCTGACGGGCGGGCTGCGCAGCGCGGCCGTGATGAACGAGATCGTGGGCCGCGACATCGACATCGTCGGCATGGCGCGCCCGCTGATCGCAGAGCCCGATCTTCCACAGCGGATGATCGCGGGGACGGCCGACGGTGCCGCGCCTCAGCTGCGCAGGATCTCGATGCGCATGGCCGACGATATTCTCCAGATCGCGTGGTACCAGCGCCAGCTGCGCCGGATGGGGCAGGGCCTGCACCCGCATCCGACGCTCGGCCGATGGAGCAGTGTCGTCGTGGGGTTCTTTCGCAACTACGCGTTCAACCCGTTCTCGGTGCGCCGCCGGCGTGCGCCTCTCGCCTTGTCGCAGGAGACGCGGTGATCGAACGCAAAGGCGAACGGACGCGCAAGACGATCGTCGACACCGCGGCGAAGCTGTTGCGCAAGCAAGGCTACGCGGCGACGGGGCTCAACCAGATCGTCGACGAGTCCGGTGCTCCGAAGGGCTCGCTGTACTTCCACTTCCCCGGCGGCAAGGACGACCTCGTCGCGGAGGCGCTCGTGCATGCGGCCGACGCGTGGCGCGCGCAGCTGTTCGGGGCGATCGCGAACGAACCGGATCTCGCGAAGTCGCTGCGGATCGTGGGCGACATCCTCGCCAAGGAGCTCGACAGCTCGGGGTTCACGCACGGCTGTCCGCTCGCCACCGTCACACTCGAGACAGCGGCCACGAGCTCGGCGCTGCACGCTGTCGTGTCAGAGCGCTATCGCTCGCTGGAGGACAATATTGCTGCACGCATCGAGGTGGCTGGCATTCCCGCGCCGCAGGCTCGTGCGCTGTCGCTGTTGTTCCTCAGCTCGCTCGAAGGTGCGCTCGTCCTCGCGCGTGCCCATCGAGATTCGTCGATCGTTCGCATCGTGTCGGAGCAGCTCGCGCTTCAGGTCGGGTCGATGCGCAAGATGACCAAGTCGCGCAAATCGTCGGCGACGTAGATTAGATCTCCAACGATCGCGAGACCGAGCGCGCCCTCGAAGCCCTCGCCCGGCGCGGTGTCGTTGTCGAACGTGTTGTAGTGCCCGACCTCGGTCGGATGCGTCGGATCGGTGAGGTCGATGATGCGGACGCCATCCTGGTAGTAGGCGACGTACGCCTTGTTGTCCTTGATGACCATGTTGTGAATGCCGACCTCGTGCCGCGTCTGGAACGTCCCGATGACCTGCATGAACGTCGGCGACGTTTCCTCGGCATCGATGATGCGCATGTACGCGCCGCCCATCGGCGTCATGCCTTCATCGCCGTGGATCGCGATGCGCTTGCCGTTCACGACGCCTTCGTAGGTGTTGTGCGAGTACTCCGTCGCGACGTGCCCGAGCAGCGTCGGTGTCGCGGTACCGGAGCTGACGTCGACCGCGTAGACACCGTCGTTGGTCTTGTTCGCATAGATGCGACTGCCGGAGATGAACGTGTCGTGGATGCCATTCACGTCACCGCCGGGGATGGGCACGCTCGCGATCAGCGTCGGCGTCGTCGGCGTGGTGATGTCGTAGATCGGTACGTGATCTGTGTAGTTGCCGAAGTACATCTTCGGCGGCGTCGTGTTCGGCGTGATCTCGATCGTGTGCGAGTACGAGAAGATCGTGTTCACCTGAAAGGCTGAGTGCGGATCGCTCAGATCGAGGATCTGCGTCGTCTGTCCGTCGAACGGCGCGCCGTAACCGATGAGTTGCGCGCCGTTGCGGTAGAGCGTGATGTCGTTCAGGTCACCTGGGATCTGGTGGACGTGCGTCGGATGCGTCGGATCCGTGATGTCGATGATCTGCAGACCGTCGGGGCTCGCCATGTACGCGTAGTTGCCGTCGACGGCGATGTCGTAGGCGACCTGCTTTTTGATCCCGGCCGTGTTCAGCTCGCCGACGAGTGATAGGCCCTTCGCGACCTCGGGCTCGTGCGGAGAGAACGGCGTGCCCTTCTCCGTGACGATCTGATCGTCGCGGCCGGTCTGACTGATGATGTGCACGCCTGCGAGCGAGCCGTCGGCGGTCATGCACACGTCGAGGACGTCGGCGTATTCGAACGTGCCCTGCGGCGAATCGAAGCGATTGTAGAGGCGCGTGTAGAAGCGCGTGCCGTCGGACCACGTCTGGTACGTGACTCCGTCCGCGAGGTCGGTGTCCTCGTCCTTCCAGTTCGCGCGGCGAAAGCCCTGCGTGCAGTCGCCCTCGAACCGCGGGTACTCGAAGTCGAACTGGTTCTTGACGGTGAACTCCTTCTCGCGGAGCCACCAGCGGCCGGGCAGGGTGCGCAGGCCACCCGCGACACAGTCCGCGCCCAGGTCGATCGCCTCCGGATCGGCGAGCACACCGGAGGACGGTTTTTCCGGGGGCGTGGGCGCGCACACCCCGTTTCCGTCGGCACCCGCGTCGGAGGCGCCGTCCTTGTTGTCACCGCAACCGACGAGGAATGCGGCAGGAACGGCGAGCGCGAGCAGGGCGGATCGAGACATCCGCGCGAGCCTACCTCGCGGGGACTTAGCGAAGTAGTTCGATGTAGCGGAGGCAGAACACATCGCCTTTTTTGCGGTGCTCGTCGGCACTGCATACAATTTCTATCGCGATGATCCGACAAGCGTTGTTGATTTCGTTCCTCGTCGGCTGCGCGTCGCCGATGACGGCGGTGCGTGACGACAACAAACGTCTCGATACCGAGGTGTCGTCGCTCCGCGACGAGCGTCGTGCTCAAGATCGCAAGGTGCGCGACCTGCAGCACCAACTCGATGCGCTGAAGGCAAACGAAGCGACGGCGATCGCCGCGTCCGTTCCGCAGCTCCCCGTCGAGGTCGCCGCTCCGCCAGCGCAGCAAGGTGGTGCGATGGGCTCGATCGAGATGCGCAACGAGAACGGTGTCGTCTCTCGCGTCGTCGGCGTGACCGAAGATGGAACCGAGATCGTGTACGAGGGCGACGCAGCACTCGGCAAGCCGGCAACGTGGGGCGACGACGAGCCTGTTAACTCGCCGCCGAGCAGGAAGCGCCGCGATACTGTCGACGTGCAGCCCGCTGTTGTTGCCGGACCTGGTGACCGCCTCGAAGTGACGAAGCGGATCCCGCGCATCGACGCGCAGCCCGCT
Organism: Kofleriaceae bacterium; assembly: GCA_036499725.1. Lineage (GTDB taxonomy): Bacteria > Myxococcota_A > Polyangia > Haliangiales > Haliangiaceae > JABFXX01. The sequence goes on from DASYDE010000088.1 coordinate 69,335, forward strand.
GTCTCGGCACGCACAGCTCGCCCCGCGACACGCGACCGCGACAACGCCCCCACCGAGCGCAACGCCGATGCTTCCGCGGATTACCGCGCGGCCGTCGAGCTCGTTCGCTCTGGCGATCCGACCGCGGCGACTGCGCTGCGTGCGTTCCTCCAGAAGTATCCGCGCCACGATTACGCGGACAATGCGCAGTACTGGCTCGGCGAGTCGTTCTACGCGCAGAAGGACTACACGCACGCCCTCGCCGAGTTCCGCAACGTCATCGAGACGTATCCCCGCGGTAACAAGGTGCCGGATGCGCTGCTCAAAGTTGGTTTCTGCTACCAGGCAATGGGGCAGAGCGAAAAGGCCACCGCGGTGCTACAGCAAGTGGTGAACCTCTATCCCAAGACCGAGCCGGCCGCCCTTGCGACCAAGCGGCTCGACGGAGTCACGCAGTGAAGATCGTCAAGCGCTTCATCATCGGTGCATCGCTGCTCGCGCCGGCCGCTGCGTTCGCGCAAGGGTTTTACCCGCCGACCAACAACGCTGAGACGAACCTCAATCCGGCGAACGCGCCCGCGGCGCCGATTCCGCCTCCGCCGCCTCCAGCCGCGGCTCCCGCGCCGCAGGTGTATGTCGTCGGGCCCGACGGCCAAGTGAAGGGGGGGCCACAGGCGCCCGCCGAGCAGGGCTACTACATCAACAACGGAGCGAGCACGCAGCCTGTCGACAACGACGTCGAGCTGCACACGGGCCCCGTGCCCGAGCTTCACGTCGTGCGCACCGGCGACACGCTGTGGGACATCTCGTATCGCTACTTCGCGAACCCGTGGGAGTGGCCCAAGGTCTGGTCGTACAACCCGCAGATCACGAACCCGCACTGGATCTATCCCGGTGACCTCGTGCGGCTGCTTCCGCGCGGCGTGTTCGTACAGGCGCAGCCGACGCAGGAGCCGGAGGGCACCCAGCCCGTGCAGCCCGACCCCGTTCCCGCGCCGCAGCGCCGCGTCGATGCGAGCGTCAAGGAAGTCGCGTTCGTCGAGAAGCGCAACCTCGACGAGGCGATCCTCGTCGATGGATCGCCCGACGAGAAAGAACTGCTCGGCGTCGGCGATTCTGTCTATCTCGCGTATCCCAAGGGCAAGCAGCCCAAGGTCGGCGATCACTTCTCGATCTACACGCCTGGCCAGAACGTCGTCTCCGGCGGCAACAACCTCGGTTCGTACGTGCGCTTGCTCGGCGAGATCGAGATCGTGAGTGTCAAAGAGGACAAGCGCGCCCGCGGCGTCATTCTCTCGTCCAACCGCGAGATCCAGCGCGGCAACAAGGTCGGTCCGCTCCTCAGGCAGTTCAAGACCGTCCCCCCTGTCGCGCCGACCGTCGATGCGCAGGCGCAGATCGTGGGCATCCTGCTGCACGATCAGATGATCGGCGACGGCGAGGTCGTCTTCGTCCAGCTCGGCAAGAAGTCGGGCATCGAGGTCGGTAACCGTATGTACGTCGTGCGCCGTGGCGACGGCTATCCCGATCACATGGCCTCGAACCTCGGCCAAGACGATCGCCGCTTCCCGGCGCGCGCGCTCGGCGAGATCCAGATCGTCGATGTCGGCGAGAACGTCTCCATCGGCCTGGTCACCGTCTCCACCCAGGAGATGGGAATCGGCGACCTGGTGATGATGCAAAAGGCCGCTTCCAAGTAACGCTCGCCGTGCCGCGGGCTGGCCGTTCAGTCAGGCACGCAGCGCACCTTACGTAATGTAGGGCGATCGTCCAAGTAGGCTGAATCGCTTGTACGGGTCGCGGTCGACTTGACGGCGCGGCGGCGGGTGGCTATTTGCTTCCCCCCTGTGACCTCGTTCCCGCTCACGACCGACCTGCTCCCACGCCGCCTTCGGGCAACGGGATGGAAGCGCCGCGTCTATGCGCGGGGCACGGTTGTCGATGCGCCGAGCGCGGTCGCGATCGTTGGAGCTCGCGCGGCGAGCGGTGAAGGAATGGCGCGAGCACACGCGCTGGCCAAGCACCTCGCGGGGCGCGGCGTTCACGTGGTCTCGGGCGGCGCGCTCGGCATCGATGGTGCGGCGCATCGCGGTGCACTCGCGGGTGGAGGCACCACGACGGTCGTGCTCGGCACCGGATGCGACGTCATGTATCCCGCGCGGCACGCTCCACTCTTTGCCGACGCGCTCGCGGCAGGTGGTGCATTGCTGAGCCTGATGCCGGACGGCGCAACCGCCAAGCAGGGCTCGTTCGTCTCGCGCAACGATCTGATCGCGGCGCTCGCGGACGCGGTCATCGTTGTCGAAGCCGAAGTGAAGTCGGGCTCGCTCTCGACGGCACACGCGGCGTTCAAACGTGGTCGCGTTGTTGCGGCCTGGCCGGGCAGCCCGGGATGCGATCGCTTGATCGCGCTGGGCGCTGGCGTTGTCGAATCCTCCGAGGACGCGGAGCGTGCGCTGGCCGGAGCGCCGCGCATGCCCGTGCCCGTACAACTAGATTCTGATGCGCGCGAGGTAGCCCGTGCGCTGGCGGAAGGCGCCGTCGACATCGACGAGGTCGTTCGCCGGACCGGGCTTACCGTGCGTGCTGTGCTGCGTGCGCTGCCCTCTGTGAGGAAGTCATGAGCAAGAAAACCACCAAGCCTGCAAAAGCGGAGAAGCAACCCGATCCCAAAGCCAAGCCGGTGAAGACCGACAAGGCGGAGGCGAAGGGCAAGGCTGCCGCAAAGCCGGAGAAGCCTGCAAAGGCCGAGAAGCCTGCAGCGGCCGAGAAGCCGGCGAAGAGTGCGAAGGCACCCAAGGCTGCGGCGAAGGCTGCACCTCCTGCGAAGGGCAAGAAGGGCGCAAAGGCGGGTAAGCCCACCAAGGGCGGCAAGGAGAACGGCCCCGTCGACATCGACGAAGAGGAAGAGGTCGTTCGCAAGCCCAAGAAGATCAAGCCCGGCTCCGCGCTCGTCGTCGTGGAGTCTCCCGCGAAGGCAAAGACGATCGGCAAGTACCTGGGCTCGATGTACGTCGTGAAGGCGTCCGTCGGCCACGTTCGCGACCTGACGCGCAAGCCGCGCTTCAAGGGCGACATCGCGATCGATCTCGAGGACGGATCGTTCGAGCCCTCGTACGAGGTCATCGACGGCAAGAAGAAGGTCGTCGCCGAGATTCGCAAGGCGGCGCGCGAGAACGAGACCGTCTACCTCGCATCGGATCCCGATCGCGAGGGTGAAGCCATCGCGTGGCACATCGCGGAAGAGATCAAGGACGTCAACACGAACCTGAAGCGCGTGTTGATCAACGAGATCACGAAGAAGGGCGTCACGGCTGCGATCGCCGCTCCCCGCGCGATCGACATGGACAAGACCAACGCGCAGCAGGCGCGCCGCGTCCTCGATCGTCTCGTCGGTTACAAGATCAGCCCGATCCTGTGGGAGAAGGTCCAGCGCGGCCTCTCGGCAGGTCGCGTGCAGTCCGTCGCCGTGCGCCTGGTGTGCGAGCGCGACGAGGAGATCAAGGCGTTCAAGCCCGAGGAGTACTGGTCCGTCGAGACGACCGTGCACGGCGACAATCCGCCGTCGTTCGACGCGCGCATCTGGCGCTGGAAGGGCGAGAAGGCAGAGCCCAAGACGTCGGCCGAGGCGAGCGAGATCGCGACCGAGCTAAACGCTGGCAACGCCGTCGTCTCCAACATCGAGAAGAAAGAGCGCCGCAAGAAGGCGCAGGCGCCGTTCATCACGAGCCGTCTGCAGCAGGACGCGGCGCGCAAGCTCCGCTACTCCGCGAAGCGCACGATGGCACTCGCGCAGCGCCTCTACGAAGGTGTCGAGCTCGGCGCGGAAGGCCCGACGGGTCTCATCACGTACATGCGTACTGACTCGACGCGCGTCTCTGACGACGCGATGACGGCGCTGCGTGGGTACATCACCGAGACGTACGGGCCGGAGTATCTGCCCGAGACTCCGAACACCTACGGCAATAAGGAGCGCGCGCAGGACGCCCACGAAGCGATCCGTCCGACGCTGATGGAGTGGCCACCGGAGAAGGTCGCGGCCGCGCTCGCGGAGCACCCGGAAGGCAGCGAGCTCACCAAGCTCTACACGCTGATCTGGCAGCGCTTCGTCGCATCGCAGATGGTGCCGGCCGTGTACGACGCGACGACGGTCGACATGGACCGCGGTCAGGCGCAGCTGCGCGCGACCGGTCAGATCCTCAAGTTCGCCGGTTACACCAAGGTGTACGAGGTCGCCGAGACCGACGACGCGAAGGCCGAGGCCGCGGAGAACTCCGATCGCCTGCTGCCGCCGCTGACCGTCGGCGAGACGATCGTCATCGAAGGCGTTCGCCCCGAACAGCACTTCACGCAGCCGCCGCCGCGGTTCTCCGAAGCGTCGCTCGTCAAGGAGCTCGAGGAGAAGGGCATCGGCCGCCCGTCCACGTACGCCGCGATCATGTCGACCATCGTCGACCGCGGTTACGTCGAGAAGAAGGAAGCGCGGTTCTTCCCGACCGAGCTCGGTGTGCTCGTGAACGGTCTCCTCGTTCAGAGCTTCCCGGAGATCGTGTCCGCCGACTTTACGGCGAAGATGGAGAACGACCTCGACGGCGTCGAGGCGGGCACCAAGGACTGGCGCAAGCTGCTCGGCGGCTTCTACGAGCCGTTCAAGATCGAGCTCGAGAAGGCGCAAGCCGAGATGCGCAACGTGAAGCGCGAAGAGATCACGACGGAGTGGACGTGCGAGAAGTGCGGCAAGCCGATGGTCATCAAGTGGGGCCGCAACGGCAGCTTCCTCGCGTGCCAGGGCTACCCCGAGTGCCGCAACACCATGGAGGTCGTGAAGAACCTCGATGGCACGTGGGACAAGGTTCCGCCGCAGACGACGGACGAGGTGTGCGAGACGTGCGGTGCGCCGATGACGATCAAGCGTGGTCGGTTCGGTACGTTCCTCGCGTGCACGCGCTACCCCGACTGCAAGACGACCAAGCCCATCTCGCTCGGCGTGAAGTGCCCGCGCCCGGGTTGCGGTGGTCAGATCGCCGAGAAGCGGTCGCGCCGCGGTAAGCCGTTCTACGGATGTTCCAACTGGGCCAAGACCCAGTGCGACTTTGTCGCGTGGGACAAGCCCATCCCGCAGCCGTGCCCGATCTGCGCCGCGAAGTTCGTGCTCCGCAAGGAGAACAAGCGCGGCATCACGCTCCGCTGCATGGAGTGCGATTGGAAGCAGGGCGTGGACGACGTCGAAGAGACCGCGGGCCCAAACGCAGCGTAAGCTCTAGGCGTGTGGAAGCCTGACGTCACGGTCGTCGGTGCCGGCATGGCCGGCAGCGAGGCCGCGTGGCAACTCGCGGAAGCGGGCCTGCGCGTCGCGCTCGTCGAGATGAAGCCGTGCGTGATGTCGCCAGCCCATCAGAGCCCGTTGCTCGGCGAGCTCGTGTGCAGCAACTCGCTGCGCTCCAATGACGAGGTCGCGCCCGCGGGGCTGCTCAAGCACGAGCTCCGCGCGTGCGGTTCGCTCGTCATCGCGTGCGCGGATCGCCATCGTGTGCCGGCAGGACAGGCGCTCGCGGTGGAACGCTTTGGCTTCGCGCGCGCGATCACGGAGCGTCTCGCGCTGCACCCGAACGTTCGCATCGAGCGCCGTGCCATCGATGACCTTCCCGACGGGCCGGTCATCGTGTGCACGGGACCGCTCACCGAGGGAAAGCTCGGTGAAGTGATCCGCGCCGAGCTCGGCGGCGATCGCATGTACTTCTACGACGCCATCGCGCCCATCGTCGCGGCGGAGTCGATCGACTGGGACTTCGCGTTCCGTGCCTCGCGCTGGGGCCGCGACACCGATGCTCCCCGCACGCACCACACCAACGAGCACAGCGCATCGGAGGCCGAGACCGCGGACGCGTCTGCGGGCGGTGACGTCGGCGTCGGCGACTACGTGAACTGCCCGATGAACAAGCTCGAGTACGAAGCGTTCATCGAGGCGGTCAACGGAGGGCGCAAAGTTCTGCCGCACGAGTTCGAGGAGCCCAAGTACTTCGAGAGCTGCATGCCGATCGAAGTGATGGCCGAGCGCGGTCCACAGACCCTCCGCTTTGGTCCGATGCGACCGATCGGCCTACGCGATCCGCGCACGGGTCATCGCCCGTGGGCGGTCGTGCAGCTGCGCCCGGAGAACAAGTACCTCACCGCATACAACCTGGTTGGCTTTCAGACCCGGCTCGCGTATCCCGAGCAGCAGCGCATCTTCCAGATGATTCCCGCGCTGAACAAGGCGGAGTTCCTGCGCTTCGGATCGATCCACCGCAACACGTACATCGACGCGCCGGCGCGGCTCGGCGAAAAGTTCGAGCTGCGCACCAAGCCGAACATTCGGTTCGCGGGCCTGCTCACCGGCGTCGAGGGCTACATCGAATCGTGTGGGATGGGCCTCCTCGTCGCGTGGATGCTCGCGGCGGAGCTCACGGGCCGCGCTGCATCACCACCGCCCGCGACGACGATGCTCGGCGGTCTGTACCAGCACGTCACGGCGCCACGCCCCGAGAAATACAAGTACGGGCCGACGAACGTGAACTACGGCCTGTTGCCACCGCTCGAAGGCACGCGCAAAGACAATCGCAAGCCGCGCATGGCCGAGCGAGCGAAGGCAGACCTCGCGGGCTGGCTCTCCGGCGTCTCCGTTCGCGCAGCTGGCTAGGACATGCCGTGATACGACTCTCGGCGTGAAGCGACTGCTCGGAAAGTTTGCGTTGGTGACAGGTGGCACGAGCGGCATCGGTGCGGCGTGCGCCGAAGCTCTCGCGAGTGAGGGAGCGGGCGTGCTCGCGACGGGCCGGCGGAACGACGAGGGGCCGACCGCGCATCCGACGCTCGGGCAGGTCGTGCAGGCGCATCTCGACGTCACGGATGAAGAGGCGTGCGCGCGCATCGTCGACGAGCTGCCGCAGCTCGACATTCTCGTGTGCGCGGCGGGCGTCGGTTCGTTCACGTCCATTCTGAACACCAAGACCTCCGCGGTGCGCGCGATGCTCGACGTGCACATCCTCGGGTTGCTCAACGTCGCGCGGCCCGCGCTCGTGCGCATGCAGGCCAAGAAGGCGGGGCACATCGTCGTGATCGGCTCGCACGTGGCGCACCGCTCGTTCACCGAGTGCGGTGGATACACGGCGGCAAAGGCCGGTCAGCTCGGCCTGACCCGGGTGCTCGCCGAAGAGGCGCGGCCGTACAACATCCGCGTCACCTCGCTCCTGCCCGGTGCGACGGATACGCCGATCTGGGACGACCGCCCCGGCTTTGACCGCAGCAAGATGATGCAGCCGTCGGATGTGGCCAGCTTCATGATCTCGATCGTGGGGCGACCCGGCATCTCCGTCGAGGAAGTCACCGTAATGCCCCCCGCCGGCGTCCTCTAGAAACTCGCCCCGCCACCGGGAAGGCGGGATGCTCGGGGGATGGACTGGGACGCCGCGATCGCCGCGTTTCGCACGTATCTCGAGGTCGAGCGCGCGTACTCCGCGAAGACGACCGAGGTGTACCTGCGCGACGTTCTCGCGCTGCGTGAATTCTTGCGCGAGAAGCGCGGCGGCAAGGATGTCGTGCTGACCAAGCTGTCCGCGATCGACGTGCGCAGTCAGCTCGCGTCGCTGTTCGATGCCAATGGCCCGGCGACGATCGGCAGGAAGCTCTCGAGCGTGCGCGCGTTCTGTCGGTTCCTCGTGAAGCGTGGCGTGATCCAGGGAAATCCCGCTGCGGCCATCCGCGGGCCCAAGAAGCACCGGGGGCTACCGCGCGCGCTGGACGCTGACGATGCCGGTCGGCTCGTCGAGATGCCGACGAACACGGGTCGCATCACGCACCGCAAGCTCGGCGCGAGTGAGGAAGCGCGCCACGACAAGCTGCGTCTACGCGACGAGGCGATGCTCGAGCTGCTCTACGGCACCGGCCTGCGTGTCTCCGAGGCGTGCGGCCTGGATCTCGACGATATCGAGCGCGAGCGCTACGGCGTTCCGCTCATCATCGTGCGGCGCGGCAAGGGCAACAAGCAGCGCCAGGTGCCGCTGACCGAGCCCGGCGACGCGGCGATCAAGGCGTGGCTCCCGGAGCGCGCGACCATCGCGACGTCCTCCAAGGCGCTGTTCGTCAACGCAGGCGGCGAGCGCCTCACGCCCCGCAGCGTGCAGCGCCTCGTGAAGAAGTGGGCCATCGCGGGCGGTGTCGATGCGAAGGCGACACCCCACGTGATGCGCCACTCGTTCGCGACGCACCTGCTCGATGGCGGCGTGGATCTTCGCGCGATCCAGGAGCTCCTGGGGCACGCGAGCCTGTCGTCGACACAGATCTATACCAAGGTGTCGCTCGACCATCTCACGAAGGTCTACGACGCGAGTCACCCACGGGCGCGGGCCCGCGCCAAGCCGTAACCTCGTCGGGAACGTGCTAAACGATCCGACGTGAAAGTCGAGATCCACGGCACCACGATCCTGTCCGTCCGGCGCGGCAACTCCGTCGTCGTGGCTGGCGACGGCCAGATCACGCTGGGAAACACTGTCGTCAAAGGCGGCGCCAAGAAAGTGCGGCGCCTCGGCGAGGGCAGGGCCATCGGCGGATTCGCAGGGAGCGCCGCGGACGGCCTCGCCCTGTTCGAGCGTCTCGACGAGAAGCTCCGCGAGCAACGCAGTCCGTTGCGCCGCGCCGCTGTCGAGCTCGCGAAGGAGTGGCGCACGGATCGCGCGCTCCGCAAGCTCGAGGCGATGCTCGTGGTCGCGGATGCGGAGGCGACGTTCATCCTGTCGGGCTCGGGCGACGTGATCGAGGCGGACGATGGTGTCGCCGCGATCGGCTCCGGCGGCAGCTACGCGCTCGCCGCGGCCCGCGCGCTCGTGCGGCACACGGAGATGAACGCGCGCGCGATCACGGAGGCCGCGATGAGCCTCGCGGCCGACATCTGCATCTACACGAACAATAACCTCACCATCGAGGAGCTCGCGTCGTGACCCTCCTCACCGAAGGTCAGCTCACGCCGGCCAAGATCGTCGAAGAGCTCGACCGCTACGTCGTCGGTCAGCGCGACGCCAAGCGCGCGGTCGCGGTCGCCCTGCGCAATCGCTGGCGTCGCCAACAAGTGACGTCGGATCTGCGCGACGAAATCTCGCCCAAGAACATCATCATGATCGGCCCGACGGGCGTCGGTAAAACCGAGATTGCTCGGCGCCTCGCCAAGCTCGCGCGCGCGCCATTCCTCAAGGTCGAGGCGAGTAAGTTTACCGAGGTCGGTTACGTCGGCCGCGACGTGGATTCGATCGTCCGCGATCTCGTCGAAGTGGCCGTGAAGCTCGTCCGCGACGAGGAAGCGCAGAAGGTTCGCGGTCGCGCCAAGGAGGCCGCCGAGGAGCGCGTGCTCGATCTGCTACTGCCGCGCGGCCAAGCGGGCCGCGGCTTCACCGATCGCCCCGGCGAGCCGACCACCGAGACCAACGCCACGCGCGAGAAGCTCCGCGGGATGCTGCGCGACGGCAAGCTCGATGACCGCGAGGTCGAGGTCGAGCTCGCCGACGAAACGTCGAACCCATTCATGTCGGTGCTCGGTGGCCAGCCCGGCTTCGACGAGAACGCGCTCGGCGGCCTGAAGGACATGCTCGGTCAGTTCGGCAAGAAGACCAAGAAGCAGAAGCTCAAGGTCCCCGTCGCGTGGCGTGCGCTCACGGAGCAAGAGGTCGATAAGCTGATCGATCACGACGCGGCGACGCGCGAGGCCGTGAATCGCGCCGAGAACGGCGGCATCGTGTTCATCGACGAGATCGACAAGATCGCGACGAGCCGCGATCGCGGAGGCGCCGACGTGTCCCGCGAAGGCGTCCAGCGCGATCTGCTACCCATCGTCGAGGGCTCGACGGTGACGACGAAGTACGGTCCCGTGAAGACGGACCACGTACTGTTCATCGCGGCCGGTGCGTTCCACACGTCCAAGCCCAGCGATCTCATCCCCGAGATGCAGGGGCGCTTCCCGATCCGCGTGGAGCTGTCGCCGCTCGTCGCCGAGGACTTCGTGCGCATCCTCACCGAGCCGCAGAACGCGATGACTCGGCAGTACGCGGCGCTGCTCGCGACGGAGAACGTGACCATCGAGTGGCAGCCCGACGCGATCAAAGAGCTCGCGCAGATCGCTGCCGACGTGAACCAGCGCACCAATGATATCGGAGCGCGGCGTCTGCACACCGTGCTCGAGCGCCTTCTCGACGATCTGCTCTACAACGCGCCCGACATCGGTGCGCAGACGATTCCGATCACACGCGAGTATGTGCGCGAGCGGCTGAGCGCGCTCGTCGCGAACGAAGACCTCGCGCGCTACATCCTCTAGTTCCAGCCGAGAGGATCCTTACCCGCGCAGGGAGTCACGAGACAGCTGTCCTGCTTGTCGATCAGAAACGCCGTCGTGATGAGTGCGGCGCCGACAACCATCGTGCCAAGTGCGAGATCGCGATCCAACGCGAGACCGTCCGCCATCGACTCATCCGTCGCTTGCATGACCAAGCTCGTTCCGCTCGCGGCCATCATCAAGCCGCCGGCTGCGACCATCGGCTTCGTGCATCCCGCAACACAGAGCGCGATTGCGAGTGCGGCGAGAGGTTTCGAGTTCACAGTCCACCGCGCATCGACAGCGCCGACTGCGTCGCAAACGGGTTGCTACGATCCATCGTCAGCTTCAACTGCTGCTTTGCATCGTCCGTCTCGGGACCGTCGAACAGGATCAGCCCGCCGAGGATCATCGCGATGCCGATGCCGACCATTCCGGCTCCGATCTTCGTGTCGTCGTTGTGAAGCGACAGGTCGATCGTGTGAGGGTCCTCCTCCATGGGCACCGAGTCGTCCGCCTTCAACATGGCAAGGCCTCCGACAATCGTGATGCCGGTACCCGTCGCGATCAGCGCCTTTGCACATCCGGTCATCGACGAACCGACCGCACAGAGGGCGAGAACGACGGCGAATTTCTGCAACATTCACCGAGGGTTTGCAGAGGTCGGACCATTGCCTAAGTGGCTGGAATGCGGACCGAGAGACCGTCGGATGTGATGAAGCTTTGCCGGTCGGGTGGTACATCCCCATCGTGCCGACGACGCAAGCCGATCTTCTCGCCACCGCCGACCGAGTCTTCATCAAGAACTACCGCCAGCAGCCGATGGTGCTCGAGCGCGGTGCCGGCTGCGAGGTCTGGGACAAGGCAGGCGTGCGCTACCTCGACATGACGGCTGGCATCGCGGTGTGCGGACTCGGCCACGCGCACCCGCAGTTCACGGCGCGCGTCGCGGAGCAGCTCGGCCGCCTCGTGCACGTGTCGAATCTCTACTTCAACGACCAGGCGATCCTCGCCGCCGAAAACATCGTCAAGCACTCGTTCGCGGACCGCGTGTTCTTCGCCAACTCGGGTGGCGAAGCGAACGAAGGCGCGCTCAAGCTCGCGCGTCGCTATCAGTCGGTCGTGGCGGGCCAACCGCAGCGCACGACGATCGTGTCCACACACGGGAGCTTCCACGGCCGCTCGTTCGCGACGGTCTCCATCACGGGGCAGCCCAAGTATCGCGAGGGCTTCGGTCCGCTCGTCGATAACATCGAGTTCCTCCCGTACGGCGATCTCGCCGCGGCCAGGGCGCTGCTCGAGAAGAAGACCGCGTGCTGCATCATCGTCGAGCCGATCCAGGCCGAGGGCGGCATCACCGTCGCGCCGCCGGGTTACCTCAAGGGCCTGCGCGAGGTGTGCGACGCGACCGGCACGATCCTGATCTTCGACGAGGTGCAGACCGGCATGGGCCGCACCGGCACGTGGTTCGGTTACGAGCACGATGGCGTGACGCCGGACGTGATGACGCTCGCGAAGGGCCTCGGCGGCGGCGTGCCGATCGGTGCGATCGCGGTGAGCGAGAAGGCGCAAGCGGGTCTCGCATCGGCGCCTCCTGCCGCCGTCACGCACGCGTCCACGTTCGGTGGCAACGCACTCGCGACGGCCGCTGCAAACGCGGTGTTCGAGATCATCGAGAAGGAAAACCTCCTCGCGAATGTCGTCGCGATGGGCGAGCACCTCGATAAGAAGTTGAAGGAGCTCGTCGCCAAGTATCCGGGCCACGTCCTCGAGGCGCGCGGTCGCGGCCTTCTGCGCGGCATCGCCGTGAGCGGCGCACCGGCTCAGGTCACGAGCAAGTCCCGCGAGGCGGGCGTCCTGCTCTCGATCGCCGGCACGAACGTCGTGCGCTTCGTTCCTCCGTACGTCGTCACCGCCGCGCAGCTCGACGAAGCTGTCTCGGTGCTCGACAAGGTGCTCGCGACGGGAGCGGGCAAGTGAGCCAGCGCCCGCGCGGCTTCCTCACGCTCGCCGACATCCCCGCCGAGCAGTGGCCCGCGGTGTGGGATCGCACGCGCGAGCTCGAGACCAACCGCATCGCAAAGACGTTCGAGAACAAGACGATCGCGCTCGTATTCGAGAAGAATTCAACGCGCACGCGCGTGTCGTTCGAGGTCGCGGCGTACGAGCTAGGCGGCCATGCGGTCGTGCTCACCAGCGACGGCAGCCAGATCGCACGTGGCGAGCCGGCAGAGGACACCGCGCGCGTGCTCGCCAGCTACTGCTCGGCGATCATGATCCGCACGTTCGGCCAGGAGCGCGTCGCTGCGTTCGCCAAGGCATCGAGCGTCCCCGTGATCAACGGTCTCTCCGATCAACACCACCCGTGCCAGGTCGCGACCGACCTCTACACCGTGCGCGAGCACTTCAAGAGGATCGACGGTCTGCGCTACGCGTGGATCGGCGACGGCAACAACATGGCGCACTCGTGGATCGAGGCGGCAGGCATGTTCGGCCTCGACCTGGCCCTCGCGTGCCCCGAGGGGTTCGGTCCCGATGCCCAGCTCGTGGCAACGGCGCGCGCCGCGCAGAAGAGCCTCGGCAAGGGCTCGCTGCTCCTCACCACGTCGCCTGAAGAGGCCGCTGCGGGCGCCCACGTGCTCAACACCGACGTCTGGGTGTCCATGGGCCAGACCGACGAGGCCAAGCGCCGAACCGTGTTCGCGCCGTACTGCATCGACGAGGCCCTCCTCGCGAAGGCAGCGCCAGACGCGATCGTGCTGCACTGCCTTCCGGCGCACCGTGGCGAGGAGATCACGGGCGAGGTCCTCGACGGAACGCAGTCACTTGCCTGGAAGCAGGCCGAGAATCGGCTCCACGTCGCGAAGGCCATCCTCGAGTACGTGATAAAGTCTTAGACGTGAGCAGTGTTCCGGCAGAAATCGCCGGGATCGGTTCGACGAGCCAACGGCTGAGGGTCAGCCCGTCGTTCGATCCGATGAAGGCGGGCGTGGGACCGGAGGAGTACTTCCTCTTGTCCCGCATCGACGGAACTACGCCTTTGCGCATGGTGCTGCTCGATAGCGGCTTGCCCACCGAGAAGGCCGTCGCGATCATCCAGAAGCTCCGCTCGCTCGGAGCGGTGCTGTTGCCTAACGAAGCATCGGCTCCGATTCCTGTCACGGCCGCGTCGAACCCCGTACCGCGGTCGTCGCCCGCGATCATGCCGCCGCCGCCGAGCGCTGCGATCACTCCTCCGACGCAGCCGCCGCGCCGTGCTCCCGCATCGTCGCCCTCCATCATTCCGCCTGCGTTCCCGCCGCCGCCCAGTGCAGGGTCGCTGAACCCGCCGACGCAACCGCCCCGCGCGCGCCCCGTCGATCCTGCTCCGAGCGCCGCCCCGACGGTCACGTTCTCGCACGACCTCTCGCTACCCAACGCGACTGCGGAAGAGAAGGCCGCGCTCGCGGAGGACATCGAGATGACGGAGCCGGAGCGCCGCCGCCTGCTCGCGATGGCGCGCCTCCTCGGCAAGAACGATCCGTACAAGCTTCTCGGTGTGTCGGGCGCAGCGGATGCCAAGACGCTCAAGCGCGCTTACTTCCTGCTGTCCAAAGAGATCCACCCGGACCGCCACTACAACAAACGCACCGGGTCGTTCAAAGCGCGCCTCGTGACCGTGTTCGAAGCGACGAGCCGCGCTTACAACCAGATCACCGGCGCCGAGAAGAAGTCCCAGTCCTCTGCGCGCACACCGCAACAGGATCAGCCGCAGACGCCGCAGGAGTACGCGGCCGAGCTGTTCGATCGCGCGTGTCAGCTCGAGGTCGGCGGCGACGCGATGGGCGCGATGAAGCTGTTCGCGGCGGCCGTGCGTATCGATCCGCAAGGCCGTTATCTGCGCCGCGCGACGAGCTGCGCGCTCACCGCTGGTCAGCCGCGCACGGCACTCGAATACGCGAAGAAGGCGAACAGCCTTGCGCCCAATGATGTCTCGTCCGCGCGCCTGCTCGCGGCAGCGTTCCGCGCGTGCGGCAAGCTCAACGATGCCGAGGAAGTCCTCGTCATGGCAATGGCGCTCAAGAACGAGAACGACACGCTGACGAGCGAGCTTCGCAACGACCTCTCGGAAGTCCGCCGCCTGATCGCCGCCGGCGCCTGATCGACGGGCGTCTAGCGGCCCACGCCGAACGCGTCGTTGTGAAAGTGCTCTGTGCCGGTCGCGTACTTCTCGTTCGGCGTGCCCCACGTCGCCATCTCCGCGTCCATATCGATCAACACCTGTCTCGCCGCTGCAGGATCTTGCGACGCGGTTGCCATGCGCGAGGCGACCGACCATCGGTACTCGATCCGTGCTTGCGTGAACGGGCCGACAAAATCACGGCGGAGCGCCTCCTGATACACGTCGCTGAGCCGGCGCTGGTTTGCGTAGACCTCCTTCTCCAGATCCGATAGCGCGGGGTTATCGCGATAGGTATTGCGCGGATCGCGGGCGGAGATCCACGTGGACGATTCGTTCGTCGCGGGCGCCGCGACACCGCGCGTGTAGCCCATCTCTCTCGCCGTGCCCCACGTCTCGAGCTCGGTCCGGAACGCCGTGAGCTTCGCGTCGATCGCGCCCCAGTGATCCTCGGTCTTCCCGATTGCGCGCATCGCGGCGATGGTCTGGTCTCGATGCGCAGTGCGCTCGGCCGTCACGTGCCCCAGCATCGGTGTCGCGTACTGCTGCCTGGCGTACGCGATCATCGCGACCCAGCGCCGATAGATGGGGTTCTTGTCGCTGTTCCCGTGCGTCGCGTCGTTCGGATCCTCGTGAAAGCCATCGATCGCAGGCGCGAGCGGATCTGGCGCGAGCGGAGTCCAGCCGACTTCCTGGTCGGTATTCCACGTGTCGAGCTCTGCCTTCATCTTCGTGATGTCGGCATCGATGCGCGCCCAATCCCATGGCGCGTCGCCGACGAGGTCCTTGATCGCGTCGGCGATCTGCGCGCGATGCTGCTCGCGCTGAGGCGTGAGCCGACCGACGAGCGGTAACACCTGGAGCTGCGCGAGATAGAACCGCAGCGCGAGGTGCCGCTTCACCACCGGGTTGTCGTCGCGGTTGGCGTTCCGGCTGTCCAAGGCGGGATCGAGCCGCCCCGCAGCCGGCGCGAGATCCGTTTGCGTACCGGAGGCGAACGGCTCGCGAGCGGTCCCCCACAGCGACAGATCCTCGTCGAGCTTGTTCAACTGCTTGTCGGCCGCGGCCCAGTCGTCGGTCATCTGCAGGAACGTCTCGGCGTAGTACGGAAATGCGGCGCGGTGGGTCACGCGCTCCGGCGTCGACGGACCGACGAGCGGCTTCGTGAGCGCCACCGTGTAGCGCGCCTTCAACGTATCGACGTGCTGGCGCGCGGTGAGCTCGTCATTCGCGATCGGCTCTCCGGACCCTGCAGCCACGGCCCGAATGTCGGGTGCGCGGGGCGCGACCACCGTCGCGGGAGCGGGTCTTGGCGGTGGACGCGTTCCCCGCCGACTCACGGCAGCGGCGACGATGAGCCCGGTCGACACGATCGTCGCGGCAGCGAGTGCGAACCACCCGCGAGGGCCAAATCCTCGACGAGGAGCAGGCGCGAGCGCGCTGCTCGATAGCGCCGGTGACGACGAGCGACCGAGCCACCCCGCGAGCGCAGCGCGCATCTCGTCTGCCGACGCGAACCGATCCTTCGGCTCCTTGGCAAGCGCGCGATCGAGGAACGGTTGCGCAGCGGGATGCGCGCCAGCGGGTAGGCGAGGGATCGGTGCTTGGACGTGCTTCTGCGCGATCGCGAACGCGGACGGTGCTTCGTACGGCCGCTTTCCCGTCGCGAGCTCGTACGTCATCACGCCGATCGCGTAGAGATCCGCGCGCGCATCGACCTGCGCTCCCTTCACCTGCTCGGGCGACATGTACGCGGGCGTGCCGACCATCGCGCCCGTGCGCGTGACGCCCATGTTCTCGTCGAGGAGCTTCGCGACGCCGAAGTCGAGCACCCGAACGCGTCCGTTCCGCGACAGCCAGATGTTCCCCGGCTTGAGATCGCGATGCACGATACCGACGGAATGCGCAGCGGCGACGATCGAGAGCAGCTGATCGACGAGCGTCAGTGCCGGTCGCTCCTCGCGCACGATCGCGGCTTCGAGTGACTTTCCCTCGAGCAACTCCATCACGAGGTACGGACGTCCGCCGTCCATGTACGCGACCTCGATCACCTTCACGACACCGTCGTGCGGCACGCGATTCACTGCGCGCGCCTCGGTCACGAAACGGTGTCCATCCGCGCCCGCGATCGCGTTCAGGACCTTGATCGCGACGACCGCGTTCGTCGTTGGATCGACGGCGCGAAAGACATCGCCCATCCCGCCCGCGCCGATCTTCTCGACGAGCTTGTACTTGCCAACGGTCGCGCCGACCACGCGCGAATCATCGCACTTCGCGGTACGCTGCGCTCGGTGGCCTATTACTGCGCGGCATGTGGAGCCCGCTCGACGGGACCTGGCCCCTGCGGCACCGACGGTCGCTCGATGTTGTCACCGCCGTTCGGGTCGTTGCTCGGCGAGCAGGCCGGCAACTTCACGCTCGTCGAGGAGATCGGGGCGGGCGGCATGGGGCTCGTGTTTCGCGCGATGCATCCCGTGCTCGGCAAGGAAGCAGCGGTCAAGGTGCTGCACGCGAGTTGCGCGGCCGATCAAGCATCGCGCGCCCGGTTGCTGCGCGAAGCAGAGCTGATCAACCGCATCTCCACGCCGCGCGTTCCGCGTGTCACCGACGCGGGCGTGCTCGCCGACGGGCGCCCGTGGATCGCGATGGAGCTCGTGCGTGGACAGTCGCTCGCAGCGTTCATCGCGTCGGAGCGTCGCCCGGTCGTGCAGACCGCCGTCGCGATCGTGGTCGACATGCTCGACGTTATCAGCGTCGCGCATGGCGTCGGTGTCGTGCATCGCGACCTCAAGCCCGACAACGTGGTCATCACGGCGAAGGGCGTCTGTGTGCTCGACTTCGGTATCGCGAAGCTCCTGCTCGACGGCAACACGGCCGGCCTCACGTCGACCGGTGCTCGCGTCGGTACGCCCGCCTACATGGCGCCGGAGCAGATCACGGGACATCCGATCGACGTGCGCACCGATGTCTATTCGGCTGCGGTGATCCTCTACGAGATGCTCGCGGGCGAGCGCCCGTTCCGCGGTAGCGACTTCGAGATCCTGTCCGCTCACACCGAGACCCCGCCGGAGCCGCTGCGTCCGCGGTTCCCCGACGTTTCGCTCGAGCTCGAGTCGCTCGTCCTCGCCGGCCTCGCCAAGGACCCTACCCGCCGTTTTCAGAGCGCGCGCGCCATGAGAACGGCCCTCGGAAACGTGGCCATGCGGTTGTGATCTAGTCGTAAACGGGGGGAAAATAGCGGTGCCATGGCTACTGATAAGGTGATCGGCATCGACCTGGGCACGACGAACTCGTGTGTAGCGATTGTCGAGGATGGAACGCCCAGCGTCATTCCCAACCGCGGCGGCTACAAGACGACGCCGTCGATGGTCGCCATTGCCGAGAACGGCAAGCGATTGGTGGGTCACATCGCCAAGCGACAGGCCATCACGAACGCCGAGAACACGGTCTACGCCGCGAAGCGCCTCATCGGTCGCAAGTGGGGTTCGGCGGCGGTGCGCAGCTCGCTCGAGATCATGCCGTACCGCATCGTCGAGGGACCGCACGACGACGTCCGCATCATGCTGCGCGACCAGGTGTTCAGCGTGCCCGAGGTCAGCGCGTACATCCTCCAGGAGATGAAGCTGATCTCCGAGGAGTACCTCGGAGAGGAGGTGCAGAAGGCGGTCGTCACCGTCCCCGCGTACTTCAACGACGGTCAGCGCCAGGCGACCAAGGACGCGGGCCGCATCGCCGGTCTCGACGTCATCCGCATCATCAACGAGCCGACGGCAGCCGCCCTCGCATACGGCTTTGGCCGCAACATCGAGCGCAAGGTCGCGGTCTACGACCTCGGCGGTGGCACGTTCGATATCTCGATCCTGGAGATCGGTAACGGCGTGTTCGAGGTCATCTCGACAGCGGGCGACACGTTCCTCGGCGGTGAGGACTTCGACCGCCGCATCATCGACTGGCTCGTGATGGGCTTCGAGAAGCAGAACGGCATCGACCTCCGCAAGGACAAGATGGCGCTGCAGCGCCTCAAGGACGTCGCCGAGAAGGCGAAGTGCGAGCTGTCGAGCGTGAAGGAGACGGAGATCAACCTCCCGTTCATCATCTCGACGGGCCGCAACGAAGCGCTGCACCTGCAGACGATGCTGACGCGCGACAAGCTCGAAGAGCTCACGAGCGACCTCATCGATCGCACGGTCGAGATCTGCGCGCGCACGCTCGAGGAAGCCGATATCCAGAAGTCGCAGATCGAGGACGTCATCCTCGTCGGCGGCATGACGCGTATGCCGCGCGTGCAGCAGGCGTGCGCCGAGTTCTTCGGCCTCGAGCCGTGCAAGGGCGTTCACCCGGACGAGGTCGTCGCGCTCGGTGCAGCGATCCAGGGCGCTGCGCTGACCGACGAGAAGAGCGACATCCTGCTCCTCGACGTCACGCCGCACTCGCTCGGCATCATGATTGTCGGCGGTTACTTCCATAAGCTCATCGAGCAGAACACGACCGTTCCGACGAGCGAGCAGCACGTGTTCACGACGGTCAAGGACAACCAGACCAGCGTGAAGATCCTCGTGCTTCAGGGCGAGAGCGATCGCGCTGAAGAGAACGAGCTGCTCGGCGAGTTCGTGCTGACGGGCCTGCGTCGCGCGCCGCGCGGTGAGGTCGAGATCGAGGTCCAGTTCCACATCTCCGCCGACGGCATTGTCAGCGTGAAGGCGCGCGACCTCGAGACGGGTCTCGAGCAGTCCATCACCGTGACCGCGACCTCGGGCCTCACCGAGGACGAGATCAAGAAGATGGTCGAAGCGAACAAGGACTACATGGTCGAGGTCCGCTCCGGCCAGGAGTTCGACAAGGCTCGCCACATGGCGGAGAAGGCGCTCGAGGAGATCGAGTCGCTGTTCCCGCAGGTCACCGACATCATCGCGGGCTCCGACTTCGGCCAGGACGCCGTGAAGAAGGCGCGCGCGGTCGTCGATCGCACTCGCCAGGCGATCGCCGCGAAGGACCTCACGACGCTGACCGAGGCGACGGAAGCGCTGAACCGTACGCTCAACATGTTCCGCGGCGTGGTGTCTAAGACCCGCGGATAAGCATGTCACCGGCCGAGCTCGACCGCCTGATCGAGGAGGGTCTGACCCTGTACGGGTCGGGCGACCTCGACGGCGCGCTCCTCACGTGGGAGAAGGTGCTGTCCGAAGAACCGGACAACGAGCAGGCGAACAGCTACGTCGATTACGTCCGCATGAACTACGACATGCTGACGTCCGAGCCCGGCGAAGATCCGGCGCCGTTCGGGATCGCGGAAGACGAGCCCGAGTACATGATCGAGATCAGCGACGGCGAGCTGCCTCAACTTCCGGGGCGCGGTGGGACGGCGCCGATGTACATGGATCCAACGGACGCGGGGTGGGCAATCGAAGAGGAGCGCGTGTCGAGTCAGCCGGCCGCGACAGTCAGTAACGTGGATGATCTCGACGACGCCGACGCACCGCGCCCCATCAGCATCGAGATGGAGGCGGACGAACCCGACGAGCCGCCTCCCAAGCCAACGCGCGCGAAGACCGAGAACTTCGACGACGCGACGCGCGAGTACGAGGGGCCACGCCGTACGACGACGCGGGACTTCGACGGCGGTCCGACCGGCGAGTTCGAGCCCGAGGGGACGCCGGGCTTCACGACCGCGGACATGACGGAGCTCAAGAAGCGCGACTTCGGCTTCGTGCGCACCGCGACGCCGCAAGCTCCGTCGGAGCCACCGCCCGAGCTGAAGATGACGCTGCGCACGCCGACGGATGCGATTCCGCCGATCCCCGCTCCGCCTCCCGGGGAGAGTGCGTTCGATATCTCGTACGCCGCCTTCGATGATCTCCCTGCCGGTGAGTATTCTCCCCTCCTTCCGATCGAGCCCGACGACCTGATCGCGTCGCTGCCGAGCCCCACGCCATCGCCGTTGGCACGCGAGCTATCGCGGAGCCCGACCAAGCCGCCGCCTCCGTCGCGTACGACGACGGATCAGCAGGATCCGCATCGCCGTCGCACGGCCGTGCAAGCGGCGATCGATCTCATCGATCTCGATCTGCCGGATCCCACGGCCGAGCCGCCGCCCGCCAAGGCCAAGACCGTGCCGCCGCCGATGGCACCGATGCCTGCGAACACGTTCCACTCGCTGGTTCCGCCGCAGCCTCCGCGCAAGCCGGATTCCCCCCCTACGCAGCGTCATCAGACTGGCGATCGCCCGATCCCGCCGAACGCGCCGACGCGCGACCTCTCGATGGACGCGCTCAGGAGCTCGTTCCAGCACGATCCTCTCGTCTCTGCTCCGACACGCGAGCTCGGGCTGCGGCCGCCGACCGCGCCAAGCACGTCGCGCGTTCCGACCGAGGACCAGCCGACCTCGATCAACCGCCTCCAACCCGCGTCCGTGCGCGCGGCCGCCGCGGCGAGGATCGCCGACTTCGACGAGCCCGTGGATTCGGGTCGCCAGGGCACGCGCGCGGACATCGTCCTGCCGTTCGACCCCATCGACGCACGCGCGGCGCAGATCATCGACGAGGTCGACGCGCAGGCGCCCGACGAAGAGAACAAGGAGGACCGCACGCGCCGCCGGATCTCGACGCTGCTCGAGCACGCGACGCTGTGGGCGTCTGTCGATCTGGATCGGGCGGTCGCCGCTGTCGATCTGGCGCTCAACGAGGATCCGAACAGCGCGCTCGCGCAGAAGCTGATCCATCGCAACCGCGACACGATCATGAACGTCTTCCAGGCGTTCCTCGGCGATCTGGAGCGCCAGCCGGTGCTCGCGCGGCCGCTGCACGAGCTGGCCGCGGCCCCCATCAGCCCCCGCGCTGCCTTCCTCCTGTCACGGGTGGACGGAACGCTGTCTCTCGACGAGATTCTCGACGTTTCTGGTATGCCGCGCTTGGAGGCGTATCGATACCTCTGCCAGCTGTTCCTGCGCGGCATCCTCCGGTAGCTTCGGTCCGTGCTCGTCACGCGCGTCACCAATGCTGTTGCTGCGCGGCCTCACGTCGCCGCAGCGCAGTTGCGCGTCGTCGACGGTCCAGATCGCGGCCTCGAAGTCGAGCTCCCTCCCGTGGGCGTCGTGCTCGGCAGCGAGCGCTCGTGCGACGTGCCGCTCACGGATCCGTGGGTGTCGCGTCGCCACTGTTCGGTCGCGCCGTCGGCGGGTGGCTTCACGGTCACCGACCTCGGATCCAAGAACGGCACGCTGATCGACGGCGTCGCGGTGCACAAGGTCGTCGCTCCGCCGGGCGCGTCGCTGCGCATCGGCAAGACGCTCGTGCAGTTGATGCCGGCCGACGAGGTGCTCGACATCCCGCCGTCGCAAAACGATCGCTTCGGTG
This sequence comes from Kofleriaceae bacterium, assembly GCA_036499725.1. Classification (GTDB taxonomy): domain Bacteria; phylum Myxococcota_A; class Polyangia; order Haliangiales; family Haliangiaceae; genus JABFXX01. The sequence goes on from DASYDE010000088.1 coordinate 91,161, forward strand.
CGCTGTACGGCTCGTCCCTCGCGATGCGCTCCGTGTTCGCGGTGCTCGAGCGCGCGAGCAAGTCGGCGGCGCCCGTGTTGTTTCTCGGCGAGAGCGGCACCGGCAAGGAGCTGATGGCTCGCGGTGTTCACGATGCGTCGCCCCGCAAGGACGGTCCGTTCGTCGTCTTTGATTGCGGCGCCTCGACGGAGAACCTGATCGAGAGCGACCTGTTTGGACACGCCAAGGGCGCGTTCACCGGCGCGACCACCGATCGCCAGGGAGCGTTCGCGGCGGCGCACGGCGGCACGCTGTTCCTCGACGAGATCGGCGATCTCCCGGTCAATCTCCAACCCAAGTTGCTGCGCATGCTCGAGGCCGGTGAAGTGCAGCGCCTCGGTGGCAGCAAGAGCGAGCGCTACGACGTCCGCATCGTCGCCGCCACGCACCGCGACGTGTTCGGTGAGGTCGCCCGCGGTGGCTTCCGTGGCGACCTCTACTACCGTCTCGCTGTCGTCGAGGTGCACGTGCCTCCGCTGCGCGCGCGCCCCGGTGATCTCAAGCAGCTCATCTCGATGTTCCTCGAGCGGGCAGGGGCCAAGGAGCTCGCGGCGCAAGTGGGCGGCGCGGCCCTGGAGCGCCTCGAGCGCTACCACTGGCCCGGAAACGTGCGCGAGCTGCGCAATGTCATCACGCGCGCCGTCGCGCTCGCCGGTCCCGACGACGACTTCCAATCGCTGCCGTTCGTGTTGCGCCCCACGGCCGCCGCGCCGGAGGCACTGACGGCCCGCGCGGATCGTCCGTTCCACGAGGCGAAGGACGAGCTCGTCAATCGGTTCGAGCGCGAGTACCTCACGGACCTGGTCCAGCGTGCTAGCGGGAACCTGTCGCAGGCTGCGAGGATCGCCGGCCTCGAGCGAAAATTTCTCTACAAGCTGCTCGAGCGCGCCGGCCTACGAACGAAGAACACGGACGAAGACGAATGACCCGCATCTATCGCCAGCTCCCGCCCAAGGGCACTCGCCTCGCAATCGCATACTCCGGTGGTCTCGATACGCGCTGCGCCGTCGCGTGGCTCGCCGAGCAAGGCATGGAGGTCTATGCGTACACCGCCGACCTCGCGCAGCCCGATGAAGCGAACCCCGCTGACATTCCGCCCGGCGCGCTGCAGCACGGCGCGCGCGCGGCTCGCCTGATCGATTGCAAGGACTCGCTCGTGCGCGAGGGCCTCGTCGCGTTGCAGTGCGGCGCGTTTCACCTGAGCGTCGGCGGCAAGAAGTACTTCAACACCACGCCGCTCGGCCGCGCCGTCACCACGACCGCGATCGTGCGTTCGATGGTCGACGACGATGTTCACGTGTTCGGCGATGGTTCGACCCACAAGGGCAACGACATCCAGCGCTTCTATCGGTACGGCATCCTCGTCGATCCGACGCTGATGATTTACAAGCCGTGGCTCGACAACGCGTTCGTCAAGGCGTTCGGCGGCCGCACCGAGATGGCGGAGTACCTCAAGCGCATCGGCAAGCCCTACAAGATGGGCGTCGAGAAGGCGTACTCCACAGACGCGAACCTCCTCGGTGCGACGCACGAGGCCAAGGACCTCGAGCGCCTCGACAGTGGCATGCGCATCGTCGATCCGATCATGGGCGTGGCGCACTGGAAGTCCGCCGTCGACGTGACGGCCGAAGAGGTCACCGTCGGCTGGGAGCAAGGCACGCCGACGACGCTGAACGGCAAGCGCTACGACTCGCTGTACGAGCTGTTCGTCGCCGCCAACCAGATCGGTGGTCGTCACGGCCTCGGCATGAGCGATCAGATCGAGAACCGCGTCATCGACGCGAAGAGCCGCGGCATCTACGAAGCGCCGGGCATGGCGCTTCTCCATATCGCATACGAGCGCTTGCTCAGTGCCATCCACAACGAGAACACGACGGACCTCTACGCGACGCTCGGTCGCCGCCTCGGTCGTTTGCTGTACGAAGGCAAGTGGTACGACCCCGAGGCGTGTCTCCTCAAGGATGGACTCACGCGCTGGATCGCGCCTGCGGTCACGGGCGAGGTCTCGCTCGAGCTGCGCCGCGGCGACGACTACACGATCATCGGAACGCGCGCCGAGTTCATGGCGTACGGGCCCGACAAGCTCTCGATGGAGAAGGTCGAGTCTCCCGCGTTCACGCCCGAGGATCGCATCGGTGCACTCGAGCTGCAGAACCTGTCGGTGAGCGACAACCGCGGACTGTTGCTCCACCATCTGTCCAGCCTGCGGCAGATCGGGGCAGGAGTAGGAGATCCACTTCCTCGTCTGCTCGGCTCGGTCGAGACGCCTGACGAGTAGCGACCAGCTCGAAGTAGGTCACGGAAAGCAGTGACGTTGCAGCGGCTGGACCAGCGCCGCACAGGTCAACACCGGTACAGCGAGCGGGGCGCAGGCGGTTTGTAGCCATTGCTTCGCAGCTTGTCGTTCGTCCTCCGACGAGCGTGGGCCCGTCGGGGCCATGATGCCGATGCACGCCCGCTCTGTTCTAGGTGCACCGTTCAGACATCCCGTCATGAACGCGAGCGCACCTGTGCGCACGAACGCCGGGTCGGTGGAGGCGCGCGAAGTTCAGCTTACTACTGACGATCGGCGTACAATGGAGGGAATGCGCCTGGTGGGGCTTCTGGTGTGCTTGTTGACCGCGTGCGGGTTCTCCGTGAGCGGAGCGCAAGCCGATGACACGCCGGGCAGCGACGCAGGGAACGACGCGGGCGATGCCGGTCACGACGGCTCCGACTCGATGGTCACGAGCACGTGCATGGAGCGCTGGATGGCGCACACGATCCGCTTCACCGCACCGACGGCGATGACGACGATCAATTCCATGTCGTTCGATCGCGATCCATTCATCACGACCGACGAGAAATCACTATTGCTCAGCTCGGGGCGGCCCCTGACTGGCGGCGGTCTCCCTGCCGGCGGTGCAGACATCTTCATCTCCACTCGCGCCAACGTGACCGATCCGTGGCCCGCTCCGCAGCGCTTCGCTCCGTTCTCGACCACGAGCTACGACGGCAAGTGCTCCATGGCGCTCGATGACAGCGTCGTGTTCGTGACCAATGGCCTGAGCACGGAGGAGGACATCTACACTGCGAACCTCGTGGCCGGCTCGTGGACGTCGCTCACCGAGCAATACCTGGTCTCCGTCGATACGTTCGCTCACGACTTCGATGCGTTCATCTCCGCGGACGCGCTGCGTCTCTACTGGGCGCCCGCTGACACCGGCGTGCCGCAACACATCGCGGTCGCGAAGCGAGCCACCGCGACCGACAGCTTTGGCGCTCCGTCCCCGATCGCCGAGCTGAACGCGGGCCCCGCGGACGGCGATCCCACGCTGACGCCTGACCAGCGATTGCTCCTGTTCTATTCGCGGCGCGTCATCTCCGGGCAGAGCGTCGGTGCGGCCGACATCTGGTATGCGACGCGCGACGCGGTCGACAGTACGTTCACGTACGTCGGCATCGTTCCGGACATCAACTCCACCGACGACGATGGCGATCCGCACATCTCCGCTGACGGCTGCCACATCTGGTTCGGTCGTCACGAACCGACCACGGACTGGGACCTCTACGAAGCTGCGGCGACGCCGTAGCTACGCGAGCGGATCCGTCGTGTCGTCGGTGGGCAGAGGGGCTGCTCGGCTGACATCGAGCACGAACTGCACGAGCGCCGGCAGATAGTCGGCGAGCGCAGGGCAGCGCACACCCGTGCCGGCGAGGACTGCTTGCGTGTTCGTGTGGTCGTACGTGACCGGATGGTCGAGCACGTCGACAAATGCGAGCGGCCCACGCCCGAGGCGCGAGATGCCTGGCATGTGAAGGACGGCTCGCGCGAGCGGACGCGGAATGCTGCCCCGTGGCTTCTCGGTGTGCGCGGCTTCTGCGACGGCTTCGAACACTGCGCGCGCAGACATCGGCGACGGATCGACGATGTGGAACGTCTTGCCGGCCGCGAAGTCGCTGCGCGCGACGTGCCACGCAGCGTCGATGACGTAGTCGATCGGAACGAGCGAGAGCGGCGTGTCTCCACGTCCAAGCAGCGGCAGGCGCACACCTGATGCGTTCGTCGCGATGAGCGTGATCAGGTAGTACGGCCCGTCGAACTTGTCGATTTCGCCGGTCGTGCTGTCACCGACGATGAGGCCCGGGCGGATCACCGTGATCGGAATCGTGCGCATCGCGTTGCGGACGAGCTTCTCCGCTTCGAACTTGGTGCGCTCGTACTCGTTGTGGAACTTCTGCCCCACATCGAGCTCGCCCTCGGAAAAGCGTCCGCGGCGATCACCCGACACCATCGCCGTCGACCAGTGCACGAATCGCTCGAGCTTTGCGGCGTCGCGCGCCAGGTCGAGCACGTTCTGTGTGCCCGTGACGTTCACGCGCCGCGCGGTCGCTGCATCGACGCCCATGAAGTAGATGCCGGCGAGGTGGTGGATCCATGTCACCGCTTTGGACAGCGTGCGGTACTCGGTGCTCGACAGCCCGAGGTCCATGTCGCAGACGTCTCCGACGAGAATCTCGACGCGCTCGGGATGGGCGAGCGTCTTCACGAACGCCTCCGCGTCCGCAGCGAACCGATCGCGCGCGAGCAGGAACACCTTGTCGGGGAGCGGCGCGTCGGTGCCGACGGGCGGCGTCAGCATGCGTGAGAGCATCCGCTTCGCCGTGAACGCGGGGAACCCGGTCACGAGCGCGACCTCTTGCTTGACGAGCGAGAACTTGCCGGTCGCTTCGTTCTTGCGCACGCGGCGATGCGGAACGCGGATCGAGCCAAAGCGCGCTTCGATCGCGGATACGACCTTGTCGACCTCGGCCGCGAGCGCGGCCGGATCGCCACTGTTCTCGACGATCCACGTCGCGACCGCGAGCTTGTCGGCGAGCGGCGCCTGCGCGGCGATGCGCTTCTCGGCATCCTCGGCCGTGAATCCATCGCGCGCCATCAATCGCGAGACCTGCACGTCGGCCGGCGCGCTCACGACGATCGTGGCTGGCAGTCCGAGATGGATCCGGTTCTCGACGAGCAGCGCGGCCTCGTAGAACACGACGTGCGCGCCGGCTTCCTCCCACGTCGCGATCGCGGCCTGGCCGGCCTGAGCGATCCGAGGGTGCGTGATGCGCCCGAGGTCCGCGCGCGCGGCCGGGTCGGAGAATGCGATCGCGCCGAGGCGCTTGCGATCGAGCGTGCCGTCGGGCGCGAGGATCTGGGCGCCGAAGCGCGCGACGAGCTCGGCGAGGGCGGGCTGGCCGGGCTCCACGACCTGCCGCGCGAGCTGGTCCGCATCCACGATGGCGGCGCCGCGCTCGACGAGCATGCGCGCGACGGTGCTCTTGCCCGATGCGATCCCACCCGTCAGTCCGATGACGTGCACCGCCACATCGCTTGCGTACCACTAAGGGCCCAGGCGAGGTAGCTTCGGCGCGTGCGGTCCGCCGTCCTCGTCACGCTCCTGCTGCTCGTCGGTAGCGCGGCCTACGCGGCCAAGAGCGACTGGACCGGCAGCGGCGCGTGCGGTTCCTGCCATCCCGCCGAGCTCGCGGCGTGGCAAGCGACGCGTCATGCGATGACTCGCGACCGCTTCGCGACGGGACGTCCCGAGCCGCGCTGCCTCGGCTGTCATGCGACGGGGGAAGCGCCCGCCGGTCCCGCGATCGCCGTCGAGGTCGGCTGCGAGTCGTGCCACGGCGCCGGTGCGGCGTACGCGCCCGACGACATCATGCGCGACGTTCCTGTCGCTCGCGCACTCGGTCTTGCCGATCTGTCGACGCCCAAAGCGCGCGCCGCGCTGTGCGCGCAGTGTCACTCGCGCATGACCTCGACAACGCCGTTCGATCCAACAGTTCCGGTGCACGCCGTGAAGAAGAGCAGCCCATGAGCAAACCACTCTCGCGTCCCCCGGCTTCGTTCGTCATCTCCGCGTCGCAGCCCAGCGAGTTCCCGCCGCCGACGCTTCCCGAGATCGCCGTCGTCGGTCGCTCCAACGTCGGCAAGTCGTCGCTGATCAACTGCTTCGTCGGGCAGGTCGGTCTCGCGCGCACCTCGCGCACGCCCGGTCGCACGCGCTTGCTCAACTGGTTCGAGATCAAAGCGAAGCCAACGTTCTTCCTCGTCGATCTTCCAGGCTATGGCTACGCCGCCGTCAACGTGAAGACCAAGGACAGCTGGAAGGGCCTGATCGAGGCGTATCTCTCCAAGCGCGAATCTCTCGCTGGTGTGCTGCTGCTCATCGACGTTCGCCGCGGTCCGCAAGAAGAGGAGCTCGACTTCGTGCCGTGGCTCGCCGAGCGCGAAGTGCCCATCGTGGTCGCGCTCACCAAGAGCGACAAGCTGCCCAAGAACAAGCGCATGCTCGAAGTGAAAGCGGCGCGCAAGACGCTCTCGCTCACGCGCGATCCGTTCCCGGTGTCCACGCTCGATGTGGACGGCATCGATCCGCTGTGGCGCTCGATCGTCTCGCTGGTTCAGAAGTGATCGAGACGGCGTCGATCGCCGACCTCGCCGCGCTTCACGAGATCGAGGCGCACTCGTTTCCGAATCCGCAGTCCGTCGAGCAACTCGCCGCCGAGCTCGCCAATCCGCAAGCGCGCCTCGAGCTGATCCGCGAGCGCGGCGCTCCCATCGCATTCGCGAGCTACTGGCTCGTCGTGCCCGGTGCGCAGCACGCGGCCGAGGTGCACATCCTCTCGATCGCCACGCATCCCGACTACCGTCGGCGTGGCCTCGCGGCGCACTTGCTCCATCACGCACTCGATGCAGGACGCGCGATCGGCGCCGAGATCGCGACGCTCGAAGTTCGCCGCTCCAACGTTCCGGCCATCGCTCTCTACGAGCGCCACGGCTTCTCGACGGTGCACGTGCGCGTCGGCTACTACCAGAGCAACCGCGAGGATGCGCTCGTGATGCTCGCGTCGCTCTGATCACGGGTCCTTGCCGACCTCGATCGAGCCGACGTCGTAGCTGCCGCTGTCCTTCATCTCGCTGCAGCACGCATCGATTCCCCACGTCACGAACCACGTTCCTTTGGTCCGCACCGCGAAACCGTACGAACTGATGGGCACGTTCGCGACCGTGAAGCGCCCGTCGTCGCCCGTCCTCGCCTCGTAGACAGCGGGGGACTCCGAGCACGGCGTCTTCCCGGTCAGCATCGTGGCGGGTGACGCACACAGCTCGACAGGCGCGCCCGCGACGGCCTGGCCTTCGAAGATGAACGTGCCCGTGATCGTTCCCTTCGCAACGGCCGTCAGCTGCGGCATCACCGGGCCTTTGCCAGAGACCGCGATCGTTTGGATCCTGCCGGTGACTCCTGGGAGTGTCCCGGGCAACCACTGCTGCACGAGGGCACCGTCAGCGTCGAGGATCGCGACGCCGTTGTCGGTCTCCAACCACGTCCGGCCGGAGCCATCGATCGCTTCTACCTCACCCTCCGAGGCGTTCACCTTGCGGTCTGCGAGCGACAGGATCCTCCACGATTTCCCGGGCGCTCGCAGCGCGAACTGAGTGCCTCCGCCACTGACGGCGATGCGCCCGTCGGGACCGGCCACGATGGCACCGAGCATCGGGAAGTCGTCATCGACCATCGAAATCTTGGTCCACGTCTTCTGATCGAACAGGAACACACCCTCGGCGCTCGCCACGTACACATCGCCCGCGGAGTCCGTAGCGAGCGAGTGGAAGAACGGCTCATCCGCCGATATGAACGTGTCGACCTTCGACCACGTGTCGCCGTCGAGGCGCCAGATATGGTCCATCGTCGTCACCCACGCGTGTCCACCACTGTCGACGGCGATGTCGGACAGGAGCTCGTCGCCAGCGAACGTCGACCTGGGCACGAGTGTCCACTCCCTGCCGTTCCACTTGCCTGCGCCCGTCTGGTCGATGCCCCATAGCGTCCCGTCGGGCGCGACCGCGATCTTTTCGAACTGCCGGTTCGGGGCCGGGTCGGGGAGCTTGGTCAGGGCGCCGCCGCTGGTCTCCCACATGCCTCCGATCGCCGTCGCGAACAGCTCGCCGTTGGGCCCGACCGCGAGGTCGCGGATGCCGTACTTGTTCTCGATCAACGTGCGGGCCTTGCCGCCCTCGATCACAACGAGTCCCGTGTTGTCGACGCCGACGTACGCGACGTCGGGCCCGACCGCGTGCCCCGGCTTGCCGCTGCACGCCGCGAGCAGCGCTAGGAGTAGGGCAAGGCTCGGGGCCACTCGTGCGCGCACCACTCAGTCCGGACGAGGTGGCTCGTCCTCGAGTCGCACGCTATTCGATCGTGCCCATGACCGGAACGGTGTCGCTGGGACCGCTGCGCGTGACGTAGTAGATCGTCGCGCCCGTTGCGCCAGCGACGATGATGCCGGCGGGGACGAGCACGTACCAATGCGCGTACCAGGCGCGCTCGCCGCCCTTGAGGGAGAGGTTCGCTTCGACCTTGAGCTCGCCATCGGGCGGGAGGTTGATGCGCGAGGTGAAGGACTCGTAGCCCTCCTTCTCGATCTTCACGACGTATTCCGCCGGTGCCGGAAGTTTCAACGGCTTGATCGGTGTCTTGCCGCGCGACTGATTCCCGACGGTGACGATCGCGTCGGGCAGGTTCGCGACGATGTCGATCACGCCGTAGCGCATGAAGTCCGTCGGCGCGAGCAGGCGCGCGAGGTAGCCGTTGATCTGGTCTTCCGTCGGCTCTGCACCCGCTGGTAGCGAATCCGCGATGCGCGTGACCGCCTTCTTCTGGCTGACATCGATGCGCTGGATCGTGAGGATCACGTCGCCGAGCTCGCTGACCGCGACGAGCACGACGTCGGAGGCGCCGACCTTGTGCCCGATGCCGGCAAGGCAGTCCGCTTCGCCCGCGCATTTGACGAGCGCTGCGTCGAGATCCGCGCCGTACTGCGTGCGCGTCTGGTCGAGGCCGAGGAGCTGCAGCGACGTCTGCTTGCCCATCGTCTCCTGGATGCGCGCTGCAATTCCCTTCAACGCGGAGGAGTGCGAGCGGTACTCGAGGACGACTACCTTGCGCTTGGGATCCGGATCCGCGTGCGCGATGACCGACGCCGCTGCGATGATCGCGATGGCCGCGATGAGACTACGCATCAGCGCGCTCCAAACAGCGCACCGACCGAGGTCGGCTTGTATTGCACGGAGGAGGTCTCTGCTTCGGGTGGGGCGTCGCAGGCCCAGGGACCGAAGAACGAGCTCGTCGGCTTGAAGTCACCCCCGCAGAACGTGCGCACGCGCTGCGCGATCGACGCGCTCGCGAAGTCGAACAGCAACCAATCGTTGGTGTGGTACTCGAGGCACGGCAGGATCGGGGTCGCGCCGCTATAGGCAGCGATGATGTAGTAGTAGCTCTCGGCGACGACCGAGACGTACTGGCCGCCGGGGAGCGTCACGAGATCCAGCGGCACTGCTGTGATCGGCTTGAGATCCTGGGCGTGCTGAGCGGCGGTGTCGCCGTTGTCGAGGATCGTCTGGCGACGCGACGGGGCGACGACCTCGACGACGTCCTTGCCGTCGTACGAGACCGACGCCACGACGAGTGCAGCGCCGGTGTCTGCCCAGACGACGGGATTGGTGGAGCCCGTCGGTTCGCCGTCGGTGTCACACGTGGGACCAGCCGAGGTCACGCCGCAGTTGCTCGGCGAGACGTCGCCGACGCTGTTCGCGCACGATGGGACCGCCGACTTGGTGCCCGCGACCCAGATGCGCCCGCCGGAGACCGTGAGGACCGCCGCTCTCTCGACGGACGTGAGCATCGTCAGCGACAGCGTGCTGACCTCGTTGCTCGGATCGCCGTCGAGCTGCGCGACCTGACCACTGCACGGCAGCGAAGCGAACAGGGCAGGCGTGTCGGGCGACGCGGCGAGGTCCGAGACCGCCATGTTGAGCGACTTCGGCGCGACCGTCGCCGGTGCATCGACATCGACGGCGACGAGCTGTGATGTCCCCGTGCATGCGCCGAGCGGCGGCGGGAGCGCGGGCGCGACGACGCGATCGATGAGCCCGAACGCGTAGTTCTTGCCCGTGCCGTCGGGACCCGCCGTGACGCGATCGACGTCGCCGACCGCGGCGGTCTGGACCGTCGACGAATCGAGATCGACGATCGTGATGCCGCTCGTGCTCGCGACCGCGATCTTGTGCGTGCCAGGAACCGCCGTCGCATCCTTGGGCGCCGCGGGGATTGTCACCATGCCGCTGACGGTGTTCGTCGCCGTCGTCACGATGAGTACCTGCGTCTTGGTGACGACAGCGAGGCGGTCACCACCGACGGAGAGCATGAACTGCGGAGACGCGATGCCGGCGATCGTTCCCTGGTACTTGGGATCGCGCGCGTCGAGCGTCGGGTCGTACGACTGCAGGCCCGCCGTCGTGGAAGTGCCGTCCGCTGCGTAGACGAACGGCCGGCGAACGGGAATCGTCAGCGACGTTGCCTTGTCGTTCGCGATGTCGATCGCGTCGCTCGCTTCGCCGATTCCGACGATGCGGTTGGACACGTCGCGCAGCACGACGCCGATCTGGATGTCTTTGCCAGCTGGCAGATCCCCGGTGCTGAACGCGTTGTGCTCGATCGCGCTCGTGGACGAGATGGGTGTCTCGCCAGGCAAGGTCGCGTTGACCGTCACATTGGTCGCACCCTGCGGTCGCAGATCGTCCTGCGAGGGCAGGGACAGCTTCAAATCCAGCGAACCGGACCCGTCAGAGCACGCCGCGAGGCAGGCAAGCGCAGTGACCAAACCGAGTCGCATCCACCCCGCAACCTACCAAAATTGCGGGCGCGTTTGGCCCCGGGCAACAAATGGAGAACATTGCGGCAAAACGATCGGGTTGTAGGCGTCGCATCCCGCGTTAGGATTGGCCGGTTGCAGCCTGGCACCGACAAAGCGGCCTCCACGGGGCCCCATCCGCGTGCCGAAATGAACCTGCCACAGGTTTTCGGGCGCTACCTGCTGGTCCAGCGCCTCTCGCGCGGCGGCATGGGCGAGATTTTCCTCGCGAAACACGGCCTCGCCGGCTTCGAGAAGCTCGCTGTTATCAAGAAGGTGCTCCCGCACCTCGCGGCAGACGCATCGTTCATCTCGCGCTTTGTCGACGAGGCCCAGGTCGCGATCAAGCTGCAGCACGTGAACGTCGCGCAGGTCTTCGAGGTCGGCCGCGTCGGTGACGAGTACTTCCTCGCGCTCGAGTACGTCGAGGGCCGCGACCTGCGCCGCACGCTCGCGCGCCTCGGTCACGAGAAGCGGCGGTTCCCCGTCGATCTCGCCCTGTTCATCGGTCGCGAGCTCGCGAACGGCCTCGCGTATGCGCACCGTCGCACCGCTCTCGACGGCAGCTCGCTCAACCTCGTTCACTGCGATATCTCGCCGCCCAACGTGCTCGTGTCGTTTGAGGGCGAGACCAAGGTGATCGACTTCGGCATCGCCAAGAGCGCGATGCGCGGCACCGCGACGGATCCCAAGATGGGTTTCGGCAAGTTCGGCTACATGGCGCCCGAGCAGCTGATCCGCGGCGGCATCGTCGATCACCGCACCGATATCTACGCGGCGGGCGTCGTGCTGTACGAAGTGCTGACTGGTCAGCGGCTCTACGAGCCAGGCCCCGAGCCCGACTACCGCATGCTCGCAAAGAAGGTCTCGCGCGGCGAGCATCCGCTCCCGTCGCAGCTCGATCCGGTGCTCGCGCCGTACGACCAGCTCGTCTCGATCGCGTTGCGCGCCAAGCAGGACGAGCGCTATCAGACCGCTGCCGAGTTCCGCGATTCGATCCAGCAAGCGCTCGTCGGCGTGAACCCGACGATCTCGACGGACCAGCTCGGCAGCTACATGCGCGATCTCTTCGCCGACGAGATGACCGCGCAGAAGGATCTGCACGAGCGCATCGCCAAGGCGCGCGTCGAGGACTTCGAGGTCGAGCTGCACGACCAGACGATTTCGACAGTGTCGTTCGCGGTGAACGGCGTGACTCAACTCCCGGGTTCGGCGCTGCCGCCCGTCGCTGCTGCCCAACCCGTCGGGCCTCCCGTCCAGCCAGCGCGCCACGGAACGCTGCCGCCGCCGCTACCAGGGCAGGGACCGTCACCAGCCGCGTTGCCGTCGGTCAGCCCGAGCACCTCATTTGCGGATCAGCTCGATCTCGCCGACGGCACGGGCACCTCTGTTCGCGAGGCGTTCGAGCCACCGCGCAAGCGCACCGCGCTATGGCTCCTGCTCATCGCGTTCGTCGTCGCTGCCGGCGTCGTCACCATCATTCTCGCGACGCGCACCAAGGAGCCCGTGGTCGTTGCCACCGGCTCCGGCGATACGGGCTCGGCGAAGATCACGTTCGAGCCGATCGTCGACAAGAAGATCGAGAAGGTCGAGACCCAGCCGGTCGTCGTTCCGATCGATGCCGCCGTCGAGATCACTCCGGATGCGGAGGCGCCCGTCGCGATTCCTACGCCCCCGATCACGCACAAGCGCGACAAGCACAAGAAGGAGCCCAAGGAGACGGCCGAGGCGGCGAAGCCGGGCCTCACGCGCGCCGAGGTTGGCCAGAAGTTCCAAGCGACATCGCGCCTCTACGAAGCGTTCAAGCAGAAGAACGGCATGAGCCTCGATGCGGAGTGGAACGAGCTCACGCACTTCCTCCAGAACAAGATGACCGAGAGCAACCTCGACGAGGCCGCGCACAAGATCGACGTGTTCCGCGCCAAGTTGAAGGACTGAAAGCGATCCCGAGATTTTAGCGGCCGGAAACGCGCTGGAAACAAACCGCGCGCTATCAAACCTCCATGAAAAAGGTGGAGGCCATCATCAAGCCGTTCAAGCTCGACGAGGTCAAAGAGCGCCTCGCCGAGATTGGCGTGCACGGGATGACCGTCATCGAGGTGAAAGGCTTCGGCCGCACAGGCGGCAAGAAGGAAGTCTATCGAGGCTCGGCCTACGTCGTGGATTTCGTCCCGAAGGTGAAGGTCGAGATCATCGTGCCTAACGACAGCGTGCAGCAGGTGGTCACCGTGATCACCGAAGCCGCCCGCACCGGAAAGATCGGCGACGGGAAAATTTTCGTTTCTCCCGTCGATGAAGTGATTCGTATCCGCACCGGTGAAACCGGTGAGGACGCCATTTAACTACTAAGGAGAGCACCAGTGAGCGACCTCAACGACCTCGTCAAGAAGCACGGCATCAAGATGATCGACGCCAAGTTCGTCGACTTCCTCGGCCAGTGGAAGCACCTCACCTATCCGATCGAGCGCCTCGGTGAAGGCATCGAAGAGGGCTTCGGCTTCGACGGCTCGTCGATCGCCGGCTGGCGCGCGATCAACTCGTCCGACATGCTGATGAAGCCGGATCCGACAACGGCCGTGCTCGATCCGTTCTTGAAGACGCCGACGCTGTCGATCCTGTGCGACGTCATCGATCCGATCACGCACGAGCCGTACTCGCGCGACCCGCGCTCGCTCGCGAAGCGCGCCATCGGCTACCTCAAGTCGACCGGCCTCGCTGACACCGCGTACTTCGGTCCCGAGGCCGAGTTCTTCGTCTTCGACTCGGTGCAGTACTCCGAGGAACCGAACAACTCGTTCTTCAGCGTCGACTCCGACGAAGCCGGTTGGAACAACAAGCGCACCGAGGTCGGTGGCAACAAGGGCTTCAAGCCGCCGATCAAGGGTGGCTACTGTGTCGCCAGCCCCACCGATCAGCTGACCGACATCCGCACGCAGATGACGACGCTCATGCAGGCCGTCGGCATCGTGATCGAAACGCACCACCACGAGGTGGCGACGGCCGGTCAGTGCGAGATCGACATGAAGTACGACACGCTGGTGAAAATGGCGGACCAGGTGCTCTGGTACAAGCACATCGTCAAGAACGTCGCTCGCCAGAACGGCAAGACGGCGACGTTCATGCCCAAGCCGCTCTACGGAGACAACGGCTCGGGCATGCACACGCACCAGTCGCTGTGGAAGTCGAACAAGCCGTTGTTCGCCGGTGACTCGTACGCGGGCATGAGCGAGATGGCGCTGTTCTACATCGGCGGTTTGCTCAAGCATGCCGGCGCGATCTGCGCGTTCGCGAACCCCACGACGAACAGCTATCGCCGCCTGGTTCCGGGCTACGAGGCGCCGGTCAACCTCGCGTACTCCGCGCGCAACCGCTCCGCGTCGATCCGCATCCCGATGTACTCGAGCTCGCCCAAGGCCAAGCGCCTCGAGCTGCGGTCGCCCGATCCGTCGTGCAACCCGTACCTGGCGTTCAGCGCGATGCTCATGGCTGGCCTCGACGGCATCGAGAACCGGATCCACCCGGGCGAGCCGCTCGACAAGGACATCTACTCGCTCTCCCCCGAGGAGCTGGCCGAGGTCCCGACGGTTCCCGGCTCGCTCGACGCCGCCCTGGACGCCCTGAACAAGGACCGGGCATTCCTGATGAAGGGGGATGTGTTCTCGAACGACCTCGTCGACTCCTGGATCGCCTACAAGCGCGAAGCCGAGGCCGATCACGTCCGCCTGCGCCCCGTGCCGGCCGAGTACCAGCTGTACTACGACTGCTAGAGAGCGTTCCCGGCTCCCTGTTCCGGTTCAGGCATTCCCTATTCGGCCTGCGTCCTCGATCTGCCTCGGGGACTGCGCCGGAGGGATTTGGCGCGGTTTCGCGCGACCTCTCGTGTAGGCCTCGAACGCAGGTTCGAAGGCTGCCTCGACGCCGAATAGGGAATGGGCAGAACCGGGAGCCTGAATTTTGAATGGCTCTGCTACCCCAGAGCGACCAGATCGGCTCGGGCCCTAAGCTTGTAACTTGGCGGCGCCCCTGGCAGAATCAGTATATTCCGGGGTCAGACACGTTCGCGAGAGGGACGCTCGGTGCGGCCCGTCCCGGCGCCGCGTATTCGGCGCTGGTAGGTGCCGTTGCAAGCGCAACGCTCCCCGGACCCCTGCGCGGCCTCGTGTATCGAGGTTTCGCGCGCGCTGTCGGCGCCAATCTCGCGGAGACGGAGCTCGACCTTCGCGAGTATCGCTCTCTCGGCGACTTTTTCACTCGTAAGCTGCGCAACGGTGCGCGCACGGTGGACGCGTCGTCCGACGCGATCGTCTCGCCGTGTGACGGCGCGGTCTCGGCGGCTGGCATCGCGACGGACGGCACGCTGGTCCAGGCCAAGGGCCATACGTACTCGCTCGCCGAGCTCGTCGCGGACGACGTGTTCGCGCAAAAGCTCGTCGGGGGCGCGTACGCGACGATCTATCTCTCGCCCCGCGACTATCACCGCGTGCACACGCCGGTCGCGGGCGACATCGTTCGTTACGACTACATTCCAGGATCGCTGTGGCCGGTGAATCGGTGGGCCACGCAGCGGCGCGAAGGCTTGCTGTCGCGCAACGAGCGCGTGGTGATTCGCCTGAATGCGGGCGCGCTCGGCGACGTCGCAGTGGTGATGGTCGGAGCGCTCGGCGTCGGCAACATCCGATTGTTCCAGCCCAAGCAATCCGATGCGCCGGATAGCGCGACGCTGCGCGGGGCGACGGAGCGCACGACGATCGAAGTCGACGATGTCCGCGTGGAGAAGGGCGACGAGCTCGGCGCGTTCCGCCTCGGCTCGACGGTCGTGCTCCTCTTTGGACCGAAGGCGGTCGAGCTCGCGGACCTGCAGACGAACCAGGTGCTCCAGTTCGGCGAGCGCATCGGGACCGCGACGGGAGGCCGCGCGTGAGTAAACGCGACGACGATTCTGTCGGGGATATGGAGGCCGGTATGACGACGGCCGAGCGCCGCCGTCGCCGCCGTCGCGGTGGTGGCCTGCGCGTTCCGTCCGACAACGTTCCGCGCCGCACGTCCACGCCGCCGGTCGTCGCGCCCGTTCCCGAGGATCCGTCGCTCGCGATGTCCATCGCGTACAGCTTCACCAGCGACGGCAGCGAGCCCATTCCGCGCATGGATCCGTCGGCGGACAGCCAGCCCATTCCCACGATGACTGGATCGTTCGGCGAGCCCGTCGCGCCCGACGGTGCGAGCACGATGATCGACCCGCCCGCGGTGAGTGACGAGCCGACCTTCGAGAGCAAGACGCGCGAGATGAGCTCCGTCGACCTCAAGGCGCTCGGCCTCGACGATCCAGCGTCGCTGGCCAACACGGGGGCGGGCGCGAGTCCGGGGACGACGCAGCCGATGCAGCGGATCGTCGCGCCGGTTTCGCTCGCGACCGACCCGGGCCTGGGCTTCAAGGCGCGGGGCGTCACCGAGCCGAGTGCGGCGCCAGCGGATGCCTCGGATTCGGTCGGCGTCGACACCGGCGATATCGATGTCGACATGGGGGGGCTCGATGGTCCGAGCACGCTGGACGGCGAGCCGCCCGGCGCAGCGACGGGACCCGTGACCAAGATCGCGGCGGAAGCAGTGCCCGAGTCGTTCGAGCCCGCCCCCGAGGTCCCGATCCACAGTGCGCAGACGGGGCCTGTCGCCGTCGCGCGTGCGGAGACGCAGCCGCCGGTCGCTGGCGTCGCGACGAGCCGTACCGGAACGCGCGAACGCTTGCGGACGGTCGCGCTCTCCGAGGACGATCTCGAGGAAGTGCGCGAGGCCGTACGCGCAGCGTCGCAGCCCGCGCAGAAGGTCGAAATCACGACTCTGCCCGGCGAGGCCAAGCCGTCCGCGGGTAAGCCCTCTGCGGTGAACACGACGCAGCCGCTTACCGCTCTCGACGTCGAGCTCATCAAGCCCGTGCCGACGGGAATCGAGGGTGGCTCGGTTCCCGAGATCGATCTCAACGAGCTCGTGTCGCGCAGCTCGGAGTCTGGCGAGATCGATGTCGACGTCGACGAGAAGCCGGCGCAAGCGCGGATCGCCACGCCGCCCGCGCCGCCGCCCGCCCAACGCGTGCGCGCTCCGTCGGTGCCGCCGCCGCCGAGCGAGGCAAAGAAAGCCGCTGCTGCTGCTGCCGCCGCCGCTGGCACGCCGGATCCGGACCGCGCCGGCCACGTCGCGCCTCCGCCACCGCCCGCTGCAGCGCACAAGCCACCGCCCGCGCCGCCCGCCAAGGCCGCCGTCAAGGAGCCCAAGGCGCCTCCGGCGCAGAAGCTCGGCAAGGGTGGCAAGCCGTGGTTCGTCGATCTGTTCGACGAGGATTACCTCCGGACGCTTCCGTTCCTGACGCCGCAAGCCACGCAGTCCGAAGCCGAGTTCGTGATCGATGCGCTCGGCCTCTCGCCCGGCGCGCAGGTTCTCGACGTCGGTTGCGGCTACGGCCGCCACGCGATGGAGCTCGCGGCGCGCGGCTTCCACGTCGTCGGTCTCGATCTTTCGACGCCGCTGCTCGTGCGCGGTGGCGAGGAAGCGCAGCGTCGCGGCCTCGAGATCAACTTCGTGCGCGGCGACATGCGCGAGCTCGACTTCGACTCGCAGTTCGACGGCGCCTACTGCATGTTCTCGACGTTCGGTTACTTCGACGACGAGACGAACAAGAAGACCGTCGCGAACATCGCGCGCGCATTGAAGCCCGGCGGTCGCGTCCTGATCGAGATCCTCAACCGCGACTACGTGATCGCGGACCTCCCGACGCGCGTCTGGTGGGAAGGCGAGGGCTGCGTCGTGCTCGAAGAAGTCGAGCTCAACTACTTCAGCTCGCGCATCCAGGTGAACCGCTCGGTCGTGTTCGACGACGGTCGCCAGCTCGAGCAAGAGATCTCCGTGCGTGCCTATTCCCTCCACGAGGTGGGAAAGCTCATGCACGCCGCCGGCTTCCGCGTCCTGGAAGTTTCGGGCGGCTACCACACGCGGGGCCGCTTTTTCGGCAACCAATCCCGCCACATCATTGTCCTAGCCGAGCGCAAGGACCCCTCCGCTCCGTAGCACGCTCGGACGCGGTGGGATGTCTGCGCTTGTAAGCCCAACGTAACGTCGCGACGACGTTGGAATAATTGCGCCTGCTCGCGAGTCATTAACTTAGCGACGGCACAAAGAACGTCCAAAACATTTGGTCGTGTCGCGCGTCTGATTCTCTACGCGCCCCGTCGCGCAGAAGGGCAACTCGATGGCAGCACTTGTCGCGAAAGTTTCTGGGTTCTCGGCGTCTCCGCAGAATCGCCAGGCGCGTGTCGCACGCGTCGCAGCGAAGAGCGTAAAGCGCGCGAAGGCCGAGAAAGCGGAGAAGCCGGCTGACGACGAGCCCGAGCTCGAGGCGGACGCGTTCGTCGAGGAAGGCGAGGAGCCGGCGGAGAAGGTCGAGAAGGCAAAGCGTCCCGATAACGGGACCTACCTCTCGATGTACTTCCGCGACATGGCCGCCCTCGACGTCCTGCGCCCGGAGGAGGAGTTCACCTCCGCCCGCGAGATCGAAGCACTCGAGATCATGCTGTGGGAAGCGGTGCTCTCACACGCACCCGCGCTCGAGGACATCTTCGGCGCCATCGAAGTGCTCACGCCCATCCCGACGGAAGCGCGGGCGCTGCTCAACGCGAACGCGAAGACATATCCCAAGCTCGTCGCGAAAGCGGCGAAGAAGCTCCGCGCTGCCGATACGGATCATCTATTCATCGACGCCGCGCTGATCACGATCGATCGCCTCGCGCTCGGCATCGGCGTGCGCGGTACCGACTGCGCTGCGCTCGGTCGCGAGAAGGCACGCACGGAGTGGATGCGTCGCGTGATCAACGCGAACCGCGCCGCTGGCGATGCACGCAATGATTTCGTGCGCGCGAACCTGCGCCTCGTCGTGTCCATCGCGCGCCGCTTCAACCACGGGCGTATGGCGCTCGCCGACCTCATCCAGGAAGGCAACCTTGGCCTCCTCAAGGCGGTCGAGCGCTACGACTACAAGCGCGGCTTCCGCTTCTCGACGTACGCGAGCTGGTGGATTCGCCACGCGATCAGCCGCGCGCTCGCCGACAAGGGCCGCGAGGTCCGCTTGCCGGTCCACATGATCGACGCGCAGCATCGTCTGACCAAGGCCCGCCGCATGCTCACCGGCGAGCTCGGCCGTCAGCCGACGAGCGAGGAGCTCGCGAAAGCGACGCAGATGCCGCTCGATAAGGTCGAGAAGATGCGGACGTGGCTCCTGGAGCACAGCATCTCGCTCGACAAACCCGTCGGCGACGATGAGGGTAGGACGCTCGGTGAGGTTCTCGAGGATCCGGATCGCGAGGACATCTCGCCGACGGCCGACCTCGAGTGGAACGCGATGACCACCGAGGTCAGCGACGTGCTTCGCGAGCTACGCCCGATCGAGGCCGACATCCTGCGCCAGCGCTTCGGCCTGGGCACGGAGCAGGAGCTGACGCTCAAGGAGATCGGCGACAAGTACAACCTGTCGCGCGAGCGCATTCGGCAGCTGCAGGAGCAGGCGCTCGCCAAGATGCGTCGCGCGCTCGCACGCCGCGATGTGATCTAGCGAGAGCCAACCGAAAGGTTGGCTTTACTCGTCAGATCACTTCTTGTTCTTGGACGTGTCGAGGTCGTTCACGGACGGAGCTTCCGTGTTCTTCTCGACGAACGTGAACGCGTTCTTGATCTTCATCTGACCACCCGGGTCGAAGATGATCAGGACGTCGACGACTTCGTTGGGCTTGCCACCCGGAGCTTCGACGATGAGCTCGCTATCGCTGGCGAAGCGAACGACCGTGCCTTGGCGCGAGCCGAAGTACACCTTGGTAGTGCGCGGGCCGTCCGCGATGAAGCGGTTGCCCATGATGCGAACGTAGGTGCCACCCTCTACGTCGCCCTTGGCCGGAATGATGTCCGTGACCTTGAGCTTCGTGTCCTTCTCACCGCAGGCCGGAGCCCCGGCGAGGAGAGACAGGAGGGCCAGCGGTAGCGCCACTCGCATCATGTGGGGAACGGTACCGAAACTTGGGTGGTCTTGGCAACTTCGCGATTCGTTTGACCTCTAGGGATCAGACGAATCAGACGAAGTTGAGACGGAACAGCTGCTGGCCGAGCAACACGAACGACTCGTGGCCGACCGCTCGCTCGGTATTAACCTTCACAAACGTGCCGTTGGAGCTGCCCAGGTCGGACAGGAACACGCGGCCGTCGCGCAGGGTGATGCGCGCGTGGAGGCCCGAGACGTAGCCGTCATCGGGGAAGTTGATCTCACCGCGCTCGCGGCCGAGCGTGCACTGCTCGCCGAGGAGTGGGAAGGCAGCGCCCGTGATCTCGCGGCCGATGATGACCGTGAGCTTGCCCCAGTAGCCCGGGTTGGGGCTGCCCATGAGCTCGGTTCCGTCGGCGGTGGGCTCGGGTGCACCGATGAGCTCGAAGCGGAGGAGCTCCTGACCGATGCGCAGGATCTGACCCGACGTCAGCTCTTCCTCGGCGGTCATCTTCACGAACACGCCGTTGAGGCTGTCGAGGTCGCGGACCATCGCGTTCTGGCCACGGATATCCAGCTGCGCGTGCACGGGCGAGAGATAACCGTCGTTCTCGAACACGGGACCGAAGCTGCGGCCGAGCTTGTTCTCGCCCTGGCGGAGCTCGTGAGTTCCACCCTCGGA
Source organism: Kofleriaceae bacterium (assembly GCA_036499725.1). Taxonomy (GTDB): domain Bacteria; phylum Myxococcota_A; class Polyangia; order Haliangiales; family Haliangiaceae; genus JABFXX01. The sequence continues at coordinate 111,623 of DASYDE010000088.1, forward strand.
GCCGTCGGGACGGATGAGCGTCATCGACAGGCGGGCGCGCGCCGGGGCAGGAGCCGGGCTCGCGAGCGGGGCGCCACCCATCGGGTTCGGCGCCGTCGGAGCGCTCGGCATGATGTTCGGCGCGGAACCCTCGTCCATGCGGAACCCGCACGTACCGCAGAAGCGGAACGTCGGCGGAACATCGCTACCGCACGAGGGGCAGCGGCGCATGCCGGCGGCACCTGCGGCGGCTGGCGCAGGGCCCTGACCGGGAGGAACGTAGCTGGGCGAGAAGCCAGGAACGCCGGGCGGCGGACCCATCGGCTGCTGCGGGGGCGGGGAGGCGCCGAGCGGACCGGCGGGCGGCATGCCCTGCATTCCGCCCGAGCCCGCGGCGGGACCGTTGTTGGTCACGCGCGGCATGTTGCCCTGCGGCATCGCGCCGGACGGACCGCGCGGGGCGTTACCCGCGAGCGGTGCTCCGCCCATGGGGGGCGACTGCGCCGGGTCGGCCATCATGGTCTTCATCATCCCCATGTCGCCACCCGGCTTTGGTGCAGCCGTCAGCTCTGCCCCGCACCCGAGGCAGAACTTGTAGTGGTCCTGATTCTCTTTCCCACAACGATTGCAGACGGTCATGAAGGCTCCACGTCAGACGATTTCCACGCGCAGTAGCTGCTGGCCGAGAAACACGTAATCGCCGTGGCGAAGCACGAGCTCCCCGGTGACGCGCACGAACGTGCCGTTGCGCGACCCCAGATCCGTAATCGATAGCACGCTGTTGCTCATACGGAGCTCCGCGTGGCGACCCGAGATGAACGGGTCTTCAGGGAAATTGATGTCGTTGCCTTCGCGGCCCATGACAACGGTCTCGCTGCCCAGGCGGTACACCCAGCCCGGGGAGCCGCCGCGCAGCGCCTGGACGATCTGCATCGTCGCCGGGCGCGGCATGCTCGACGAGAAATACGTGCCCTCGGAGTCCGGCAGATCCTCGGGGGCAAGCGCTGCCGCGACCGTGAGAACCTGCTCGCCGACGAGCACCGTCGATCCGTTGGTCAGGTTCATCGTGCCGTTGATCCGCACGTAGACGCCGTTGAGCGAGCCCTCGTCGCGTACGACGAGGTCGACGACCGCGGGGCTCGGCCCCTTGCGATAGATGAAGTTGGCGTGCGTCGGCGAGAGGTACGGATCGTCGGGGAACGAGATCGGGACGTCACCGCGACCCGCTTGGTGTTCGTCGCCAGCGAGCGTGAACGAGACGCCGTCCTCGCCGTCACCGCGGATCAGCGTGAGCTTGGCGCGCGCGGATTGATGCGCGCCGCCGAACATCATCGTCGAGCGACCGGACTTGGCGGAGCTCGGCTGTTGCGACGACGAGCTCGCCGCCGCCGGACCTGGTCGTGGCCCGACGCGCGTCTCGACGTCGAAGCTCACCTCCGGACCGGGCATCTTGTTGCCGCAGTTCGGACAGAACTTCTGCGTCGCAGGAACCATCGTGTTGCACTTGCTGCAAATCACGCCACTCGCGCCCGCACCGACGAGAGTCGGGGACGGCTTTTCACCGGGCGGCGGCGCTTGGCTCGCAGTGCGCGGACGCGGATCGAGCGCGACAGCGGCCCCGCAGACCTTGCATTGCGGAACCCCGATCGGGGTCAGCGCGCTGCACGCGTCGCATACGAGGCCCACATCCATCGCGCGAGAATTCTAGCCTCTATCGTGATTTCCCGTCAAAGAACGGGACCCTACGATTTCAGGGGATCCACCGAAGTGCCGCCGCCCAACATGCGAGGGCCGAGCTACCGGAAGAGGCGGTGTTCGGTTCACCTGAGTCGAGTGACGGCCGCCGCAGAGCAGAGAACCGCGAAGACGCGAGGACGCAAAAACCGGGTTCGTGTGGATGGCCCGTGCGCCTCGCCCGGCGGGGTTCGACCTCTCCTTTGCGTCTCCGCGTCGCGGTTCCTCTGCGAGGTCAGTTCGCAGCCGCTCGTACGGTCGGGTCAGAGTCGCTCGCTAGCTCCTGGCGGCGGTGCTGGGCGCGCGGATCGGTCTGCTGACCGAGCGCCTTGGCGGCGGCAGCGCGGACCTGGGCCACCTCGTCGCGCGACAGCGTGAGGAGCGGTTCCAGCGCGGTTGTAGCCGTCAGCGGCCCGAGCGCTTGCGCAACTGCTTCACGAACAAAGCTCGACGAGTCGCCGGCGGCCTTGGCGAGCGCGGCCGGGTCGCCAGAGGCACCGAGCCGGCCGAGCGCCATTGCGGCCGTACGCCGGTCGGCCCACGCGCCGTTCGCGAGCGTCTTGCCGAGCGCGCCGACCAGCTCCGCGGGGGCGGTTCCGCGGCGCTGGGCGAGCGTCGCGACCGCGTCCATGGCGGCGCCGCGCACGAGCTCGGACGGATCCGTCAGGGCCTTGGCGAGCGCGGAATCAGCACTGACCTTGCCACCGTCGATCTTCGCGTAGACGGAGACGGCGAGCGCGCGAACCTTGGGATCGTCGCTCGCGAGTTGCGTGCGCACCTGCGGCTCGATCGCGGCGGAGATGGACGCGTACGCACCAGCCAGCTTTGCATCACCCGTCGGCGGCGTGAGCGCCCCGAGGCCGAGCTGGCCCGACGTGCCGTCGAGATCTGCGAGCACGGAGACGACGACATCGCGATGCTCGGTGAGCGCGGACGTGAGACCCGCCGCGATGTCCGCTGCGTGATCCACGACGAGCTTTGCCGACGGTGCAGGCGCTGCGAGCGGTCCGGGAAGGTCGCCGATCGCGTCGACGACGTTGTACTTGTCACCGCGCTGCGGGTACTCGTTGGCGCCGACATTCACGAGCGGAGCGAGGCCCGCGTTGCTCGTGCGACCGATGGCCCACACGAGCTCGGCATCGGCGCGACCGGCGCGCGCGAAGTAGGCGCGGATCAGCGGCCCGAGCGCTTTGTTGTCACCGATCTGACCGAGCGCCCACGCGCTGAGCCGCTGTGCTTCACCGCGGTTATCGTCGAGGGCGGCGAGCAGGGCAGGGATGCCGGTCGCGGCCTTGCGCATGCCGAGTGCGTACGCGGCAGCGGCGCGCGTCGTGTCGTCGCGGCGGGCGTCGGCGAGCACGCCGATCAGCGCAGGAGCGACGCGAGGATCATCGATGCGACCCAGGCCGAGGCACGCGAGCGCCTGTACGGAGCCGCGGCTGTCCGCGAGCCGCTCGATCAGCGGCGCGACGGCACGCTTGTCGGCGGTGCGACCGACGGTGAACGTCGCCGCTTCGCGCATCGCGACCTCCGTGTGCGTGATGAGCGGCAGCACGTCGTCGAGCACGCTCGGATCGCCGAGCCGTCCCGCCGCGACGAGCGCAGCGATGCGCACTTCGCGCTCGACGTTCTCCGTCAGCGTTCCGATCTTGCGTGGCTGATCCTTGGGCGGCTCCTGCCGCGCCATGCGCACGAGTGGCTGCGCGGCTCCCTTGTTGCCGAGGTGGCCGAGCACGGCGACGGCGACGCGCTGCTGGTTCGCGTCCTTCTCGTCGCGGAGCGCCTCGAGCAGCGGCTGCAGACCGTGGCCGCCGATGCGCGCGAGCTCCGCGCGTGCGGCCTTCTTCACCTCGTCGTTGCCATGCCGCTCGCGATCGACGAGTCGCGGCACGTAGCGCAGGTACAGATCGACGAGCACGCGCCGGTAGACCTGCTTGTGCGCCATCATGAACGACAGCGGCGACAAGACCTTCTCGAGCTCGCCGAGCGTGTCGGTCATCTCCTCGAGATCGATCGCCTCGCGGCCTGCGCGGCCGACGACTTCCTCGTCGCTCGCCGTGCGCAACACGGTGCGGAGGATCTCCGCCGCCTTCATTGGCTGACCGCCCTGCACGTAGAGCTGCGAGAGCGCGAACTCCGCTTTGCTCGCGCGTGGGTCGAGCTGCACGGCCTTCTCGTACGCTGCGATCGCCTCGTCGAAGCGCTGCATCTCGACGAACGCCTCGGCCATGCGCTGATACGCTGTCGCGTCGGTCGGGTTCTTGGCGAGCGCCTTCTGCTGCCAGACCAGTGCTTCGTCGTCCTTGCGCGCCTCGCGCATGATCTCGCTGATCGTCCAGTCGACCTCGCGCTCGCGCGATGGCGCCAGGACAGCAAGCTCTTGGAGCGTCGCGACCGCTTGGTCGTACTGGCGGTTCTTCCGGTACTCCTTCACGAGATCGAGCGTGAGCTCCTGATCGTCGGCGACCTTGGCGTGCAGCCGCTGGAGCGTGCCGAGCGGTTCGCCGGCCTGCGGAGCCTTGCCGCTCTTGTACAGCTCGACGAGGAAGTAGCCCGCTTCGACGTCACCGCCTGCGAACTTTTTCTCCCAATCGCCGCGCCGCGCTTGGATGACGCCGGGCGTGCGCGTGATGAGCTGGACGATGTGCTTGCGCGCGTCCGTGCGCGCGAGCCGATCCGTGGGCTTGCTCCCTGTGAGCTCGAGGACCTTCTCCCAGTCCTTGATCGCGAGGTCCCACTTCTTCATGAGGTCGAACACGCCGGCTCGGCCCTTGTAGAGCTCGGCCTTCTTTTCCTCGAGGCTGATCGCCTTGTTGTAGTTCGCCAGCGCTTCGTCGCGATTGCCGTGCTCGGCCATCACCTCGGCGTACTTCGCGAAGCCGACGGCCTTTCCGCTCGTGAGCAGCCGCTTCCATACCGCGGTCGCCTTGGCCTTGTTCGCGTTATCGCCTTTGACCCAGTACTGCTCGCCGAGCGTGACGAGGTGACCCGGATCCTCGGGCTCGAGCCGCGCGAGTAGCTCGTACATCTCGATCGCTTTGGCGTCCTTGCCCCAGCGCTGGTACATGTCCGCGATCGACGAGATGACGCCCGCGTCGTTCGGAAACCGATTCTGCAAGCGAGCGAGCGCTTCGATCGCCTGCTTCTCCTTGCCGCGGCCCCAGTAGCGCTCCGCGAGAGCGATCTGAAAGCTCGCTTCGCCAGGCGCGATGCGCACGACGGTCTCGTACTGCGCGAGCGCTTCGTCATCGCGACCGGAGTTCTCGAGCAGCGTGATCAAGTGCCGCTGCGTCTCGAGCTCGGACGACGACTTCGCGACGGCCTTCTTCAGCGCCGCGATCGCCTTGTCCTGCTGGCCCGTCTCCTCGTAGAGCTTGCCGAGCGTGTCCCACTCGAAGTGGCCGCGCGATCCTTCTGGCCACGCCTTCTCGTACTCGGCGAGCAGCGCCGGCAGCGCTTGCTTGCGCCGGTAGATCTCGATGATGCGGCCGGTCAGCTCGGTCTCGAGGTAATAGCCCTTCGGCGCGAGCTTGATCGCGCGCTTGTACTCGGCGACCGCCTCGTCGTCCTTGCCCATCCCCTCGAGCGCTTGCCCGCGGCGGGCGACGACTTCCATGCGCTTCGCCGGATCGCCGCCGAGCAGCTTCTCCGCTGACGCGTAGCTATCGAGCGCGATATCGCGCTTGCCCGCCGCCAACATCGCGTCGCCGCGTTCGATCCACAGCTGCGCGTTGGTCGGATCGAGCGCGAGGAACTGCTTGAAGTACTCGTTCGCTCCCTCGTTGTCCGCCGTCGCGAGCGCGAGGTCGGCGAGCGAGCGCAGCGCTTTCTTCTTCATGTCCTTGGACGTCGACTGCGCGAGGGCCTTGTCGTATGCGGCGCGCGCCTCTTTGTTCTTGTTCGCCGACTTCTGGAGCTCGCCGATGTAGAGCCACGTCTGCGGCTCGGTGTCCTTCTTCGCGACGGCGCGCTGCCACATGTCCAACGCGCGCACGTCGTCGCCCGTCATGTGGTTCAGGCGGCCCAGGACGATGAGCGTCGGTACGTCGTCGGGGCTCTTATCGAGCGTCTTTTGCAGCTCGTCCTTGAGCGCATCGACGGTCCGGTAGCGCCGGTACATGTCGAGCAGCTTCGCGAGGGCAGTGCCATCGTGAGGGTTGCTCGCGAGGATCTTGCGATACCGAGCAACGACGTTCTTGTCGAACGGGTCGCGCGTCACGCCCCAGTCATCAGCGCTCGCGCGCTGGATCCCAGGGGCAGCAAAGCTCAACGCCGCAGCGAGGAGAAACGGGAGGCGCCTCATCCTGCCGAAATTGTAGCCGCTAGTACCGCGCGGCGCCCGTGGGGAGTTACGCGCGAATGCGGGCGAGCAAGGAACCGAGATTCTTGCGCCGGCTCTCGATACAAAAGTCGCGAATCGTGCGCGCTTGGCTCCTCGCCATCGCGAGGAAGCGGACGCCCAGTCCCGACGCCATGCGGTCGTCCTTGCGGTAGCAGATCTGACCGGAGGCCCAGATCGAGTCGTCCACGTCGGGCAGGTTGATCTCGAGCCCCACGACGAGTCCGGGAGGCGGGGCGACCAGCGAGATGGCGTTGAGGCTCAGGCCGGTGTCGCTGAGGTTCGCCGAGAGGGCGCGAACGGGCCGATCGTGGACGTAGGACGTCACCATCGACTCGAACGGAATCCGGTAGCCAAGTCGTCGCTCCTGCACGCAGCCCCCTTTAGGCGCGGCCACCAACGAGGTGGCCAGATGTGGGATAAAAGCGTACCAGCCGCTATGCGCGCTCCAAACTTTTCGCCGTTTCCGTTCGACGCGCTCCGCAAGGTCACGCGCGCCGAAGCGGCAGTGGAGTCACTCGCGGCTCGCTGGCTCGCCCCTCGCGCGGCTGCGGCGACGCTCATCGCGCCCGCGCCGCTCGATCCCAACGCGGCGCTGACCGAAGTGCGGGTGGACGAGCATCGCGTGTTTGTCGCCGCCCCGAGCGCGTGGGTGCGCGACCAGGCCCAGCGGATGCTCGGCGGTCCACCCGAGCTCGCGGCCGCCCGACCGCTGAACGTCGTCGAGAACGCGATCCTCGCTCTTCTCGTTGCCGAAGCGCTCCAGCAAGCGGGGATGCGCGGCGACGTCTGGCCCATTGTCGACCAGAGCGAAGCGCGGCGCGCGTTCGATACCGTCGCTGCGAAGGTGTCTCTCTCGATACGCGGCATCCCTGTCGTGATCGCGATTCCGGACTCGATGCGCCTCGCGAATCCACCCGCGAGCTGGCCAACCTGGCAGTTCGACCTCCCGATCACGGTCGGTGCGTGCGTGCTTCACCGAGACGACGTCGCCCGCCTGCGGATCCGGGATGTGGTGACCGTCGAGCGCCGGCTGGCGCTTCGCGTCGGCCCGGGCGAGATCCAGCTCGAAGCAAAGCCCGGAGCAGTGGAGGCGAAGGTCGCGATTGGCTATGTTCCGCGCCCCGTGGTGACCGCAGACGACGCGCAGCTGGAGCTGACTGTTCAGCTCGGTACGACGCGCCTGACGCTTCGCCAACTTGCCGAGCTCGCGCCCGGTGCGATCGTCTCTCTCGGACGGCCTCTCAGTGGGCCGTACGAGGTGCGCGCACAGGGCCGCTTGATCGGGCAGGGCGAGCTCGTCGACGTTGACGGCGAGCTAGGTGTGCGCATCGTGACGCTTCAGGAGTAACCACCGCTTATGCCGACCTACGAGTATCGCTGTAACGCCTGCGGCCGAAACTTCGAGTACGTCCAGAGGATGGCCGACGACGACCTCGTCACGTGCGAGGCCTGCGGTCAGCCCAAGCTCGAGAAGCTCATCTCGCGCACGGCGTTCCAGTTGAAGGGCAGCGGTTGGTACAAGGATCTCTACTCGTCGGCGCCCGCGCAGGCGATGAAGGACTCCGTCGACAAGAGCGGCCTGCCTGCGAAGGACGGCGCGAAAGCGGAAGGCGCCGCGGCTGCCCCTGCACCGAGCTCTGACTCGGGCGGCGGTTCGTCGGGCGGCGGTTCGGATTCGGGCGGCGGTTCGACTGGTGGCGGTTCGACGAGCGGCGGTTCGTCGAGCGGCGGTTCGTCGAGCGGCGGTTCGACGGGCGGCGGTACGTCGAGTGGCGGCACGTCCGGCGGCGGCACCTCGTCGACGAGCTCCTCGTGATCGCACAGCTGATCGACGGCAAAGCGGCGGCGGCACGCGTTCGCGCAGAGGTCGCGATCGCCGCGACAGCACTTCGCGGCCAGGGAGTCGCCCCCACGCTCGCGGTCGTGCTCGTCGGCGATGATCCGGCGAGCGCGGTCTACGTGAAGAGCAAGACCAAGGCGGCGCGCGAAGCGAACGTCGACGTCCGCGATCACAAACTGCCGTTCGACACCACGCAAGCGGACCTCCTCGCGCTCGTCGCGCAGCTCAACGCAGATGTGCACGTCGACGGCATTCTCGTCCAGCTCCCTCTGCCGCAGCAGATCGATACGGACGCGATCATCCGCGCACTCGATCCAGCGAAGGACGTCGATGGCCTGCATCCGACGAGTCTTGGCTACCTCGCGCAGGGGAAGCCCGGCTTCGCGCCATGTACGCCGCGCGGCTGCATGCGGCTGCTGTCGGATCTCGGCGTGAATCCGGCGGGCATGCGCGCCGTCGTGATCGGTCGCAGCGTGCTCGTCGGAAAGCCCATCGCGTACTTACTCGCGAACGCGAACGCGACCGTCACGATGTGTCACTCGCGCACCAAGGATCTCGCCGTCGAAGTGAAGCGCGCGGAGATCGTGGTCGCCGCGATCGGCAAGCCGGAGCTCGTCAGGGGCGAGTGGATCGCCGATGGTGCGATCGTCCTCGACGTCGGCATCAACCGCGTCGACGGCAAGCTCGTCGGTGACGTCGAGTTCCTCGCCGCTGCGCAGCGCGCGCGCGCGATCACGCCCGTCCCCGGTGGCGTCGGCCCGATGACCATCGCGTGCCTGCTCGAGAACACCGTGCAGGCTGCCCGCGCTCGCCGCGGTCTGTAGCCAGTAATCGCCCACAGAAGGTCTGATCGGTTTAGCCGTTCTCAACTCGAGCCCGAGCCCGAGCCCGCGATTTGGCGAACGATGGTGGTGATCACCATGGCGCCGCAGCGGACCGCGACCCCTGTGGGCCGATTAGCTGTTATGCGGGCCGCTGATCTGGCCACTGTCGCGCGTCTTGATGATGCCGACAGGCTTTGACAGCGCGCGCACGAGAACGACTTGAAGCTCTGCGAACGGCACGGGGTTCGGCGCGAGCTCGTCAGCGCCCGCATTGCGCGCCTGCTCGCGTAGGTCGGGCTTGTTGGTCAGCGCGACCGTCGGCACGGGCGGCGAGAGCTCCTTCGCTGCGCGCAGCGTCGCGAGGCCACCTTCGAGATCGAAGTCGAGATCGACGACGGCGAGGTCGACCTCGTTCGTCAGGAGATTCTTCGCGACGCCCGCATCGGCGGCTTGCATGATCTCCGCGGTCGAGATGATCGACTTGATCGAGCGCGCGAGTGTCGTGCGGTCCTGGCGATCAGCGGAGAGGACGAGCACTTGAACGCCGCGGAATGATCCGACGAGCTGGTCGATGATCATCCCGAGCTGCAGACCGATATCGGAGAACTCGATGCCGATGCCGACCGGCCCTTCATTCGATTCTTCCCCGCGTCGCCACGCGACGACACCGACGAGGTTGATCGGCGTCGCGCCCGGAACGTTCAGCGTGACCTGCGTGACCGCACCGGTCGGAATGTCGTGCTGCGTATCGAGGAAGATGCCGCCGCGCGAGAGGTTGACCGAGTACGCGACGAGGAAGGACGACGCGGTCCGGAACTCCACCTGGACGGCGTATGGAATCCTCTCGTGCTCCCGCTCGGACATCAGCAGCCATCAGTATCGCGTAAAGCGCGAACCGAAAGATCGCGTCCGCGCGACCTAAAGAAGCCGGTCCAGCAAGCGTTCGAGATGATCGAGGTTCATGTATCGCACCTCGATGCGACCGCCTTTACCCGGCGCGTCTTCCGTGATCGTTACGGGGCCACCGAGCGAGCGCGTCAAACGCTCCTGCAGGTCGCGGACAGACGCCGACTTGGCGACGATCGGAGCAGGCGTGCGCTCCTTGCCGGCGCGTGGGTCGCGGGTCTTCTTCACCAGGTCTTCTGTGGCGCGGACGCTCAGTTGCTTGGCGATGACCTTGCGAGCGGCGACGCCCATGTCGTCCGCATCCTCGAGTGCGAGAAGCGCACGGGCGTGGCCCATCGTCAGCTTCTCGTCCTCGACGTACTGGCGAACTTCCGCCGGCAGCTTCAGCAGGCGCATCGTATTTGCGACCGTCGAGCGATCCTTGCCGATGCGCTCGCCGATCTGATCCTGCGTCAGGCCGAACTCTTCGGAGAGGCGCTGGAACGCGGCCGCTTCCTCGAGTGGCCCGAGGTCGGCGCGCTGCAGGTTCTCGACGAGTGCGCGCTCGAACGCTTCGCCCTCGGCGATGTCCTGCACGACGACCGGGAGCTCTGTGACGCCCGCTTTCTGCGCAGCACGCCAGCGGCGCTCGCCGGCGATCAGGTAGTAGCCACCGTCGGGACGCGGCCGCACGACGAGCGGCGTGATGACGCCGTGCGTCTGGATCGATTGCGCGAGCTCATCGAGCTTGCTCGCATCGAACACGCGGCGCGGCTGCTCGGGACCGGGATAGAGATCCTCGATACCCGCTGCGAAGTACGTGCGCTTGGTCGGCGCCGGGGTGGAGGGCATCGGTTGCGCGCTCGAGCCGTGCGGACCGCCCCACGCTTCGGTGCGCTCCGCGCCGCCGGGAGCCGGGCGGGGCGTCGTCACGGGCATGCTCGGGAGCAGTGCTCCCAGGCCGCGACCCAATCCGCGCTTCTTGGGATCCGTCATCACGCCGGAGGCTGTCCCTTATTGGCGGCGGCGCCAAGAGCCTCGGGGCTCGTTCGCAGCAGGTACTCGTCGGCGATCGCGAGGTAGCTCTTGGTTCCGATGCAGCGGAGGTCGTACAGCAGCACGGGCTTGCCGTGGCTCGGTGCCTCGGACAGGCGCACGTTGCGCGGCACGCTCTCTCCGAACACCTTGTCGCCGAAGAACTTCAGCACTTCGTCGCGCACCTGATTGGCCACCGACAATCGGCCATCGAACATGGTGAACAGCACGCCATCGATCGACAGGTGCGGGTTGTACGCGTTGCGGACCTTCTCGATCGTCGACGTGAGCGCCGACAGTCCTTCGAGCGCGAAGTACTCCGCCTGCATCGGCACCACGACGCCGTCTGCTGCGACGAGCGCATTGAGCGTGAGCAGGCCGAGCGACGGCGGGCAATCGATGACGATGTACTCGTACTCGGCCGCGACGGTCGCGAGTGCGTCGGCGAGGAAGCGCTCGCGGCGCTCCGCGCTGATCAGCTCGAGCTCCGCTCCGACGAGATCCGTCGTTGCGGGGACGAGGAACAGCGTCTCGATGTCCGTCGACACGATCGCGTCGGCGAGCGTCACATCTCCGACGAGTGCGTCGTAGATCGTCTTGTCGACACGGTCGCGCGTCCAGCCAACGCCAGACGACGCATTGCCCTGCGGATCGAAATCGACGAGCAGGACGCGATGTCCCCGGGACGCGACCGAGGCCGCGAGGTTGATGGCGGTGGTGGTCTTGCCAACGCCGCCCTTCTGGTTCGCCACAGCGACGATCCGGGTCATGCGAGCGAGATAGCACCTGCGTATGACGATCCCCGGTCCACTCTTGAATGCCTGCTTATCAATCTGCACGGTTACGCGAAAAAAATTGGAGTCCGGATTACCCGTTCGCGTACCTTGTACTCAGATGTAGGACATGTGTGCATGTCCTCGGAGGGATCGACAATGTCATCAGGTATTCCGCGTATTTACACGTCGTTTCAAGAGTTCGAGCGCGAGGAGCTTCGCCGCCTGGACTCGCTTCATACGTCCGTTGATGACCTCGTCGAAGAGCGCTTTGCAGAAGAGCTCGAGTTCGGCACCAGCGACGCCCCGCGCAAGCGTGGCCGCCCCCGCAAGAACCCGCTCTAACCGATCACCCAGTGCTCGGCGCTGTCGGGGGGCAGCGCCGAGCACGTACACGTTTTCACCAACCTTCGTTCGCTTAAACTCTTTCGGTGCTCTCTGCGCCGAAGCTCCTGATCGCCGTCGTCGTCGCGTGCATCGTTGGATGCGGCGGTGATGACGGATCCGCAGGCGCCGACGGCGGTGCCAGCGGTGACGACACGGGCGGTTCGTGCGCGTCCGCGCCTGCTCCTGCAACGGGGCAGGCGACCTACTACGACGCTGACGGCAGCGGTAACTGCAGCTTCGATCCCATCCCCGGCGATCTTCTCGTCGGCGCGATGAACGAGGCTGACTACGGACAGAACGCGACCTACTGCGGCGCGTGTGTCGCCATCGATGGGCCGAACGGCTCCGTCACGGTGCGCATCGTCGATCGCTGCCCCGGCTGCGCGAAGGGCGACATCGATCTCTCGCAGACCGCGTTCAAGATGATTGCGCCGCTCTCCGCGGGGCGCGTCGACATCACGTGGCACGAGGTTCCATGCCCCGTGACCGGCGACGTTTCCTACGAGTGGAAGGACGGCGCGAGCCAGTACTACTTCTCGCTGCAGGTCCGGAATCATCGCTATCGACTCGCGAAGCTCGAGGCGTCCAACGACGGCGGCGCGACGTTCTCGACCATCGATCGCCTCCAGTACAACTACTTCGTCAAGTCCGGCGGCATGGGTCCCGGGCCCTACACGATCCGTACGACCGACACGCGCGGCCACGTGATCACGGACGACAACATCGCCGTCGGAAATGCCGTCTCCCGCGCGGGCTCCGCCCAGTTTCCCGTGTGCAGCGGGGACTGATCCGCAGACCGGTCAGGGTGCCGGTTGCAGCTGCGCTTGCGCCGCCGCGAACCACTTCATGAGCGCGCCGAGATCGAGGCCCGCGAAGTCCTTCATGTCCCACGTCACGACGAGCGCCGAGCCGCGCACCGTGTGCGGGAGGCTCTTCACCGCCGTGACGAGAGACGGCTCGAGCGGCAGGGCGAAGTGAAAGTCGCCAGCGCTGAACACCGCGGCCGCGCGCTGCGCATCAGCGGGCGTGGCATAGCGCAGCTCGAAGACTCCATGCACCGACGCGCCAGGCGGGCGCGCGGGCGGCGGCTGTGGTTCCTGCGCAGGGAGTCCCTTCGCGATGCGCTCCTGCTCGCGCGCGTAGACGGTCAGGGCGTCATCGTCCGGACCTAGCATCTGTCTCGTGGGCCGCGGTACCGCTGGCGCATCGATCGTGATCATCCAGCTCGTCGTCGGGATGCCGAGCAAGTTGCCGAACTGTTGCTCGGTGCTGATCATCGTCGTGGCGGTCGTGACCGGCGTCTCCGCGAGCAGCTTCTCCCACGCCAGATTGCTTTGCGTCTGGGCGAGCGCGCCGCTCACTTGCTCGCGATTGCCGACGATGGTCAATCCATCGCGCCAGCCGACGACGAGATCGCCGCCCTGCGTCGCGATGATGCTCAGCTTCCCCTCGCGGACGAACCCGGACTTCGCGAGGTTGTTGACCTCCAGCTGCTTGCCGGCGCACGCCTCGACCTTGTCGCGCGGCAAGTCGCCGTCGAACACGAAGAACGACTTCCGCTCCGCGAGCAGGATCTGATAGCTCGTGTGGACTGACTGTTCGAGCTCGGTCCAGCACGCGTAGCCGTACGGCATCAGCGGATCGACGACCGCGACGATCGGGGACTCGAGACCATGGAACCGACCGACCGATGTTGCGTTCGGTGGAATGACCGCGGCGATCGTTGCGCCCGGCTTCCCAGCCGCCTGCGATCCGGTCGGCGCAGGATTCACCGACGACGGTGACGAGCACGCAGTGCCGAACGACAGGACGAGCGCGAGGTGGCTTGGTCTGCGCGTCATGCTTCGATCCCGTAGTCCTTGAGCTTCTTGTAGAGCGTCGAGCGATCGATCTCGAGGATGGCGGCGGCCTGCGCCTTGTTACCGTTGGTCGCGGCGAGCGCGGCGAGGATGCCTTCCTTCTCCAGCTCGCGCAGCGACCGCGCGGTTGGCGCCGGCGGGTTGTACGTCTGCACGGGCGACGGAGCGTCGATCGTCGCGTTGGAAGCTGCCGTGACGACGACCGCCATCGCGGGGAGCGCGGCATTGGAGATGGACGAGCCGAGCGGTGGCGTTGGCGATGAGGTGCGCGTGCGCGGGGCCTGCGTTTGCGAGAGCACCTGCGGCGGGAGGTCCTGCAGCTGGATCGTGTCGCGATCGCCGAGGACGACGGCACGCTCGACGGCGTTGCGCAGCTCGCGGACGTTGCCCGGCCACGGATAGCGCGTCATCGCAGACATCGCGTCGGGCGCGAAGCCGGAGATGCGGCGACCCGCTTGCTGGCGGAAGCGCGCGAGGAAGTGCTCGGCGAGGAGCGGGACGTCGTCGAGGCGAGCGCGCAGGGGAGGGACGTCGATCGCGATGACCGAGAGGCGGTAGAAGAGGTCTTCGCGGAACGTGCCGCGGCGGACCATCTCCGAGAGGTCGCGGTTGGTGGCGGCGACGACGCGCACGTCGACCTCGATCGCTTTTTGGCCGCCGACACGCTCGAAGCGACGCTCCTCGAGGACGCGCAGGAACTTCGTCTGCAAGCCCAGCGGGAGCTCGCCGACCTCGTCGAGGAAGAGGGTGCCCTTGTCGGCCATCTCGAAGCGGCCGGCCTTCTTCTCTGTCGCGCCCGTGAACGCACCCTTCTCGTGCCCGAACAGCTCGGACTCGATGAGCGACTCCGTGAGCGCGGCGCAGTTGACAGCGACGCACGGACCCTTCGCGCGGCGCGAGGCGTTGTGGATCGCGCGCGCGACCATCTCCTTGCCCGCGCCGGATTCGCCACCCAGGAGCACCGTCGCGTCGTTCGGCCCCACCTTCTTCACGAACGCGAGCACGGTCTGCGTTGCCTCGCTCTTGCCGATCAGCTCGCCGTTCGACGAACCCGTCGCGAGCTGCTCTTCGAGTGCGTCGGCGCGGCGCACCGCTTGATCGCGCGCGTCGGACGCGACCCATGCTGCGGACAGCAAGTGAGAGAGACAGCCCACCGCGAGCGCATCGATCTGCTCCCAGGCGCTGCCTTTGCGATCGACCCACAGAATGCCGATGACGTCGTCGCCGGTGCCGGCGATCGGGGACGCGATGAGCGCGCGATTGCCCGTCTCGGCCGTCATGATCTGCTTGCCCGTGACGACCTTCTCCACGAGGTCCGCGGGTGCTTGCAGCTGCGTCGGTTCCCCTGCGGTGGTGGCAGCGGCGACAGGCGCGACGCGGCGGCCGGTGGAGAGGACGAACGCGCGGTGCGCTCCGAGTGCGGTGATCGCCGCGTCGCAGGCAGCGCGCGCGACAGCCTCGCGACCGGCGGCGGATTCGGCGCGCAGGCGGTCGCCGAGCTGGGCGAGGGCGGCGAGGTGGCGGCGCGCGCGATCGTGCTCCCCAACGAGCGCGAGGAGCTGCCGGCTGCCGACCTCCATCGTGACGTGACTGGACGCCTTGGTGACGGCGACGCCGTCGACCGGCAGGTACGCCATCTTCGTCCCGCCGAGGATGATCTCGTCGCCCGCCTCGAGACGGTGAACGATCGCGGGCTGACCGTTGATCAGCGTGCGCGTCTTGCCGCTGTCGTCGACCCAGGACATCGCGCCATCGCGAAGCTCGATGCTGCCGTGACTGCGCGACACCGTCGGATCCGTCAGCTGGACCAAGCTGCCTTCGCCGCGACCGACGACGCCGCCACGCAGGGGGAGCTCGAACTCGCGCCCTGCGTCAGGTCCTTCGATCACCACCAGCCGGGCCAGTGACATGCCGGTATCTTACCGCCGTAGTAGGGTGCGACGCATGCAGCGCCTCGCCTTGATCGCACCGCTATTTGCCTCGCTCCTCGTCGCTTCTGCGTGCCACAAGGGAGGCGGCGAGACCACGACGCCGTCGGATCAGCCGCCGCCGCTCGCGAAGCACATCTCGATCGCGTGGGGCATTCAGAAGGGCGACAAGGGCACGGACCTCTACCTGGCGCTCACGGACGAGGTCGGCAAGGTCCAGAGCCACCCGCTCGGCACCTATCCCGGCGCGTGCGACGTCACCACCGCGGCCAAGACCATGAACGCTCTCACCGCGCTCCGGTGCATGGACGGCGCGACCGGCACGGAGTTGCACGCGGTTACGCAGGGCGGCGACAAGATCATCGTGTTGAAGCTGCGCGTGGATGAGGGCGTGACGCCCGATCCGATGGACCGCGCGGAGGTCGCGACGATCAACGTCCCGCTCGGCGTGGGGATCAGCGTGGATCCCGTCCAGGCAACGACGGGCGCTCCCGGTCAGTAGCTGTCGCGTCCCACACGTCGCAGTTACCGAACCACTTCCGGAGTTGGTGATCGCGCACGTGATACGCGCGGTTCGCAGCGCTGATTTCGATCGCTCGCGAAATTATTTTCGAAAAAAAATGCGGGTGTAGATCGCGGCAAAACATGCACTCGTTCCAATTGTCCTACATTGGATTTTCGGTGTGCTGTTAGAGCTGGATGTCGCGCGTCGCAGTGTGTCCTGAGCGATCGCGATCTTCGTCGGAAAACGGCCTGCGACGCTGTTCTCGCGGTCGTATGTAAGCGCGAGTCGGCATGCGTTCGCGCTGACATCGCGGACCACAATCGCTAACACGCTGTGCAAGAGGCGTTATCCCACTAGGGGTCACACTGCCTTTCTTGCAAACCAAAAACAGGACCCTTAGGGTGGATGTTGGGTCATGTTGGTCCTTCGTGTGAGGACAGGAAAGAACTGGAGGTCGCTTTGAAGCTTGCTCTCTTCGCTCTCGTGATTGGTGCTTCTGCGTGTGTTGCCGGTGCGGATCAGGACTCGACGTCACGCGTCGAGGACCAGGACCAGCTCCACACAGACTTCGGCGTGATCAACGAGGTCGCGCAACCGGAGATCACCCCGGACCACGTCGACACGGATGTCGTCATCGCGACGGGCGTCCACATCCCGGGCGCCCAGGACTCGCGTAACCACATCAATCTCTCGAGCGTGGATACGGCGACGCTCGACTCGCGCGCGACTCAGCTCTGCGCGCTCGCCGGCAAGCTGCCCATCCAGGACGTTTGCTCGTCGATCTGCGCGCCCGACGGCGCCGCGAAGCTGTGGGAAGCGAACGGCGGCAACAACGACTGCACGTCGCGCGTCTGCAACATGGGCGCGGGCATCACCGCGACCATTACCGTCTGCGAGTAACGAGCTAGGTCCCGACCACCCAGAACCACGTGAAGAGCATCCTCCTCGTCCTGGCGTTCGCAACCGGCTGTATGGCCGGTGCGGACGACCCGACGATAACCAGTGTGGGGGATCAACCTTCGACGGTGTACACGGGTGATGTCGCGACGACGCGGTTCACGTCGCTCTACGCGGGAGATCCTCCCAGCCTCTGCGAACAAGCGAACGAGCTAGCTCGCGACAACGTGTGCTCGTTGATGTGTGCGCCCGATCTGATGGCCGCTCGCCTCGTCGAAAACGGCGCGGCTGGCGGTCGCTGCCTCGAGATCCATTGCGAGCTCGATAGCGGCGATTCAGTCAACGTCGGCGTCTGTATCCCGTAGGGACGAGACAGCGACTGCTTCAGGCTCGGCGGTGACGCTCGAGGATGAAGTAGTTCAGCTTGCCGAGTCGTGCGGGACCGAGTGCGTAGTACGCGCGGCCCAAGTACAGGTCAGGATTGCGCGGATCGACTTGCACGAGGTAGTCGCGCAATCCGCGCATCACGTCGTAGATCGCGTTTCCACCCTTGCCGTAGTCGAGCAACACGGCGTGGAGGAACTTGTTGTCGCGCGCCGTCGCGTCGACGGGCGTGACCTCGAAGAACCCCCAGTGCTTCGGCGCTTCATCGCTCGGCTTGTAGTGCCAGCGACCGTCGAGTGCATTGCATACGATCGGCACGTTGTAGCCCATGAGGCGCCCGTCATTGCCGCGGTAGAAGCCTTTGACGAACTTCTTGATCCCGGCGGCGACAGCCCACGGAACGTTGTTGAGCGGCATGCGGTTGATGCCGCGGAACTCCCACCCCTCGAGCTGCTCGGGATCGGGCGTCGTCCCGTTCATGAAGATGTCGTCCAGCTGGTCGAACGGCGTCGCCTCGAGCGCGAGGGCCGCGGACGTCGGGAACGGCGAGGGAGCGGAGAACGTGTGGGCTTTGGGTAGCGAGGCAACACTCATGACAAGAACCTCCGTGCGTTGTCGATCACGTGGCCCGCGTTGCGTGTCGCGAGGGCCATGATGGTTTCCATTGGGTTCGTGCGAATCGCCGTCGGCAGCAACGACGCATCCGCGATCATCAAGCGATCCACGTCGTGCATCATGCCGAACTCGTCGGTGACGGACGCCGTGCGGTCAGCGCCCATCGCGCACGTGCCCATCATGTGGACCGTGAACAGCTCCCACGCAGACGCGGGGATCGGGGCCGAGAGGATCTTCTTCAGCTCGGCGGGGCTCGTCGCCTCCACCGCGTGGTGGAACGGCAGGATCAGCTTCTTCGCGCCGATGTTGAACCACAGGTCACCGAGCAGCGAGAGGCCCCGAACTGCGTTCGCGAGATCCTCTTTCGCCATGTCGTAGAACGACTGCGGGCGGCCAGCGATGGTGCGCACCGAGCCGGTCGTGTGATCCTCGATGAGCAGGCCGCTGACGACCATGTGGTTGTACTGGTCCATCAGCTCGCCGAGCACGCGACCGCGGTGCGGCAGCGACATCGCGGTGACGCCGGGCGGCAAGTTGATCGCGGCGAACGTACCGATGCCCTCGGGGACGAACTCGCGGACCTGAAATGCCTGGTGCACGCCGCGGTAGCTCGACACGTCCTCGTCGAACATCGCGATCATCTTCACGTTCGGATGGAGCGTCAGGTTCTTGCCGACGCGCCCCGACGGTGACTTCAAGCCGCTGCGCTCGAGCAGCGCGGGCGTGTGCAGAGAACCGCACGCAGGAACGACGAGGTTCGCGCGCACGGTCACCTTCGCGCCCGCGCCACCGTTCGGCAGCGCGACGCGACCGACGACACCGGTCGCGCGCTTGCCCTGCAGCGTGATCTTGTCGACGCGAACGTCCGCGTAGACGCGAGCGCCGAAGTGCAGGGCGCGCGGGATGTAGCTGACGAGCGCCGACTGCTTCGCACCGGTGGGGCATCCGAACGCGCAGCGATTGCTGCCCGCGCAGTGCACCTGGTTGCGAATGTTGTCGATGATCTTCCAGCCTTTCTTGTCGGCGCCTTCTTTGAGCAGCCAGTTGTCGCGGCCGATCGCTTCCTTGTCGTTCACGCGCGCGTGGATGCGCTTCTCGACGCGCTCGAAGTACGGCTCCATCTCCTTCGGCGTCGTGCCGATGCGGGCGTCCTTCACCCAGTGCTCGAGGATGTCCTCGGGCGTGCGCCAGGACATGCCACCGTTGATCACGGTCGAGCCGCCGACCGCTTTGCCTTCCTGCAGCATGATCGGCGACGTACCGAGCGCCATCGTCGCACCGCCATCGCGATACAGCTGGCGCACCATCTTCGACGTGTCGGCCGTGAAGTCGCGCGTCTGGTAGTAGCTGCCTTCCTCGAGGACGATGACGTCGAAGCCAGCTTCCGCGAGCTCGGCCGCGACGGGCGCACCGCCGGCGCCACTGCCGATGATGACGACATCGCAGTCGAGGACGGTGTCGCCGCGCATGTCGTGGCGCGTGAAGACATTGGACGGAGCGGTGCCCTCGTAGACAGCTGCTTTGGCGGCGACCATTAGAGCGCCTCCTTCTTGCGCAGTGCGCGGACGTTGACGCCGGGGCGCAGCGGATCGGGCGCGAGCAGCGACGCGGCGTGCGTCTCTGCCTCCTTGCTGTACACGCGGAGCCGCTTCTTGGTGACGTCTTCGACCCACGCCTCGACGTGAAAGCCGACGCGCGTCTTCATCTCCGGCTGCTCGTAGCAGGCCATCGACATCAATTGGTTGAGGCCGCGCGCGAGCTGCACGTGCATCGGCGTCAGGCCGTGCTCCCAGCTCGTGTAGTAGCGCTCGGCTGCCTCACCGACGAGCTTGTGCGCGCGTTGACCGTAAGCGGCCAGGGCCTGCAGATCGTACGCGAGGAGTCCGGCCGGCATACCGTGGTGCAGCAGGCGCGGCGACGAGTCGATGGTCGCTTCGACGTGGTCGATGATGGCGTCGGAGAGTGGCACCGCTTCGACGGGACAGATGACAGGAACGAGCGAGCGCAGAACCTTGCGCGAGAGCTCGTTGAACTTGAATGGTGGGTAGTCCTTCACGCTGCACCTTTGAGCATCGCGGTGATCACCGCATCGTGGCGTTGGAGGTAGTCGGTCATGATGTCGCTCGCCTGTGTCGCTTCGCCGGCCTCGAGAAGATCGAAGAACTTCGTGTGCACGGGGACGTAGTCGGGAGGGGCCTGGATCGCGAAGCGCAGCGTGGACGCTACATCTAGATAGATGTCAGCGAGGCGATTGAGCAGCCACAGACCCGGCGTGAACGCAGCCGCCTCGACGACGGTGCGCAGGACCTCGAAGTCCTCGCGCGGATAGGCGGCCGCGTCGCGCATGGACCACGCGCGCGCCATCGCGAGACGCGCCGGCGCTGTTCCGCCCTTGGGAACGCGCGGAGCGACCTGGCGCACGACCTCGCCGACGATCGCGCGCCGCATGCCGAGCATGTCGAGAAGGATCTGCGTCATCGACGGCTGCTTACCGTCGGGCTTGCCGTAGCGCAGGTACCCGGGCAACACCTCGATCGTCCAGTCGCGGTACGGCAGCACGACGATGCCGGATCCGCGGCGCGGCTCCACCAGCGACCACTCGCCCAGGCGGCGCAGCGCTTCGCGAAGCGTCGGGCGAGACGCGCCCAGCTGGCGGCTCAGCTCGCGCTCGGCGGGCAGTCGCGCGCCGGGAGCGTAGTGACCCTTGAGAATGTCCGACAGCAGGCGCTCGAATACCGCGTCGATCGCGGTCGAGGCCTGCTCGACCTCCTCGAGCAGACTCGGGGTGGACGGGGCAGACGGGGTAGTCGAAGCCGCGGCGTTCATAAGTGGTAAGACCAATTGGTAAGACCACTCTGAGGTGAGGTCAATCGAAAACGATTAAAGGGAACCTCTAAACCTCTAAGAATCTAAATTTTATAGTTTTTTAGCGTTGGAGGTCGTCGTGCTCCGTCACCGCGCGGCGTTTGTATTTGCGCTCGCACACGCTGCGAGGCCGGCATGGTCGGTCGCGGAGAGCGCGCATTCCTTCACGCTCCGCGGCAACGCAGAGCATGTCGCGAGGAGCTTCGTCTTGGTCTTCGCGTAGACGTCCGCCGGCATCTTCTCGACGTCGGCGAAGTGCTGCATCACCTGCTCGCACTCGGGGCCGCCCATGTCGACGCCGCGCGCGATGAGCGCCTCGCGATCGCAGGTCGGAATCTCGTCGCGCGATGCGATCGCGAGCATGCATTTTCGATATCCCTCCGACCAGCCGGCATCGCACTGGGCGACGAGCTCATCGAGGGAGCCGCTCGGCGCGTTGCGCATCGCCTCGATCTTCACGACCACGTTCGCGCACGACGTCGAATTGCCGCCGGCAACGGGGGCGGGCGGCGGCGCCGCGCTCGAGCCGCTCGACGGTGGCGGGCTCGATTTGCCGCACCCGACAGCCACGAGCACGACGAGAGAGCGCTTCATGGCTTGGCGTTCGCCTTGTCGCAGATCGCGACATCCTCACGGCTCTTCGCCGCGACCACGCACGTCCGGAAGGTCGGCGACCAACCGCGCTCGCACTCGTCAGACAGGTCCGCGAGCGCTGGCTCGACGTCGCGCACCGCTTGTTCCTTCTGCTCGTCCGACGTCGCTCCCGACGCAACGATCGAGAGGTCTTTCACGTGCGCGACGACGTCATCGCAGGTGGGCCCGCCGCCGGCTGGTTCAGGAGCAGCGGAACGATTCGAGGCGGCGGGATCGTTCGGCTTCGACTGCGCGCCACCGCACGCCGTCGCGAAGACAACCGCGACGATGATCGCACGGCTCGCGAGCGTTTTCATGACATCAGGCTACCAGCGTGCGGTGTCTCTCGCTCGACGGAGAACCGCCCATCATTACGGGTAGGTTGGCTTGACGCTTACTCGCGTGCCTCGCTACGTTCCAACTATGACCAAGCCGAAGGCGGGTGGGGAAGCTCCGGTAGAAATTCCGGACACGCTCCCCATCCTTCCGCTGCGCAACTCCGTGCTGTTCCCCGGCGCGATCATTCCGATCGATGTCGGTCGCCGCAAGAGCGTTCGCCTTGTCGAAGACGCGATCGCCAAAGAGCGTCCCGTTATCGGCATCCTCACGCAGAAGGATGCGCGTACGGAGGACCCCGGATCGGGCGACCTCTACACCACCGGTTGCGCCGCGCGAATCTTGAAGGTCATCAAGCTCGCGAAGGACAACTTCAGCGTCATCCTCCAGGGCGTCTCGCGCTTTGAAGTCACGGCGTTTGACGGCGCAGAGCCGTTCCTCGCCGCCAAGGTTCGCAGCGTTCCCGATCCGACGTCGTCCGACGTCGAGCTCGATGCGCTCGTGATGAACCTCAAGGACATCGCCAAGCGCGTCGTCAAGCTGATGCCCGAGCTCCCCAAGGAAGCCGGCGCGCTCGTCGACAGCGTCACCGAAGCGGGTCACCTCGCGGACTTGATCACGAGCCACCTCGAGCTCGAGGTCGGCGAGAAGCAGGACGTCCTCGAGACGTTCGATCTCAAGACCCGTACGCGCAAGGTGCTGCAGTTCCTCTCGCGCCAGCTCGAAGTGCTGAAGGTGCGCGAGCGCATCAACACGCAGGTCCAGGAGGAGATGGGCCGCAACCAGCGCGAGTACGTGCTGCGCCAGCAGTTGAAGGCGATCAAGGAAGAGCTCGGCGAGCTCGATGATGGCGGCGGTGACCTCGACGAGTTCGGCGAGAAGATCACCAAGGCCAAGATGCCCGAGGAAGCGGAGAAGGTTGCCAAGAAGCAGCTCGACCGCCTCAAGGGCATGCAGCCGTCGTCGGCGGAGTACACCGTCACGCGCACCTATCTCGAATGGCTCGTCGAGCTCCCGTGGAGCATCTCGACGGACGATCACATCGAGCTGTCCGAAGTGCGCAAGTGCCTCGACGAGGATCACTACGACCTCGACAAGGTGAAGAAGCGCATCGTCGAGTACATGGCCGTTCGCAAGCTGAAGAACGACAAGAAGGGACCCATCCTTTGCTTGGCGGGTCCCCCCGGCGTCGGTAAGACCTCGCTCGGTCGCAGCGTTGCTCGCGCGATCGGCCGCAAGTTCGGCCGCATCTCGCTCGGTGGCGTTCGCGACGAGGCCGAGATCCGTGGTCACCGCCGCACGTACGTCGGCTCGCTCCCGGGTCGCATCATCCAGGGCATCAAGAAGGCGGGAACCAACAACCCCGTGTTCGTGCTCGACGAGATCGATAAGCTCGGTCACGACTTTCGGGGCGACCCCGCGTCCGCTTTGCTCGAGGTCCTCGACCCGGAGCAAAACTCGACGTTCTCGGATCACTACCTGGAGGTGACGTTCGACCTGTCCAAGGTCCTCTTCATCGCGACGGCGAACCAGCTGGATCCGATTCCCTGGGCGCTCCGCGATCGCCTCGAGATCATCGAGCTCGCGGGCTACACGCGCCAGGACAAGAAGAACATCGCCCGCAAGTTCCTCGTGCCCAAGCAGCTCGAGGATCACGGCCTGAATGACGAGCGCGCGGAGATCACCGACGAAGCCGTGTTCGAAGTCATCGACTCGTACACGCGTGAAGCTGGTGTCCGTAACCTCGAGCGCGAGATCGGCTCGGTGTTCCGTGCGGTCGCCGTGAAGGTGGCCGAGGGACAGGCGAAGGACCACGAGGTCATCGACCCCGCGGCGGTCGAGGAATTCCTCGGACCGAAGAAGTTCGTCAGCGAAGTCGCGGAGCGCACGGCAGAGCCGGGCGTCGCCACGGGTCTCGCGTGGACGGCTGTCGGTGGTGACATCCTCTTCATCGAAGCGTCGCAGATGCCCGGCAAGGGCAAGTTGACGCTGACCGGCCAGCTCGGCGATGTCATGAAGGAGTCGGTGACGGCAGCGCTCTCGTTCGTTCGCGGACGCGCAGCGCAGCTCGGCCTCGACCCGGGCAACTTCCTCGAGAACAAGGACCTGCACGTCCACGTTCCCGCGGGTGCAGTGCCCAAGGACGGTCCGTCGGCAGGCGTCGTGATGTACACGGCGCTCGTGTCACTGTTCACCGGCGTTCCGGTTCGTCCGGACGTCGCGATGACGGGTGAGATCACGCTGCGCGGCAACGTGCTCCCGATCGGTGGCCTCAAGGAGAAGCTCCTCGCTGCTCACCGCGCCGGCATCAAGCGCGTGATCATCCCGGATCGCAACATGAAGGACCTCATCGACGTCCCCGAGGAAGTGAAGAAGGAGCTGGAGATCTTCGGTGTGAAGCGCATGGACGAAGTCCTCGCGCTCGCGCTCAAGGATCCGCCGGCCTCCATCATCGACCTCGCGGCGACGGCGAAGGCCGAGAACCAAGCGACCGCATGAGTCCGCTCGGCGGGGGACCAGGCGGCGGCGACAAGTACGCCGGAGTCTCGTCTGGCTCGCCCGGGTACACCGTTGCGAAGTGGTGGGAGAAACACCAATCCCAGCACACTGCGTTCAAGAGCGCACTGGAGGGCAAGGAGATGCCGTGCCCCAAGTGCGATCACACGCTGCTCGAGCGGCGCGGTTACGCGTTCGCATGCGCGTCGTGTGACGGCAGCTTTGTCGAGAACGCCGCGCTGATCGAGATGGTCAGCGAGATGACCGGCCAACCGTGGACGCTACCGAGCGTCCTCGGAACGCCCGGGCTGCGCGCGTGTCCTGCGTGTGCGACGCCGATGGTGACAGAGCCGATCGAAGGCGTGCCCATCGATCGCTGCGCCACGGACGGCGTGTGGTTCGATGCGCAGGAGCTGCCGCAGCTGCTCGCGTCGACGGCCACGCCGCACGAGTCGCACGACGAGAAGAGCTGGCTGCGCCGGTTGTTCGGGTCGACCAATCTGCCCGAAGCGACCGTCGTAAAGCGCTGACCGCGCGACGGACCTGCGATCGTCGGGACGATGGCGGAGAACGAAGAGGGGGTATATCGCGGGACGGTTGACCGGCTCGGCGAGAGCGAGCGCGAGGAAGAGGCCGTGCGCGATTTCGGCGCGTGGCGCGACCGCACCAACTCGCTCGCGCTCGCCGTGTTCGGTGGCCTCGGCGTCATCCCCAGCGGACTCGCGGCCTACTTCGTGACGGAGTGGCAGCTCGACCATAACCACGGTGTCGCATCGATGAAGGGCAGCGCGGGAATCGCGGCTGCCGTCTGGTTCGGCATGTTCATCGTCGGCAAGCTCGTCGGGCGCAGGCTCGTGCGGTCGCGGACGTCCGCGAAGCTCACCGAGCTCGCCGCCGCGTACGCGATTCCACTCGCGGGCCTCGAGCAGATCGCGTCGATGGTCAACGAGCTCTGAGTGCGGATTCGTCAGTGGTTGCGCGGGTTCCGCACAACCATGGCAGGTCGAACGGGCAGGACTTATCGTGGTGAGAACGCGCTCTCCAGCGCTACAGGTAGCCGTATGACCGAACTCAAGATTGGTGCATGTCCCGCGTGTAGCTCGAAGCTTCGGGAGTTCCAGTCGCGGCTCGTGTGCGATGCGTGCGAAGGCATGATGATGTCGCTCGCGGATCTCTCGCGCGGCATCTTCGAGATGACGAGCCTCGAGCCCGCGCTGTCGTTCGACAAGGAGGTCGACGGCAAGCGGCGCTGCCCGCACTGCGATCAGGCGATGAAGCGCTGTGAAGTGCGCATCGATCTCGAGGGCCACATCGAGAAACCGCACGTGGAGCTCGACCGCTGCGAAACGCACGGTCTGTGGTTCGACAAGGAAGAGCTCGGTAAGGTCCTCGAGAAGGTCGCGGGCAAGGGCTACGGCGGGGGAGTGGGGCGCAAGCAGGTCGCCGGCGATGGGGCGCCGACGTCCGACGGCCGCAGCTCGACGTTCTCCATCGGTGGTCGCGGCTGGGCGTCGTAGGTAGCGACATGCGCGCGTAGTCCTCGCGCGCACTTCGTAGTCCCAACACCGAGTGCGTCAACGCTCGGTGGGATTCGCCGTCTACACACATAGCGCGATAGCGATCGCTTCTCCTACGGTGGCGATCGCATGAACCTCCGGGCCGCTCGCTCCGTTCAAATTGTCGCGCTGATCGCATCGCTGCTGGGAGTTGCTTGCAGCTCCAACGATTCGCCAACTGACCGCGGATCTTCGACGAGCATCGCGCACGGATCCCCGGAACAGTTTCTCGTCATTGACGAGCCGCCGGACTCGTCCGTCGGTGCGATGTTTTCGACGAGCGTCGAGCTTAGCAACGGGGAGAGCCGTGACACCGCCTTCACGGGGACCGTCACCGTGTCGCTCGTTACCAACCCGGGGGCAGCGACGCTTGGTGGAACGCTCAGCGTCAACGCCATTGCGGGCCTCGCGACGTTCTCGAACCTGACGCTGGACCAACCCGGAGTGGGGTACCAGCTCACGTTCGTGTCGTCCGGTCTTCCCGACGGATTTTCAGACACGTTCAACATCACGGCCGCCTCTGCGACGCACCTCGCGGTCACGCTGCAGCCGACCGACACGGCGGTGATGACGGAGATCGCCGCGACTGCGACGGCGCGCAACGCGTCGGAGGGCGATGACAACGACTACTCCGGTACGGTCACCGTCACGCTCGGCAACAACCCGAGCGGTGCGACGCTGACAGGTACGACGAGCATCACCGCATCGAACGGCGTGTTCGGCACCTCGGACCTGATGCTCGACAAGCCGGGCATCGGCTACACGCTCATCTTCACGTCGCCAGACCTCGGCACCGTCGAGACGAACCCGTTCGATATCGTCGCGGGCCCAGCCACGCAGCTCGCGTTCTCGACGCAGCCGTCGGACGTTGCGGCGAACGCGTCGATCACACCGGCCATCGTGGTTCGCGCGCTCGACGCGGGCGGCAACCTCGACACGAGCTTCGCGGGCACCGTGACGCTCACGATCAATGGGAAGACGCTCGCGACGCTCAGCGGCGGCACTGCGACGGCGAGTGGCGGCATCGCGACGTTCAGCAATGCCGCCATCGATCTAGACGGCATGTACGAGCTCGTCGCCTCGAGCACGGGCCTGACGGATGCGACGAGCAACGGGTTCACCGTCGGCCCGGCCCCCGCGACGAAGCTTGTTTTCGCGCAGGAGCCGACAAACGCGACGGCAGGCGTAAATATCGCTCCGACGATTGTCGTGAACGCGACGGATGTGGCGGGCAACATCGACTCGAACTACACGGGCAGCGTCACGCTCGCCGTGGCCACGGGACCGGGCGTGCTCTCCGGGACGATGACGACCGTCAACGCCATCGCCGGTGTTGCATCGTTCCCGGGTGTGAACATTCAGCAAGCGGGTATGTACACGCTCACCGCGACGGCGTCGGGGCTCACGAGCGCGGGCAGCGCGTCGTTCACGATCTCGCCCGCCGCCTTTGCCGGACTTTCGTTCGTGGTCCAACCGACCGATCAGACAGCGGGCCCCGCGATCACGCCGGCCATTCAGGTCAGCTCGCACGACGCGTTCAACAACCCGACGCCGGCTTACACGGGGACGGTCACGCTCTCGATCATGACGGGGCCGGCGACCGCCACGCTCTCTGGAACGCTCGCGCAGAATGCGGTTGCGGGTGTCGCCACCTTCGCGAACATCTCCCTCGATAAGGCCGGCACGTACTCGCTGCGCGCCGACTCCGCCGGGAGGAATACGCAGAGCGCGAACTTCAACATCACCGCGTCCGGCGCGACGACGATCGGGTTCTCTGTGCAGCCGACGGACACGGTCGCGGGCGTGAGCATCACGCCAGCTGTGCAGGTCACGGGCTTCGACGCGTTCGGCAATGTCGCCACGACGTTCACCGACGCCGTCACTCTCTCAGCGGGCGTCGATACGCTCTCGGGCACCACGACGGTGAACGCGGTCGCGGGCGTCGCGACGTTCAGCAATCTCTCGATCGCGGTCGCTGGTCCGCACTCGCTCACCGCGCTTGCCGAGGTCGATTCGGCGACGAGCAACACGTTCAACATCACGGCCGGCGCCGCTTCCGCCCTCGCCGTCGCGGTGCAGCCGACGAACGTCGTGGCCGGCGCGGCGATCACGCCCGCCATCACCGTGCGCGCCGTCGATAGCAGCGGCAACACGAACACCAGCTTCGTCGGCGGGGTCACGGTATCGATCGCGACAGGGCCCGTGGGTGCCGTGCTGAGCGGTACCGTCACGGTCAACGCGGTCGCGGGCGTCGCGACGTTCTCCACGCTGACGCTCGATCTCGCGGGCACGTACACGCTGCAGCTCGCAGCCGGTGGCCTCACGTCGACGACGAGCAACTCCTTCGTCGTGTCTGCGGGCACGGCTGCGCAGCTCGCGTTCGCGCAACAACCAACGTCGGCGACGGCAGGCAGCGCCATTGTCCCCGCCGTGCTCGTCGAGGCGCGTGACACGCACGGCAATGTCAGCCTGTTCACCGGGCCCGTTACGATCGCGCTCGCGACGAATCCCGGCAGCGTCGTCGCGGGAGGCACGCTGACCGTGAACGCAGTCGCCGGTGTCGCGACGTTCGCGGATCTTCACGTCGACACCGTCGGTGCCGGCTATCAGCTCGTCGCCACCAGCGGCGCGCTGACCAGCGCGACGAGCTCGGCGTTCGCGATCTCGCCCGGCCCAGCCGTCGTGCTCGTGTTCGCGACGTCGCCGTCCTCCGTCGCTGCGGGTGCTGCCATCACGCCCGCGATCACCATTGCCGCGCACGACGCACAGGGCAACGTGGCGACGTCGTTCACCGGGAGCGTCTCGCTGTCGCTCGGCGCGAACCCGGGCCTCTCCACGCTCGGCGGTACGCTGACCCAGACGGCGGCCGCGGGCGTTGCGACGTTCTCGAACATCACGCTCGACAAGGTGGGGACCGGCTACACGCTCGTCGCGGAAGCGCCGCTGCTGCCGTCGCTCACGAGCAGTCCATTCGACGTCACGCCGGCGGCGGCCGCCGCGCTCGTGTTCAGCGTTCAGCCCACTACGTCCGCGGCGGGAACCGCGATCACGCCGGCTCTGATCATCGACGTGCATGACGCGAGTGGCAACCTCGCGACGCCGTTCACGGGACCGGTCACCATCGCGATCGGCACCAACCCCGCCGCGGGAACGCTCGGCGGGACGGCCACGGTCAACGCCGTGGCGGGGCGCGCGACGTTCTCGACGCTGACCATCGATCTCGCGGGTACGGGTTACACGCTCGCCGCGAGCTCGACGGGACTCACCGGCGTGACGAGCAACGCGTTCGATATCGTCGCTGCAGATGCGAACCATCTCGTGATCGACGTTGGCCCGTCCGACGCGGTCGCCGGCGCAGACATCGCGCCTGCCATCGTCATCACCGCTCACGACATGAACGGCAACCTCGATACGACCTTCACCGGCACCGTGACGCTGGCGCTGTCCGCGAATCCGAGCAGTGCGACGTTGCTCGGCACGTCCTCCGCAACGGCCGTGGCAGGGCAGGTGACGTTCGCGAATCTCGCTCTCGACAAGGTCGGGACCGGCTACACGCTCACTGCCTCGTCGACGGGCGTCGTCTCCTCGACGAGCGGCGCATTCGCGATCACGCCGGCCGCGGTTGACCACCTCGTGTTCGGTCAGCAACCGGCCGACGGTGTTGCGGGCGCGGCGCTCGCGACCGTGCGGGTCGACGCGTTCGACGCATTCGAGAACCTCGCGACGCAGTTCACCGGGCCGATCGCGATCGCCCTCGGAACGAACACCCCGGGCGCGACGCTCGGAGGTACGGCGACCGTGAACGCGGTGGCGGGACGCGCGTCGTTCACGACGCTGACCGTCGACAAGACCGGCACGGGCTACACGCTCGTTGCCTCGGGTGCGAGCGTCCCGTCCGCGACGAGCGACCCGTTTGCCATCACGCCGGGCGGTGCGTCCGCGGTCGCGTTCACCGTCCAGCCGAGCTCCATCGCGGCGGGCGCGTTCATCACGCCGGCCATTCAGGTCGAAGTGCGCGACGCAGCGGGCAATCGCGCGACGTCGTTCACCGGCGCCGTGACACTCGCGATCGGCACCAACCCGGGAACGTCGACGCTCTCGGGCGCGACGACCGCCAACGCGGTCGCCGGCGTCGCGACGTTTGCGAACGTCACGCTCGACAAGGTCGGTACGGGCTACACGCTCGTCGCGTCGGGCACGGGCCTGACGATGGCGACGAGCACCGCGTTCAACGTCACGCCGGGGGCAGCGACCAACCTCGCGTTCACCGTGCAACCGAGCGACGCGGTCGCGAACACCGCGATCGCTCCGCCGATCACCGTGACGGTGCGCGATGCCTCCAACAACGTCGTGACCAGCTTCACGGGCAACGTGACTGTCGCGCTGACGAACGCGGCCGGCGCCACGCTCGCGGGGACGACCACCGTCGCCGCCGTGGCGGGCGTCGCGACGTTCTCTACCCTCGCTGTCGACAAGGCGGGCACCGGCTATCAGCTCGCGGCGACCGCCACCGGCGTCACGTCGGCAACCAGCGATCCGTTCGCGATCACGCCCGGCGCGACTACCGCGCTCGTCGTCGTGCAGCAACCGACGAACGGCACGGCGGGCATGGCGCTCACACCCGCCCTGCAGATCGGCGCCGTGGACGCGTCCAACAACCGCGTCACGTCGTTCACGGGCGCGGTGACCATCGCGTTCGGCACCAACCCCACGAGTGCGACGCTCGGCGGCACGCTGACCGTGAACGCCGTCGCTGGTGTCGCGTCGTTCTCGACGCTGACCGTGGATCGCGCGGGCACCGGCTATACGCTGCACGCGACGTCGGGTGCGCTCACGCCCGTCAACACGAACGCGTTCGATATCGTCGCCTCGACGACGACGCACCTCGCGATCGCGGTCCAGCCGACGGATGTCGCGGCGGGCAGCTCCATTGCGCCGGCCGTCGTCGTGCAGGCGCTCGATGCACAGAACAACCCGGTCACGTCGTTCACCGGCTCGGTGACGATCGCGATCGGGACCAACGCGAACGGCGCGACGCTGATGGGCACGGCCATCGTCAACGCCGTCGCCGGTGTCGCGACGTTCAGCAACCTCTCGCTCGACAAGGCGGGCACGGGCTACACGCTCGCCGTGTCGAGTGGCGGCCTCACCGGCGCGACGTCGACGCCGTTCGACGTGACACCGGGCGCGGTCGCTGCGTACACGGCGAACCTGGCGGCGAACGTCAACGCGACGGAGGTGGTGGCCTTGTCCTTCACGGCTGTCGACTCGTTCGGCAACACGGTGACGGGCTACACGGGCTCGCCCGCGATCACGAGCAGCGACGCCGCGTCGGCCCACCCCGCGACGGTGACGTTCGCGGCAGGTGTCGCCAGCGCGAGCATCACGTTCAACACGCCTGGCGCGCAGACGGTGACGCTGACCGATGGTGCGATCGCGACGACGTTCACGACGAACGTTGTCGCGGGCGGCGATATGACGATGACGACGGTGAAGATCGTGTCGCCCGAGCAGGGCGATCCGGTCGGGAACCTCGTCACGATCCGCGTCGAGGGCACGCTCGCGACAGGAACGACGCTGCGTAGCTTCGAAGTTCTCGTCGACGGCGTCGGCATCGGCACGGCGGACGCGCTGCCGGCAGAAGTCCTGTGGGACACGAGTGCTCTCACGGCGCCCGCCACCCACGTCATCACCGCGCGTCTGACCGACAGTGCAGGGACGACCGTGGAGTCCGAGGTCACCGTGAGCATCGACGTTGTCGACAACGGCTTTGGCTGCGCCGCATCGAACGGTCACGGAACCGCCGTGTTGATCGCGATCGCGCTGTTCGCGCTCACTCGTCGGCGCCGCCGTCGGTAGATCGCTGAGGTCTCCCGGCCCGCGGTTTGCGACGTGCGCCCAGCATGACGAAGCCGCATGAAACCTGGACGGTCGCGCCGCACGGTCCGCTCGAGAAGCTCGGACATAATCTCTACACCGTGACGGGACGGCTCGAGATGCCGCTCGGCGAGACCACCCGCCGGATGACGGTGGCGCGCCTCGCGGGCGGTGAGCTCGTGATCTTCAGCCCGATCTCGCTCGCCGAGCCCGCGATGCAGCAGCTCGAGGCCATCGGTCCCCCGCGCTACATGATCGTCCCGCGCGGCAACCACCGCCTGGACCTCAAGCCCTGGAAGCAGCGCTACCCGAACATCGTGGTGGTCGCTCCCGAGGGGGTCAAAGCAGACGTCGAGGAGGTCATCCCCGTGGACCACACGACGCTCGACACCGGCGATCCGAACGTCCTCATCGACAACGCTCCCGGCACGGCCAAGAAGGAGCTGACGATGATGGTCACCACCGAGACCGGCAAGAAGACGCTCGCGGTGGCGGACCTGATCTTCAACATCCCGGAGAAGTCCGGGGTCGAGGGAGTCGCGTTCAAGGTCATGGGGATGAACCCGGGCCACCCGTCGCTACCGTGGACGGTGAAGCTGGGTCTCGTGAAGGACGAGGCCGCCCTGAAGGTGGGTTTCGAAGCATGGTCGCGGGATCCCGAGCTGGAGCGCATTCTGCCGGCCCACGGCGGGGTCATCGAAAACCCGAAGGAAATTCTTCGATCGCTCGCGGGCCTGCCCGTTTAATCAGTCGGGCTGAGTCTTGACGCGTGCTTGGGGGCTACTTAGGTTGCCCAGCACACAATCCCTTCGAGGACAGGCCAACCCCAGCACCGGCAGCGTTTCGGGTGGGTAGTAGCCGGAGGAATCAAACGTCATGGGCAAGATCATCGGAATCGACCTAGGAACCACCAACTCCGTGGTCGCGATCATGGAAGGCAAGGAACCCAAGGTTATCCCCAACGAGGAAGGCAATCGCCTGACCCCGTCGGTGGTCGCCTTCGACGAGAAGGGCGAGGTTCTGGTCGGCCAGATCGCCCGCCGTCAGGCAATCACCAATCCCGAGAACACCGTGTTCTCGAGCAAGCGCTTCATGGGTCGGAAGTTCACCGACACCCTGGTGCAAGAGGAAGCGAAGCGCGTCCCGTTCAAGATGGTCGGTGCCAGCAATGGCGACGCTGCCGTCGAGATCCGTGGCAAGCGCTATTCGCCGCCCGAGATCGGTGCGCGCGTGCTGATGAAGCTCAAGCGCGCGGCCGAGGAGTATCTGGGTGAGACGGTGACCGAAGCGGTCATCACGGTCCCCGCGTACTTCAACGACAGCCAGCGCCAGGCGACCAAGGATGCCGGCAAGATCGCAGGCCTCGAGGTCAAGCGCATCATTAACGAGCCCACCGCGGCCGCTCTCGCTTACGGTCTGGACAAGACCAAGGAGCAGCTCATCGCCGTGTTCGATATGGGCGGCGGTACGTTCGACGTCTCCGTCCTCGAGGTCGGCGACAAGGTCGTCGAGGTCATCTCGACGAACGGCGATACGCACCTCGGTGGCGACGACATCGACAACCTATTGATGGATTGGCTCGTCGCGGAGTTCAAGAAGTCGACGAATATCGACGTCTCCAAGGACAAGATGGTTCTCCAGCGCCTCAAGGAAGCGGCGGAGAAGGCCAAGATCGAGCTGTCGTCGACGCAGGAGACGGAGATCAACCTCCCGTACCTGACCGCCGATGCGACCGGTCCCAAGCACCTGCTGCAAAAGCTCAACCGCTCGCAGTTCGAGCGCATGATCGAGGGCATCGTTGCCCGCGCCATGGAGCCCTGCAAGAAGGCGCTCGCGGATGCGGGCAAGAAGGTCGAAGACATCCACGAGGTCGTCCTCGTCGGTGGCTCGACGCGCATCCCGCTCGTCCAGGCGAAGGTGAAGGAGTTCTTCAAGAAGGAACCGAACCGCAGCGTGAACCCCGACGAGGTCGTGGCTCTCGGTGCAGCGGTCCAGGGCGGCGTCCTCTCGGGCGACGTCAAGGACATCCTCCTTCTCGACGTCACTCCGCTCAGC
>DASYDE010000089.1:0-85852 GCA_036499725.1 Kofleriaceae bacterium
CCTTCGTGTCTTCGTGCCTTCGTGGCTCTGCCTCACACCCAGCCCGCGTCCCTCGCCCGGCGAGGTCAAAAAGTTCTTCTTAGCGGCCGTAGCGGCTTTGTGGCTCTCTTCTGCGAGCACGCGCGGTCCGCGCCCCTCGCCCGGCGAGGCCAGATCGCTTTGCGTCTTCGAGTCTTCGCGATTCTCCTGATCCGCACACGGCCCGCGTTCCTCGCCCGGCGAGGTTCGAGTCCTTCGTGTCTTCGTGCCTTCGTGGCTCTGCCTCACACCCAGCCCGCGTCCCTCGCCCGGCGAGGTCAAAAAGTTCTTCTTAGCGGCCGTAGCGGCTTTGTGGCTCCCTGCTGGGATCACGCCCGGTCCGCGCCCCTCGCCCGGCGAGGCCAGATCGCTTTGCGTCTTCGAGTCTTCGCGGTTCTCTTCACCCGCGCACGGACCGCGCCCCTCGCCCGGCGAGGTCAACAAGTTCCTCTTGGCAGCCGTAGCGGCTTTGCGGCTCTCTTCTGGAGTCACGCGCGGTCCGCGTCCCTCGCGCAGCGCTCTGGACGGAGCGCCTTTACGGCTCAGGAGGAGGTACACAGGCCCGAAAACTACTACGTTTCCCCGATGTCGTCCGCGCGCATGCGCTGGGTCCTGCTGGCCATTTCGATGGTCGCGCTGGTCATCCATACGCGCGCCTACTGGTTCGTCACGGACGACGCGTACATCTCGTTCGTCTACTCGCGGAACCTGGCCGAGCACGGGCAGCTGGCGTTCAACGTCGGCCTCCCGCCGGTCGAGGGCTATACGAACTTCCTGTGGACCGTCATCCTCGCAGGCGGCATCAAGATCGGCATCCAGCCCGAGCAGCTGTCGCTGTGGCTCGCGTTGGCGTGCGCGCTCGCGACGCAGTGGCTGACGGTGCGGATCATGGACAAGGCCATCGGCGCGCCGACCGCGTGCTCGGCGATTCCCGCGCTGCTGCTCGCGTGCTCGTCGGGCTTTGCGTGCTGGACGTCCGGTGGTCTCGAGACGCAGCTGTTCGTGCTGCTCGTCGTGATCGGGCTCGACGGAGTGGTGAGCGCGGTGGAGAGCCCGTTCGCGATCGTGCGCGCGGCGGTGGCGCTGGGGCTGTCGGCGATGACGCGGCCCGAGGGGCTGTTGATCGCCGGCGTGTTCGGCATCGCGCACCTCTACACGCTGATCACGCGCCGGAATGAACGTGCGCAGTGGATCGCGGCGTTCGTCGCCGTTGCGGCATTCCTGGCCGCGTGGGCGCCGTGGTTCGTGTGGCGATTTCGGTACTACGGCTATCTGTGGCCGAACACGTACTACGTGAAGGCGTCGGGGCGCTGGGCGTCGCCGAAGATGGGGCAGGAGATGATGCGCAATGGCATGTACTACCTGTGGGTCTGGCTCAAGCAGACCAAGGTGGTCCTCGCGGGGCCGATCATTCTCATCGGCCTCGTGATCGGCAGGCCGCGCTCGGCGCGCACCGTGCTCGCCATCGCGCTCATCCTGCTCGCGGGCGCGTACGTTCCGTACACGATCACCGTTGGTGGTGACTTCATGGGGTTGCATCGCTTCGTGATGCCGCTGTTTGTCGTCGCCGCGCTCGCGATCGGGCTCGGCCTCGAGTGGGTGCTGACCGTGATCCCAATCCCGTCGGTCGCGCGCGTCATCGTCTATGTCGCGATCGTCGGCGGCTTCGCGTTCACGCAGGTCGGCTTGACGAGGCGATCGATGGAGTGGGGCAACTGGCTACCGGACCACGGCATCGACACGCCGTCGTTCCTCCACGTCTATACGGAAGACCGCGCCGCGATCGGCAAGGCGATGGCGCCGTGCTTCACGGATACGGACTTCTCGATCGTCGGTGGTGCGGGCGCGCAGCCGTACTACGGACGCATGCGAGCGATCGACGTGTTCGGCCTCGTGTCGGAGCGCATCGGTCACGAGGAGCCTCGCGTGCGCGCGCGCGCCGGTCACACCAAGTTCGCGACGGACTCGCTACTCGCCGAGTACGACCCGACGTTCGTGTTCAGCTGCTATCTGATCACGTCGTCGAGCAAGCCGTCGCCGTCGCTCGGTTGCGGGGGCTACTGGTTCGCGCACGGCTACGAGCAGGTCTCGATGAAGATTCCGGGGATGCGTCAGCAGGGTGACCTGTACACGTTTCTCGTGAAGAAATCGCGGCAGTTTCAGTGCCCGGGTCTCGTGAAGTGACACGCGCCGGTCGGTTCTGGCCCGTCGTGTCGGTCGCGCTCGTCGCGCTGATCCTCCTGCTACGGACACTGACCGTCGTCACGCCGAACATCGCGAGCGGCGAGCTCCACATCTGGCGCACCGGTCCCGTGATCGTCGGTTTCCAGTCGACGCGGCACGAGACGCTCGTCGTGCAGGGCAAGAAGCTCGACGGGCAGGGCATCGTGAAGGATCGCTTCATCGTCGAGGAGCCGACGCTCGCGTTCAAGTTCGAGAGTCCGCCGGCCCCCGACACGCGGCTGATCTGGAGTCCTGTCGGCCGCCGCGGCGACCCCGAGTACGTCACGGCGTCGAACCTCACGAGCGATCTTCCGGATCACGATGGCGTGTTCGCAGTGCTGCTGCTCCTCGTCGTCATCGGCAGCATCCTGATGGCGCAGCGCGCGCGCCTCGCTGCCGTTTCGCGCGAGACGTGGATCGCGGTCGGCGCCGTGTTCGCGCTCTCGCTCGTCGTTCGCTTGATCGGCCTGAATGCACATGGCCAGACGTGGGACGAGGACACCAACTGGGCGGCCGGCGAGAACTACATCACGAACCTCCTCTCGCTCGATTTTCACAAGCCGAGCTGGATCTGGAACTACGAGCACCCGCCGGTGATGAAGTACCTCGTCGGTATCGGCGCGCATATCGGCGATACGTTCGACGCGGCACGCGGCATCTGCGCGCTGCTGGTCTCGCTCGGTTGCGCATTGATGGTGCCGATCGGGAAGCGCCTCGCGAACATTCGCACGGGCGTGCTCGCCGGCCTCATCGCCGCGCTGTTGCCGCCGCTCGTCGCGCACGGCCAGATCGTCGGGCACGAAGCACCGACGGTGCTGTGGTGGGCGCTCGGTATTCTGCTGTCGCTGTGCGCGCACGATGATCCCGAGAAGCTGCCGCAGCGCCTCGCGGGCGTCGGCATCGTCGTCGGTGTCGCGGTCGCGTCGCGCTTCGTGAACGGCTTGCTCGGCCCGCTGTGCGTCGCGATCGTCGTGCTCAAGGCTCCGGCGGAGCAGCGCAAGCGCACGTTGATCTGGTCGCCGATCATGGTCGCGACGACGATCGCGACGTTCTACGGGCTATGGCCGCGGCTGTGGGGGCACCCGTTCCGCGCTCTCGGCGACTCGCTTCACAAGCTCTCGCTGCCTCACGTGCCGGAGCCATTCCTCGGTCACGTCACGAACACACCGCCGGTCTACTACTTCCTGGTCTACCTCTTCGCGACGCTGCCGCTCGGTGTCTTGATCGGCGTCGTCGCCGGCATCGTGCGCGGGGTCCGCGAGCGCTCGCGTGATGCGTTGATCCTGTTGCTGTGGTTCGTCATCCCGCTGCTCGTCGCCGCGTCACCCGTGCGCCAGGACGGCGTGCGCTACGTGATGCCGAGCGTGATGGCTCTCGCGATGTGCGCCGCGTACGGCTTTGATCGGGTCGCGACGCTGGTCAAGCACTCGCGCGCGTTCACGGCTCTCTGCGCCGCGCTCGCTCTCTATATGGGCATCACGCTCGCGCGCGTCTATCCCTATTACCTCGACTACTTTGGCGAGCTCACCGGCGGCGCCTCGAACGTCCAGAGGCTCGGTCTGTTCGAGACGGCGTGGTGGGGCGAAGGACTCGACCGCGCGATCACATATGTGAACGAGCACGCCAAGGCCGGCGAGATCGTCGACCGGTCGTGCGTCGTGCCGCAGCACCTCACGTGGTTCCGCGGCGACCTGTGGCCGACCGTCATGAACAGCACGTCGCACGCGACCTGGATCGTCGAGTACGTCGGCGCACAGTGTCGCGTACCTCCCGGTGCGCAGAAGGTGTTCGAGGTGAGAGTGCAGGGCGCTCCGCTCGCTCGCGTCTGGCACCAGTGATGCAACTCCTCCTGATCAGGAGGTCACCGATGCCGCTACCGAATCACATCCCCGAAATTCTCGCGCATGAAAAGCACGAGCGCGTGATGAGCAATGTCTGGTCGTTGCTGCTCGTGCTCGCGGCGGTCGTGATCGTTATCGCGCTCGCGCTGAGCGTTCGCTGATCGACTACTTCTTCTTGGGCGCGGTCTGCGTCGCGGGCGCGTCATCGGATTTGACCCCGGTAACGTTCCACGTCTGCGTGCAGAGCGCCTTACCGTTCGCCTGGTACTCACCGACCATGACGAGCGACAGCAGGCCTTCGGGCGAGATCTTGCCAGCGACGGAGAACGAGCCCTTCATGCCCTGCAGCGACGTGTCGCCGATCTTGGACTTCGCGCTGACCTTGCCGTTCTTGCTGCTCGAGCCCGACATGATCGGCGTGCGATCGATGTCGACCGTGATCGCCGCGCCCTTGGAGCTCTTCACTTCCATCGTGCCGTTCGGATACTTGAGCGGCGAGGGACAGTTGTTGGACACATCCTCGTACTTGACGTTGTAGACGCCCGCGAGCGAGGTGTCGGCCGCAGCAGACGACGCAGCGAGAACAACAGCAGCGAAGACTAGGACGTTGCGCATGACACCCTTTCGACGCCGGGAAGGGCGCCGTGATTCACGCCCCATTTTGCCATGTCTTACTAAGGCTTGGAGGCCGTGCGGGGAGGGTCACGGTAGACAAACATGCGCTTGATGCTCTTTACCTCGGCCGAGGAGCGGGCCACGACGGTGATCATGTTGGAGCCCGGCCAGAGCGGGAGCTCGCTGCCGAACTCCAAGTACTTGCTGTCCTTACCGCCGCGGTTGGATCGGTAGAACACCTTGCGGCTGTCGATCTTGGCGCGCTCGTTGGACACGAACACGTAGACGTCCTCGACGTGGCTCTCGTCCGTGACGGTTCCGACGATCTTGTACGTCTCGCCGGTCGTCTCGAGGTCCTTCACCGACAAGGAGATCGCCGGCGGCGTGGAGTTCCAGGTCGGCGAGAACGCCGTGCCTGCAGAGCCACCCGACGACACGGCAGAGGTCGGCACGAAGCCCACGCGGCCCGAGCCGTCGAGCTTCACCTTCGTGTACGAGCCGAACGTCGCGATCGCGGCGTAGCTCGCGCCTTTCTGCGTCAGGCCGACTTCGTCCGAGCTGTCCGATGCGCCCGAGCGAATGATGACGGGCGCCTTCACGGTGACATCGCCGCGCGCAGGCGTCGCCGCGACGCTCGGCATCACCTTGAAGTGCAACTTCTCCTTGGTCTGCTCGTCGAGCTTTCCGTCGTACGCGATCAGCTCGACGATCATCTCGTCGCCATCGAGCGTCGCGTCGGTCGCGAGCGGAAACTCGATCTGCTTGGTCGCACCCGGAACGAGCGCGTCCTTGAGCTCGAAGCGGCTCTTGCTCAGGTTCACGCCGTCGCCGGTCGCGTTGCGCAGCAGCACGGCCGCGTCCTGCGTCGCACCGGTGCCGGTGTTCTTCATATTCACGAGCAGGCGGAACTTCTCGCCGCGCTGGACGAGGCCGTCGCCGTTGCCGTCGTCGACGAGCTGGTACGAGTACGCGAACATCGGGCGCGCTGCAGCCTCGATGCGGACCTCGGCCGGCGTGACGCGGGCGGGCGCGTTGCGCGCTTCCTTCACCTCGAGGCCGAGGCGATCGACGCGATCGAGAGCATCCGCGGGGACCTCCATGATCTTCGTGAACGTCTTGGTCTCGCCGGCGGCGAGCTTGCCGATCGGCATCTCGGTGTCCTCGAACACCGGGTCATCTCCCTGCACGCGCGCGAGAACGCGATACGCCGTGCCGGCGCCCGAGTTCTTCACGGTCGCGGTCATCGTCACCTTCTCGCCGGCGTGGAGCGTTCCGCTCGGCGTCATCGCGAGGGAGACATCGAGGCTCGCTGCCGCGCCCGTATCGGCCGCTGCCGACCAATCGATACCGAGGTGGTTCAGCTCGGCGACGAGCGCGATGTCCTGCTCGGCGCGCGTCTTCTTGACGAGAGCGGCCGCAGACGCGACGAGCTTGGGACGGTTGTTCGAGCGAGCGCCCGACACGAGATCGCGCGCGAAGCGCATCTCGAAGTCGTCCTTGATGTCGTCCTCGTCATCATTGTCGTCATCGTCCGACGGCGGTGCCGCAGCCGGGTCCGCATCTTTGGGCTTCTCGTAGACGAACGGGACCTCGAACGCAGGCTTATCCGTGTCCTTCGCGTAGCTCGACACGAGCGCCGCATCGAGATCCTTCTCGCCGTACGTGTGCGTCGGCGCGAGCAGGCGGACCCAATCGTTCGCTTCGGTGTTTTTGTCCGGCACGTACATGCGCTGGAGCTGGACGTCGGGGACGATGCCGACGTTCTGGATCGAGCGATCGCCAGGCGTCAGGTACTGCGCGATGGTGAGCTTCAACTTGGACTTGTCGTCGTTGTCGTAGAGCTCCTGGACCGTGCCTTTGCCGAACGTGCGCGAGCCGATGATGACGGCGCGGTCGAGGTTCTTCAGTGCGCCGGCCACGATCTCGGATGCGGACGCCGAGTTGCCGTTGACGAGCACCGCGAGCGAGCTGCCCGTGTCGCC
Source organism: Kofleriaceae bacterium (assembly GCA_036499725.1). Taxonomy (GTDB): domain Bacteria; phylum Myxococcota_A; class Polyangia; order Haliangiales; family Haliangiaceae; genus JABFXX01. The sequence goes on from DASYDE010000089.1 coordinate 6,680, forward strand.
AAAGCCGGCCTGCGCACGGCGCGCTTCGCGATCGCGGCCCGAGACCGTCGCGACGATCGTGCCGCTGTCGACGAACAGGTCACTGAGCTGGACCGCTTCTTCGAGCAGACCGCCGGGGTTGCCGCGCAGATCGAGGATCCACGACGTGGCGCCCTTGGCGCTCATCTCCTTCATCGCATCCGCGACGTCGTCCGAGATGTTCTTGGAGAACTGCTTCACCTTGATGTAGCCGACGCCCTTATCGAGGAGCTTGTGCTCGACCTGCGTCACGCGAATCAGATCGCGCACGAGGTCAAAGCGCATGAGGCCCGGCGTACCGGCGCGCTCGATCCACAGCGTGACGGCCGTCTTGGGCTCGCCGCGCATCCGGTCGACAGCTTCACTCGACGTGAAGTTCTCCGTCGGTTCGTTGTTGATCTTGACGATGTGATCGCCGGCTTTGATCTTGGTCCACGCCGGCGTGTCCTTCATCGGCTTCACGACGGTGAGCTTGCGGTCCTTCATCTTGATGACGATGCCGAGGCCGCCGAACTTGCCGCTCGTCGACACGTCCATGTCGCGCGCAGCTTCCGGATCCATCAGCACCGAGTGCGGATCGAGCGTCGTGAGCATGCCGTTGACGGCCGCGTACTCGACCTTCGCGAGATCGGCGCCGGCGTTCATGTTGGTCTCGATGAAGCGGAACACCTTGCGGAGCTTCAACGTCATGCGCCACGGCGAGTCGACGTCGGCGGTGTCGAACACTTCGCTCTTGTCGTTCACGGCGACGGTGATCTTGTTATGGATCTCGTCGCTCTCGACGAGAACTTCGGGGATGTCGTACTGCACGCTGTCGAGCGCGGCGTAGAGCATCTTCTTGGGATCGACGCGCGTCGGATCTACGTAGCGATCCTTGATGCGAAGGAGCGCCCAGTTGAAGACCTTCAGCGTCGAGAGATCGTGACGCGCTACGCGTGCTTCGCCGGGAGCCGCGCGTACCTCGGGCATTTCCAGGTCGAGCGAAACCACACCCTGTGGCGATTGACGGATAGCAGTGAGGACGAGGGCAGAGAGCCCCGCGGCCCCCACCAGGGCCAGGTTCCACCGAGAGCGCATGTCCCCCGATTATAGGGGTCATCGCAATGACGGCCAGCGACTTCTGTCGTGCAACCTGCTGCGACGACTGCGACGTTCACCGGGCACACATGTAGTACAGTCCTCGTCGACAGATGGCTCGTAAGAAGAAGATCATCGACGTCGGCGAAGAGCCGTCGAAGAAAGATCCAGAAGCCTCGGAGGCAGACGCCGACGAGGACGAAGAAAAATCGGACTCCGAAGACGACCTCGTTTCGGATGTTGCTGGCAACAGCGTGGCCGCCGCCGACGAGGAAGCTACCGAGGCAGACGCGGACGTCGAGCTCGCCGATCCCGACGACGTCCCGGAGCCCAAGCAATCGAAAGGCGGTTCTCTCGCGCGGCGCGACCCGATGGCCGTGTACATGAACGAGGTACGCCGCTATCCGCTCCTCACTCCCGAGGAGGAGAAGAGCCTCGCGACGCGCCTCGTCGAGCACGGCGACAACACGGCGGCTCGCAAGCTCATCGAGGCCAACCTGCGCCTCGTGGTCAAAATTGCGTACGAGTATCGCCGAGCGCATCGCAACCTCCTCGACCTCGTCCAGGAAGGCAACATTGGCCTCATCCAGGCCGTCTCCAAGTTCGACCCGTACCGCGGCGTGAAGCTGTCGAGCTACGCGGCGTTCTGGATTCGCGCGTACATCCTCAAGTTCATTCTGAACAACTGGCGCCTCGTAAAAATTGGCACCACGCAGGCGCAGCGCAAGCTGTTCTTCAACCTCCGCAAGGAGCGCGAGAAGCTCGAGCAACTCGGCTTCGAACCGACGACGGCGCTGCTCGCGCAGAAGCTCGACGTGCCCGAGCGCGAGGTCATCGACATGGAGCGCCGCCTCGCCGGACCTGAAGCCTCGCTCGACGCCCCCGTCGGCGGCGGCGACGATGATGGTACGCGCACGCGTCTCGACTTCATCCCGAGCGATACCGATCGCCCCGACACGGCCGTCGCGCAGAACGAGTTCGCGACGCTCTTGCGCAACAAGCTCGAGCAGTTCGCCAAGACGCTCGAGGGCCGCGAGCAGACGATCTTCCGCGAGCGCTGGTTGACCGACGAGCCGCTCACGCTCCAGGAGCTGGGCGATCGCTACAACATCAGCCGCGAGCGGGCGCGCCAGCTCGAGAAGCGCATGCTCGACCGACTCAAGAAGTTCCTCGAAGCCGAGCTCGGTACCGCGATCGATATCGACGCGATGACGCGCGACTAGCCGCGATGAACTGCGAGATCTGTACGAACACGCTCGACCCGCGCGAGGAGCCGCTCGGCGTCTGCGCGGAGTGTTCCTCGAAGCTCGGTATCGTCGTCCTGCCGCCCCTCACGCGTCCGCCCGTGCCGTGCATGCGCTGCAACAGCCTCCAGTTCGTGCGGGTGATTCCGCGCGAGAGCAGCAGCACCAGCGGGCAGTACGGCGTCGAGAGCGCGGCACCGCAGTACGTCACGTATCCGCCGCAGGGGACGCATGGCCTGTTCAGCGTGTCCGCGAACGCGATCGACATCAGTCGCGGGTACGGGATGATCGAGCTGTTTGTCTGCGAAGGCTGCGGCTTCATCGAGCAGTACTGCCCGACGGTGAAGGAAATCCCGATCCACAAGCACCTGAACACGGAGCGCGTGGACTACGAACAGGGCAAGGACGGTCCGTTCCGGTGAGTGGCACGCTGTTCGTCGTCGGTACGCCGATTGGCAACCTCGAAGATCTCTCGCTGCGTGCGGCTCGCATCCTGCGCGAGGCGGATGTGATCGCGGCCGAGGACACGCGGTCGGCGAAGACGCTCCTCGCGCACGTCGACGCGTTGGGCCCCGCGAACAGCGCGCGCAGGATCGTCTCGCTGTTCGAGGGCAACGAAGCAGAGCGCAGTGTCGCGCTCGTCGAGGCGTTGAACGACGGCAAGAGCGTTGCGGTGATCAGCGAGGCCGGCATGCCCGGCGTCTCGGATCCGGGCGCGCGCGCGGTGGCAGCGGCGGTGACGTCGGGCGCAAAGGTCGAGGTGATTCCGGGGCCGAGCGCATCGCTCGTCGCGCTCGTGGGATCGGGCCTGCCGAGTGATCGCTTCACGTTCCTCGGCTTTCCACCGCGAGAGCAGGGCGCGCGGCAGGCGCTGTTCGGCACGCTGCGCGGCGAGGTCGGCACGATGATCTTCTACGAGGCGCCGGATCGCGTCGGTGCGACCCTCGCGGATCTGGCGGCCGCGTTCGGCGATGACCGTCGTGCGAGCCTCGGGCGCGAGCTCACCAAGCTCTACGAGGAGCACGTGCGCGGATCGCTCGGCGCGCTGAAGCAGAAGTACGCGGACACCGCGCCGCGCGGCGAGTGCACGCTCGTCGTCGAGGGTGGGCGAGCGGGCGAGGCAGAGATCGATGTCGAAGCAGAGCTGCAGAAGCTGCTCGCGCAGGGCTTGGGGCCCAAGGACGCAGCGCAGCGCCTCGTCGTGGTGACGGGAAAGCCGCGCCGGCAGCTCTACCAGCTCGCGCTCTCACTCGCGCGAGAGCACAATGCGGACGCTTCCGATGACGAGTGAACCAGTCGCGATCGTCGACGACTTGCCGTACATCGCGGCCGAGCGGAGCGTGCTGCCGTGCGGGCTCCAGCTCGTCCTCCATCGCGACAGCACCGTGCCGCAGACGATGCTCTCCGTCTGGTATCGCGTGGGGAGCTCCGACGAGCGCCCCGATCGCACCGGCTTCGCGCATCTGTTCGAGCACCTGTTCAAGAGCCCGCCGTCGCGCCTTGGCGGTCATCACTACGAGGTGCTCAAGCGAGCAGGCTCGTCGGAGGCTAACGCGTCCACGAGCTCGGAGCGCACGGCCTACTACGAGATCATGCCGTCCCATGCGCTCGGAACCGCGCTGTGGATCGAGAGCGATCGCATGGGCTACTTCGCCCCGCTGTTCGACACCGATCGGCTCGCGGCGCAGCAGAAGGTCGTGCGCCAGGAGCGCGTGCAGCGCTACGAGAACGTGCCGTACGGCGCGGAGCGGTTCGCCGTCGGCCTCGCGCTCTACCCCGACGGGCATCCGATGCGGCACCTCACGATCGGTCGCCACGAGGACATCCAGGCCGCGACGTACGACGACGTGCTCGCGTTCTATCGCACGTGGTACGTGCCCGCGAACGCCACGCTCGTGATCGCGGGAGACATCCCCGACGATCTCGATGCGCAGCTCGAGAAGTACTTCGGCACGTTCCCCACGAGCGCGCGCCCCGATCGCCAGCGCGTCGCGACACCGACGCCTGCTGCGCACAGCGAGAAGATCGTCGATCGCTTCGCCGCGCTCGGTCGCCTCCACCGCGCGTGGCTCGGTCCTCCCGCGCTCGCGGACGACGAGGCGTCGCTCGACATCGTCACCGCCGCGTGGTCGACGCCGGGCACGGGTGCGCTGTGGCGCCGGCTCGTCTACGAAACGGAGCTCGCGCAGCGCGTCGCAGCGTGGACGGTCAACGGCCGCCTCGGCGGTGAAGTGCACGTCGCCGTCGATCTCCGCACGGGCGCCGACCCTGCGCGGGTGCGCGCGATCCTCGACGAGGAGCTCGCACGCGGCGTCGACGAGCGGTCGATCTCACGCGTCGTTACTCGCCGCGAGGCGGGCACGATCTGGTCGCTCTCGCAGCTCGCGCGCCGCGTCGGCATCATCCAGCGCGGGATGCTGTACTCCGACGATCCGGCGGAGCTCGCGAAGGAGCTCGTGCGCTATCGCAACGTGACACCGGCGTCGATCGCTGCGGCCCTCGCGCGCTGGGTGCAGCCGGATCGCATGATCGAGATCGAGACCGTTCCTGCCGCCGCTCCTGGGTGAGCTCGACGCTCACGCCGACATCAACGCGGAGTGCGGCGGCGACGCAGGCCCAAGCCCGCGAGGCCCATCGCGAGGCCCGTCCCGCTACCCGTGCTGCAGCCTCCGCCGGTCGCGGGACCCGACGATCCCGCGTCACCGTTCGCACCGTCGGGCGTCGCTGCGCTGCCCATCCCGCCATCGTGCGGAGGATCGGCGAGCGGCGCGTCCTTGATCGTGACCATCGCGCAGTGGTGGTAGAAGCACGGCGCTCCGTGCTGGGCCATGAACTCCTGCACCTGGAGCACGCAGTTCGTGCACGTCATTCCCGGCGGCAGCTGCACCTGGACGGTCTGCGGCGCGCCAAAGCCCGACGTGTGAACGAGCAAACCGTCGGCGAGGAGCGGCAGCGCCGGGCTCGGATTGATGTCGAGCGAGCCGCACACGCCGGGGTTGTTCACCGGCGGATCCGACGGGAGGTCCGCGACGTTCTGCGCGAGCGAGACGCGGTAGTGACCGGGATGCGTGACCGTCTCGTTGATCGTGATGTCGATCATGCTGCCGGTCTGGTACTCGGTGACCGCGTTGGAGGCGGTGAACGCACCCGATGGACCGCACGGCGCCGTCTTCTGCGGATCTCCGCTGATGTCCTGCGTCGCGAAGTTCCACGGCTGCACGAGCACGAAGTGCGCAAACGCCGGCGTGGAGAGCGCGCCAACGATCAGGACGGACTTGAGGAGGCGCATCACGGACCTTTCGTCGGAGTACGTACGAGCTGGATGACCTTTTGGATCTCCGGGGTCATGTGGACAGCGTTCTCGCCATCGACCCAGACCACCTCGAAGTCCTCGAGCTTCTCCTTCTTGATCAGCGCGCTCGCCTTCTCGTAGCCGAGGATGAACATGACCTTGCTCCACGCATCGGCCGTGAACGAATCCTTGGCGCGCACCGTCACCGACCGCGACGCACGCGCGGGCTGACCCGTCCGCGGATCGAGGATGTGGTGATAGCGGATGCCGTCTTTGACGAAGCCGCGCTCGTAATCACCGCTCGTCGAGAACGAGTGATTCTCGATCGGCGCGAACGCGAACATCTGGTCGGCCGGGCCGCGCGGATCGCGAATTCCGACGACCCACGGGTTCGGCTCCTTGTTGCCGGAGATGTACATATCGCCGCCCGCCTGCACCATGAAGTCCTTGAAGCCTTCGGACGAAAGGATCGCGACGCACTTGTCGACCGCGTAGCCCTTGGCGATGCCACCGAGCGTGATCGCCATGCCCTTCTTGTCGATGAAGACGGTCTTCTTCTTGGGATCGAGCTTGAGATGCTTCCAGCCGATCATCGCGAGGCGCTTCTTCACCTCGGCGGGATCCGGCAGCGTGCCGTCCATGTCCTGATCGAACTTCCACAGGCCATGGAACGCCTGCACGGTGATGTCGAACACGCCGCCGGAGCGCTTGGACACGTCCTGCGCGCGCGTGATCACCTCGAACGTCTCATCACTGACGACGACCGGGGCCTTCCCCGCAGCGAGGTTCACCTTGCCGATCTCCGACGTATCGGTCCACGTCGTCATCACGCCATCGAGGCGCTTCATCTCGGCGAACACATCGCCGGCCGCCTTCTCGTACTTCTGCTTTTCGCTGGGCTCGCCCCAGAAAAATACTGAGACGACGGTGCCCATCGCGGTGTCCGTGAACACCATCTTCTCGGGCTTGGCCTCGGCGGTCGCGCCCGAGGCGATAGTCGACGCGATGAGGGCCGTCGCGACGGCGAGCGCGCGCATCAACGAACCAGGTTGATCACGCCGAGGACGATCAGGACCGCGCCTGCGCCGAGCGCGAGCAGGACCGCACCGACCGACATCGCGAGCGTGCCCTGGCCCTCTTGCTGGATGCCCTTCCACATGCCGAAGCACGCGGGAATGGCGCCCGCGGCCGCGAGAATGCCGCCACCGATCGATCCGTGCAGCACGCCGTGCATCGCGGCGATGGCGATACCAGCCGCTACGCAAACGAGCGCGATGATAACGGGAGTCTTGCTGTCCGGCGTGGTCCCCATGGAAGGGAACCTAGCAGGCTATGCTTCTGAATACATGCGGATTTGCTCACGCATGGTGTCGTCGTTCAGCGACGTCTGAACCGGCTCCAGCAGGCAGTCGGCGAGCACCAGGATGAAATCCTCGACCTTTTTTTCACCGACCAGCTTCGACAGCAATTGCTTGGCGTCGCGGCTGTCGTCCCCCGCAAGAAGCTCTCGCACCTTTGCCACGGTCAGATCGCCCTGGAAATCGATCATGATGTTTTGGCGTAGGTACTCGATGAGGCGTTGCACGCATCCCCAATAACAAACCTCGACGCGCCGAATCAAGGCGCGGACGACGCCTCACGTCACGCCTACGCAGCAGTTCGCAAAATCTTCCCGCTTGTCGTGGCTCATGTGGTCGGGCGTCGACGCTTGCGCGGGCTGAATTCATGCCGGACCATGTGGGGATGGCCCGCGTGTTGATCACCGGCTTCTGTGCGGTGCCGGGGCCGCGCCGCGCCGGCGTGCAGTTGCGGCACTTGATCAACGCGCTCTCGCCCCACCATCAGGTCGATCTGCTTGTCGCGCGCGAGGGCGAACAGGCGTACGTCGAACGCGTCGGCAATGTCCGCATCCTCCGCGTGCCCACGCAGGAAGCGGATCTCAAGCTGCAAGTGCAAGCGTTCCAGCGCGCGCTGCGCCGGCAGCTCGACGGCGCCGATTACGACTTCGTGCACTGCCGCGATAGCTGGAGCGGGATCCCCGTCCTCGAAGCGCGTGATCGCCTCGGCTACGCCGTCGTCTATGACCTCGCGCGCTCGCCCCTCGGCGAGACCACGTTCGACACCGAGCTCGATGGGCAGTACGGCCGCGACGAAGAGGCGTGCTTGCTCGCCGCCGATCTCGTTCTCGCGCCCACCCCCGCGGCCGTCAAAGCGCTGCAGGGCCGCGGTCGCCCCGAGCGTGTCTTCCTCTCGCCCCCCGGCGTCGATGTCGATCGCTTCGACTGGGACGACATGCCGAAGAGCGGACCGCCGCGCATCCTTTACGTCGGCTCGATCGATCCCGGCCGCGGCGTGCGAGTGCTGGTCCGTGCGATGGCCGCGATCGTGCGCGAGATCGATGCTCGTCTTGTCCTCGCCGGCTCGATGGCACCCAAGTTTGACCAAGGGCTGCGCGATGGCATCCGCGAGCTCGGCCTGCTCGACAAGGTCGACATCCTCGGTCCCATCGAGCACGAGCACCTCCCGACGCTGTACGCGACCGCCGCTGTCTGCGTGGTGCCCGCCGCCGCCGATCTCTCGCCGAACCCGACCGCTGTCTATCCGACGAAGTTGCTCGAGTACATGGCCTGCCGCACCGCGATCGTCGCCCCGCGGCGCGACACGGTGATGCAAGTCGTGACCGATCAGCGCGAGGCTCTCCTGTTCGAGCCTGGCGATCCCGTCGATCTCGCGCGCAGCGTGATGCGTCTCCTCGAGGAGCCCGCGCTGCGCACCAAGCTCGCGCAGAACGCCTACGAGCGCGTCCGCCGCGACTTCACTGCCAGCGCCGCTCGCCGCGCCCTGCGCACCGCGTATGCCGTGCTCACCGAGCGCTTCGCCGACGAGATCAACGAGAGCGTTCCGATCGAGAAGATCGAGGTCGATCACGACGACGAGTTCGACGCCACCGTGTTCGAGGAAGCGCCCGTCGCGCCTGCCGTCGACACCGCGCTCAACAAGATGCCGCGCCTCGACGATGCGCTCGCGTCCCTCGACGATCCGACGGGCGACATCGGCCGCGGGATCACGCACACCGATATCGGTGACATCGAGCCGGCGCCGCTTCCCCGGAACCTCCGCGCGATCTCGCAGGTCGATGACGAGGACAGCGCGGAGCACACGCCCGCGCTCGAGCGCGTCACCACCGAGATGGCCATGCAGCCCGACGAGGGCACGCCGCTCGACGGTGTTCGCGCGTCCACGCCGCGCCTCGTCGCGAGCGAGACCAACTTCGCTGCGGGCGAGATCGATGTGCCGTCGCCAGCGCCCGAGCGCGAGCGGACTCCGTCGGTGGAGATCGCGGTGCTCAACGACGCGCCCGATCCCGATACCGGCTCGAGGACACCGCCCCTCGAACGCCGCTGATACGCGAGAGAAGAGCCAGAGAACCGCGAAGGCGCGAAGACGCAAAAAACGATCGACCTCGCCGGGCGAGTTTCGCGGTCCGTTCGGATGTAGCCGCACTCGAGCGGTCGATCCGGTCGGTGTCGACCCGCCCTCGCCCGGCGAGGTTGAAGTCTCCGACTTCGCGTCTCCGCGTCTTCGCGGTTATCTGCTCGCTCCGCGTGTGCTGCTTTCGCATCCCTGCAGGGCGCAGCGCCGTCCCGGAGGGCGCGCGTGCCGTGTTAGGTTGCCCGCATTCCGGTCATCGCCCTCGTTAACCTGCTGTTCGGCATCGGCTTCGCGCTGATCGCACGGGACCGGGTGCGCGCGGACGGACCGTTCAGCTCGCCTGCGTTTCCGCTCGTCGCCATGCATGCCGGCGTGATCGTCATGCCGATCGCGCTCTACTTCTATGCGGTGCACCCGGCGTGGGCCTGGATGTACTTCTTCGACCCGCAGAAGATGTCGGGGATCGCGATCCTGCCGCTGATGGTCGGCCACGCGGGCCTCGTCGTCGGGGGCTGGTACGTCTCGTCGATCCTGCTCCGCCGCGGGTTCCTGCTGGCGGTGGTGTACTCGGGCGGCGTCATCGCCCTGACGCTGCTCGTCCTCGTGGTGAGCGGCATTAACCGCCTGACCACGGCCGCGGACTATCGGGGCTGGGTCGTCCACAAGACGGCGGGCGCCTTTAGCCTCCAGCTGGGCTGGGCGTTCGTGGTGTCTCTCCTGGCGATCGCTTTATCTGGTGTCTACGTGGCGATCGAATTGAACCGCGATGGCCGTCGCGTGCGCTCGCGGTGATAAGGTACGGGGCCATGATCCGCAGGTGCATGCTAGTCGTCGCGATTTCGATCGCCGCGGGTGCGTGTGGACCGATCGCGTACGTCAATCAGGTCACGCGCCGTGCGCAGTCGTCGGTGGACGCAGCCAAGGCGGCCGAGGCGGAGAAGTACTCGCCGTACTACTGGACCCGCGCGGTGCAGTATCTCCATCAGGCGCGCGAGCTCGCGGCGCACGCAGACTTCCAGGGCGCCAATCGGTTTGGCGAGCTGGCGGCGGAGGCGGGCGACAAGGCCGTCGACGATGCGGCGGCCGTGAAGCTGGACCCGTCCAAGGGCCCGATCATCTTGAACAGGCCCGCCAAGGATGACGCGCCGACCCCGGCGAAAGACGTCATCCCCGCTCCGGCAAAAGGCGTCGCGCCCGCCAAGGACGCTGACTGATGAAGAAGCTCCTCGTCGCCATCTCGATCTTGCTCGGCGCCTGCGCGGGCATGCAGGTGCGCTCGCAGACCCACGATACCGACGGCACGATCGCCACGGCTCGTGCGAACGGTGCGCAGCGTTGCGCGCCGGTCGAGCTCGCGATGGCGGAGTCCAACAATGACTTCGCGCAGCACGAGCTCGACGAGGGCAACTACTACGACGCGAAGCGCCTCGCGAAGGTCGCCGAGGACAACGCGAAGCTCGCCGTCGAGAAGTCTCCCAAGGACAAGTGCACCGTGGGTCCGCCCGTTGCTGGTCCCGGCGACACCGATGGCGACGGCATCCTCGATCCGGTCGATCAATGCCCCCGCATCCCCGAGGACAAGGACGGCTTTCAGGACGAGGATGGCTGCCCCGAGGACGATAACGACCGCGACGGCCTGAACGACAAGGTCGACCAGTGCCCGAACGACCCCGAGGACCGCGACGGGTTCCAGGACGATGACGGCTGCCCGGACCTCGATAACGATGCTGATGGCCTGAACGACAAGGTCGATCAGTGCCCGAACGAGGCCGAGGACAAGGACGGCTTCGAGGACGACGACGGATGCCCCGACCCGGATAACGACAAGGACGGCATCCCCGACGTCAGCGACAAGTGCCCCAACGAGGCGGGCGTGCCGCCGGACGGCTGCCCCAAGAAGTACAACCTCGTCGTCGTCACCGAGAACAAGATCGAGATCAAGCAGACGGTCTACTTCGACACCAACAAGGCGACGATCAAGAAGGTCAGCTTCCCGCTGCTCAACGAGGTCGCTCAGGCGCTCAAGGACAACCCGACCATCGAGGTCGAGGTCCAGGGCCACACGGACAGCCAGGGCAACGACAAGTCCAACCTCAAGCTCTCGCAGAACCGCGCGAACAGCGTCCGCACGTACCTCATCAAGCAGGGCGTGGCGTCGAACCGGATGACCGCCGTGGGCTATGGCGAGAACCAGCCCATCGCCGATAACCGCACCGCCGACGGCCGGTCCCAGAACCGCCGCGTCGAGTTCATCATCACGAAGAAATAGGGGGTTAGCTGTGTTTCCGTCGGTGACGGGGCAGTAAATCCTCTACAGATCGACTCCCGGCCGCGGTATAGAAACGCGCTATGAGCCGCAGGTTTGCGTGGGCTGCTGCCGCCGTTCTCTTTATCGCCGCACCGGCGTTCGCCTCTCCCAAGAGCGACGTCTCTGCGAAGACCAAAGAGGCGATGGAGAACTACGACTCGATGGACTACTCGGCCGCGCGCAAGCAGCTCGATGCTGCTCTCGCCGTCGCCAAGAAGGGCAAGCTGGAGAAGGATCCAGTCACGGCCAAGGTCTATGTGGACATCGGCATCGCGGCGTTCGCCGATGGTGATGCGGCGGCGGCGAAGACCGCGTTCGTCTCGGCGGTGAAGATCGATCCGAAGATCCAGATCGACGTCGCGTACAAGTCGCCCGACCTGACCAAGCTGCTCGACGAAGCGCGCGCGGAAGCAAAGGGCGGCGGCAAGCAGGAGCCGGACGTGGATGCGGGCGGCGACGACTCGGTCGACTGCGCGGGCGTGAAGGGCCTGCAGCACACGATCATCGACACGGCGCCCGCGGGCGGCCCGCTCGCGATCGAAGCGATGGTCGGTGGCGACATTTCTCCGAGCAAGGTCGTCGTCGCGTACCGCGCAGGTGGCGCGACGGACTTCACGACCAAGGAGCTCACCAAGAAGGGTGAGTGCAAGTACACGGGCGCGATTCCCGCGACCGCGATGAAGGGCGACCTCGTCCACTACTACGTCGCCGCGCTCGGCGACAACGGCAAGCCGATGGCGGCCAAGGGCTCGTCGGGCTCGCCGAACATCATCGAGATCGAAGGCAAGGTCGCCGGTGGCGCCGCGCCGACGCCGAGCGATGACGAAGATCCGATCACCGGCGGCGGCAAGAAGGCGGCCCCCAAAGAGACCGCGACCAAGGACGATACGACCGATGGTGGCGACGTTAGCGGCAACGCGACGATCACGGGCCAGAAGCGCCCGAAGGTGATGTTCACCGTCTCAGCCGGCACGGGCTTCGGTTACGTCTCCGGCACCACCGAGGGTGGCAACAAGGTCGAGCAGTGCTGCGTCGGCAACAGCTACGTCGTGCTGCTGCCCGAGATTTCGTATCAGGTGAGCACGCAGCTCTCGATCGGCGTCGCGGGTCGCATCGGTATTCCGGTCGGCGCGAACGTCAATGCCAAGGGCGCAGCCGGTCACTCGTCGATCGCTCCGGGTGGTCTGCTCCGCGTGCGCTACGCCGTCTCCAAGTCGGGCGAGGGCATTCGCGTGATGGGGCAGATCGGTGGCGGCGTGATGCGCAACACCATCCACGTGCAGACCCCGGATCCGGGCATGGACACGGACATCGTCACGCAGGGCCCGCTGCTCGTCGGCGCGGGCGTCGGCTACATCAAGCGTCTCGGCGGCAACTTCTCGTTCGTCGCGGACTTCTCCGCGCTGCTCGGCATCGCTGTGGTCAGCAAGATCGGCACGACGGCGCCGAACACGGGCGTCGGCGCGGACCTTTCTCTCGGTCTGGCCGTCGGCTTCTAGCGTAAACTGGCGTGACGAATGCGTCGCGCCACGTTCCTTCTCGGCTCGGTGGTCGTCCTCGCTGCCTGCGGCGGTGACGACGGGAAATCGTTCGACTACGCGGCACCGCACCCCGGTTCCACGGTCGTCGTGCATATCGAGACGTCGCCGCCCGCGATCACGATCAAGCGCGGTGACGAGGTCATCTGGGCCACCCAGAGCGGCACCCAAGAGGGCAGCACCAAGCACGAGCCGCCGCATGGCTTTGCAGCGGTTGGCTCACGCGCTGTCGAGATCACCGAGATGTTCGGCTCGTACAAGTTCGCCGAGAACAAGGACAGCGAGGTCTGGCGCACGATCGACAAGCTCGCGAACGTCGTGATCACGGACGCGAGCGCGACGTTCGACATCCAGCACGACGGCGACAAGATCGGCACGGGCGAGATCACGTTCCACGACATCGCGGCGGGGATCGATCCGCAGGCCGACGTGAATCCGTCGCAAGTGCAGATCGTTCTCCATACCGGCGAAGAGCGCATCCAGATCGCCTCGCAGTGTCCCGCCGCGGATCACGAGCACATGGTCGGCCTCGGCGGTCAGTCGTTCGACACCGATCACTACGGCGAGACGGTCCCGCTCTGGGTGCAGGAGGACGGCATCGAGAAGTTCCTGGACGCCGACGATAACTACGCGAGCATCTGGTACCTGGTCGGCCGCAAGCACTCGACGCACACGCCGATGCCGATGCTGCTCTCGAGCAAGGGCTACGCACTCGCCGTCAAGACGAACGCGCGGGCGATCTTCGCGCTCGGTCCCGAGGCGCATCCCGGCGCGTGCCGCTACGAGACGTGGGACGGCACGATCGATCTGAGCATCTTCCTCGGCGACAAAGCGTCTCCGCAGGTCGCGCTGAACCGCATGCTGACCTGGATCGGCAAGCCGGCGACGCCGCCCGACTCGATCTTCGCGCCGTGGATCGACGCGATCTACGGCGAGGCGAACGTCACGCGCGTCGCCGACAAGCTGCGCGCGGACGGCATTCCCGCGTCGGCGATCTGGACCGAGGATCAGCGCGGCGGCATGGACGGAGCGCTCGGCTACGCGATCGCGGAGAACTGGAAGGTCGATCGCGCGACGTATCCCAACTTCGAGACCGTCGCCGCTCACCTGCACTCGACCGGCTTCGCGTGGCTCACCTATTACAACTCGTTCATCGACGACACCGCCGACGTGCTCGCCGAAGCCGTCGCGGGCAAGTACGTCATCCAGACGCCCGACGGAATGCCGTGGTCGTTTGGCGCGGTCTCGATCACCGGGCAGTCCAAGATGCTCGACGTCACGAACCCCGCCGCCGTCACCTGGGCGAAGGGCTTGATGATGGATCACCGCAACCAGGGCGCGGATGGCTGGATGGTCGACTTCGCGGAGTGGGCGCCGACCAAGGACGTCGCACTGAAGTCTGGTGAGGATCCGCTCTCGGTGCACAACCGATACACGACGGAATGGTTGAAGCTGAACAACGAGGTATTGAACGCGCCGATCAGCGGGCGCCTCGCGCCGATCTTCTTCAACCGCTCGGCATGGATCGGTTCGCAGCCGTACGAACAGGTCGTGTGGGCCGGCGATCAGCAGACCGATTTCTCCGACGGTGATGGTCTGCCGTCGGTGATTCCGATCGGCATCAACCTTGGCCTCGCCGGCATCCCGTACTTCGGCAGCGACGTCGCCGGCTACATGAGCCAGGGCACCGTCCCGACGACGCAGGAGCTGTTCTATCGCTGGACGATGTTCGGTGCGCTCCAGCCCGTCATGCGCACGCACCACGGCCGCAGCGCGCGTCAGAACTTCCAGTGGGAGAACGACGCGAATTCCGAGGCGCACTTCAAGAGGTGGACGCGCTTCCACATGCAGCTCGCCGCGTACTTCAAGGGCCTCGTGAAGCAGTTCGAGGTCGATGGCTTGCCACTCATGCGCTCGCTCGCGCTCGAGTTTCCCGACGAGGATTTCGCGTGGACGACGATCGACGAGTACATGCTCGGCGACCGGATCCTTGTCGCGCCCGTTCAGATCCAGGGAGCGACGTCGCGCACGGTCACGCTGCCGGCCGGTCGTTGGTTCCCGCTGTTCGGCGGTGCCGCTGTCATGGGCGGCGAGGTCACCGTCACCGCGGACACGTCGCAGATTCCCGCGTTCGTGCCCGAAGGAACGATCCTCGTCATGTACCCGGATGGCGTGATGACGACGAACCCGACGACAGACACGACGGTGAAGACCACGGTGTCCGTCGGTGGTGATCGCGAAGTCTGGCTGTACGGCGGAGCGCAGTCGCACCGCACGAACAACGAGTGGAGCGAGTCGGGCGGCACGGGCGAGTGGAAGTGGGAAGGTCGCAGCGCGACCGCCGCAGCGCCGACGAGCGCGATGTTCAAGGGCGCGTCGGTGCCGATCACGACCGCGGCCGGTGTCTCGACGGTGACGGTTGTCGGTGATGGAACGCTGACGTTCGACTCCGGAGGCACCCTGACCATTCAGCGAGGCTCATCGACCGGCACGGTCACTGTTCGCCTTCGGTAGACGGATCTAGTTTCGGCGGATGAAATACAACCGCCTCGGACGCACGGGACTCTACGTCTCCGAACTCTGCCTCGGTACGATGACCTACGGAGGCAAGGGCTTCTGGGAAGTCATCGGCAAGCTCGGCATCGACGCCGTCGCAGGCCAGTTGAAGACCGCGCTCGAGGCGGGCATCAACTTCATCGACACCGCGAACGTCTATCACGAGGGCGAGAGCGAGAAGCTGCTCGGCCAGGCCGTCAAGAAGCTCGGCCTGCCGCGCGACCAGCTCGTCATCGCGACGAAGGTGCTTGGTCGCACGAGCAAGGATCCGAACGCTGCCGGCCTGTCACGCAAGCACATCTTCGATCAGATCGATCAGTCGCTCACGCGTCTGCAGATGGACTACGTCGACCTCTACCAGACGCACGGCGTGGATCCGCAGACGCCGATCGAGGAGACCGTCGACGCGCTCGACCGCCTCGTCAAGCTCGGCAAGGTTCGCTACGTCGGCTTCTGCAACATGCCCGCGTGGAAGGTGCAGAAGGCGCTGTCGATCGCGGATCGCCTCGATAAGGCGCGCTTCGTCTCGGCGCAGGTCTTCTACACGATCGCGTCGCGCGATATCGAGCGCGAGATCGTGCCGCTCTGCCAGGAAGAAGGTCTCGGCATCATGCCGTGGTCGCCGCTCGCGGGTGGCCTGCTCTCCGGCAAGTACGACTTCGCGGCCGGCAAGGCGCCCGATGGAACGCGCCGCGCGACGTTCGACTTCCCGATCGTCGACAAGAGCCGCGCCGAGAAGTGCGTCGAGGCGATGCGTCCTGTCGCGAAGGAGCACGGCGTCTCTGTCGCGCAGATCGCGCTCGCGTATTTGCTCGCGAAGCCGGGCATCACGAGCGTCATCATCGGCGCCAAGACCGACGAGCAGCTCGCCGACAACATCGCCGCGACGAAGGTGACGCTCACCGCCGGTCAGCTCGCGAAGCTCGACGAGGTCTCTGCGCTGCCGGCCGAGTACCCGGGCTGGATGGTCGAGTTCCAGGGCCGCGACCGGATCCCCGAGGCGAGGTAAGCCGCAACGTCGCGACGTCATGCGCTTGCCGCAACGACGCAACGTCGGAGGAATTGGCCGCAACGACGCAACGGCGCGACGTCAGATGAATTGGCCGCAACGACGCGACGGCGCAACGTCGGATGAATTGGCCGCAACGACGCAACGACGCAACGTCAGATGAATTGGCCGCAACGACGCAACGGCGCAACGTCAGATGAATTGGCCGCAACGACGCAACGGCGCAACGGAGATCAAAACCTCGCCGGGCGAGGTACGCGGATCCCAGATGATTCGTTCTATGGACGCCGCGGTCGACGTGTGACCGCGCCGCGCTCGATGTGTGACCGCGCCCCAGGTGTGCCCCAGCCCGCGCCCCAATCCATTCAATGATCCGTTGCGTCGTTGCGTCGTTGCGGCCATCACCTCTGACCGTCGCGTCGTTGCGTCGTTGCGGCCTTCCCCGTCGCGTCGTTGCGTCGTTGCGGCCTTCCCCCGTCGCGTCGTTGCGTCGTTGCGGCCATCCCCTCCCGTCGCGTCGTCGCGGCTAGGTCGCCACGGAGCGGAGCGGGTGGATCACGATGTGAACCCCGCCCGCCGTGACCTCGCTCGTCGACGGCGCGCACGAGAGCACGACGGCCGCCTCGACGACGCGGTCGCCACCCTCGTTGAGGTAGAGCACCTTCTTGATCGGGCGCCGCTTCGCGCGGACCTCCTCGAGATCCTCGAACAGCGACGGGTAAACGCCGGGCAGCGCGGACTGGTCGAGCGCGAGGCCGACAGCGTCTGCGCCGCAGCCGAGGAACTCGCCGAACGCCGCGTTCGCTGCGTGGATGCGATTGGCCGTGTCGATCGACGCCATCGGAATCGCGACGGCGCTGAAGACTTCGGCCGCGGCCTTGAGGCGGTTGTCGACCTCGCGGCGCTCGCGCACGCCCTCGGGGGCCAGCGCCCGGCGACGCGACGAGGTTTGATCCATGCCGAGCATCGTCATCAGCGCGCGCAGCTCGTACATGAACGCGGGGATGTCGGGATGACGCTTCGTCGGATCCTTGTGCGTCGCGCGCGCGATCATTTCATCTGCGCGCTCGTCGAGCGGTTCGTTGATCAGCGTGGACGGCGCGGGCACGGGCACCTCGCGGTGCATGCGCAGCACCTCGTCCATCGTGCCCGTGAACGGCACGGAGCCTGTCAGCAGCTCGAAGAACACGATGCCGAGCGCGTAGATGTCGGAGGCTTGCGACGCGGCCGCGCCGTCGATGCGCTCTGGCGCGACGTACTCCGGCGTGCCGTCCATGCCCTCGGACTGGCCGAGGTCCGGGCGCGCGAGGCCAAAGTCGAGCAGCTTGATGAGGCGGCGCTGCAGCGTCGTCTTCACCAGGAACATGTTCTCGGTCTTGATGTCGCCGTGGAGAATCGATCGGCTGTGGATGAAGCGCATCGCGTCGGCGACCTGCCACATCACGTCGCAGGCGACCTTGGGCGAGAAGCGGCCGGTCTGACGGAGCTTGCCGTGCACGGTCTGCCCGTCGAGCAGCTCCATGACCATGAACAGGCCGTGGACCGCGTCCTGACCGAAGTCGACGATGGAGCAGATGTTCTGGTGCGTCAGCGCCGACGCGAGCCGCGCTTCTCGATAGAACATCTCGCGGATCTTGGGGTTGGTCGCGATGCGCGACTTGATGACCTTGAGCGCGAACTCTTTGCCGAGCGCGGAGTGCTTCACGCGCAGAACGCGGCCCATGCCGCCGCGACCGAGCTGGCTCTCGACGATGTAGCGACCGCCGATCACATCGCCGGCAACTGCGCCGCGGCCCTTGCGGCCGTCCCAGGAGTCATCGCCCATCGCGGACGAGGACGACATGCCGGCCGACGATTCCCCTGTGATCTCGGGCGTCAGGTTGCGGGAGGACATCACCGACCGCGTGACGGGCGGGAGGAGCGTCTCGCGGCCCTCGCGCTCGACGGGTACCTCGACAATCTCGAGGTCGCTGTCGCGCGGGCCACCCATCAGTACCGAGCGTATCAAATCGTGCTATTTGCGGGCATGGACGAGGCTGACTTCGACCGCATCGCTGCCGACGAGATGGGCGCGCTCGAGGACGCATTCACCGATGTGGATCCCGACCTCATCGATGTCAGCGTCTCCGACGGTGTGCTCCGCCTGGATCTGAAGGACGGCACTCGTATCGTCATCAACAGCCACCGCGCCGCCCGCCAGATCTGGATGGCCGCGATCTCGACGGCGTGGCACTTCGACCCCGTCGACGGAGGGTGGCGCGCCCCCAAGTCGGGCGACGAGCTGCGCCCCACGCTCAAGAAGCTGGTCAGCCGGGTCGGCGTCTCCTTGGCGATTTGAGGTAACGTTCCCCCATGGCCGAGTCGCAGGTTCTTACTGTCATTCGCATGTGGGCGGCGATCGCCTGGGCCGACGGCGTGCTCGCCGAGTCCGAGTCCGAGGGTCTCAAGCGCCTGGTTCGCACCGCCGAGCTCTCGCCCGAAGAGCGTGCCACCGCGCAGCGCTTCTGCGAGGCGTTCACGACGCTTCCCGACGCCGCGCTGACCACGCTCACCCCCGACGCGCGCCGCGGCATCTACCGCGCTGCATGCCGCATGGCGGTGGTCGACCACGAGTTCGCCGACACGGAGCGCAAGGTCCTCACCAAGCTGCGCTCGCTGCTCGGCGTGCCCGACGACATCGCCAGCGAAATCGAATCTGACGTTCCCGGCCTGACTCCGTAGATGCAGCGTCCACACTCTTTGCGCCATTTGTTCTGGCGCACGGTGGTGGCGTCGGTCGCGCAGACGGCGATGGTGTCGGGCTTGTACCCGATGCTCCCGTTCTGGCTGCGGCAACTCCGCGGCGAGACTCCGGGCGCGACGCTCATGGGTGCGCTCTACGAGTGGAGCTGTGCTCTCGCGATCACCGCGGCGCGGCCGGCCGGCTTTTTCCCGCTGCCCGGTGCGACGGTGCGCGGTCCGCGACCGATCATCGTCGTGCACGGCTACTCGCAGAATCGCGCGAACTTCCTCCTCCTCTCGTCACGCCTCGCGGCCGCGGGACTCGGGCCGGTCATCGGCTTCGAGTACTGGACGCTCGGTCGTACCGCCGCTGCTGCGCGCCAGCTCGGCTGGTTCGTCGACGAAGTGCGCGTCGCGACAGGCGCCGAATCCGTCGACATCGTCGGTCACTCGATGGGCGGTGTCGTCGGCCTCTACTACGTGTCGCTCGCCGGTGGCGACGGCATCGTGGACAACCTCATCACGCTCGGCTCGCCGATCGCGGGCACCGATGTGTCTAGCTTCGGCATCGGTCATCCCGGGCGCGAGCTCCTGACCGGCAGCAAGCTCGTGACGCGTCTCGCTGCTGCACCGCCACCCAAGGACACGCGCGTGACGACGATCTGGTCGACGGCCGATGCGTTCGTACCTGGCGTGAATCAGCCGGTCGTGCCCGGCGCCGAGCGCATCATGTACAACCACCTCGGTCACGTCTCGTTGCTCGCCTCGCGGCAGGTTGCGGACGATGTGATCGCGCGGCTCAGCCGGAAACGACAATCGTGACGTGCACGAGCTTGTCGTCGGTCGGCGTCGCTCCGCACGTCACGCCGGTGTAGCGAATCGTTGCCTTGTACGTGCCGGCCGCGGAAGGAACGCCGACGATCGCGCCGTCTTCCATCTGCATCCCCGGCGGTAGCAGGCCCGTCGTGACCTGTGCGCCGGTCGTGGCCCAGCGCGCGTCGACGCCGTTGACCTTGCAGTCCGCGCTCGGCTTTGCCTGCGAGTGCGCGCCGACCGTGTAGTGCAGCGTGTTCATCGCGTCCGCATCGGGGAAGAACACGCGGAAGCCACCGCCCGCGCTGTTCATGCCTTTGGGACAGCCTGCCAGGACGAGGAGCAGCAGCACGCGCTTCATCGCGCTCACGGTATCAACCGCCGAACAGCGTCGCCATGGTGGCGCGCGCGATCGTCACGTCGACAAGCTCGCCGATGGCGCCGAGGCCCGCCCGCAGGATGACGGTCTTGAAGCCATCCGTGCGTCCCATGAGCTCCGCCGGATTGCGCTTGCTCGGACCGTGGACAAGAACGCGCTCTTTGCGACCGACGTGCGCGGCAAAGACTTCCGCGCTGATCTTCTCCTGCAGCGCGATGATCTCCTGCAGGCGACGCTTCTTGGTCGGCTCGTCGATGTCGTCGGGGAGCTTCTTCGCGGCGAACGTCAGGTCGCGCTCCGAGTACGCGAACATGAACGCGGAGTCGAAGCGAACGTCGCGCATCATCTGCAGCGTCAGCTGATGATCTTCCTCGGTCTCGCCCGAGAAGCCGCTGAGGATGTCCGTCGACAGCGCGATGTCGGGCATCGCCGCGCGCAATGCTGTCACGATGGCGTGGTAGTCCGCGACGGTGTAGCCGCGGCGCATGCGCTCGAGCACGACGTCGCTACCGCTCTGCACGGGGAGGTGGACGTACTTGCAGATCTTCGGCTCCTCCGCGATCGCGGCGATCACGTCGGCCGTGAAGTCGACCGGGTAGGGCGACGTGAACCGCACGCGCTCGATGCCCTCGACACTGCACACCGCGCGGAGCAGCTGCGCGAACGTCGTGTCCTCCCACGCATACGAGTTCACCGTCTGGCCGAGCAGTGTGACCTCGCGATAGCCGGCCGCGGCGAGCTCGCGCACCTGCCGAAGAACTTCACGCGGCGCCGTTCCGCGCTCGCGACCGCGCGTGTACGGCACGACGCAGAACGTGCAGAACTTGTCGCAGCCGCGCTGGATCGTCACGAAGCCACTGATGCCATCGCCCGCGATCGCACCGGACAGGCCCTCGTACGTCTCCGCTTTGTCGAGCCGCACGTCCATCACCGGCGCGATCCGCTCCGCGCGCGCATCCGCGAGCATCTGCGGCAAGCGGCGATACGAGTCAGGTCCGGCGATGACATCCACGGAGGGTGCGCGATCTGCCAAGCTCTCCTTGAGGTGCTCGGCCATGCAGCCGACGATCGCGAGGACCGCACCGGGCCGCTTGCGCTTCAGTGCACCGAGCTCCGCCGCTCGCGCTGTCACGCGCTCCTCGGCTTTCTCGCGCACCGCGCACGTATTCACCACGATGACGTCGGCGTCCTCCGCTGACTTGGTCGTTGCATAGCCGGCATCTGCGAGCACGCTGCCGATGAGGTCGCTGTCGGCCACGTTCATCTGGCAGCCATACGTCTCGACGTACACGCGAGGAGCGTCTGACGCCGGCGTCGGACGAGCACGGACAGACTCCGTTCGCTTCCCTAGAGGGACCAGCTGCTCGTCGGCCATGGCGCCCGCTGTCTACCATGCCACTCCCGCGACAGGGAGGGTATTCTGGGTGCGTGTCGAGCTCGGCTCATACACAGCACCTGCAGGCGCTCTCGGAGTCGGCGCACCTCTTTACCGAGGCGAGTAACGACCTGAATCGCCTCCTCAGCGTCGTCGCGCGCCGGTTCAGCGACCTGATCGGCGACTGCGCGAACATCCGCCTCATCGAGGGCGACGAGCTCGTCCCGGTCGCGACCTACCACTCCGACCCCATCATCGAGCGGTATCTACGCGACTTCCACGACGCGACCCGCCTCAAGGTCGGCGAAGGCATCTCCGGCCACGTCCTCGCGACGGGCGAGCCGTACTTCATGCCGGTCCTCGACGCCGCGAAGCTCAAGGAACGGCTGCAGCCGGCCTTCGCACCGATCTTCGACAAGATCGGGATCACCGGGATGATCGTCGTCCGCCTGCGCGCGCGCGGCGAGAACCTCGGCTACCTCTCGCTGTTCCGGACGAGCAACGAGCGCGAGGCCTACACGCGCGACGACCTGATGCTCGTCAGCGATCTCGCGGACCGCGCTGCGCTCGCGATCGATAACAGCCGCCTCCTCGCCGGACTCGAGCGCCGCGTCGTCGAGCGCACCGCCGCGCTCGAAGCTGCGAACCGCGAGCTCGAGGCGTTCGCGTTCTCCGTCTCGCATGACTTGCGCTCGCCATTGCGGGCTGTCGACGCGTTCTCGCGGATGCTCGAGGACGATCTCGGTCCGAAGCTCGACGGCGAAGCGCTGCGGATGCTCGGCGTCATTCGCAAGAACACGCAGCACATGTCTCACCTCGTCGAAGATCTGTTGCGCCTCTCGCGCCTCGGCCACCGCGCGCTCCAGCCCGTCGGCAGTATCGACATGCGCGACGTCGTCACTTCCGTCATCGACGGTATCCGGGTCGCTCACCCCTCACTCGAGATCGAGCTGCGTCTCGGCGAGTTGCCGCCGGCGATCGGAAATGTCGAGCTCCTTCGCCAGGTGTGGACGAACCTCCTCGATAACGCGGTGAAGTACTCGCGCAAACGCGATGTCGCGATCGTCGAAGTCGACGGCACGCGCGATGGCGGCGAAGTGCGCTACACGGTGCGCGACAACGGCGCCGGCTTCGATCCCGACCATGCCGACAAGTTGTTCGGCGTGTTCCAGCGCCTCCACACCGACGCCGAGTTCGAGGGAACGGGCGTTGGACTCGCGCTCGTGCAACGGATCGTGCAGCGGCACGGCGGTCGCGTGTGGGCAGAGGGCAAGCCCGACGAGGGCGCGACGTTTGGCTTCGGTCTCCCCGAGCGCGGCCCCACCGCCACCAAATAGCGGCCTATGATGGACGCGTGAGCGCGTTTCGTCGTCGACTGCAGTTCGCTACTCCGTTCGTCGTCGTGGTGGGCTGTGGTGGCTCGCAGGCGACCGACAATTCTCCGCAGCCCGACATTCCCGGCCCGACGTGGCAGGTCTTCCGCACGGGCGAGGACTGCTCGGCGAACGAGCCGATGACGGGCTGCCCGAAGGGCGCGATGTGCAATCCGCCTCCGCCGAGCAACGTCGAGTGCCCGCCGGGAATGAGCGAGCAGTCGGTCAGGATCGTCCAGCGCGACGACAAGACCTGCGCCGTCGTGCCGCCAGGATGCACGAGCATGGCGTGCGTGACGCAAGCGACGCCGTGCCCGGATCCGATCGGCGCACCGCGAAAGCTGAAGGGCCCGTTCTGGACAGTCACGCGCGCACAGGACGTCTGCTACGCGCGAGCCGAGCCGTGCGCGCTCACGGATCAAGCATGCGCCCAGGCGATCGAATGTCCTGCGGGCGCTGACGTGACACGGATCGCGCTGCGGAATGGAATCTGCGTGGTCGCGCCTGCCGGATGCGCCGACGAGTCATGCATCGGCGCGTCGACGGACTGCCCATTGCCCGCCGGAGAAGACCTGGGTGCGCTGAAGTGGATGGGGCAGCGCACCAAGGACACGTGCACCGTGACGTCGAAGGGGCCGATTGCCGGAGAGCGCACCGCCGCGATTCCGTGCCCGACCGATCCGAAGGGCTCGCCGACGTTCCAGATCGACCGACGCACGCGGGCCGACGAATGTACGTATCGAGCCGGCACGTTCTCTGCGGTCATTCCCTGTCCGCCGACGGCCAAGCCCGTCTCGCCCTGACGCGGTATCCTCTGATCGATGCGTTGGCTCGCGCTCGGACTACTCGCCGCCATTCTCGGCGCGGTGTGGATCCAGCTGTGGCTGCCGCGGATGGCCCACGCCGCCTTCTCGTCGGGAAAGTGGAAGCGCGCGATGCGCTACTACCGGCTCATCGGTGCGCTCGCGTTCCGTCCTCGTCGTAAACGATCTGCCGTGTTGTCGCGGGGTGCGTGCGCGGTCGCTGCCGGCGAACACGAGCAAGCCGCCATGCTGCTCGCCGCGCTCGATGGGACGCAGCTCGAGACCGTCGAGCAGGCCGTGCTGCTGAACAATCGCGCGTGCCTCTCGCTCGACACCGGCGTGCCCGCTGCGGATGCACTCGCACTCGTCGACCAAGCGATCGAGCTGCGCCCCGATGTGCCCGCGCTCCAGCACACGCGTGCCCGCGCACTGCTCGCGGTCGGTCGCATCGATGATGCGATCGCGGTGCTCGATGGAATGCGCGCGGCCGGAGAGCTCGCACCGTGGCTCGAAGGCGAGCGTTGCCGCGAGCTCGCGACGGCATGGGAGTCGAAGGGCCACGCGGAGTACGCGGCCGAGTACCGCGCGCGCGCGACCGTCGTGGCCCGCTGAACGAGCACGAGCGCTCGAACGCGCGGTTCTGTCGCGGCGAACCGAGCGGCAGCGCACCATGGACGTTCAGCGCAGCGAGGATCCCGCAGGTTAGACGTGGCATGCGGAGCGCATCAGACGTGGACCATGCACATCATCTGGGTCCTTCTTATCGGTCTCATCGTCGGCGCGCTCGCGAAGCTGGTCATGCCCGGCAAGGATCCGGGCGGCATCCTCATCACCATCGCGATCGGCGTCGCGGGTTCGTTCATCGCGAACTACATCGGTCAGGCCGCTGGTTGGTACGGCACGAACGAGGGTGCGGGCTTCATCGCCTCCATCGTCGGCTCGATCGTCCTGCTCGCCGGCTACCGCGTCCTCACGGGCCGCAAGGTCTAGTCATGGGGATCCTCAAGAAGCTCGCCGTCGGCTCGATCGCGGCCCTCGCTGCGTGGAAGATCGCGGAGACGACCAAGGTCGGTACGAAGGCGAAGTCGACCGCGAAGTCGGCCGCAAAATCGGCGGAAACGTCTGCCGAGTCCGTCGTGAAGACGGCAGAGAAGACCGTCAAGAAGACGGCGAAGAAGGCCGTTGCTGCCGCGAAGAAGCGCGCTCCTGGTAAGCGCCGCGCCGCTGCAGCGACCTGATTACACTCCTCGATAGCGGCGAGCTACGGAGCTTTCGCGGGCATCGCGATCGGTCGGATCGCGTCACACAACTTGTTCGCGTCGTACCTGGTCTTGTGGTCCGCAGACGCCAGGCTCTTGAAGTCAGCGTTTGCGTGGCTCTCGTCCCCGAGCTGGCGGCGGATGCAGGTCGCGCGAACGAGGAACATCGCGGCGTCGGCTTGTGCCTCGAGCGTTCCTGGACCGTAGTCGCCCCAGTACGCCTCGTAGTGTTCGGCGGCTCCGTCATAGATCGCAGCAGCTTCCTGCGCCGCCGCGAGCTCGCGCAGAGTCTCGGCGCCCTTTCCCTTCACCGGATACTTGTACGCGGTCTGGAACATCATGATCGACGCTCCCAGCGCTCCCGCGGCGCGAAAGCACTCCGCCGCCGATAGGATCAAGCCCGGCTTGGATTCGGGTGCGCTGTTGTACTCGTCGAGCATCGGCTGACACTTGGTCCTGGCCGCCGCATCGACGGGCGGAAGCGCGGCCTGCACGGCTTTCACGGCCTTCGTGATCTCGTCCTTGCTCAGCGTCTCCTTGAACGGCCCGGCGTAGGCGGTAGCCGTGGCGAGGATCGCGGCGATGAACACGAAGCGCTGCATGGGCTCGATTCTACTCCTCGACGAAGGCGCGGAGGCGTTCGACGGCATCGTCCCAGCGGCGCGAGACTTCCTCGAGGTAGCGGCTCGCGACGAGCAGGCGGCGCGGCTCGATCTCCCAGATGCGCTCGCGGCCTTCGCGCGAATCGCGGACCAATCCCGCCTCGTGCAACGCGAGCAGGTGCTTCGTCACGGCTTGTCGCGTGACGTCCGTGTTCGCTGTCAGCTGCTTGATCGACTGCGGCCCCGCGCTGCTCAGCTGCTGCACGAGCGCGAGGCGCGTTGAATCGCCGAGCGCGGCAAACACCGGCGCCGCATCGACACGCAAGGCTCGCGTCACTGCGTCAGGTACTTTCCGAGCAGCTCGGCCTGATGTGCCCAGCCACCGTCGTTCGCGGCGAACGCCCTTGCGCGGCGCTCGAGCGGAATCTTCTCGAAGCCGGTCTCGGTGATGCGGAGCGACGTTCCCTCGGCGGCATCCGCGAGCTCGAACGTGACGAGCGTCATCGGTTCGCCCGAGTAGTCGACCTTCGGGTCGATCGCGAACGGGTGCCAGCGAAACGAGAACAGCGTCATCGGCTCGATGCGATCGATCTGCCACGCGATCGGAAATCCTCGGTGCGGCTCCTGCAGCTTCGCGACGTCCGGATCGACGGTCGTCGGCACGATGTGCCCCGTGACGTTCTGACCCGCGACGAACGGGCCGTCGAGCTTGCAGCCGAACCATTCGCCGAATTGCGTCGCGTCCGTCAGCGCTCGCCACACCTTCTCGCGCGGCGCGCGCAGCACAGTGTCCTTCTCGATACGGTCCGTACTCATGAGCAACCTCCTGGTTGCCCATACCCTAGCAGTGGAGTGCGCGATGCGCAACCCATTGGTTGCTTGTTAGCTGGCCGTGACGCCGAGTAACTTCTCGCTCAGCTCCCACAGGCGACGTGCGGCAGCCGGATCCAGCGAGCTCGAGCACGCCTCCGACGGAATGCTGGTCGACGTGAGCGGTCGTTGCTCGTCGTCGATCCGCGAGACGTCGTTGTCCTTGAGGTAGACGCCCCCGATGTTCGCGAGCAGCGGGCTCGTCGCGGCAAAGGCGATCGTGCTCGCGCCTTGCTGGACCGTTTTCTTGCCGACGACGGGATCGATGATCGGAGCGCCGGCTTCGTCGATCAGGCCCATCGCGCGGAGTGCATCGGTGCCAGCAGACGCGTTGAGCACCGTGCCGACGACGACGCCCGGGTGAACGGCGTAGGCGCGTATCCCAGCGGCGGCGTAGCGACGGTCGAGCTCGACCGAGAACAGCACGTTCGCCTTCTTCGCCTGCGCGTACGCGACCTGCGGCTGGTAGCCCGTCTCGAAGTTGGGATCGTCCCAGCGGATCTGGCCGAACCGATGCGCGCCCGACGAAACGGTGACGACGCGTGCGCCGTGAGCAGCGCGGAGCGCGGGGATCAGCGCGAGCGTGAGCGCGAAGTGCCCGAGGTGCGTCGTCGCGAAGTGTCGCTCGAACCCCCGTGCGTCGACGATACGAGTTGGCGAGCCGGGAGCAGCGGCGCAGTTGATGAGGATATGGAGCGGGCGCTCACCCCAGCGATCCGCGAATGCGCGAATCGACGCGGGATCGAGCAAGTCTAGCTGACTGACGGGAGCGAGGCTGACGACTGCGGCGGAGGCTTTCTCGACGTCGCGCGCGGCGACCGTGACCGTCGCGCCGGCGTTCGCGAGCGCGCGCGTTGTCTCCAGGCCCAGCCCGGTGTGGCCTGCGGTGACGATGACGTTCTTGCCGCGAAGATCGATGCCGGCGACGACGTCCGCGGCGGTCGATGAGGGAGGGAAGCCGGAACCGATCGGGTGCTGTGCAGTCATGCGCACTGCATAGCGGGGAGCCGTCCGTCGGGATTGGACGGATCGGACATTTCAGTTCTCTGTACGCGCGCGGAACAAGCGGATCGTCGTCGGCACGGCGAACAGGATGATGCCGATCGACCACAGGAGCGAGACAGTGACAGGGTGGAGCAGGGGCCACGGTGCGTCGAGCGGCGTCGCGGTCGGGTTACCGAACAGCGTGCGCACGGCGGCGGCGAGCGCGCTGATCGGGTTGTACGCTGCGACGGTGTGGAGGACGCCCTCGTAGCCGCTGATCGGCACGAACGTCGTCGCGAGGAACGTCAGCGGGAACACGGTCATGAACACGATGCCCTGCGCCGCGTCGGGCGTGCGGACGAGCAAGCCGAGCAGCGTGCCGCACCAGATCATCGCGAACGCGAACAAGAGGACGATGCCGTACCCGGCGATCGCGTGCGGGACGTCGGAGTAGATGCCCCATCCGATCACGAGTCCGGAGAGCGAGATGATCGTGATCGCGATGGAGGTGGCGCCGAGCTCGGCGATGACGTGTCCGATGAGATAAGCCGCGCGGTTCATCGGCAGCGTGCGCATGCGGTCGACGACGCCATCGCGTAGATCGTTCGCGATGGAGACAGCGGGGCCCATGATGCCAAACCCGATCGTCTGGACGAGGATGCCGCCGAGAAGGTATTCGCGGTAGTTGCCGCCGTCGACGG
Organism: Kofleriaceae bacterium; assembly: GCA_036499725.1. Classification (GTDB taxonomy): domain Bacteria; phylum Myxococcota_A; class Polyangia; order Haliangiales; family Haliangiaceae; genus JABFXX01. Next base: position 35,034 of record DASYDE010000089.1, read on the forward strand.
CGATGACCTTGCCGAACACGAACGCGAACAGCACCGTGAACATGATCGGCTGCAGCGTCACGTCGAGCAGCTTCTCGGGAAGCTGGCGGACATGCTCGAGCTGGCGGCGAGCGAGCACGAGGCTGTCACTGATGAGATGGCTCGCACTCATGCGGCCTCCTTCTTCGCGGCAGCGGTGAGGCTGAGGAACACGTCGTCGAGCGATGCGTGGCGATGCGCGATGTCGCGAGCTTCGATGCCGGCAGCGTCGAGCGCTCGGACGACCTCGACGAGCCGCGTGCCCTGCTTGATGGGGACTTCGAGGCGCTTCTCTGGGGCGAACACGCCCATCGGGCCTTCGGCGAACGGCGCCATGACCGGTTGCGCCCGCTCGACATGCGCGCTGTCGGAGAACGAGATGACGAGACGGTCTCCGCCGAGCTCTCGCTTCAGCTCGGTCGGCGTCCCACGCGCGACGACCGATCCGTGATCCAGCACGACCACCTGATCGGCGAGGCGATCCGCTTCTTCGAGGTACTGCGTCGTGAGGACGAGCGTCGCGCCATCGCGGACATGCTCGCGCAGCACCGTCCACAGCTCGTTGCGCGCGTGCGGATCGAGGCCCGTTGTCGGCTCGTCGAGGAACAGCACCGGTGGCTGCGCGACGAGAGCAGCCGCGAGATCGAGGCGGCGCCGCATTCCGCCCGACAGTGTGTCGGTACGCTTGGTCGCGACATCGGCCAGCGCGACCTTCTCCAGGAGCTCGTCGGCGCGCTTGCGGGCCTCGGCGGCGGAGAAGTGATAGAGGCGCCCGACCATCTCGAGGTTCATGCGAACGCCGAGCAGGCCATCGACCGTCGCCGCCTGGCCCGCCACGCCGATGCGCTCGCGGACCTTCGCCGGCGCTGCGAGCACGTCGTGGCCCGCGACCCACGCCTTACCCGCAGAGGGCTTGGTGAGCGTCGTGAGGATGCGCAACATCGTCGTCTTGCCGGCGCCGTTGTGGCCAAGGAGGCCCAGGACCGTGCCGACGGGCACCTCGAGATCCACGCCCTTGAGCGCGTGCGTGTCGCCAAAGCTCTTCGCGATGCCCTCGGCCCGCACGCCGATGCCACCCGCGATGACGTCCGCGTAGTTCGCCGTCCGGGTCATACGAGCACCTTATTCGTGCGTCGTACGCTCTGTTCGTACACCATACGAACAAGCTAGCAGTACACTGTACGAAGTGTCAACACGAGATCAGCGACGCGGCCTGATCTGGTCGGAGCGTGCACCCGGCGAGCGCAAGCCGAAGTTCACGCGCGAGCAGATCGCGAAGGTCGCCATCGAGATCGCCGACGCGGAAGGCTTCGAGGCCGTGTCGATGCGCCGGATCGCCGACGAGCTCGGCGCGGGCACGATGACGCTCTATCATTACGTCCGGACCAAAGAGGATCTGATGGCGTTGATGGAGGACGAGCTCGCGGCGTCGATCCTCGTCGCACCCGGAGAGCTGCCGACGGAATGGCGGCCCGCGCTGCATCGCATCGCGATCTCGAGCTATCGCGCATTCATGCGTCACCCGTGGGCTCTCACGTCGCTGCGCGGTGTGCGCGTGGGACCAAACGCGATGCGCCACGTCGAGCAATCGTTCATGGCCGTCGCGAACGCGCCGTTCGATCAGCAGGGCAAGGTCGATGCGCTCGGCATCGTCGACGACTACGTCTTTGGTCACGCCATTCGCGTCGCGGAGAACGCCGAGCAGTTGGACGGTGACGATGCGCGACCGATGCGCGCGATGATCAAGTTTGCGGAGCAGATGCTCGCGACGGGCGAGTTCCCCCAGATCGAGAAGTTCCTCGGTCCGGGACCACGCACGCAAGCGTGGGAGAAGTTCGCTCGCTTCATGAACGATACGGGGCGCTTCCTGCGTGGCCTCGACGTCATCCTCGACGGCCTCGAGGCGCGGTTCACACAGCGACCGAAGAAGTAGCGACTACTTCCGCGCGACAGTCAGCTGCACGACATCGGGGCGCGCGGCGAGCCCGGGAAGCTCCGAGACCTCGACAACACCGGTCGCGCGCGACGTGGCGCGGTCGAAGCTGAGGTTCGGGGGAGCAGCGGTGCCGCTCATCACGAGCGAGACGGACGTGCGCCGATGCAGCACGCTCTTCGCGGCGGACTCGTTGTTCCGGCACTGACTGTCGGCGAGGTCGTGGACCCACGAGAGCATGGCTTGGTTCGCTTCGACGCTCAGCTTCGCGAGGTCTGCGTCGCGCATCGACGTGAGCGCGTTGTTGCGCTGATGCTGATCGACGCATTGCTGCTGCTCGGCGGTGAGCGGCTGTTCGTCGTCCTCCGTGTGCTGAGCTCCGCCACAACCGATCAGGCCCAGACACAGTACAAGGCGCTTCATCCGCGCACGAGGCTAGCACTCACGAGTCGGTGATACGCTGGGGCGTGCCTCCCGAGTCCGACGACGTCGAGTCCACCGAGGGACTCGGGCTCGCCGAGACGGTCGCGCCGCAGAGCGACCCAGGTGGTGGGCTGAAGCTCGCCGAGATGGCCAAGCCGATCAGCGGCCTCGAGGCGACCGTCGCACCAGTCTCGCGTCCGCCGGAGAGCAACGCGGCGGGCATGATCGCGCTGCGCACGGTGGATCCGGCGGACTACGTCGTCGGCGAGGAGATCGCGCGCGGCGGGATGGGCCGGATCCGCAAAGCGCAGGACATGCGCCTCGGGCGGCAAGTGGCGGTGAAGGAGCTGCTCGCCACCGCACCGGAGCTGGTCTCGCGGTTCGAGCGCGAGATCCGGCTGACCGCGCGACTGCAGCATCCGTCGATCGTCAGCGTGTACGAGGCGGGCCGGTGGCCGAGTGGCGAGCCGTTCTTCGCGATGCGCGTCGTCCCGGGCAAGTCGCTCGACGCGGTGGTCGCGCCGCTGAAGAAGCTCGACGAGCGGCTCGCGCTGGTGCCAAACGTCATCGCGATCGTCGAGGCCCTCGCGTACGCGCACGATCAGCGGATCATTCACCGCGACTTGAAGCCGGGAAATGTGCTGATCGGTCCGTTCGGCGAGACCGTCGTCATCGATTGGGGGCTCGGGAAAGATCTCGAGAGCGGTGAGGAGTCGGTCCCTCCGACGCGCGGAGAGAAGCCGAGCGCGAAGGCAGTCACCAAGGACGCGAGCGAGGATCGGCCCAAGCGCGCGTCGACGTCGAGCCAGAACACGGCATCGCATTTGACGATGGCCGGCAGCGTGATGGGCACGCCGGCGTACATGCCGCCCGAGCAAGCGGCCGGTGATCAGGTCGACGAGCGCGCCGACGTCTATGCACTCGGTGCGCTGCTCTATCACGTGCTTGCTGGACGACCGCCGTTTGTCGCGCGCACGGCCGACGACTTGCTCGTGAAGGTGCTGTCCAAGACGCCGGCAAAGCTCGCGGGCATCGACGAGAACATCCCGCCAGACCTGATCGCGATCGTCGAGAAAGCGATGGCGCGCGATCTGGAGAAACGTTATCCGTCGGCCCGCGAGCTCGCGGCGGAATTGCGCCGCTTCACGACGGGACAGCTCGTTCGCGCCCACGACTACTCGTGGTGGGCGCTCGTGCGGCGCTGGGTGAAGCAGAACCGCGGGGCTGTCACCGTCGGTGCGGCGGCGCTCGTCGCTCTCGCCGTGGTCGCGACGGTGTTGGTGCGGAACATCATCATCCAGCGCGATCGCGCGGAGCAGGCAACCGCGCGCGCCGAGGAACAGCGTGCAGCGGCAGTGAGCGCCAAGGATCAGGCGGAGATCGCGGCCGCTCGTCTGCACTTCGATCAAGGACGGCAGGAGCTCCTCGCGGGCAATCCGCTCGAGGCCGCCGTCCTCGGCCGCGCCGCCCTCGCGGGTGAGGACACGCCGGCGACGCGCCTCGTGATCGGGCAAGCGCTCGAGACGCTCGAGCCGCTGATCCGGCGCTTCGACGGCCTTGCGGAGGAGGTCGTCTCGACCGGGTTCATGCCCGATGGTGGTCACGTGTTCGCGGCGACGTGGCACGGCAAGGTTCGCGTCTGGGACGTCGCGACGGGTGTGGTGACCTCCGGCTTCGAGCGGCCGGGCAGACTGATCGAAGCGGGGCTCACCCACGACGGCAAGACCATCGTGATGCTGAGCGACGAGTCAGTGATCGAGCTGTGGGACATCGCGAGCGGAAGGAAGCTGCGCTCGATCACGGTCGAGGGAGGGGTCGCCGAGCGCGTTGCGATGTCGCCTGACGAGAAGCGGCTCGCGGTCGGCGGTGACGGCGTGACGATCTGGGATCCGGCGACGGGGACCAAGCTCGCGACCGTCGCCAATGTTGTCGAGGAAGCGGTCAGCGAGATGGACTGGACCGCGGATGGCGGCTCGCTGATCGTCGGTGGTAACGACGGCAACGTCGCGATCATCGACACGGCGACCTGGCGTCCCCGCATGAAGACGAGCGTCGGCGACCACGCGATCAATGACTGCTCGCTGTCGATGGATGGCCGGCGGCTCGCGTGCGTGTGGCGCGACGGTGGCGTGATCCTGGATGCGCGCACGGGCGCCGTCCAGGTCGCGCTCGACGCGCCGGGGCAGGGCCGCCAGGCCACGTATCGCGCCGTCGAATGGAGCGCGAGCAGCGCCGTGCTCTCGATCTCCACAGCCGGAACGAACGCGCGCCTGATCGATGCCGCGACAGGGCACACCCAGGCCGTGTTCGACGCGGCCGCCGTCGCGATGTTCGGTCCCGACGAGGAAGTGCTCACGTTCGGACCCACCGCGGCGCATGTCGCGATCTGGGACAAGGACGGTCGCCGCCTCGTGGACGAGATCGCAGGCCATGGACGCCCGATCACGCTCGCCGCTATTTCGCCCGACGCGCACGCGCTGCTCACGGCGAGTGACGACGGGACGTTGAGTGCGTGGCGCTTGCAAGCGAGTAGCGCGACCACGCGGAGGACGCTCACGCAGCCCGCACACGTGTTGCGGCTCGCGGCCAAGGACACCTTGCTGATCGCGGGAAATCACGACGGCACGGCGGATGTCTTCAACATGAAGACGGGCGAGCGGACACGCTTCATCGGAGGCCACGAGGAAGGGATCTACGATCCGATCATCGAGACTCTCGGCGACCGCGTCCTCGCCGTCCTCGGCCCGCACGATGTCGTCGAGATCTACGACCCGGTGACGGGCACGCTCGACCACAGCTTCTTGCCGGGTGGCAACATCGTGCACGCGGGAGCCGTCGCGAACGGCAGCCTGATCTGGGCGGCGACATCGACGACGTTGAACCTGTGGGACGCGAAGACCGGCAACGGCCGCGCCACGTTTCTGCACGCGGAGCTCGCGAACGATCCACCGACCGAGCTCGTCCGTCCGCACGCATCCGCTGCCGTGACGAGTGATGGCGCGACTGCGCTGATGCCCGCCGAGAAGGGCCTCGCGCTCATCGACATCGCGAGCAAGCGCGAGATCGCGACGCTGCCGATCACGGGCGATATCTGGAGCGTCGTCACCGAGGGTGATCGCGCGGTCGTCGTCTCGGACGGTGCGACCTCGCTGTTCGATCTCGCGAAGCACGCGCGCATCGGCTCGCTTGTCGCGCAGGGCGAGTCCGTCGTCGACGTGAAGTTCGTCGCGAACGCGCTCTACACGCAGGGCAGCGACGGTGTGCTGCGCCGATGGGATCCGCGCACGGGGTCGCTCGCCGCGTCGTTCGATGCCGAGTCCGAGGCGGTGCTGCGCTTTGCAGTTCAACCGGGCGGAGCGCTGCTCGCGACGTACGCCGATGATCGCGTCGGTATCTGGGATGCACGCACCGGCAAGCTGCTCGTCCAGCGGTCTGCGCTCATCCAGGCGAACAGCACGATGGCCGTCCTCGCGTTCGGAGAGCACGACGTGATCGCGAGCAGCATCTCCTCCGTGGCATGGACGTGGCATCTGCCGAGCTGGTCCTCCACGCTCGACAAGCTCGATCAGCGCCTCGCCTGCGAAGTGCCCTGGAAGATCGTCGACGGGACACTGGCGCCGCGGGTGCTCGATCCCGCTGTATGCTCCAAGCAATGATCCAAGGGATGCGAGAGGGCTTTGGTGCCGGGCCCATCGTGAGCGAAGCGACGGACGATCGCGTCGTCCTGACGCAGGGCATGAGCCGTGCCTACAAGGTGATCACGTGGATGTTCGCCATCTTCTTTGCGCTCTTCGTGCCCGTCATCATCTGGCAGCTGGTCGCCGATTCGGTGACCGGCGTGAAGTGCGACCGATCGACCGACAAGTGCGAGATGTACGGCTATTCGCACCGCAAGTTCGCTGTCTCCGAGGTCGCGTCCGCCGAGGTCATCAACTGGTACCAGCACAAGGTCGGAGATTCCGTGTGCGTCCAGCTCACGATGACAGACGGCAAGAAGCAAGACATCAGCCCGTATTGCGCGATCGATAAGACGTCCGCGGCGACGTACGAGACCGCCGTTGCCGCCATCAACAAGTTCCTCGCCGATAAGACTCAGCAGAAGCTCGATACCTCGTGGGCGTACCGGTCGACCATTTTTGAGAGCCTCCGGGGCATCTTCGGCGAGGTCCTGGCGATCATCATCTTGCTGTTCCTGATCAAGAGCTGGCGAACGCGCACGATCACCTTCGACAAGGTGACCAAGAAGGTCACGACGACCACCAAGTTACTTCGTGGCAAGCCTGTCGCCGGCACGGACGAGGTTCCGCTCGAGGAGTTCGCGGACTTCGAAGCAATTCCGGGCTGCATCGTCGAGGCGACCCGCAACGACGGTACCAAGACGAAGTTCTTGTTCACGGCGTCGGTCGCGTCAGCGGAAAAGCTCGCCGCCGATCTGAAGACCGTCGTCGGCTAGGGCTAACGCCAGTTCGGTCCGAGCTCGGCTTCCATGATGTCGGAGGCGAGCGACACGCACTCGTCGCACAGCGCAGTGCCGCCGCGACCGAGGAGCTTCTTGACCTGCGCCTCGAGCTTGCCGCACCACGAGCACACGTTCGTCGTGTGCGGGCGCTGACCGCTCGTCGTCTCCATATGGTCCTGCAGCTCCTGCGTCGTCGGAACGCGGAACTCGCCGGTCGCGTTCACGTCGAGGCCACCACCGAGCGACTTGTGGCACGGGTGGCAGACCATGACGAGCTCTCCGCCCTCGAGGGCCTGTGAGCAGAGCGGGCAATTCACGGAGATAGCCTATCCCTTGGTCGGAAGCCTGACCACCATCTTCGTGCCCTTGCCCAGCTCACTATCGACGTCGATGCGCCCACCGTGCTCGGTGACGACCGCATGGCAGGTCGCGAGGCCAAGGCCCGTACCCTTCGCCTTCGTCGTGAAGAACGGGTCGAAGACCTTCGGAATCTTCTCCGGCGAGATGCCGGGACCGTCGTCGGCAACGGCGATCGTCGAGAAGTCACCGTCGGAGCTCGCGGTCACGCGCACGTGCTTGCCGCCGAGCGACGCCGCGTCGGCCGCGTTGCGCACGAGGTTCCACACGACCTGGCGCAGCTTCGCGGGGTCGGCGTGGATCGGCAGCGGGCCGGCGATCTCGCTCGCCAGCTCGACCTGCGCGAACGCCTGATCGCCCCTCGCGACCTGCAGGACCTCGTCGACAAGTGTCGCAAGATCGAAGTCCACCGGCTGCCGAGCGCGCGGGTTGGCGTAGTCCAGCAGGTCACCGATCAGCTCGTTGAGCCGATCGATCTCGCGGTGGACGATCGTCATCAGTGTGCGGTCGTCCTCCGATGCCTGCGGAGCCGCCTTGAGCAGCTCGATCGATCCGCTGATCGACGCGAGCGGATTGCGGATCTCGTGGGCGATGCCGGCCGCGAGGTGACCCACCGTGACGAGTCGTTCATCGCGTTGGTGATCCTGCTCGAGGCGACGCAGCTCGGTGAGGTCGGAGAAGTTCACGACGCGGCCGATGACCTGGTCGCGCAGGTCGCGCAGCGGGGACACCGTCGCGCCGATGACGACGTCGTTGCCGCCCGCCGGCAGCGTGAGGTCCGTCCGTCCGATCGGACCGAGGCCGGGCAGCAGCTTGTCGATCGAGCCGCCGATGATCTCCGCGGGCGTGCGACGCAGGATCTCGCCTGCTGCCGTGTTCGCACTGAGCACCGTGCCGTCAGGGCCAACCGTGAGCAGGCCGGACGCGAGCGAGCGCACGATGTCTTGGTGCAGCGTGTACAGGTCCGCCGCTGCTTGCCGCGTCGTCGCGAGGGACTCGGCGCCCTTCTGCAGCTGATCGCCAAAGATAAACGCGAGCGCGCCGACGCCGATCAGGGCCGCGTAGCTGACGCCGAGCGTGCGCACGAGGTCGACGATCGGCTGGTCCCACGGATGTGCGCGGGCCGACATCGGCAGGTGGATCGCATGCAGCCAGGCGAGCAGAGACACGGCCGTGAGCGACACGAGCGATGCGATCGTGACGATGACAGCGCCGCGCCGGTAGCTGAGCGCGCCCGCCGAGACGACCGAGAGCGCGAAGAGAAACGCATACGGACTCTGCGCGCCGCCCGTGACGTAGACGAGCAGTGACCCGATCACGAGGTCGGTCGCCTGCATCGGACGCGCGACGCGCCGCGGGGGAAAGCCGCGCCGGAGCATCACGCCAAACACGATCGACGACAGATACGTCGACGCGATCAGGCCGGACTGAAACCACACCGCCGAGCGCGCGGGCAGGTCATCGGAGGCGAGCAGCCACAGCGAGAGCCCGAGCACGACGCTCACCACGAGCGTGCGCAGCAACAGCAGGCGCGTGACGCGCGTCCGCAGATCCAGCGGCGCGCCAGGCTGGTTGACGACCTCGCCGAGCGAATCACCCGGCGCGGGCTGCGCGGGATCCCGCCGGACGAGCGGGATCGGAATCGTGCCGCCGGGGCGCGCGGCGCTTGCTCGCGACACCGCCGTCTCTACTTAGTTGATGTTTCCGGCCAGGTTGAAGATCGGGAGGTACATCGCGATGATGAGACCACCGCAGACAACGCCGAGGAACGCCATCATGATCGGCTCGATGAGCGAGGTCATGGCTTTGACGGCGGAGTCGACTTCCTCTTCGTAGAAGTCGGCGATCTTCTGGAGCATCTGGTCCATCGCGCCCGTCTGTTCACCGACGCCGATCATCTGCACGACCATCGCAGGGAACACCTTGGACTCCGCGAGCGGCGTCGCCATGTCGTGACCTTCGGCGATCTTGGACCGCGCTCGGCTGATGCCGTTTTCGACGACCTTGTTGCCCGACGTCTTCGCGCAAATGTCGAGCGCGTCGAGGATGGGGACACCGGACGACAGCAGGGTGCCGAGCGTACGCGTGAAGCGGGCAACGACGATCTTGCGCAGCGTGGGACCGATGACGGGAACCGTCAGCAGTAAGTTGTCGATGATCTTGGTGCCCTGCTCGGTGCGCCGCGCCGCCGAGGAGCCGAAGACGATCGCGAACAGCGCGCCGACGAAGATGTACCAGCGGTTCAAGAAGCCGTGCGAGATACTGATGACGACGCGAGTTGGCGCAGGGAGCTGCGCGTTACCCATGTTCTTGTACATGTCCTCGAACGTCGGGATGACCTTGATCAGCATGACGGCGATGACGCCGATCGCGACGACCAAGATGCCGATCGGGTAGAACATCGCGCTCTTGATCTGACCCTTCAGCTTCACCGCTTTTTCGATGTACTGAGCGAGGCGGTTCAAGATGGTGTCGAGGATGCCGCCGACCTCACCTGCCGCGCAGAGGTTGACGAAGAGCTCGTCGAACACCTTGGGGTGCTTGCGGAGAGCGTCAGAGAACGTCGCGCCGGATTCGACGGACGTCTTTACCGACCCGAGGATCTTCGCGAACACCTTGTTCGGCGTCTGGTTCGCGAGAATGTCGAGGCACTGCACGAGCGGAAGACCGGCGTCGATCATCGTCGCCAGCTGGCGCGTGAAGACCTGCAGATCCTTCGGCGCCACACCGGAGCCGAACTGGATGGTGATCTGGAGCGGCTCTTTTTTGACCCGACCGATCGTCATGCCATCGCCGCGCAGTCGCTGCTCGACGACGTCTGGCGTCTCCGCCTCCATCACGCCCTTGCGCTTCTCGCCCGAGCGCGTTGTTGCTTCCCATTGAAACTTGGCCATCGGTTGCGTCCTTAGCGCCGTGCGGCGGCCTGAGCGGTTGAGGGAGGCGAGTAGTTCCCGATGGAACCACCGCTGTTGAGGATCATCGACTTGAGCTCGTCGACTTCGCTGGAGTGACCGATAGCGTCATCGAGCGAGATTTGCTTGCCCATGTAGAGGGTGTGCAGCGACTGATTCATCGTCTGCATGCCGAACTTGGACTGACCGATCTGCATCTGCGAGTAAACCTGGTGCAGCTTGTCCTCGCGGATGAGGTTGCGAATTGCTGCGTTCGGCACCATCACCTCGCACGCCATCACGCGACCTTGGCCCCCGAGCTTGGGAATCAGGGCCTGCGTGATCACGCCCTCGAGGACGAACGAGAGCACGGCCCGAATCTGATCGTGCGCGTGCGACGGGAACACGTCGATGATGCGGTTGATGCTCTGGATCGCGCTGTTGGTGTGCAGCGTGCCGAACGCGAGGTGGCCCGTCTCGGCGATCGTGAGCGCAGCCTCGACCGTCTCGATATCGCGCATCTCACCGATGAGCACGACGTCCGGGTCCTGACGAAGGATGTACTTGAGCGCGCGCTTGAACGACGTCGAGTCGCGACCGATCTCGCGCTGGTTGACGAGACAGTTCTTGTGCGAGTGCTGGAACTCGATCGGATCCTCGACGGTCACGATGTGACCCTTGAGGTTGAGATTGATGTAGTCGACCATCGACGCGAGCGTCGTGGACTTGCCCGAGCCCGTCGGGCCCGTACACAGCACGAGCCCGCGCGGCTTGTTGCACAGCTCGGTCACGACCGGCGGCATGCCGAGCTTGTCGAGCTCGATGATGTTGTACGGGACCATGCGGAACGCACCGGCCACGCACGACTGCTGCATGTACACGTTCGCGCGGAAGCGAGCCATGTTGCGAATGCCGAACGAGAAGTCGAGCTCGAGGTCTTCTTCGAAGCGCATCTTCTGCGCGTCGTTCATGACCGAGTAGCAGAGCGTCTTGGTGTCGACGGGCGTGAGCGGCTCGGTCTGGAGCTTCACGAGATCGCCGTCGATGCGCAGACGGGGAGGCGAGCCAACGGTGACGTGAAGATCGGACGCGCCCTTGTCGGTCATGGCCTTGAGCAAGGCCTGGAGAGACAGCGCCATTAGTCGTTCACCGTCGTGCGCAAGATCTCTTCGGGCGTCGTCATGCCCTCCATGATCTTGGCGATGCCTGCCATGCGGAGGCTCTGCGTGCCGCCGCGGATCATCTCGGTCTTGATCTCGGCAGCCGACGCGCCTTGGAGCACGAGGTCCTTCAGCGGATCGGTGAACACCATGACTTCGTAGAGCGCGACGCGGCCCTTGTAGCCGGTGTTGTTGCAGGTCTGGCAGCCGCGGCCCTTCATGATCTTCGCGCTGCGGATCTGCTCGTCGGTCATGCCGATCTTCTGCAGCGCTTCGGAGTGCGTCGCATCGGGCTGCTTGCAGTCCGCGCAGATGCGGCGCGCGAGACGCTGTGCGACGACGAGGTTCACGGACGCCGTCACGAGGAACGGCTCGATGCCCATGTTGAGCAGACGAGACACCGTCGACGGCGCGTCGTTGGTGTGGAGCGTCGAGAGCACCAAGTGGCCCGTGAGCGCGGCCTTCACGCCAATTTCGGCGGTCTCGAAGTCACGAATCTCGCCGACCATGATGATGTTCGGGTCCTGCCGAAGGAACGCGCGGAGCGCGGCCGCGAAGTTCAGGCCGATGTCCTCGTGCATCTGCACCTGGTTGATGCCGTGGAGGTTGAACTCGACGGGATCCTCGGCGGTGGAGATGTTCGTGTCGATCGTGTTCAGCTCGGAGAGAGCCGAGTACAGCGTCGTCGTCTTGCCGGAACCGGTCGGGCCCGTCACGAGCACCATGCCGTACGGCTTCTTGATCGCCTCCTTGAATGCGGCGAGCGGCTCGGCATCGAAGCCGAGCTTCGTCATGTCCAGCTGGAGGTTCGACTTGTCGAGGAGACGCATGACGATCTTCTCGCCGTACAGCGTGGGGAGCACGCTGACGCGGAAGTCCATCTCGCGGTTACCGCCGATCTTGAGCTTGATGCGACCGTCCTGCGGGAGACGACGCTCGGCGATATCGAGCGACGCCATGATCTTGAGACGCGACGTGATCGCGTTGCGCAGCTTGATCGGCGGCCGCATCTCCTCCTGGAGAATGCCGTCGATACGGAAGCGCACGCGGAAGCTCTTCTCGTACGGCTCGATATGAATATCGGAAGCCTTCTTCTTGATCGCCGACAACAGGATCGCGTTGCACAGCTTCACGACCGGCGCTTCGCCAGCCATGTTCTCGAGATCGACGACGTTGACGCTCTCGTCGCTCACGGCCGCGTAGTCGACGTTGTCCACGTCGAACTCGCCCATCATCTGGTCGAGGTCAGGGCCCTTGTCGTAGTAGCGCGACAGCGCCGCTTCGAGCGCGCCCTCGGACGCGACGACCGGCTCGATGTTGTACTGCGTGAGGAACTTCAGCTCGTCGATCGCGTAGATGTTCGACGGGTCGGCCATCGCGACGATCAGCGTCGGTCCGTTCCGACGCACCGGGATGACCTGGTGCTTCTCGCAGATATCGCGCGGCACGAGCTTGAGAACACTCGCGTCGATCTCGATCTCGCCCAGGTTGATCGACGGGAGGCTGTACTGCTTCGCGACGAACTGGGTGAGGTCTTGGTCCTTGACGTATCCCAGGCGCGAAAGGGTCGCGCCCAGGCGCTTGCCCGTTCGCTTGGCCTCTTCCTGTGCCTGCTGCAGCTGCTGGAGCGAGAGCATTTTCTCGCGGACCAGCAGCTCACCGATGCGGCTCATTCAGTCTCCCTCGGAAAAAAAACGCGGGTTTCCAAAATGATATCCCCCCGTCGGAGTGACCGTCAAACAACGGTCATCCATCGACAGGATAGGATGCGGCCTACACGTAGGCAAACGCGTGGAGGCCGCGCTGGCTGAGAAGACTGCTTATCGAAGCGGTCGCGACTACGGATGCGTCGCTTTGATCGCCAGCTTGTAGTGGTTGGTCGCCGTCGCCGTCGCGAACGCCTGCACGTAGTACGTGGCCGGCGGGAGGTTCGCTGCGAACGCGTGGATCGACATCGCGCCGTTGGACGTGCCGTTGTTGATCGACGTCCCGCCCGAGTTCAGAAGATTCACCTGAACCGGCGCGCCACCGTCGGTGGTCACCGTCGCATCGATGCTGCCCATCGTGAGGAGGGTGACCGAGTACGTGTCGCGATCTCCGGCCGGGCAGATCACGAGGCCTGCGAACGAGATGTCGCCGCGGCTCGACTCCACCGGCGTCGCGAACGCGTGGCTGATGTCGTCGTTCCTGTTCGGACCTTCGGTCGTCACGTCGCCGGTGCAATCCAGCCCGCTGCCGCTGCCAGCGTCGACACCGCTGGTGCCGCCGGAGTTGATGCAGAACTTTCCGGCGCTGCCCTGGTCATTGCACGAGTAGCCGCTCGGGCAGAACGGCTCGGTGTCGGCGCACTTGTACGGTTCGTCGCCGAGGTCCGGCGAGTACGGCGAGCAGGCGCCGCCGGAGAACGCCGCGAACGCAGCGGTGAGGGACATCGCAGAGACAGTGAGCAAGCTAAGGATGCGCATGATGACTCTTAGAAATTCAGAGACGCCGCGGCGCCGGTAAAGCCTTCGGAACCGACGGGCAGCGTCGGAGCAAGGCGAAGCGAGGAGACGCCCGAAGCGACAGGAGCCTGACGCTCGCCGTGCTTCTTCGAGGAGAGCTCCTTGTACCAAAAGTAGGTACCGACGACGGCGCCAGCGACGCCGATGGGGAGCAGCACGCGCGACAGCGTCTGGCGGCTACGGCCCGTCGAGTCGAGATCCTTCGCATACGAGTCGTTCGCGCTCCAGTACTGGCGGCACGGCGGCTGACCGCACGACTTGTAGTCGTCCTGCAGCGCCGACGCGTAGTTGCTCGCGGAGACGTACATGACGATGCCGAGGCCGAGGCCGACGACGGCTACACCCGTCGCGGTCCACTTGGCGTACTTGAACTTCGACGAGCCGACGTCCGTCACGCCCTGACCCTGCGGGCCCTGGACTTCCGGGCCGCCGATGCCTGCGCCCGGATCCTCTTCGATGGGGCGCTGCGCGACGACCTTGGGCTTGGTGGTCTTGTTCAGCGGATCCTCTTCCGTGTCCGTCGCGGCGGTCTGCTCGCTCGTCAGCGTCGGAGCGGTCGTCGTTCCGCCCGACGTACCGGCGGTCGTGTTCGCCGCGCCCGCGTTGGGATCGTCGGACCAGTCCGGGTACATGTGCATCGCCGCGCCGGGCTGGAGCTCGACGAGGTTCGGGCTCGTCGACTTACCGGAGCGCGCGAGCGCGTTGCCCGTCGAGTCCTTGACCTCGAGGTAGTAGTGAACGGCGTCGCCGATCATCTTTGCAGGCGGGATGCGGCCCACGAGCTCGGAGTAGCGCCAGCGCATCTCCTTCGCGGTGAACTTCGCCTCGCCGGCGGTGCGGTAGTAGAGCGTGACCGTGAAGCACGAGTCCTCGGGGACGAACGCGGTCACATCGAGCGGCTTCTTCGGCGGCGCGCTGTCGACGACGACGTGCTTGAAGTCCTCGGCCTTGTACGTGCCGGCCGGTTTGCACTCGACCTGCTTGTGAACGGGCGGCGTCGACGAGATCTGGACCGGCTTCTTGGGGCCGGTGTCTTCCGTCGGTCCCGGCGGCGTGGGGCCGGGCGGCGTCGCCGTGCCCGACGCAGAGATGCCGAGCTTGACCTCGAGCGCCTTCACCTTTGCTTCGGCGTCGGGGCGCTGCGCGTCGTCGGCAGGCGCCTCCTTGAGGTACTTGCGGTAGTACGACAGCGCGATGTCCTCGTCGCCGTTGCTCTCGTTCGCGAGGGCGACGTTGTAGAGCAGCTTCGCGTTCTTGGAGAGCGTGTAGCTCTCCTTGAACTTCTTCGCGGCTTCGGTGAAGTCGCCGGCGTCGAACGCCTTCTTGCCCGCACCGAATGCGGTCTTCGCCTTGGCCATGTCGGCCGCGGAAGGAGCCTGCGCGTAGGCAGGCGTGGTCGCGATTACAGCGGGCGTGATGACCGCGAGCGCGAGCGCGATGGAAGTGAAGAAGCGAAGCACAGCGGAGACTTATCCCACGACAGCGACGCGATGCAATGTCTGTTTCACGGTCCGAAAACGAGAAAAGCGCCGGAGGTGATCCAGCGCTCTTCTCTGCACTAGGTGTGAAGACTCGAAATCAGAACGGATCGACCACGCCGCCGCCCGACTTCTTCGCCGCCGGAACCTTCTTGGCCGGTGCGGGCGAATCGCCGAACGGGTCGACGACGTTGGACTTCGGAGCCGTCTTGGGCGCCTTGGCCGTCTTCGGGGTCTTCGCGACCTTGGGCTCGGTCTTGGCAGCCTTGGGCTCCACCTTTGCCGCCTTGGGCTCGGTCTTGGCAGCCTTGGGCTCCACCTTCGGCTCTTCCTTGGCGGCCTTGGGCTCTTCCTTCACCGGCTCGGCCTTGGGCTCTTCCTTGACGGGCTCGACCTTGGGCTCCTCCTTGGCGGCGGTCGGCTCGACGATGGGCTCGACGGTCGGCTTGGCAGCTTCCTGCGTGGGCTCCTGCTTCGGCTCGACGATCGGCTCGACCGTCGGCTTGGTGGCGGCGGGCGCGGGCGGCTGAACGGCCGGCTGCTGCACGGCGGGCTGAGCAGTCTGCGGCTGCGCGGGCTGCGCGGCGGGCGCGGTGTCCTTGGACAGGACGAACTTCCAGACGACGGCCATGATCGCGAGCCCGCCGACGAATGCGAGCGCGATACCGAGGATCGGCGCGCCCTTCTTCTGCATCTGCGGAACGACGAGGCCGCTCTCGATCGCGGCGAGATCCGCGTCGGACACGGTCAGGCCGGCCTGGGCTGCCTTTGCAGCGGCGAGCGCCTTGGCGGCTTTTGCCTCGGCGATGCGAACACGCTCGTCAGCCTGACCATCGTCGATGGTGAAGTTGCGACCGCTTCCCATGCCGCCGTTGTCGAGCGCAGGAGCGGAGTTGCGTGCGGTGTAGGCTTCCTGCTTCGCCTCTTGGAGCGCGTGCGCGAGCTGCTGCTTCTCGATCTCGGCGGCCTTGCGCTGCGCTTCGGCCATCTCGATCTGCATGCGGAGCTGCTGGAGCGCCGCGTCGTTTGCAGCGGAGCCGGCCGTCGTCGTCGCGACCGCGGCGCGAGCCTCGGCTTCGGCGAGCTTGCCCTGGAGACCATCGAGCTGCGTGCGGAGCGAGCGCTCGCGCACTTCGCCCTCGCGGAGCTGCGTCTCGGCAGCCTTGGCGCGAACGGCGTCCTGCTTGCGACGCTCTTCGTCGGCCGCCTTTGCCTCGGCGTCGGCGTTGCCCCAGCCGCTCACATCGACGAGCGTCTGGTTGGCCTTGGCGATGAACTCCTCGAGCGAGTGCTCGACGGTCGGAAGCGCCGACGCGTGCTGCATCAGCGAGGAGGGACGCTTGCGGCCACCCTTGCTCAGCTTGCCGTTGCTCGTTCCGTTGGTACCGTTTTTGTTCGAATCGACAGCCATCATGAGTCTCCGAGAGGGCTCTGGACCTTCCGGCACAGAGCGGAAACGGAATGTAGCAGGGCGACTAACTAATTAGCCGCCTAAAAATTACGCGCGAATCGTCATCTTCACGGACGGGATGGGCAGGGTGACCTTCTCGGCACGCCCGTCCTGCA
Organism: Kofleriaceae bacterium; assembly: GCA_036499725.1. Taxonomy (GTDB): domain Bacteria; phylum Myxococcota_A; class Polyangia; order Haliangiales; family Haliangiaceae; genus JABFXX01. Next base: position 51,823 of record DASYDE010000089.1, read on the forward strand.
CATCCACGATCTCGACAACGTCGAGGTCGTCATGGAACACGCGGGCCTCGGACTCGACCACCTCGGCCGGCAGGTAGCCGTTCTCGATGATGGTCGTCCCGATGAGCCGGCGTCCCCACGAGATGCCACGGCGGGCATCCAGCGGCTCGCTCCAGTGCTGGGCGAGCGCGGCAAGCCACTGTTCTTCCGAGATCAATTGGCGGTCACGGAGGAACTCACCGAACCGTACGGGCTCGAGCGTGGCCGGGGTAACTTGGTGACGAGACGTATTCATATGCGTTAAGAGGCGCGGACACTATTCCGCTCGCCCGAGGCTGTCTACCGCAAAACACGCGCGGGAAAAGATTGCGCGATCTCCCGAGCTTTGCGCATAACCCTGCACGATGTCTCAGCGTCCCGCCGGTAGCCGACCCGGTCGTCGCCCGCAGCGGGGCGCCCCCATCGTCCGCAAGAACACCGTCCGGCTGCCGCAGGACGTCGCGCACCGTGTTCGCGCCGGCCACCCGTGGGTCTACCGCGAGGTTCTCGGACCGCGCCCGATGGTCGGCGAGCCTGGTACATCGATCGACATCATCGACGACGAGGGCGAGTTCGTCGGCCGTGGCCTCTACGACTCCGACTCGGCCATCGCGCTGCGCGTGTTCACGCGCAACCCCGACCGGGCGATCGATGCCGCCCTCATCGCCGAGCGCGTGAAGCGCGCGGTCGCGCTCCGCAAGCGCCTCCTCGACTGGAACAAGCTCGGCTGCGTTCGGGTGCTGAACGCCGAGAGCGACGGTCTGCCGGGCATCGTGTGCGAGCGCTACGGCGATTACCTCGTCGTCCAGCTGTTCACGTCCGCCGTCGAGAAGCTCCGCGAAGGTCTCTACAATGCCCTCGAAGCGGAGCTCGCGCCCAAGGCGATCTACGAGCAGCGCCGCTATCGCTCGCTCGGTGGTGAAGCGCCGCGCCAGGTCGGCGCCGATCTGGTGCGCGGCGTTCCCGCGCCCGTCGAGCTCGAGATCCCCGAGGACGACCTGACGTTCATCTGCGACGTCACCGCACCGCTCTCCACCGGCCTGTTCGCCGATCTGCGCGAGGGCCGTCGCACGGTTCGCAAGTGGGCCGAGGGGCGCCGCGTCCTCAACCTCTTCAGCTACACGGGCGCGATCAGCGTCTACGCCCACGCCGGTGGCGCAGCCGAGGTCGTCGCTGTCGACGTCGCCGCCAAGGCGCACGCGCGCGCACGCCGCAACTTCGCCGCGTCCGGCTTCGATCCGGAGAAGCCCGAGCACATCGTCGGCGACACGTTCAAGGTGCTCTCGCGCTTCAACGAGCGCGGTCGCACGTTCGATCTCGTCGTTCTCGATCCGCCTGCGTTCGCGAGCGCCGCTGCGCGCGGCGGCAAGCCGTGGAGCGCGGTGCGCGACTACGCCGAGCTGATCGCGGCGAGCCTCTCGGTGCTCGTGCCGGGTGGCCTGCTCATCGCCGCTTCGTCGACGCACAAGATGTCGTCGTCCGAGTTCGAGCTCGCGCTCGCGGATGGCGCGCAGATGGCCAAGACGGAGCTGCAGACCATCGCGCGGCCGTCGCTGCCGCCTGATTTTCCGACGGTGCCGGGGTTCCCCGAGGGGAACTACTTGAAGACCACCGTCGCCGTCCGTAGCTAAGAACGTAGACGTAGACGCCTACGCGGACGCTCAGTTCAGTCGGCGCTTCTTCTTGAGTGCGTCGACGGGAACGTCGGGCACGACGAGCCGCAAGTTCGATCCCTTGTCGGGCAGCGGCAGCAGCGTCTCGATCTCGAACCGCGCCGCTTCGCGCTCCTTCTCGCCGAGTCGCGCGTCGCCCAGCGTGGTGCACGCCATCGCGAGAGCGGGCAGGGCGATGCCCGCATCGACGAGCTGTTCGCCGACGAGCGACACGACCTCCGCGATCGACCGCGCGAGTGCCCGACCGTCGGAGCGCAGCGCGTGGACGAGCTCTGCAACGACGCCGTCGTCGATCGCGGGAGCTTCTTGAACGAGCCGCGTGATGAGCGACTCGATCGGGGTCACGAGTGCGCGTCGTTCTGCGCGTCGCGCTCTGCGTCGCGATCGTGATCAGCTTTGGCCGACGGATCGGAGCTGCGCTGCTTCAGGAACTCCATGAACGCGATCGCGGTCGGCAGCTCGATCGCCGCCATCGTCTCGATCAGGTCGCGCGCCTGCCGACGCAGCGCTTCGCCCGGCGCCTCGGTGCCGTGCACGACGGGGCGACCGACGGAGGCGAGCTCCTGCGGTGCTTCGACAGCGCCCCACGGCGGCGGGTTCGTCGGTTCGATCTCGTGCGACGCGAGCCAGTTCTGGATGTGCCAGTGCAGGAGGTCCGCGCGGTACGAGAACCAGCGCTCGCGCTCGGCGGGATATGCGAGCAGCACATCCTTGAAGCGGCGGAACGCGCCCTTGCCGTCGATGGAGATGATCAGTCGATCGCGCAGCGGCTCGTCGACGACGGAGCCGACGAACTTCTCCATCCAGCGATACTGCTCGCGACTGGACGCGGGCTCGACGCGGAGGAAGTTGCGGATGTTCTCGCTGACGGACTGACGGTTGATCGCGGCCTCTGGATCACCGGTGGTGATGGTCAGGACGCGACCCGTGGTCAGGTCGAGGTAGCTATCGGTATCGGGGGAGTTCCGCTCCACCGCGATCTCGAGAGCATCCCAATCCAGCTCGATTTTTGCGACACCACGGGCTGGCGTCGCAGACGTTGCGATAGGACGTACAGGCATAGGTTAAGCCCCGGAATTCACCTAGTTGCCGCTAGGTGTGCCGGTCAGATCAGCGTACGAGGTTCGCCGCAATACGGCAAGCACCCTGGATAGCTTGACACCTTTCGACAACCGAGTAAGTTCCGCGGTCCATGGCGCGCGTTACCGTCGAAGACTGCCTTGATAAGATCCCGAACCGCTTCGCGCTGGTCGTGCTCGCTGCCGAGCGCGCCCGCCAGCTGTCTCGCGGTGCGTCGGCGGGAGTCGATTGCGACAACAAGCCCGCCGTGACTGCTCTGCGCGAGATCGCCGCGGGCCAGGTGACGTTCCGCGAGGACGTGAAGAGCGTCGTGACCGAGTTCATCGTCGAGCGCCGCAAAGCTGGGTTCATGTGATCCGCATTCGCGCGCTCATCTGAGCGCGCGATGGGCTGAAAAATTGCCCACATCTCCCTACGAGCCAAAGATGGCGTCGTGGCGGAGACACCGAATTTGCGCAAGCGCCTCTCGCGCGGCGAGCTGGTCCGAATGCTCTATCGCATCGGCCGGCACGGCGCGTCGGGCCTCCTGACGATCGCGACGGACTCCCAAAAGGGCGAGGTCTTCGTGCTTCGGCGCGGCTCGATCGTGATGAACGACGGCGATGCCGCGCGCAAAGCCGTCGTCGCACGACTCGCTCGCCTCGTCTCGATCGACGAGGTGATCGTGGTCTTCGAGACCAACGTTTCGGCGTATCCACCGGGCGCGACGCACTCGCTCTCGCTCGCTGGTTGGGCGCGCCATCACCTCGAGGCACAGCTCGACGGTGCGCTCGCTGACGTCATGGTCCGCGAGCTCGCGGGTGTTCGCCTGCTCGTGAAACCGGAGCTCGCGCCGGAGCCGACCGACGACGCCGATCGCCGCATGCTGCTCGCGATGAGCCAGGCGCGCCGGCTCGATCAGATCTGGCCGCTCGCGCGCACGCCGCGCTTCCGGCTGCTCGCGTTCCTTCACTTCCTGCGCTCGGTCGATGCGCTCGATGGTCTCGGCGTCGTTGCAGAGCGCAGCGCGCCGCACCGCTCGGCCGATTGGCGCCGCGCGAACGCTCGCAAGCTGCTCGGCGTCGAGTCGCACGCGGATCTCGACGCGGTGAAGCGTGCGTATCGAAAGCTCGCGCGCGAGCTGCACCCCGATCTGCAGCCGCAGATCGAAGAGGCGCGCAAGCGCGTCCTCGAGCGCCAGTTCGCCGAGGTCACCGCCGCGTACGAGCTGCTGCTCTAGGGGACAGAGCAAACATCGCTAACTCGCGAGAGCAAACATTCGCCTCAGCGAGCAGCCGCTTCAGCGATTCGGCGGCGTGTAGATCCAGCCGTCGTCGGCGAACGTCGGGTCTGGTGTCTCCCAGCCGTCGCGCGCCCACAGATACGCCGTGTACGCCGAGATGACGGCGTCGAAGCAGTGATCGTTGCCGAGCACGTCCTCGCGAGCCATCCGGCTCTGCGGTGCGAACGACAGATCGGTCAGCTGCTCGAGAATGAGCGCCCGCGTGCGCCACGGATCCGCGTCGCGCTTGTAGTTGCGACCGAGGCGCGATCCGAGGAGCGCGGTGATCGTGGCGCCGGGAGAGACCTCGATCAGGTTCTCGTGCATCACGTAGCCCGTGCCGCGCAGCCGCTTGCGGAGCTGGTGAGCGCGCGCCGCGATGGTGCCGTTCGCGGTGCCCAGGTGCGAGATCGGTAACAGGCCGCGCTCGTAGGTCATCACGACGTCCGTCGCGCGATGCGCGTATGGCGCGAGCCGAGCCTGCGCGGCGTGCTGCTGCGGGCGAGCCGGACCGTTGACCGTCTCGGCGCCGACCTGGCGAACGAGCGCGCGACCTTCGGTGCGGAGCCAGATGACGGCCGGCTCGGCGCACGCTTCCATGCCCGGGCACACGGGGCGGTCACAGCGGCCGCACGCGGGCTGGGTCAGGGCCGCATCGATCGCGATCACGGTCGCGGGCGGCGGCTCGCTGGGGGCGCTGGCGATGGTCCACGGGTCATTGGGATCGCCCTTCACGAACCCGGGCACGGCCGGGATGCGCGCGAGGAGCGAGTCGTCGGTCCACGGGGCCTTGCCCGCGCGCGTGGCGACCTCGATGACCTCGGCACCGGCCGGACCGGTGCGGAGCTCGGCAACAGCGGTGGTCTTGCCTCGGCCACCGCCGAGATCGACCCCGATGAACCTGGTGAATGGCCTCCGCACCCGAGCTACTCACCCTTGTAGCACGTCTCCGAGGGGCAGAAATCGCCTTTGCGAACTAGCGCTTGGACAAAAAGACTGGCTAATCTCCGCCCCGCTGTAAGCCCTCCCGACCCGCCGCGTTAACTGCGGGGCCACTCGTGCATGGACCGGATCGAGACGTTCAAAACCTTCATCGCTCGCACCCCGACGGATCCGTTCCCTCGGTACGGCCTCGCGATGGAGTACAAGGGAACCGGCAGGTTGGCCGACGCGTGGACCGCGTTCGCCGAGCTGCTCGAGAGCTTTCCCGACTACGTCCCGACCTATCTGATGGCCGGTGGTGTGTTGATCGGGTTGGACCGCAAGTCCGAGGCTGCCGACGTGCTCCAGAAGGGCATCGAGGTCGCCGGACGGCGCGGCGATCTGCACGCGAAGAAGGAGCTCCAGGCTGCTCTCGATGAGCTCGCCTGAAGACCAAGGAAGTACGCACGTATGAAGAAGCTCGCACTGATCCTCGCCATCTCTGCCGCCGCCTGCGGAAGCAAGCAGCAGCAGCCGACCACGCCGTCCAACTCCGCCGATGCCGCCAAGACCGGCGCGATGGGCGGCAAGACCTATGGTGGCGCGGCCACCAAGGCGCCCACGCCGTCGACTGGCGATGCTCCGCCCGCCGATCCCTGCGCGGCGCCCTGACGTTTCCGCCCGGCGGTGTGCCGGGTTGCTGAGTGTTTGCAAACCAATCAGAAATGTAGAGAGAGGACTTAGATATGAAGAAGATGCTCGTTATCGCTGCTGTTGTTGGTATGGCGTTCGCCGCTTGCGGCAAGAAGAACCCCCCCGCCGCCCCCGCGGGCGACATGGGTTCGGGCTCGGCCATGGGCTCGGGTTCGGACGCGACTGCCCCCGCCGGCGACGGCGCGGGTTCGGGTTCGGCCGAGGCGCCCGCCCCGGGCATGTGATCTCGTTGGGCGCACTCGCGTCCAACTGATCACGTCGGAGAAGCGCGTGGACCTTCGGGTCGACGCGCTTTCTTCGTTTCGGGCGCACGTGCTAAATACGTCGCCCTCGCAGTGCTCGTGGCTGCGGAAGTGCCGGAGTGGAGAAATGGTAGACTCGGGGGTCTCAAAAGCCCCTTCCCGCGAGGGAGTGTCGGTTCGAGTCCGACCTCCGGCACCACAGTGACTGCGCGCTGGCGATGACTGCGCGCTACCGACCGACGAAGAAATGGTAGACCCGGGGGGCTTCAAAGCCCCTTCCCGCGAGGGAGTGTCGGTTCGAGTCCGACCTCCGGCACCACAGTGACTGCGTAGCGACCGACGAAGAAATGGTAGACCCGGGGGGCTTCAAAGCCCCTTCCCGCGAGGGAGTGTCGGTTCGAGTCCGACCTCCGGCACCACAGTGACTGCGAGCTGAACGGAAACGTTAGCTCAAGCGCAAGCGAACACCGTCGAGGATCGCCTTGGCGACCGTGTTCGTTCCGGCGGTTCCGCCCATGTCGCCCGTGAGCGGATCACCGGCCGCGACGATCGCTGCGACCGCCGCGTCGATCGCTCCGTGCGCCTTGCGCAGCCGCTCGTCGGCGAAGCGCTTGCCGAGCCAGTCGAACGCTTCGCCGGTCGCGAGCATCATCGCCATCGGGTTCGCCTTGTCCTTGCCGGCGAGCGGAGGCGCGCTGCCGTGGATCGGCTCGAACATCGCGCGGTCATCGCCGACGTTGCAGCCGACGGCCATGCCCATACCGCCCTGCAACACCGACGCGAGGTCGGTGAGGATGTCGCCGAACATGTTCGTCGTGACGCACACGTCGTAACGCTCGGGCTGCGTGAGCACGAACATCGCGAACGAGTCGACGATGGCGACATCGGGCTCGACGTCCGGATACTTCTTCGCGATCTCGCGGAAGACGTCGAGGAAGAAGCGGCAGCCCTGGAGCACGTTGTGCTTGGTGATGCAGGTGACGCGCTTCTTGCCGTCGGCGGGCGCGCCCTTGCCGCGCTCGCGCGAGAGCTCGAACGCCTTGGTGATCACGCGCTCCGACGCGCGCCGCGTGATGACGCGCAGATCCGTCGCGGTCTCTTCGCCGCGCTCGCCGATGCCCGAGTAGAGCCCCTCGGTGTTCTCGCGGATGATCACCATGTCGACCTTGTCGGCCGACCACACGGGCTTATGCGTGCCGCTCACTGTGTGCTTGGTGCCCGGCAGGCACTTCACCGGCCGCACGTTCGCGTAGAGGTCGAGCTTCATGCGGTTGCCGATGACCGGCCGCCAGCCCGCCATCTGCGTCGTGCCGTTCTCCATCTTCATGGAGACGGGCGCGCCATCCGGGCCGTTCCAGCCGACCGCGCCGAGCAGGATCGCGTCCGCTGCCTGGCACTTCTCTTCGCTGCCCTCGGGCCAGTCGCGCTTGCCGTTCTCGAGGAAGAACTTTCCGCCGCACGGAATCTCGTCGAGGTTGAAGACGGCGCCCGTCTTGGAGGCGACGAGCTCGACGAGTGCGCGCGCGTGCGCCATCACTTCGACGCCGATACCGTCGCCGGGGAGGAGCACGAGGTCGTAACGATCCTTGGCCTTGCCCGACATCTGCCGGGAACCGTAGCACCGTCCGTCAGTGCATCGTCGCGACGAGCAGTACGAATAGCTCGCCGATGGCGGCGGCCGCGGCGACGACAGCGCCGTTGAGTCCGCCGTCTTTGCGCTGGGTGGCGATGCCGAGACCGAACACGCAGATCGCGGCGAGGGCCATCGCGACGACGCCGATCTTGCCGAGCGCGAGAACCGCGAGTGCGAGCGCGCCACCACTGATCGCAGCGACGAGCCACGCGGGTGCGGGCACGGCGACGAGCGAGCGAGCGTGAGTGTCTTGCTGGATCGGATCTCCGAGCGCCTGCAGGAACGCGGCGGCCCAGCGGCCGAGCACGGCCGTGGCGACGAACAGCCACATCCAATGATCTGGCGAGACCGAGAGCACGGCGATCGCGCGCACGACGACCGTGAACGCGAGCAAGAGCGCGGCCGGAATGCTGATCATGCCCGGCGCGGCGATCGTCGACGCATACGTTGCCGATCCGGCGCGGACCCAGCGATCGACGCACTCCGCGAGGCCGCGCTCGACGAGTCCGGCCGACGCCATGCACAGCGCCGCGAGCCCCAGGACCGCGCTCAGCGACGTGGGCAATCCGGCGCCGTGTGCGATCGCGGCGACCGCCCACGCGACGAGGCCGACGGGAATTCCGAGCAGGACGATCCACAGCGGCGAGCGCGCGTCGTCACCCAGCTCGAGCGGCCAGCGCCAGGGCGTGGAATGCACGAGCGCGACGGCACCGCCGTACAGCGGCCCGAGTCGCTTCTGCCAGTCCTCGCGCGTCGCTGCCACGCGCCGACTATAGCGTCAGCCAGGCCAATGGGCTGTCGCGGGAGCGAACGGAATGACGCGCGAGCGCAGCGCCGGCGGCAGCTTCGCGTCGAGGATCCCGGAGATTTCGTCGGGCCGATACAGCTGCGAGAAGTGCATCAGGACGATGTGCTCGTTCTTGAATGTGTCGGCGCGCTCGACGATCTCGTCGAGATGAACGTGGCACCCGGCGCGGGCCGCGTCGCGCGACTTGCGGTCGTCGAGGAACGTGCACTCCATGATCAGCACGCGCGCCGTCAGGAGCTCGGGCGAGTGATCGAGCACCGAGATGAGCGTATCGGTCGCGTACGCGAGCTCGATGCGTTCCTCCACGTCGGTGACGACCTCGCCGTTCGCCTTCCTCTCCGCGATCGCGCGCCCATCCAAGCCGTGCAGCGCCGCCTTTAGCTTCGCGACGCGGCGCACGAGCAAGTACGCGAGCGACGGCACGGGGTGATACGTCCGCACGGCTCGAACCAGCAGGTCCCCGCGCAGCGCGATCTCGTCGCCCGGCTGCATGCCGATCGCGTCGATCGCGAGATCGAACCGCTGCAGCTTGGTCAGGGCGGCGAGCGCGACCTCCAGGTCCGCGACGATCTCCGACGGCAGCACGACTCGCGGGGGCTTGGTCTTGCCGTGCAATGCCCGAATGCCCAGCAGCGCGGGGAGGGCGCCGACGTGGTCCGCGTGGCCATGCGACAGCAGGATCGTGTCGATGCCGCCGTGCGAGCGCGGGGCGATGCCCGCGTCGAAGACGACGCCCAGCTCCGGCACGGATATCGAAGTGTAGACCCCTCCGACAGACACACCCTTCACCGTGTATGGCCCGGCGGTGACGGTCGTCAGCATCGCGGCAGTATACGCGTCAGCAAACGGGAGGCTCGGGGCGCACAGGTGTTACGCCGGTGATACGATTCTGCGAGCATGATCGGGTACGTGATCCTTGCAGTCTTCGGACTGTTGTTCGTCCTGTCGATCTCGCTACCGGTCCCGCGACGCGTCTGGGCGTTCAGTCTCTACACCGCAAAGTATCTGTGGCTGTGGATCTTCGACGTCATCGGGATTCGGCGGCTGTTCGTCCCCAAGGCCAAGTACGTCAAGCTCACGCGCCCGATGCTGTTCCGCATGTGGTGCGAGGACATGGGCCCGACGTTCATCAAGTTCGGCCAGATCATCGCGTCGTCGGCGGGCATGTTCCCCGACGCGTACGTCAAGGAGTTCCAGAAGGTCCTCGACCGCGTGAAGCCGTTCCCGTTCGAGGACGTCAAGCGCACGCTCGACGAGGAGCTCGGCGCAGAGAAGGCGGCGCACCTCATCGACATCGAGCCCAAGCAGCTCGCATCCGCGTCCATCGCGCAGGTCCACACGGCGAAGCTGCGCGACGGAACGTCCGTCGTCATCAAGGTGCAGCGCCCCGGGATCATCGGCCGCTGCATGGCGGACATGAAGCTCATGCGCATGCTCGCGGGCCTCCTGGCGCGCTTCAAGAAGGATGCGGAGCTCGTGAACCCGGTCGGCGTCATCGACGACTTCACGAACACGCTGACCGAGGAGCTCGACTTCCGCAGGGAGTGCGAGAACCTCGACCGCTTCAACGACATCATGCGCGAGCTCGGACACAAGAACATCCGCGCTCCCATCCCGCACCACGAGTACACGACCCGCAAGGTCCTCGTGATGGAGCGCTTCAACGGCCTGCGCGTCGACCGCTTCGACGAGATCAAGGCCAAGGGCATCGATGGCGAGTCCGCGCTCGTCGACGGCCTCCGCGCATGGTTCCAGTGCGTCGTCTTCTACGGCTTCTTCCACGGCGATGTGCACGCGGGCAACTTGATGCTGCTGGACGACAGCACCATCGGGTTCCTCGACTTCGGCATCGTCGGACGGTTCGGGGACAAGGAGCGCTACCTCGTCACCGACTACATGATCGCGTTCGCCTCCGGTAACTACAAACGCCTCGCCGAGATCATCGTCGAGATGTCAGGCGCGCCCGACGGTCTCGACCTGGACGGCTTCGTCAAGGATCTCGGCGAAACGTACAGCCCGTTGCTCAAGCTCTCGTTCGCCGAGGTGAACTACGCCGAGTTCCTGCCCGGCATCCAGCGGACGGCGACGCGGCACCGCATGCGCATGCCGAACGAGTTCATTCTCATCACGAAGCAGCTGCTCTACTTCGATCGCTACGCGAAGAACCTGGCGCCCAAGCTGAACGTCTTCACAGATCCGCGCCTCGTGCTCGGGATGATGCAAGACATCCAGAAGGCGCGCATGCAGGCCGACGCGAAGAAGAAGCAGCAGACGACCTAGCGCGCTCGTGCGAGGCGCGCCGTCACGAGCGGGACACCTCGCTCGGTGCCGCGCGCCATGCGCCGAGGCGGCGGACCCGGTGGGGACGTCCGGATCATGCGTCCGCCAGCGATGAACGGCGCGCCATCGTTGGCCGCGATAACCACCGCGTGCTGCACCCGGCCTCGCGCGGCCATCGCGTCCGCTTCGGCCTGACGTGTGGCGCCGCTCGCCACCTGAGCGCTGCCGCCCGGCCCGTGGAGCCCGTCCAGCAGGATGATGGGGAGCGTGGGCTCCTCCAGCGATTCCATCAGGTCCAATGGCATCGTGAAGTCGTTGGTGGCGCTCATGATGCGATCCGGACGAGCAACGCGCGTGCCCCGTCGCAAACCGGAGACGCGCATCACGTCGTGCGGATCGCGCACGCACGACAAGCGTGCTGCTTCGGCCAGTTACGCGAGCGTCAGCGGCTCAGCGGAATTGATCGTCGACGCTGCGCTCGACGCGGGGCTGCTTCTGGCGCGGCCCGCTGTCATCGAGGTAGCGGAGGAACATCGTCAGGTACTTCACCTTCTCCGCGACCATCGGCTTGAACACGAAGCCGACCTGCCAGCCCTCATCGACGCGCGTACACCACACGATGCGCGCTTCCATCTCGAGTGGCTCGGAGTGCGTCTCTTCGTCGAACACGAGCACCATCGACACCGTCGCGTCGACGCCGTTCGCGACCTCGCTACCGATGTCCGCTGCGAGTCCGCCGCGCGACACGTTGGTGGTGCGGCCGCTGTACTCCTTGCCGCCGATGCGGATCAGGAGCGCGGCCTCGTGGGCGTAGCGGGGATGCTCTCGATCCGTCTGCGACACGTCTCGACAAGGGTGGGGTACTTCGTCGGAGCTGGCAAGTTTTCCTCGGGTAGCGACCCGTGACGATTGCCCTCTGCGCGTCGAGGATTTCACACGGCGCCACGGTCGCTTCGCACCCCACCAAGCTCGCGCAACCCGTCGGATCGCAGTGAGTTACGTCGATCGCCTATCGAAGTGTCCGCCTTTCGGACGATCCGACCTGCTCGGTAAACCACCCACCCGTCAGGTCGTCCAGCTCTGCCGCCGCCTCCTCGGCCCGAGCCGCCGCCCCCTCTACGTCCCCCATCCCAGCCTCCACTGCCCGCGCGGCGCGCTTCCAGGTGAAGTACTCGCGGACCACCTGCTGCCCCAACTTCCGCCGCTCTCGCCGCCGCGCCGCATCGATCGACACGACCTGCAGCTCGCGACCTTCGAACACCAACCGATCGAGCCGCCACGTCGCGCGCACTTCGAGCGTCGTTCCCCGCGACACGTCCGGCTCGTTGTCGCGCCAGCTCGTATCGCGCCCCGTGCGCACGCTCAGCCACGGCACGAGAGCCGCGAGCCGCGCACGCGTCGCGAAGCTACGTCCGAGATCCGTGTCGAGGCCCGCCGTCTTGTATGCAGCCGCGAGCACATCGCTGACGGGCGGCACGTGCGGCGCGACCACGGAATCGGCGCGCGCCACGCCGCTCGCCATCGTCACCACGCACGACGCCACCGCGAGCAACACGAACAGCACGGCTCCAAACAGCTGACTCGTCCGCGCGGGCGGACACGCGTGCCGATACAGCGCGGCTGGCGTCACACACCTCGCATCGCAGACAAAGCGACGCACGACGACCGCATCCGGCGTCGGCAATGTGGGGCGATGCGGGATCACGCGCGTGCACACGTCGCACGGCGCGAGCCGCCCACGCGCAACGCGACCGCACGGGGATGGTAGGCGCGCTGGTGCGCTCCCCTCGCGCGCTGCCAGCGCGATTGCGAGCTCATCGACAGGCGTCGCAACGAACGGCGGCACGACCGGGAGCCGCTGCCGTGCATTGGCCGGTAGTGCGAGTGGAGAGAGCGCCCGCGTGTCGCGCGGATCGAGAGCCAGCGTTTCGCGAAGGCCGTCGCTGGGTTTCTGTGCGGGCGAATGCAGCCGCATCTCGCGATGTGGAACCTCGGGTCCGCGATGAGGAAGCAGCAGCGTCTTGCGCGGATCGAACGCCGGCGGCTCGCGCGGATCGATCGCCACGACGGGGCCCGTCGAAGGTTCGCGCTCGACGAGCGAAATCGCGATCGTCTGATCGGTCAGATGGGGCTCGACCGATGCTGCGCACTCGATGTCGGCGAGCGAGACCTCGAGCGTTTGATCCGGCACGTGTCCTCGGGGGCGGGGCGACGAGTTGGCTACGAGCGAGTTTTGATTCGACACATGTCCTCGGGGGCGGGGCGACGAGTTGACTGCGAGCACGTCTCGATCCGGCGCAGATGCAGGAACGCCGATCGGCGGTGTTGGCGAAGGAGCGGAGAGCGGAGAGCGGAGATGGGCGCGAACGGACATCACAGCCTCCACGTAGCGAGGAGAAGCACCTCGCCGCGGGTCGGCCCCGCATCGACGAATACGCGGCGCCACGCGATGCCCACGTCTATGCGACCGAGCCACGAGGCGCGCGAGCGTAGCGACGCCTCGCGTGCGTCCGGTCCTTCGAGCCACTCGGCCTCGCGCGATTCGCTGCCCGCTGCCAGCTCGCGCTCGGCATCGAAGTCGCTCGTCGATTCGGTGGCGGCCTCACCGTGGTCGGCGACGATCAGGCGCTCCGATTCGTCGAGATCATCGTCCTGCGTCACCGCTCGTGGAACGCAGCCGTCGTCGCGCTCGTCGCGTTCGTCGCGTTCGTCGGGTTCGTCGCGTTCGTCGCGTTCGTCGCGTTCGTCGCGTTGGTCGCCGTCGCGTTCGCCGCATGCGCGGTCATCGCTCTCGCCCGCGTCATCCGCGTTAGAGGCAGCGCGAGCGACCGCGTCGAGCGACGTGTCATCGTCGCTCGTCGAGTCGGCGTCGTCGGTCGTGTCTACCTCGCTCTGAAGCGCGTCGCGGTATGTGGACGTACGGCTGTCAGGTTCTGCGTGCGCGATCCGCAGGCCACCTAGCAGGATCACCAGGAACAGCAGCCCCATCAGCCACGCGAGGCCGGTGCGCTGTCGGTTGCGCGCGCGCGCTGCGGATCGTACGGTCCGAACGTGCCGGCGACGCTCACCCAGAATGCGCTCGCGGTCCTCGGCGCTCGTTACCTCGTGCGCGAGGCCGGCGTCGTCGTGGAGACGCCGGAGCAGCTGTTCCGCCGGGTCGCTCGCCACATCGCGGGTGTCGAGAGCAAGCTCGGCTACAGCGAGGCCGAGGTCGCCGACGCCACCGCGCGCTTCGAGCGAATGATGTCCACGCTCGAGTTCCTCCCGAACTCGCCCACGCTCATGAACGCGGGCCGGCCACTCGGTCAGCTGGCCGCCTGTTTCGTGGTCCCCGTCGACGATTCGACGACCGGTGTATTCGAGGCGGTGCGCTGGGCCGCCGAGATCCAGAAGACCGGCGGCGGAACGGGCTTCTCGTTCTCGCGGCTGCGCCCCGCTGGCGATCTCGTCGCGTCCACTGGCGGCAACGCCTCGGGCCCCGTGGCGCTGATGCAGGTGTTCGACGTGGCGACCGAGGCCATCAAGCAGGGCGGCACGCGGCGCGGCGCCAACATGGGCATGTTGCGGATCGATCACCCGGACATCCTCGAGTTCATCGCTCTGAAGCTCGATCCAAGTCGGATGGTCAACTTCAACCTCTCCGTCGCCGTCACCGACGCATTCATGACCGCCGTGAAGAACGGAACGACCTACCAGCTCGTCAATCCGCGCAACGGCATCGTCACCGCTGAGCTCGACGCGCGCCGAGTCTTCGATGCCATCGCGAATGCCGCGTGGACCATCGGTGATCCCGGCATGGTCTTCATCGATCGCATCAACCAGCTCCAGCCGACGCCAGGCCTCGGTCCGATCGAGGCGACTAACCCGTGCGTCACCGGCGACACTCGCGTTTGGGTCGAAGGAACCGGTCTCGTGCCCATCCGCGAGCTCGTCGGTACGACGCCCATGATCGCGACGTGGGACGCAGAGCGCGTCGTGTTCCGCCGCGCGACCCAGGTGATTCGCACCGGCGTGAAGACCGTGTTCCGACTGGAGACAGTCGAAGGGCTCACGCTTCGTCTCACCGCGGACCATCGCGTCACCACCGAGCACGGCGATGTCGCCGCTGGCGAGCTGCGCGCTGGAACGCGGCTGCGTGGCAACGGCGAGTGGTGGACGGTCCGTGGGCTCACGGCGGACGGCGAGGAGGAGGTCTTCGATCTCACCGAGCCCACCACCAGTCACTTCTTCGCGAACGGCGTGCTCGTTCACAACTGCGGCGAGCAGCCACTTCTCCCGTTCGAGTCGTGCACGCTCGGCAGCATCGACGTCGGCCGCTTCGTCGCCGCGCACGGCCAGGACTTCGACTGGGAGCGACTGCGCACGGTGATCCGCGATGCAGTGAGATTCCTCGACGACGTCATCGACGCGAACCGGTATCCCTTGCCCGAGATCGAGCGAGCCACCAAGGCCACGCGCAAGATCGGGTTGGGCATCATGGGCTGGGCCGACGCGCTCGCCGCGCTCGAGATCGCGTATGACGCGCCACCAGCCCTTGAGCTCGCGGAGCGGATCGCGCGGTTCCTCGAGGACGAGAGCCTGGCTGCGAGCCGGGATCTCGCCGAGCGGCGCGGGGCGTTCCCGACGTGGAAGGGCAGTCGATGGGAGACCGACGGCTTCCCCCTCGAGCGCAACGACCGGAATGCCACCGGGGACGATAAAATGAGGCGCCCGCTGCGCAACGCGACGACCACGACGATCGCTCCGACCGGAACGATCAGCATCATCGCCGGGTGCAGCAGCGGCATCGAGCCGTTCTACGCGCTCGCCTACACGCGCAATGTCCTCGACGGCGCGCACCTCACCGAGGTGAACCCCGCGTTCCAGCGCATCGCTGCGGAAAAAGGGTTTGGTAGCGACGAGCTCTTCGCCGCCGTTGCCGAGCATGGCGGGGTCCGGGCGAACGAGCACGTCCCCGAGGACGTCCGTCGCGTGTTCCCGACCGCGCACGAGATCGACGTGGGGACCCACGTCCGGATGCAGGCCGCGTTTCAGCGGTACGTGCACGCTGCCGTCAGCAAGACGATCAACCTCCCGAGGAGCGCGACGCCCGGGGACGTCAAAGCTGCGTACCAACTCGCGTACGAGTCGGGTTGCAAGGGAATCACCGTCTACCGGGACGGCAGCCGCGATGGCCAAGTGCTCGTCACGGGAGCACGGCGCGTGCAGACCGATCTCTCGGCGCACTGCCCGGAGTGTGGCTCGGTGCTGATCGTCCAGAGCTCGTGCCGGTTGTGCCGGCATTGCGGTTGGTCGGTCTGCGGTTGATTGGTCGGGAGAGCTCGGCATCGCGCGCGGCTAGCAGCAACGTGCGGGCCGCGAGATCCCGATCGTGATTCAGCAGCCTTAGCGCGCGAGTTGGGCGCCGGCTGGACGAGGCGTCCGTAGGCCGTTCGGACATCGGACGCTCTGGGCCCGAGCGACGTCGAAAATGTCGAAACCGCCTAAAATGCCGAAACGTGAAAAAGGCCCGGTTTGACCCGAGCCCCTGTCAGCGATTGGTTGAACGGATAGATTAGCGGCGGCGACGACGACGAGCCGGGCGCGGCGCGACGGCAGCGGCCTCGAGCTCCTCGAGGTGCTCGAGCATGCTGATCATCGTGTTGCGAGTCGCTGCGTGCGGCTCGTTCGTGATCGCGCGGCCGAGCGAGATGCGGAGCTCAGCGCGGAGCTCAGACTCGATCAGGCGGTAGGTGCGGAGCGCCTCCTCCGGATCGTAGTGGTTGAGGTCGGCTTCGCAACCCGTGGCGGCGATCCAGACGGCGGCGAGAGCAGCGGCGCGGCGGCCCGGCTGCGAGACGGCGAAGTCCTTCACCGAGCTGCGGAGGCGTGCGCGAACCAGCGTCACCGGCGGCAGAGCGACGAGACCATCGTTGTCGTCATCGGGCCGACGGAGGACAGGGCGTGTCATTGACTTGTCGGTTTCCATGGCTTTTTTTGTCCTGATTTCGCAGAGGAACCTTCGAAATCCCCCCGAAGTTCTCTCTGCGATGGACAGGGACCTTGCCCGATCGTTTTTTGAAAAGCGACGAAAATCCGTGCGGTGGCTCAACAAATTGGGGTAGCGATTTATCACTAACCCGAAGGCGCTTCACGAGAACACCGATGGGGGTTCAACAGACACCAGCGCGCGATGCGTTTGCGTCTCACTCCCGCGCCGACGAGTTATCGAAGTGCACAACTTCGTCGTCGGCAGCGACGTCGATTCGTGTCGCGAGAAATTCCAGCAGCGCAGCGCTGATGAGATCCGGCCGTTCGATCGGCGCGGTGTGAGAGGCGTTGGGGATCTCGAGAAGTGTAGCGCCCGGGATCGCTTCTGCCATCGCGCGGCTGCGGTCGGGAGGCGTGAAGCCATCGCGCCCACCAGCAATAATGAGCGAGGGGACCGCGATGCGCTCCAATAGATCGTCCGCGCTGTGCTCGCCCGCATTCGAGAGCATCCGGAGGAACAGGCGGATATCGATCTTCGACATGCCTTCGAGGTAGGGCATGAAGTCCTGTGGCTCGACGAGCTCGCGGCGCAGCTCGGTCAGCGTCGCGATCTCGAACGCGAGGCGCGTCGGGAGGAGGCGACGCGAGAGGCTATTAATGAAGCCCGGCGCGCGCCCGATCCACTTCTGCAACGTCGGCAGGATCTTTTCGAGCGTGTCGCTGCCGTTGAATGTCTTCAATGGATGCGACGGCGCTCCGCACACGAGCACGAGGCCCGCGACGCGCTGCGCGTGGCGACGATAGGTCTCGAGCGCGACCTGCACACCCATCGAGTGACCGACGAGCACTGCCCGATCGACGAGGGCGTCGTCGAGAACGGACGCGATATCATCGGCGAGATCTTCGACGGTGACGCGCGCGGGATCGCGAGGCGCGGCAGTGCGCCCGTGGCCTCTGTAGTGCGGATGGAGGGCGAACCGCGGGCCTACGTCTTGGCGCAGGTAACGCCAGACATACCCATCACAGCCGATTCCATCGCAGTAGAGGAGCGGAGAGCGTGTGTCGCGCTCTCCCCAGGATTCGTAGAACAGCGGACTGCCGTCGCCGGCAACGGCGTACCCCCACGCGCTCGACATGGCGCCGCCGTCGGGAACTAGGCGATCTCTTTCTCGTCTTCCTCGCCGGGGAACTCGTTCACCGACGGGTACTTCATGATCTCTTTGCGCGCGATCTTCCACGCCTTCTGGACGATCCACGACAGCGAGCGATCCTGACGAGTCGCCTCGTCCTGGATTTCCTTCAGCATGTCTTCGGGAAAGTAGAGTGACTGCTTGCGCTTATCAGAGCCGGCCATGGAGAGTAAGTTTCGAGGAATCGCCTACATCGAGTCAAGGTGTCCGCAGGAGTAAGACGACCGTTCGGAGGGGTTGTCATGGGCGCGAGCGATCACTATCCTCTCGCGCTTCCTGATTCAGGACCCAAGGGGGATTGAAATGACGACGGCAACCGCGACTTCATCGAATGCCCTTACCAAGAAGGAGATGAAGAAGTTTCAGGAACTTCTTGAGGAAAAGCGCAAGCTAGTGCTCGAACGAGCCAGGCAGCTGATGTCCGAGGGCATGGTCCTCGACACCAACGACCTGCCCGATGAGATGGATCTCGCCGCAAGCGAGTACATCCAATCGATGGACTTCCGGCTGCGCGGCCGCGAGAAGAGCCTGCTCTCCAAGCTCGACCTCGCGCTGAAGAAGATCGAGGACGGGACGTTCGGCCTCTGCGAGTCGTGCGACGACCCGATCGGCAAGAAGCGCCTCGAAGCGCGTCCCGAGACGAGTCTCTGCATCAAGTGCAAAGAGGATCAGGAGCGCGAAGAGCGCACGATGGGCTGATCGCGCAGCATCTGCGCGTTCTGTTGCGCAGAAGGAAACGACTGTTTCAGTTCTGAAATCGTCGTTACCTCCTCTTCATTCGGATCCTCGGAATCGCTCTGTTACGGTTCCGTCTATGGTGGACGATCCGAAGCGTAGAGGAGCCGATGCAGATCGCCGCGCGTTCCTTACGCGTGTGACGTGCGGCGCGATCGGAGCGGGCGTCGGCTACGCCGTCGGCGTGCCCGTCATCAAGCTCATCCTCGATCCGGTCGGCAAACAGGTCGTCACGACGCCGCGCGAGGCGCTCGACATCGGCTCGATCGGCAAGCTGACGGTGAACGCGCCGCCGACGCGTATCGAGATCATCGCGCCGACGATCAAGGACGCGTGGACCGCGCAGAGCGACGTGTTGCTCGGCGCCGCGTGGGTTCGCCGCACGAGCGAGACAGAGGTGAAGGCGTACTCGGCCGTCTGCCCGCACCTCGGGTGCGCCGTCGGTTGGGAGGGCCAGTCATTTCTCTGCCCGTGCCATGACAGCAAGTTCGCGGCGGACGGGACAAAGATGACGGGGCCGTCGGAGCGCGGCCTCGACGAGCTGCCGATCCAGATCGACGGCGATCGGCTCAAGCTCACCTGGGTCCGGTACAAGCTCGGCCAAGAGAAGAAGGAACCGGCGTGATCGCGAAGTGGCTGCGCGAGCGAACCGGCTCGTCGGAACCGCTGATGATGCCGGGCGGTCCGTCGATCGCGTACGTGTTCGGTACGGTGCTCCTCGCGCTCCTTCTCGTCGAGGGGCTGACGGGAATCGCGCTCGCGATGTTCTATTCGCCGTCATCGACGGATGCCTGGGCGTCGGTCGCGTACATCCAGGATCAAGCCTCGATGGGCTGGTTCGTCCGCGGCCTCCATTATCACGGTGCGAGCGCGCTCGTGATCATCACCGGGATTCACCTGCTGCAGACAGCGGTAGCGGGTGCGTACAAGAAGCCGCGCGAGGTGGTGTGGTGGCTCGGCATCGTTCTCCTCCTCCTCGTCCTCGTGTGGTCGGTCACGGGCTACTGGCTGCGCTGGGATCAGGCTGCGTTCTGGGCGGCAAAGGTCGAGGTCGGCATCATGAGCGGCGCACCAGGCGGTGGCTTCGTGAAGTCGCTCGCGCTCGGCGGCAACGACACCGGCAACCTGACACTCACGCGCGCGTACGCGATGCACGTCGGCTTGATCTCCGCGCTGTTCGTGCTGGTGACCTACGTCCATATCAAGCTCGCGCGCCGGCACGGCACCACACCGGTCAAGGCGGGCGGAGCTCCGACGCTGCGCTGGCCGGCGCAGAGCATTCGCGACGCCGTCGCCACCGCGATCGTGATGGCCGTGTTGATCGCGTACGTCGCGACGACCGGCGGCGTGGCGCTCGCCGCGCCTGCGGATCCAGGCACAGCATTCGACGCGCGCCCGCTGTGGCCGTTCCGCTGGCTGTTCGAGCTGCGCGCGCTCGCCGGCAGCGCGGAAGTCATCGCGGCGCTCGCTGCGCCGGCGGTGTTCGGTGGGTTCCTCGTCGCCCTGCCGCTCCTCGATCGCAGCGACTCGCGCGAACCCAAGAAGCGCATGCTGTGGCTCGGGGGGCTCGCGGGTCTGTTCGCGATGGTCGGCGCACTCACCGTGATGTCGTTCGCGCGCGACGCGAATGATCCCACGCTCGACAAGCGCCTCGCGATTGCCGAGAAGCAGGCCGCGACGGCGCGCCGGCTCGCGGCGGAGTACGGCGTGCCCGCGACCGGTCCCCTCGATGTGTACGAGGTCGCTCCGTTCTCGCGTGCAAAGAAGCTGTTCGAGCAGCGCTGCTCCGGCTGTCACGGCGCGATGAGCGAGAAGCGCAAGGGCCCGACGATCGCGGACGGCCATGGCAATCGCGCGTGGCTCGCCGGATTCCTCAAGGCGCCGAACGGCGACGCCTTCTGGGGCCGCACCAAGCTCGCCAAGGACGAAGCGGCGATGCAGCCCGTGACGCTGGGAGACAGCGATGCCGCGGACCTCGTCGAGTGGCTGTACGCGCAGAACGGCGCGACGGACCTCGACGCGAAGATGGTGGAGCGCGGTCTCGCCGTGTTCGACAAGACGTGCACGGATTGTCATAGCCGCGACGAGGGCGTGTCGGGCACGGGGCCTGCGCTCGCCGGCCTGAACAGTCGCGACTACTACATGTCGTTCATCAGCAACCCGAAATCCGGGATTCACATGGGCGTCGACCACAGCCAGATGCCGCGCTTCGACAAGGAGCTCTCGCTTGCCGATCGCGACGCGATTGCCGCGTACCTGGTCTCGTTGCGCTCCGCGAAGTAGATTCCTCGCACGATGAGCGCGAAGTTCGAGTTCCAGGAGATCCTCGAGGTCGGTCACCACGAGGACACGCCCTACAAGCAGCTGACGACCGACTTTGTCAGCACCTTCGACGCCCAGAGCAATGGCAAGACGCGGACGTTTCTCGAGGTCGAGCCACAAGCGCTCACGCTGCTCGCCAAGACGGCGATGCGCGACATCGCGCACCTGTTGCGGCCCGGGCACCTCGGTCAGTTGAAGTTGATCCTCGACGATCCGGAGGCGTCCGCAAACGATCGCTTCGTCGCGCTCGAGCTGCTCAAGAACGCGAATATCGCGGCTGGTGGAATTCTCCCGGGCTGCCAGGACACCGGCACCGCGATCATCATGGGCAAGAAGGGTCAGCTCGTCGTGACGCCAGGTGGCGACGCCGAAGCTCTCTCGCGTGGCGTGTTCGATACGTACGCCGAGGACAACCTCCGCTACTCGCAGAGCGCCGCGCTCGACATGTTCGACGAGAAGAACACCGGTAATAACCTGCCGGCGCAGATCGACCTCTTCTCGACGGACGGCGACGAGTATCACTTCCTGTTCATGGCCAAGGGCGGCGGCTCTGCGAACAAGAGCCTGCTGTTCCAGGAGACCAAGGCGCTCCTCAACGAGAAGAGCCTCACGGCGTTCCTCGATCAGAAGCTGCGCTCGCTCGGTACCGCCGCGTGCCCGCCGTATCACCTCGCCGTTGTCATCGGTGGAACCTCCGCCGAGATGACGCTCAAGGTCGCCAAGCTCGCGTCGGCGAAGTATCTCGATCATCTCCCGACGAGCGGCAATGCGCTCGGTCGCGCGTTCCGCGATCTGGAGTGGGAGCAGAAGGTCATCGAGATCGCGCGCACGACGGGCATCGGTGCGCAGTTCGGCGGCAAGTACTTCGCGCACGACGCGCGCGTGATCCGCTTGCCGCGCCACGGAGCCTCGTGCCCCGTCGCGCTCGCCGTGTCGTGCTCCGCGGATCGCCAGGCGCTCGGCAAGATCACGCGCAAGGGCGTGTTCCTCGAGCAGCTCGAGACGGATCCAGCGAAGTACCTACCTGCACCGACGCACGACGAGCTCGGCGGCGAGGTCGTGAAGATCGACCTCACCATGCCGATGAACGAGATCCGCGCGACGCTGTCTCGCTATCCCATCAAGACGCGCCTCTCGCTGAGTGGACCGCTCGTCGTCGCGCGCGACATCGCGCACGCCAAGCTCAAGGAGCGGCTCGATCGCGGCGATGGTCTGCCGCAATACATGCGCGATCACGCCGTCTACTACGCGGGCCCCGCGAAGACGCCGGCCGGTTACGCATCCGGCTCGTTCGGCCCGACGACGGCAGGCCGCATGGACAGCTATGTCGACACGTTCCAGGCCGCCGGCGGCTCGATGGTGATGCTCGCGAAGGGCAACCGCAGCCAGGCCGTGACCGACGCGTGCAAGAAGTACGGCGGCTTCTATCTCGGGTCCATCGGCGGTCCCGCGGCCGTGCTCGCGCAGGACAACATCAAGAAGGTCGACGTTCTCGAGTACGCCGAGCTCGGCATGGAAGCCGTGTGGAAGATCGACGTCGTCGACTTCCCTGCGTTCATCGTCGTCGATGACAAGGGGAACGACTTCTTCGCGGGCATCACGGGTGGCCCGATCACGAAGCACCTCGCGGTCAAAAAGAGCTAGTAGGCCTCGTCCGCGCCGACGGTGACGAACGTCATGTCGTGCACGGTGATGTACTCCGCGTTGACCCAGTCCTTGCCGAGCGCGGCCGACGTGACGCGTATCTCGTCGATCGCGCCGAACCAGTTGCGCGTTCCTCCGGTCGTCGAGTCGACGTTCATGCCGAGCCGGACGAGCGTGCTGGTGTTGTCGAGCTGGCTGCTGAAGTTCTCGTCGAGGTCCTTCGCGCCATCGACGTAGAGCGTCTTCTTGGTGCCGTCGATCACGCCGACCACGTGATGCCAGCTGCCGTTGCTGACACTGGTGTTGCCGTTCACGTTGTCGTTCAGCGTCGCCGTCGTCGTGCCGAAGCCGACACCGTTGGTCATATCCGCGCGCGCCAATCGCCACGCGCCGTCGCCTTTGCAGACGATGCACTGGTAGACCTTGTCGAAGGTGCTCACCTTGAGCCACGCCGAGACGGACATCGTCGTCGTGAAGTTCATGCCGCCGCTGTTCGCCATCTCGAGATAGTCGTCGTTCCCGTCGAAGCTCTGCGCGCCACCGACGGCGCCGGCCGTGGGACCGGGCGTCGAGAGAGCGACCGCGCTGACGGTGTGGTTGTTCGCGGTGGAGTCTCCGAAATTGCTGAGGTGGTGCACGCTCGTGAAGGCGCCGAACACGGTCGCGCCGTTGCTCGAGCTCGTCGCGTCAGGAAAGCCGTAGTAGACCCAGAGTGTCGTCGTCGGGTCGGACTTGGAGAGTGTCAGCTTCACCCAGGCCGTCGTGTTCGCGGCCGCGTTGAACGTGTCGAGCTCGTATGGAAACACCGTCGTGTTGTCCATGCTCACGAAGCGCAGGTCGTTCGCACCGGTGGTTAGATCGACGCCGACCGCGGAGGGCAGCGTGACGAGCACGGGGAATCCCGCGACATCGCCCGTTAGCTTGTTCGTCGCGATGGTTAGCTTGCGACGATGAAGAAACCGCGCGTCGTACCAATCCGTGCGAGTGCCATCGACCGGCACGTCAGCATCCGCCGGTGCGATGTCGCTCCCCGCGTCGTCGGCATCATCGGGGGCCGCATCGCTGGACGCGGCACTCCCTCCAGCTTTGAAGCCACATCCCACGCTGACGACCGCCAGTAGAAGCGCCGCTCGACGCATATGCGTCCAGTCTATCAGGGCAGCGCGAGCGGCTCGCGGGGAACGTCGCCATCGCGCAGGTTTTGCTCGATACGTTCGGCGAGCAGGCGCGCATCGTCGGCACATGTGCGCTCCACACGCAGGAGTAGCCAGCGGCCGCCCACGTCCAGCCCGAGCCAGCGGAGGGGCCGAAGCATCCTGAAGATCCCGACGCCAGCTCCGAGGGCGAGCGTTGCCGCGCCGACGATCATCAACCCGTTCGCGAGCGCGATCGCCCCCCCGATCCCCAGGATGGCGGCAGCGATACTTCCGCGGCGCTGGAGCCACATCACGTCGCGCACGTCGAACGTCGTCGTCGCGATGTTCTCCGCATCCGGGTAGAGCTGGCCGCGCTGAGCCCGCCACATGAGCGTGTCGCCGCGGATCTCCAACGTCGCGCGCCGCTGATATGCGTAGCCCGTCAGGACGATCGCGTCGCTAGCGCGGGTTAGCGCCGCTTCGCTCGTCTCCGTCATGCTCGCGCGAGTAGGATATCGCATGTTCGTCGGGATCGATTTCGGCACGACCAACTCCGCCATCGGCATCGCCGGGCTCGACAAGGCCGCCCCCGAGGAAGTGCAGCTCGTCCAGCTTCCCAAACCGGGCGGCGGCACCCAGAGCACGTGGCGGACGGTTCTGTTCTTCGAGCAGACAGGTGGAACACTCAGCGCGGGCGCCCCGGCGATCGCGCGCTACCTCGAGACAGGCGGCGAAGGCCGGTTGCTCCAGTCGATCAAGTCTCACCTCGCGAGCGGCTCGTTCAAGACGACGCAGATCCTCGGGCGGAAGTGGGCGCTCGACGACATGATCGCGGCGTTCCTGCGGCAGCTGCGCGCGGCATCGCCGATCGATCTGGGCAAGCGCGCGGTCGTCGGTCGTCCCGTGCGCTACTGGGGCGCCGAGGATGCCGAGGACGATGCGCGCGCGATCGAGCGCATGCAGAGCGCACTCGGCAAGGCGGGCTTCGAAGAGGTGCACTTCGAGTTCGAGCCCGTCGGTGCGGCGGCGCGTTATGCGGCGCGGTTGGATCACCAGGAGCTGATCGTCGTTGCTGACTTCGGTGGTGGTACGACGGACTTCTCGGTGATCAAGGTGGGCGGCAAGGAGGCCGGCACCGTGCTCGCGACGGGCGGTATCGGTATCTCCGGTGATGCGTTCGACGCGCGCATCATCGATGCGGTCGTCGCACCCGCTCTTGGTCGCGGTACGCGCTACACCGTCGACGCATTCAGTGGTGATGCGCCGGTGCCCGCGTGGCTGTACGGACATCTTCGCCGCTGGCACTACCTCTCGTTCCTCAAGGAGGAGCAGACGCTACGCCTGTTGGATCGCGTGCAGAGCGGCGCGCTCGAGCCCAAGAAGATCGAGAAGCTCATCCGCGTTGTCGACGAGGATCTTGGCCTCGTGCTGCATCGCGCGGTCGAAGGCGCGAAGGTGCGGCTCTCGAGCTCCGACGAAGAGCGCGTGAAGATCGAAGCGATCGATCTGGATCTGCCCGTCGCGCGCGCCGGCTTCGAGTCCTGGCTCGCGGAGGATCTGGAAGCGATCGGCAAGGTCCTCGACGAGGTGCTCGTGAAGGCAGGGGTGACCGGCTCGCAGATCGATCGCGTCTTCGCGACCGGCGGTAGCTCGCTCGTGCCTGCCGTGCGCAACGCGCTCGCGCATCGCTTTGGCGCCGAGAAGCTCGTCGGTGGCGAGGAGCTCACGAGCGTCGCGTGGGGACTCGCCGCGCGCGCGCGTCAGATCTGGGGCTAGTCGCGATCTTCGTTGGTCGGTTCGTCGTCGACGTGCGCGTCGAGGAACGTGTCCATTGCCGCGAAGAACGCCTTGGGCTCGTCCCACATGACGAAGTGCGCGGCCCGCGGCACGACGACGACTTGATGGTCGGGGATGGTCGCGGTCTGCGCGATGATGCGCTGCTTGAGGCCGCCATCGGCCGCGATGATCAGCACGGGTGCTTTGATCTCTTTGACCGCGTCGGTCAGGTCGGTTTGCATCATCTCGAAGATCGCATCGCCGATCGCTTTGCGGTCTGACTTCACGATCAGATCGATGATGGGCTTCATGCGCTCCGCGTGATGTGTCATCGACATGAACGCGGATCGCACCTGCGCGAAGTACACGTCGTCGTCCGCCTTGCGCCACTTGTCGCGCAGCGCCTTGGCCTCGTCGAGATCACCGGAGAGGGCAGGGCTCGCGTCGACGATGATCACGGGGCCGACGAGCTCGGGGTGGTACGACGCGATCCAGTACGCGATGAACCCGCCCATCGAGTGACCGACGATGATCGGGTGTTTGAGCTTCTTCGCCCGGATGTACCGCGTGAGATCGCGGCGAGCTGCCTGCGAGAGTGGTTCGTCGATCGTCGGCTGTCCCGCAAAGCCGGCGAGCGTGAGCGTGTGCGTCTCGTAGCCGTGCTTCGTGAGGTGCGCGACGACCTCCTCCCAGACCTCGCCCGGGCACCCCAGGCCGGGAATGAGGATGACGGGGCGGCCTTCGCCCTCGACATCGACAGCGAAGGCGGTCGGCGCGAACTTGTCGCCGCGACCGAACACCTCCCCGCCGTCGTCTCCGCGCCGCGGCTTATGTGTCGGTTTCGTCGCAGTTGCGCCACAACCAGCGACGCACAGTACGAAAGCCGTCAGGGCGATCAGCCGCATTCAGCCTCGACCATACCGTGTGGGACATTCTGTTATGGTCCGCGGCGATCACGTGCGGTGGAAATCTCTCTCGGTCACGCTGTGCAGCCTCGTGTCTACGGTCGCGTTCGCGCAGACCCCGCCGGAGGCGACTCCGCCCACGACGGACCAGCCGTTGATCGAGGAGGACAAGGCGCCCACGCCTGCTCCTCCGTCGACACCACCGGTTGCCGTCGTCGCTCCGGTCGCATCGCCCGTCGATGCCGCTGCGCCCGCCGCGCCCGAAGGGCTCGTGGTCGGAAACACCCGGTTCGTCCTCGACGGCTACATGCAGCCGCAGTTCCGGCTCCGTCAGAACGGTGGACCGCGCGACTACACGAACGGGTTCCGCGCGAACCGCATCCGCCCGATTCTGCACGCGTACACGTCCGTCGGCGATCTCGACGTCTCCGCGACGTTCGAATCGGAGCTCCAACCGACGTTCGCGATGATCGAGGCCTACACGAGCATTGGCTCGAAGAAGCTCCCCGGTGGCAGCTCGCTGTTCGTCGATGTCGGCCAGATGCGCGTGACGTTCTCGCGCACGCAGCTGCTGTCGGACTCGCGCAGCCAGTTCGTCGAGAAATCGCAGGTCCAGTCGATCGCGCCTGGCGACAGCAAGACGCACCGCGACCTCGGCGCCCGCGTGACCTACGTCCTGCCAGGTCCGGCCAATCGCGTGAAGGTGATGGCGGGCGTCTACAACGGCGAAGGTCAGAACCAGATCGAAAACATCGACGAGAAGTTCCTCTATTCGGGGCGCGTCGAATACAACATCCTCGGCCACGAGGGCTCGTTGCAAGAGGGCTCGTTCGGCGGCGACTACCTCACGATCGGTGGTTCGCTCGCGCACTACAGCCTGGACTCGGGCGATCAGTCCGAGAAGATCCTGTACTTCGGCGGCGACATCGCCGGCTCGTGGCACGGCATCTCCGGCGAGGTCGAGTACGTAGAGGTTCATCACAACCTCCGCAAAGACACCGCGATGGACTACCACGCGAATGGCTGGAACGCGCAGCTCGCGTATTTGCTACCGATCAAGCTCTGGCACGGCTCGCAGATCGAGATCGCGGGGCGCGTCGAGGAGATCGATCGCAACGATACGACGCCCATCGCCAACCCCGGCGACCCCGAGCAGTCGCAGCGCATCTACACTGCGAACGTCTCGTACTACCTGCGCAAGCATTCGATGAAGCTGCAGGCGGCCTTCTACCATTTCACGGAGATCGAAAATCTCACCTCGTCGCTCGTCGATGCGAGCTACGATAACGATCAGCTGCTCGTCCAGCTGACCTATCGGATGGAGTAAGGATGCGTTCGCTCCTGTTCACTGTCGCGTCTCTCGCCTCGCTCACGGCGTGCGTGAAGGGCAACCCGTTCGATGCCCCCGATCTCAAGGGCCGCGTGTTCGATGGCGGCACCCTCGACATCACGGGGTGTGGGTACAGCGTCACGACGCGCATCGGTGCGGAAGCCCCGCAGGTTCCGAAGGTCACGTTGGGACCGAACCCCGACGTTCGTCACGTCCACCTCGGCTTCGTCGGTGATCCCAAGACGTCGATGGTCGCGCAGTGGCGCACGATGGACGACCTGACTGAAGCGAGCGTCGTGCGCTACGCCGAGGGTGCCGATCTGGCCTCCGATGCCCTGACGCAGACGGGTTTCTCCGACACGTTCTCGTTCCGCGCGACGGGCTCCAGCACGTTCCAGGTCCACCAGGGCCACATGTGCAACCTCAAGCCGGGCACCGAGTACAGCTACCAGGTCGGCAGCGAGGGTCACTTCTCGCCGGTCTACACGTTCCACACCGCGCCCGATATCACTGCCAATCCCGACGCCTCTGTCGTGATCGGTGACCTCGGCGACTCGCGCGATGGGTACGAGATCTGGGGACAGCTCATCGAGCAACTCCAGGCGCGCACGCCCGACTTGATCCTGTTCTCGGGTGACGCGGTGACCGTCGGTCTCACGCAGCTCGAGTGGGAAGTCTTCTTCGACAAGGCGGAGCCGCTGTTCGCGCGGGTTCCGGTGATCTCCGCGCACGGCAATCACGAGGTGAACGCGGTCAACTTCTACTCGCAGTTCGCGATGCCTGGGGACCAGGAGACGTTCGGCTTCGACTACGGCTACGCGCACATCACCGTCGCGAACGACACGCCCGACGACGTCAGCTACCTCACCGGCAAGTTCGCTGACGCGATCGAAGCCGACATGGCGGCGCACGAGAACGCGCGCTGGAAGCTGTTCATGCACCACCAGCCGATCTGGTCGGCATCGACGCGCCATGGATCGAGCACGACGCTGCTGAGCGCGTGGGGCGGGATCATCGATCGCCACGCCGTGGACCTGGTGCTGAACGGGCACGACCACGACTACGAGGTCTCGCTGCCGATGAAGGGCACGGCCGTGCAAGCGAACAACACGCTCGGCACGGTCTTTGTCGTGATGGGCGGCGCGGGCGCCGAGCTCTACGGCAACGGCATGGACTACTGGACCGAGACGTCGGAGATGACGTACGCGGGCTCGACGATCAACGTCTCGCGCAACACGCTCCAGCTCGATGCCTTCCGTCAGGACGGCTCGCCGATCACGTGCAACACGTGCGCGTATCCGACGGGTTTCAAGAAGACGAAGAACTGATCCGTGCGCGGCCTGCTCGCGGTCGCGCTCATCGCGACGCTGGCAGTGCCTGCGTGGGCTGACCCCGAGGATGACGCCGACAAGGCGATCAAGGCCGCCGCGCAGCTCGCCCCTTCGGATGCTCGCCGAGCGCTCGACGACTTCGAGGCCATCGGTGCCGCTCGGCCTGTGACGCGCTGGACCGACAACGCGTGGGAAGAAGCCGCGCGCCTCGCAGAGGAGCAGAAGGAGTTCGAGCGTGCCCGCCGCGACTATCGGCATGCGATCGAGGACGGCACGGATCCGCAGCTCGTTCGCCGCGCCAAGGCGTCGCTCGAGCGGCTCGCGCAGACGGGCGGTGCGCAGTTCGACGCGGCCACCCGCGAGTACGACGAGTTGCGCGCCGCGCTGACGGCACCTGGCGATCCGCGTCCTGCGATCGCGAAGCTGGAGGCATTTGTTCGCGCGAACGCGAGCTATCCGCGGGTGAACGACGCACGTCTCGCACTCGCGCGCGCCCACGAGCTGGAAGGGAATTGGGATACGGCGATCGCCTGGGTGCGGGAAGCAGCCGCAAACGCCGGCAACGAGCCGGGACAGCGCACCCGGCTGGAGCTGGCGCGCACGCTGATCCATGCGCGCATGCTGGGCGACGCAAAGGCCGAGCTCGACGCGATGGCTGCGGATCCTCGCGTCGATCAACAGGCGCGCGACTTCCTCGAGACCACGCTCGACAAGGCCGAGCGCCGGCAGTGGATCCGTCGCATCGCCTGGCTCGTGCTCGCGCTCTTCGCCGGTGCGGCGGCGTGGCTCACGCGGCGGACGACCGGCTCGTGGGGCGCGACAGCCCGGGCGTTCGTACGGCCTCCGACGGAGCTCCTGTTCCTCGCGCCGTTCGCTGCCATCTTCATCGCGGTGGCCGCGACGGGCAATCCCCTTGTCGCCCGCGCCGTCGCCGCGATCGCGATGGGGGGCCTCGGCGTCGCGTGGGTCTCTGGATCGCTACTTGGTGCGCGCGGACCCCGCCGGGTCGCGGTACACATTGCTGCGACGTGTGTCGCGGTCGGATGTGTCGCCTACCTGGCTGTCGAGCATGGGGTTCTCGATCTCCTGATCGAGACATGGCGCGGCGGTCACGCACTGCCCTGATCCTCGCGCTGTCGCTCGCCGGCTGCGGCCGACTCGGCTTCGCCACCGCTCGCGACGCTGACGCTGATCCTGACGCCGACAGCATGGATGGTCCGGCGACGGCCGCGCACGATGAAGATGGCGATGGGATCGATGATGCGGTCGATCCGTGCCCGCATATCTTCAGCGACGCGAGTGATGCAGATCAGGACGGCGTTGGCGACTTGTGTGATCCCAACCCGCAGAGCGGAACGGAGAAGTGGATCGGGTTCTATCCGATGACCGCCGGCACGAATCCTCTCGTCGGTGAGCCCGGCTTCCCGTTCGCGCAGGAGGGCGACGACGTCCGTTACACGAGGGATCTCAATGAGTCCTTCGACATGGCGGTGCCTCCTGCGGTGAGTCTGCGCATCGAGGTTGGCTTCGAGATCGTCTCGCTCGTCGGCACGGGGCAGCACGTGATCTCGAGTGGCATCACGACGAGCGGCGCCGAGTACTACTTTGTCGAGCTCGACAACAACGGCGGTGCCTCGGCGGCGCGCATCGTCCAGTACGACACGACGAACGGCTACGTCACGCTGAGCTCGATGCCGATCGCCGACTACCACACGGGCCTGGGGCATCTCCGCTACGACGCGGTCGTCGGCTCGAGCCCTCACTACACCGCGGAGCTGGGCTGGGACGGCGAGCTCTACACTCCGAACAGCGCGACGCCAGCGTACACACCAACGACCGATCTGCGGATCGTCTTGGGAGGCATGGACGTTCGCGTGCGCTACATCGCCATCATTCAAAGCGGCACGTAGCTCGCGAAGTCGCAACGGTCGCCGCTCGTGGTGCAGCTGCCAAACCGCGCTTCTCGAGGGAGGCACGCGGTCGACACACGAGCGGCGATCGCCGCGCTTCCCCACTATGACTCGGCGAGAACGTTCGCGTTGCCGGTCGCAACAACTCGAAACGTTGCTGGCTACACGTTCGCGACGGGGAGCGTGACGACGACCGTCGTTCCGACGCCCGGCGTGCTCGTGACGTCGATCGTTCCCTCGTGCGCGTCGACGATGCGCTTGGCGAGCGTGAGACCGAGTCCCACACCGCCTGCATCCGCCTGCCGAGTACGGCTGCGCTCGCTCCGAAAGAACGGCGTGAACACGCGCGGCAGGTCGTCGGCGACGATGCCGATGCCGTGGTCCTTCACCTCGTAGCGGACGCGCTTTCCGTCGCGGCGTGCATCGAGCGTGATCTTCGCGTCGGGATCGGGCGAGTACTTGTGCGAGTTCTCCAGCAAGTTGTCGAGGACGCGGCGCACGAGGATCTGATCCACGTCGACATGCGGGAGGTCGTTCGCGATCGAGACTTCGAAGGGGCGGCTGGGGTGCCGGCTGCGCAGGCGCTCCGCGGCCGCCTCGGCGATGGATCCCGCGGCGACCTGCGAGCGGCGGAGCGGCAGCTGCGCGACACCCCCCTCGCGGCCCGCGATCTCGAAGCGCAGCGTCGCGAGAATGTCGTCGATGATCGTCTCTAGCTCGCTGACGTCGACCGCGATCTCGGCGAGCGAGGCACGCGCGGCGGAAGCGTCACCTTCTCCTGCGAGATCCAGCGCGACACCGATGCGCGTGAGCGGCGTGCGGAGCTCGTGCGCGATGTTCGCGAACAGCTCCTTTTCGCTCCGCATGAAGTCCTGGATGCGATCCGCCATCTCGTCCACGCGGTCGCTCAGCTCGCCGATCTCGTCGGACCTGTCGAGCTTGGTGCGCGCACTGAGCTGGCCGGCGCCGAGAGCGCGCGCGGTGCGGCTGACCCTGTCGATGGGGCGCACGATCCAGCGCGCGGTGAGAACGGCACCGACGACGAGGATGAGAAAGCCGCTCAGCATCGTGACGAGCGGGCCAAACCACGGGGGACGGTTCTGTGCGACACCGCGGGCGACGAGCACGCCGCGATCCTCGCGCTCGCCGCCGGGATGGAACGGGATCAGCATCGTCTTGTCGCGCTTGGGACCAAAGCGCGACGGCCGTGGGCCATCGCCCCGCGGGCGCATGCCGGGCTGATCGTCGGTGCGCGGTCCCATGCGCGGCTCGGGCGGCGGAGGACGCGGTGATTCGTCGACGTGCGGATCGCCGGCCTTCGCGTCCGGATCCGCGGGCGGTCTCTCGGGTGGATCGCCCGGCGGTGGACTACCAGGACCACCCCAGCCGAACCCTTCGCGCCCGAAGTGGCCCCAGCGGGCGGGGATCGCGAGCGGCGGATCGACGTTCGTCGCGAGCAACTGGCGCTTGCCGTCGTAGAGCGAGATCTCGATGCGTTGTTCGCGCAGCTGTTCCAGCTCCATCGCGAGCGCTTCGCCGTTGGTCGCGAGCATCTCGAGTCTGTGCGGATCGACGATGTCCTCCGCGCGTGGATCGCCGTGCGGCCCCTCGACGACGAAGATGCCGATCGCCGCGGCCGCGATCAGCGCCAGCTGGATGACACCGACCAGCACGAGGCGCGACGCGAGCGAACGAGTACGAACCGGAGGCATCAGACCTCGCTCGGGAAGCCTTCGCTCGGTGCCAGCATGTAACCGACCCCGCGAATTGTCTTGAGCAGGCGCGGGTTCTTGGCGTCGGGCTCGATCTTGCTACGCAGGCGCGACACGACGACGTCGATGGAGCGATCGAACGCTTCTTCCGACGAGCCGTGCAGCATCTGGAGCAGTTGATCGCGCGCCATCACGCGACCGGCGCGTTGCGCGAGCGCGTAGAGCAACGAGAACTCGATCGTCGTGAGGTGCACCGGCTTGTTGTCGAGCGTGACCTGCATGGTCTGCGCATCGACAACGAGCGGGCCGAGCGTGATGCGCTCTGCACGCGGACCGGCCTCGCCGCGACCGCGCCGCGCTTGCGCGCGAATACGAGCCAGCAGCTCGCGCGATTGGAACGGCTTGGCGACGTAGTCATCGGCGCCGCCTTCGAGACCGAGGACGCGATCTGCTTCCTCGGTGCGCGCGGTCACCATGATGATCGGAACGTCGAGGCGGTGGCGGATCTGCCGACAGACTTCGAGTCCATCGGTGCCGGGGAGCATGAGATCGAGCAGCACGACGTCGGGGCGAACCTTGAGCACTTCGCCGACCGCTTGGTCGCCGCGTGTGACGAGGTGAACGACGACGCCGTGGCCCGTCAGGTACTGCCCGGTCAGGCGCGCGAGTCGCTCGTCATCTTCGACGTAAACGACGACGATTTCGGACTCGACCTTCACCCCCTCAGTATCAGTCCCGGGAAGGGACTCGCAAAGGGATGACACAAAGCGAAACGCTAAGAATCCAAGTAACCTGCGTGCGCAGCCACGTGCCGGGCCACGTCCAGGGCCGACAGCATCCCGGCCAGCTCACCACTCGGGGTGGTGACCAGGATCTGTCCCACGCACTCGGTAGCCATGAGCGCTGCCGCCTGCTCGATGGTCGCGCTCAGCGGCAATGCGAACACGAACCCCGACATCACGTCGCCTGCAACCAGCGCGCCCTGGTCAGCGCCCAGCACGTCCGTGCGCGTGACCAGGCCACGCAGGTTCTTTTCACTGTCGATGACGGCGAGGGCAGGAACGCGCAGCTCGACGAGCAGATCGACGAGCTCCGAGATCGGAGTGCTCTCTTCGACGAGCGCGAGCGCGCTGAGCTCGACAGAAGCGAGCGTGTGGAGAACGAGCGTGGGCTCGTCATCGGGGTCGCTCCAAGGGGAGACTCGATAGGAGGTGGCGGCGGACGAAAGCATGTGCGGGCTCCTTTCAAGAATAGAGAACCACGCGCGAGCGTCCGCGTTGCCGATCGCAATGAACGGCAACGGATGACGTACAAACTGGCAAACGGATTCACATTGAAACGGATCGACACGGCGCTGAAATGCCGTGGTCGCGCACACTCGTCAGAGTCAGCACGCAAGGAGGAACACATGCGGATTTCGACTCATCAAAAACTGTTCA
>DASYDE010000090.1:0-31580 GCA_036499725.1 Kofleriaceae bacterium
TGGGGAGGATTCGCTTGATGGCGATGATCTTCTCGAAGCCCTCGACGCCGTAGCTCTTGGCTTTGAAGACCTCTGCCATCCCGCCGACGCTGATGCGATCGAGCAGGAGGTATTTCCCGAAGGGGACGGGCTGCCTCACTCGTAAGAATCGTAGCCGACGCTACGGCCTGATCACAACGAAGAAGGGGGCTGTTCTCCTCGGGTATGAGGCGACAGTCCGATCGACGAGATCCACGCCGTGGCTTCCTGCCTCTGGGCGCGAGACCCCATAGCTACGATGTGCGTGCTAGAAGGCCTTCTAGAAGTCGCCCGCAACTCCGACAAACGCGTCGCCGTTGCCGAGGCTGACCATCGGTTGAGCTGCGTGCTCTCGGGTGTCACGACGATATCCCGTTACACCGTCGTACACGCCGTACCCGAGCGTGAGAATCAGTCCTACTCCGCTCGCGATATTCACTGCGCGGACCTTTCCAGCGGCGCTGGTGTGGTCCGAGGTGCCGTCACACGTGTGGTCGGCGGAGCACCAGCTCTTCAGCACCGCGTACGTGCCGATGTTCGTTCCTGCGAACGCGGTGATCGCAGCGCCCAGCACGAGCGCCTTGGTGCGATCGCCGTTCTGCAACTGCGCGACGACCGGGATGACCGAGAGAATTGCGTAGCGCTTGGCCTGTGGGCGCCGCGCGCGGAGCTCGTCGCTGTACTTGGTCTTCACGTCGGTGAAGAACACGATCGCGTCGGGCGGATACAGCGCGGGATCGAGCTGACCATCCAGATCGAGGCGCAGATACGCGAGGAAGTGCTGCTCGGCGTTGGCCCGATCACCGGTGAAGTACGCGGCGAGACCGGCGAGGCGGTGCGCTTCCGCGAGCTGAGCGGTCGGCAACTGCACGCGCAGGGCGGCGGTCACGAGCGTCGAGACCTTCGCCCACTCGCCTGACGTCGCGGCCGCATTACCGGAACGCAGCAGCTCCGACGGCGTCTGCAGCTCGGGCGGCTCCTCGGGCGCGCCGGTCGTCGGCGGAGCGTCCGGTGCGGGCGGCTCCTGCGCATACGCGACGCTGCTCGCGAGCAGCGTGACGAGGAGTGCTCGCTTCACCGCCACGTCGGGACCTTGCGGGCGAGGTTTGGCTCGAGGATCGCGAACACCTCGTGCGCGACGCGACGAGCGAGTGCATCCGGCGACATGTCCGCATCTCCAAGCACGCTGTCGGTGACGATCGAGCGATCGAAGATCACGCTCGATCCGTCGGCGATGCGCACGTGGACGACCGCGCGTGCGTACGGCACCTGCTTTTCGCCTTTGTAGCTGCCCGCGCTGTAGCCGCGAACATCGAGCTCGATCCCGAGATCGCGGCTCGCCGTTTGGACGGTGCCGGCGGCGAGCTTCGCGGTGAGCTTGGTCGCGGCGACTTCCTCGGCACTGCGGTGAGCGCGAACGAGTTGCATGTTCAGCTCGTCGCGCAGCGCGGCGTGCAGCGGCTCGCCGTCCTTGGTCGCGACCACCGCGACGAGCGTCGGGCGCACCGTCGTGGCGGGCAGCGTGGAGACAGGTGGCGTGGAGACAGGGATCACCTTCGTGATCGGCGTCGCCTCGATAGGCTTGGTGACCATCGCGAGCTTCTCGCGCAGCGCCGGCAGCAACTTCGCTGACACTTCGGATGCAGCCTTGTCGAGCGTCGACAGACTCGTCGCCTTTGCGTCGACCGTGCCGAGCGTCTGCCCGTCGAGCGGGTTGCGAATGCGCAGGACGAGGACGATGCCGTCCTTGCTCGCCTTGTCGTGCGTGATCGTACCGTCGACGATCAACTTGGCCTCGGACGGCACCGACTGCTTCGCACTGACGACGACGACGGTGAACGAGGCGCCGTTCATCGCGCGCGCGAGCTCTGTCGCGACGGGCTGGCCGTACAGCTCGAGCTTGGCCTCCGTGTCGAGCGGCAGCAGCGCGATCGCGGTCTTGTCGCCGTCGCCCGGCGCTGCATGCGCGCGCGCAGCGATCCCGACGAGGAGCAGCACGGCGATGAGCAGGCGAGTCATGCGGCGATCCTACGCTTACGGCTGTCCCGGATCGGCGACGACGAGCGAGAACCGCCCCTGATCATCGGTCATGCCCTCGACGAGAGGACGGACACCGTCGAGCCCGTTGCAGCCGCGGCAGCGCAATTCGATCGGCGTGTTCGGCAGGCGGTTCGCTTCGCCCTGCACCGTGAGCGAGCCAAACACCGAGACGGGTTTGGGCAGCACGAGCGTCGTCGACAGCGCCGCTGCATCCGCGCTCGTCAGGATGCGCGTACCGGCGAGCAGCGTCGGATCCGAGACGTGCGCCTCGTAGATGCCGCCCGACGCGCTCGTTCCCGACGCGATGCCCTGCGCGTTGCCGGTGAAAACTGTCGAGGGAACACCGGCGAGCGCGAGCGCACCCGACGGCACGAGCTCGATGCGCGCGTTTGCGACGAGCGCCGTGGTGGCATGATCCGCGCGCTGAACGGTCAGCGTGAAGGGCGTCATCATGGGCGCCGCGATGCTCGCCGGCACGCTCGTGGTCGTATCGAGCGCTGCGACGGCCACGTCGGAGATCGATGGCCGCACGACGATCGACAAGCTCGCCGACGGCACGCTCGTCGCCGGCAACACACCGCCCGCGTTAGTCGTCGCCGCGATGCGCACCGTTCCTACCGCGTCGTAGTCCACGGTCGCGGAGGTCACCGTCCCTGCGACGGGAATCACACCGACGATCATCACCGGCGTGTTCGCGAGCCCGGCGCCAAAGCGATTCACCGCCATGCCGCCCGCGTTGCGCACGACGAGCGTGCTCGCGTACTGCGCATCGACACCGCTCGTCGACAGATCGCCACCTCCGTCGAGCTTCGGTAGCCCGCTTCCGGAGGGAGGAGTCACGACGATGTGCGCACTGAACGACGTGCCGATGATCTCGGGCGGTGAGAACTTCACGGTGTACGTGCCGTTCGCAGCGGTCGTCGCCGTCGTCGACGCCACGCCGCTATCGATGAGCTGCACCGTCGCGTTGGCGAGCGGCGTTCCCGCTGGACCACGGATCGTGCCGCTCACCGACGTGCCCGCCGGCACCGTGATGATCGGCGTGGCCGACGTCCCCATGGCGTAGCGATACGCGGGCACCGCCGCGTCCTGCGGCACGACGACCAGCGAGTACGTGTCATCGGCGACCATCGCGCTGAAGTCGCCGTTCGCGTCCGTGTACGCCTCGATCTCGGGCGACATCGTCGTCTCGTCGAACTTCAGGTACGCGCGCATCGGCTGTCCGCCGCTGTCGACGACATGCCCCGCGATCATCCGGCCGCGCAGGACGGGGATGTCTCCGGCCGGCGAGCTCGCCCCCGAGACCACGTTGATCGCGTGGATCAGCGGTGCGACGCCGAGCTTGTCAGGGGGGCGCACGACGAGCTCGACGCGACCGCTCGCGGTGCCATCGGACACACCGAGGATCTCGCCGAGATTGCAGTTACCAGCGGTCGTCGAGATCACGACCTCGACCGAGTAGTCGCCCGGCTCCACCGCGACAAACTGCCGGGCGCTGTTGTTGGCCGCGGCCATCATCGTGGTCACGGCGACACCGTCATGCGTGACCGTCCACGCGTACGAGGCAACACCTGATCGGCTGCTCGTCGCGGTCACGACGATCGTGTCGCCTTCGATGAGAACGCCCTGCGGGCTCACCGCAAGGGAGCCGCACCCACCCGAGCCCCCGTCGTCGCCGGGCGTTGCGCCATCGTCACTGGACCCACACGCGGCCGTGAGCGCGAGCATCACCACCGCGAAGATGATCGCGCTGCGCATCACCGCACCTCCACGCGCCACGTCTGGCGCTGCACGCACGAGGCGTTCGAGATCGTCGAGCACGTCGCATCACCATCGGGGCACGCGACGGGCGTCTCGTTGCGGTCGAAGATCGTGACGCGCAGCTCGAGCACGTCGCCCGTCGCGTAGCTCGCGGGATCGATCGCAAAGCTGTTGCTCGTCGCGCCGGGCAGCACCGCGTGCGTCGGCTGTCCCGGTGCTTGCAGCGACCACTCGAAGCGCGGCGCGCGGAAGATCGGATCCTTCGCGTGCAGAGGATATGGATCGAGGTCGTCGTTTACCGTCGCTACGCGGAACAACGTAGGAGCCGTGAGCGGCAGCGCCGTGCCCGTCGGAGGAACGATCGGCACGAGCGTGTCCAGGCACGGCGCACTGTCGTCGACGATCTGCATGTCGATCGTCGCCGTGCGCGGCTCGCCCACCGGCGGTGTCGCGACGACGCTGACGCTGTACGAGCCGGTCGTCATCGGCGTGAGGATCTTGTGGAACTCGACGTTCGCCGCGTTCATCGGATCGACGACAAACGCGGGATCTCCGTCGACGATCGAGCACGTGCCGTCGCTGACGCACTGTCCGTTCGTGCCGTACGGCGTCCAGTCGACGTGGAAGCTCGTCGCCGACGGATCGTCATCGTCGTCGCTGACCTTCGCAAACAGGTCAACGGGGGTGCCCTTCACGAACCGATAGACCGACGACTTCGCGAGATCGATGCTCGTCGGCTGATCGATCACCGGCATCACGATGCGCGCGCTCGGTCGCGCCACCGCGCCCTGCTCGTCCGTCGCCTCGAGGATCACGACGACGCTCTGGGTCGGCTGCTTCGCGGTCCCGCCTTTCGCTACAAAGTCGAACGGGACCGTGAAGTCGAACGTGTCGAGCACGCCCGTCCCCGTTGGCTTCAACGCCGCCGGCTTGCCGTCCTCGCTGACCCAATCGCCGCAGCGCTCGAACAAGTTTGGATCGTTCGGGTCGTCGATCTCGCTACAGCCGTACGCGCGCCATTTGTACGTGATGTTGTTTCCCTCGGGGTCTGACGCCATCGACTCGAGGTGCACCATCGATCCGCGGTTCGGCGCGTCCGAGTTGTTCCGGATCTGAACACTCGGCCGCTCGTTGATCTCGTCCGTGTAGAAGCAGCCCATCAGAGCGCTCCCGAGCAACGAGGTAAGGATCAGCAGCCGCACGCTCCCACAGCGTCGTGCAACCACCCGGCCAGGCGCAAGTGCCCGGATCACATGGTGTGTTGTTCCAACGCGGGCGGCATTCGCGACATCAATGTCCGGATCTGGCGAGAGATCCCAAAGTGGCTACCAGGTCTCGGTGCCGTGGCAGCCGGTCCCCGAGCACTGCCGGGTCGCCGCGTTGTAGGTGCCCTGCGCCATCTTCACCTCGTGCACGCCGTTCACGTGCAGGTTCGCGTCGATGATCGTCATGGCCGCGTTCACGACCTGCGCGTGGCATTGGCTGCACTTCATGTTCTCGCCCACGATGTGCTTGCGGTGGTCTCCCGACATGTTCGTGCCGTTCGTCGGGTGACACCCGGTGCACGGGAGCGGACCCGGCGTCGTCCACGCGATCGTGCCCGTGTTGCCCCGGCCATTACCGTGGCAGTAGTTCGTCGAGCACGTGCCTGCGGCGTACGCACCCATCGGGTTGAGCGTGTCGAAGATGACCTCGGCCGTGTTGTCGCCATCGATGTGTCCCGGCGAGCTCTGCGTGAGCGGCACGACGTGACACGACGTGCAGACGACGGGCTTGTGCCAGTTGGACGTCGCGAGGTGCGCCTGGTGAGCACCGACCTTTGCGCCGGTCGTGCTGCCATCGAGCGCCTTGGGCGGGGCCGAGTTGGTGGCGGCCGAGCCGTGGCAGCTCGTACACCCGCCCGTCGCTGTCGGATCGGTCAAGTCGACCTTGCCGTCGATGTGGCTCGCCGGATCGCGGAACGTCAGCGAGTTCTCCTCCATCGTCGGGTGACAGCTCGCGCAGTTACTCCCCGCGGGGTGCGGAGGCGGAGGCGG
The DNA here is from genome assembly GCA_036499725.1 of Kofleriaceae bacterium. Taxonomy (GTDB): domain Bacteria; phylum Myxococcota_A; class Polyangia; order Haliangiales; family Haliangiaceae; genus JABFXX01. Next base: position 5,856 of record DASYDE010000090.1, read on the forward strand.
AGCGCCGTGGCAGCTGCCGCATTGCGATTGCGTTCCGTCGACACGCGTCCACGTCGGCGTCGGTGCGGTTCCACCGAATGCCGCGCTGCCGTGACATCCGGTGGTGCACGTCGTGCCGTTCCACATCGAGCTCCCCGCGCGAGCGGAGAACGTGACCTCCGCGACGTTGTCACCGTCGATGTGGCCCGGGCTCGACACGAGCTCCGGAACGACATGGCAGTCCGCGCACGCGACGGCCTTGTGCCACGTCGGCTGCGGATCCATGTGCGCGCGATGCGCTCCGACGCCCTTCTGCGTCGTCATCGTCGCTGCCGCGAGTCCCATTGGCGGTGCGTTGGTGTTGTCGTCGCCGTGACATCCGAGCGCGCAGCCCGCCTGCGGATCGGCGTTCGGCGACGGATCGTTCACGCCACCCGGTGGCTCGATATCGGTCGTGCAGCCAATAGCGAGCACTCCCACCGCGACGACGATGCTCCCACGCACACCACCATCCTAGATGAACGCGCGCGACATCGAAGTGACCAAACGCCGTCGGTACAAACACGAAACAATGTGCGGCGAGCGAACACTCAGCGGCGCGCGGCGCGAGCGGTTGCTCGCGGGATCGTCGCCACGGCACGTACCCACGCGATGGCGATGCCGACCGCTGTCGCGACGCACGCGAGCACGAGTGCGATCTTCTTCGTGTCGGGCCACGCGACGCTCGAGCGGAACGTTCCGTTGTGGTTGAGATTCTCGAGCGTCAACCAGCTCTCGTTCGCCAGCGTCAGCGCGAGCACGACGAACCCGACCCCGACGAGCCATGCACCCGCGCGCCGACGCGAGCTGATCGCGGTCTTCGACGTGATCGCGAGAGCAGCGAGCATCGCGTAGATGCCACCCATCAACCACGGTGCGAGCGTCGAGAGAATCCCTGTGACGGCATCGCCGCTCTGGAACTGGATCCCCTCCCACGCGGCCGCGATCGCCGGTGTCGCGAATAACGGAATGAGTGCGCGCGAACTGTTCTCGCTCCCTACCGCGCTCGACATTCCGAGCACGATCGCGATCAGCGTCATGTGGCGCGGCATCTCGAGCCATCGCCACGAGTCACCACCGGGCGCCGCGGCGCCGAGAATGAGCAGTGCGACGCCGCCGACGAGTCCGGCCACGATGAACGCCGAGCGCGACCGGAACGACATGCCCGACGCTATCTCATCGTGCGCCTCGTCGCCGTGGCCGCCTTGTGCGCCGCTCGCACGTCGCCGAATCCTGGTTGCACAGCCGCGTCCACGCCGGTCGGATTGGCCGGCAAAGACACGAGCCGTGGCGGACAGCCGAGCCGCATCGAACAGGTTGCACTCCGACGTAACTGCCCGCCCGGCGACCCATTTCGAGCGTGGCCGTCGAGGTCCGCATGCATCGATCGCCGTGGCATATCGACTGCACTGGACCGGGTCATGCTTAGCCTGACGAAAACACTCTTCGTGCTCGCCTCTGCGGCAACGGTGGTCGGTTGCGTGGAGAGCTCTGGCAGCTCCGGGCTGGATCCGGCAGCGGTGGGCGAAGACGATCTCTCCCACGACGACGACGCGAAGGCGGACGGGGCCGCGGGTCTCTACGACTACTTCACCATTCGCCCCGCCGACGACGGCAGCCAGTCGTGGTTCGTGCAGCGGGTCAATCGACAAACCACGAAGTGCAGCCCCGGCGTCGTGAAGCCGTTCTGTACCGTCCCGCAGGTCGCTCTCGCCGACGGTCTCGTCGACGACTTCGCAGAGAGCGTGCTCCACGACTTCGAGTACACGTATCGCGGGCATTCGTCTCCGTGGGGCGAGTACTTCGCACCGCTGCTCGTTCGCGGCACGATGAGCGACGCCGGCCTCTCGATCACAGAGGTGTGGAACCCGGGCCGCTACCGGCAGCCGACGGGCGTGTGGGTCGAGCTCTCGGATGTCACTGCCGACGATTCTCCCTGTGAAGCGGCGAGCTGGGCGCAGTCCTGCGAATCGCGCCTCAACTCGACGGCTGCCGCGCCCATCTCGATCGCGAACCTTCTCGACGAGCAATCCGACCTGCAGGACCACGAGCGCGCCGTGCTCGGTGATCCTACGAAGCAGACGATCGTCGTTGGCACCCGCGCCCGCCAGGATGGACTGCCGATCCGCGCGATGCAGAACATCTACACGCGCATGACGTCGATCCCGTCCCCGTAACTGCGACTTCCGCTCTCAGCGACGGCACTGCAGGTCGGCGCCGAGGTGGCACGCGACGGTGATCCGGACGTACCCGTTCGAGCTGCCGACCTGGACGTCGTACTGAGCGCGCGGAAGACGCACGACCTCGCCCGCTCTGTATTTCGTGCCGTTGATGGTCGCGTCGACGTCGAGGCGGACGTCGATCATCTGGCCGAGCGAACCGGTGACCGGGATGGTCTTGCCGGCAACGACAGTGACGGACTTCTTCCAGTTGTTGCCGGTGGTCGTCGTCTGCTTGCACTCCACCTCGTGCGGCCCCGCCGGCAGGTCGACGGAGAGCGACGCGCTGGCGGAAGCGATCTGGCCTCGCGCTTGACCGTCGATCGTAACGTCGCACCACAAGTCGCTCTTGATGACGAGCTTGCCGACGGTCGGCGCTGGCGCGGCGTCGATCGGAGAAACGACAGGTGCATCGAGCACGATCGCGGCGACGGCAGCATCGGCGAGCAGCTCGCGCGCATCGGGTCGCGAGTGCGGACCTGCATCGCGCGCGGTCGGAATCGCCGCATCGACGACAACCGCAGCGTCGACGGATGCATCGTCGACCGCATCGAGCGCGGCTGCGTCGACGATCTCGACGGCATCGGCCGTCAGCGGCACCGCCGCATCGAGAGCGACGACACCTGCGTCGCGCGGCGACGGCGAGCCGGCGAGCTTCAGCACGCCGAACGCTCCGCCTCCGACAACGGCCGCGCCGAGCAGCACGAACGCGATGATCTTGTTGCGCCCCTGCGAGCGACCTCCAGCGGAGACGGCCTCGATCAACGCGGCGACACGCGGCTCGTCGGGCGCGAGAGCGTTTGCGCGATCGGCGAGCGACATCGCGCGCGGAAGTGAACCGTCGGCGAGCGCCTTTTGCGACGCGGCGATCGTGGAGTCGACGATCGCGGGCAGCCGCGCTTTCACGAACGCGTCGGAGTCCGTGAAGAATGCGGTGACATCGGCGAGCGGATCGGTGAGCCCGCCGGTGGCGGCGATCGCGCGCAACTCCCTTGCGGCGACCGCAGCGCTCTCGGTGCGCTGCTCGGCGTCGGGCCGCATGAGCTCGTCGATGGCGCGCGATAGATCGGGACCGACCGCAGGGCGCTTCTTCACTGCCGGCACCGCTGCGCCGGCCGCGATCTGCGCGAGGACTCGTGCCGGTGAGCCGCTGTACGGCAACGCACCCGTGGCGAGCTGGTAGAGCGTCGCGCCGAGCGAGTAGAGGTCGCTCTTCGCCGTCGCCGTGTCGCCGCTCGCTTGCTCGGGGCTCATGTACGCGGGCGTGCCGAGGAGTGCGCCGGTCTTGGTGACGAGCGATGCGTCTTCGCTCTCGAGACGCGCGACGCCAAAGTCGGTGAGGAGCACGCGACCGACCGACGAGACCATCACGTTCGCCGGCTTCATGTCGCGATGGACGATCGCAGCGGCGTGGGCGGCGGCGAGCGCGTCGGCGAGAAGCGCGCCGATGGCCGCGACGACTTCGGAGAGCATCGGGCCGCGCTGCTCGATCTCCTGGAGCAGCGAGCGACCTCGCACGAGCTCCATGACGATGAATGGTGGATCGTCGCTGCTCGCCGCGGCGTCACCGCCGACGTCGAGGACGCGGAGGATGTTCGGATGATCGAGATTGGCGGCCGCGCGGGCTTCGCGCGAGAAGCGGCGGACGGTCTCCTCGCGACGAGCGAGGTGCGGAAACAGGACCTTGATCGCGACGTCGCGGCGGAGCTGTGCATCGCGCGCTTTGAAGACGGTCGCCATGCCGCCTTCACCGAGCTCCTCGGCGACCTCGTAGCGACCGAGCGTGTCGCCGCTACGGATCGAGCGCGCGCGTTTGGGCAGAGAGGCGGAGTCGCCCGGCAGCGTATCCTGCGAGCCCGCGTCGTCCTTGTCGGTCAGAGCGGCCTCGGCGCGACTACGCGGTCCACACGACGTGGCCGGTCTTGCCCGCGGCCTTTGCCTGCTTCATCGCTTTTCCGAGACGGCGGCCGAGCTCGTCGGCACCGGTGTTGAGATTGAGGCCCTCGGTGTTGGTGATCGCGCAGACCAACTGGAGCGGCGACGGATCGCCCGGCAGCTCGCTGCGCTTGGTCGCGAACGCGCCTTCGGAGCCGAGGAGGAATGCGTCGGTGTGCTCGGGCGAGAGCACGGCGATGAAGTCGGATCCGCCAACGTGGCCGACGAACGCACCGCCACCGGAGGCGAGACGTGCGGCTTCGAGCAGCCAGCGACCGAGGCTCTTCACGACCTCCTCGGAGTGCGTGATGCCGATGGAGTCCGCGTACGCGTCGAAGTTGAGCGTATCGATGTGCACGACAGCGGTCGGCTTGCCGCTCTTGAGCGCGCCCTCGATCTCTTCATCGATCGCGCGCGAGCCCGGCAGGTTCGTCGACGGGCTCCGATCGCGCTCGCGGCGAGCAGCACGGATGAGCGCCTTCACGCGTGCGCCCATCTCGCGCAGATCGAACGGCTTGGACATATAGGCATCAGCGCCTGCGTCGAGGCCCTTCACCTGATCGTCGATGCTCGCGAGAGCGGTCAGCATCAGGATCGGCGTGCGCGACCACATGACGTCGCCCTTGAGTCGACGCGCGACCTCGAGGCCGTCGATGCGCGGCATCATCACGTCGAGGACGAGCACGTCCGGGTCGTGAGCCTTCACGAGCTTGAGCGCTTCTTCGCCATCCTTGGCGCGAAGGCACAGAAATCCTGCGTCACCGAGCGACATGCTGACCATGTGCGCGATGGAATCGTCGTCTTCGGCGATCACGATCTTCTTGAGAAGCATCGGACTTCCAACGTGATACCGCCGATCTACCAACGGCGTCAACGTGCTACACCCCAGCCCGTGGATAAGCGCCTGGACCCGCGCGTGGAGAGCACCACGCTGTCGAACGGGCTGGCGGTCACCACGGTGGCCTTGCCGCACCTCCACACGGCCGTGGCGGGCATGTTCGTCAAGGTCGGGTCCCGGTTCGAGTCCCCCCAGGACAACGGCCTGTCCCACTTTGTCGAGCACATGCTCTTCCGGGGCACGGCGAAGTACCCGACATCCCTCGCGCTGAACACGGCTGTCGAGCGGCTGGGGTCCACGCTCCAGGCCGAGACCGGCCGGCACGATTCCCTCTATCAGTTGGCATTGGAGCCCGACAACGTCCCGGCCGGCATCGAGCTCCTGGGCGAGTTGTTGGCCCACCCCCGGTTCGACGAGATCGAGCTGGAGCGCGCCCTCATCCTCGAAGAGATCAACGAGGACTATGACGAGGACGGCGTCGAGATCAACGCGGACGACATCGCCCGCGGCATGGCGTTCGAGGACCACCCCCTCGGCCAGCGCATCATCGGCCCGCGCTCGAATGTGAAGCGGTTCACGACGGCCGACGTCCGCCGCCACTTCGCCAAGTTCTACGGCGCGCGCAACTGCAGCCTGTGTGTCGCCGGGCCCGTCGAGCATGCCCGCGTGGTGGACGCCGCCGATCGCGCCATGTCGAGCCTCCCGGCGGGTGAGCGCGCCGAGCTGGTCCCTGCCCCGCCCCATGCACCGGGCAAGAAGTTCAAACACGTGCGCGACGCGGGCTCGCAGACGTCGGTGTCGCTCGTGTTCCGCGCGCTGTCGGAGCTCGATCCTCGCTACATCACGCTCGGCGCGCTGCTGCGCATCCTCGACGACGGCATGTCGACGCGCCTCCACTACCAGATCGCGGACCAGAAGGGCCTCGCGTACTCCGTGCACGCCGCGATCGAGCCGCTCGCCGACGCCGCACTGTTCGAGATCCAATCCGCGACCGCAAACGCGAAGGTGCCCGCGCTCGTCAAAGAGCTCTTGTCGCTGCTCGGTGGACTGCGCAAGGGCCAGATCACCGACGACGAGCTGTCCAAGGCACGCGTTCGTTATCGCTACGAAGCGCTCGCCGCGATCGACGACGCCGCGTCGATGGCGAGCTGGTTCGGCGGCACGCCGCTCTATTACAAGCCGCCTGCCATCAGCGAGCGCCTCGAGAAGATGTCGGCGGTGAAGAAGGACGATCTCGTCGAGGTCGCGCAGACCGTACTCGCGCCAGATCGCCTCGTGCTCGCCGCAGTCGGAACCCTCTCTCGTGCCCGCCTCGGCGAGCTCAAGAAGACCGTCGAAGCCTGGCGCTAGTTCGCGCGTCAGTTGGAGCGCGGGCCAGGAGCACCCGGACCGGGACCGCCGCCGCCGCGACGACGACGACGTCCGCCACCACCACCGCCACCGGGACCGTTACCGCCGCCACCGTTCCCACCGCCGCCACCGGTCCGGGGGCCGCTGTTGCCGCCGCCGCCGTTTCCACCACCGGCGTTGAAGCCGCCGCCGCCGTTGCCACCACCGGCGTTGCCGCCGTTGAAGCCACCTGCGTTGCCGCCGCCGTTGAAGCCACCCGCATTCTGCTGCGGGCCGCGATCGCTGGCCGGACGAGGACCGCGATCGTTGTTCGAACGCGGACCGCGACCACCACCGCCACCGCCGCGAGCGCGATCGTTGCGACCGCGCGGAGGACGACCCTCGCTCGAATCACGCTGACCGCGCGAGCGCGAATCGGAGCCACCACCGCGCGAGACGTTGTGCGCGTTGCGCGGATCGAACTCGGTCGGCGCCGGGTTGCGCGACTCGTACGGATGTCCCTCGACGAGCGGAATCGCCTGACGCGTCAGCTTCTCGATGTTGCGCAGGTCCTGGCGCTCCTCGGAGTCGCAGAACGTCATCGCCATGCCCGACGCTCCGGCGCGCGCGGTGCGACCGATGCGGTGCACGTACGTCTCGGGGACCTCGGGGACGTCGAAGTTCACGACGTGCGTGACGCTGTCGACGTCGATACCGCGCGCCGCGATGTCCGTCGCGACGAGCACGCGGAGGCGCCCCGACTTGAAGCCAGCGAGAGCACGCTCGCGCGCGTTCTGGCTCTTGTTGCCGTGGATCGCTTCGGCCTCGATGCGCTCCTTGGTCAGGTGCTCCGCGATGCGGTTCGCGCCGTGCTTGGTGCGCGAGAACACGAGGACGCGCTTCATCGACTGATCGCCGAGCACCTCGACGAGGAGCGCGCGCTTGTCGGCCTTCTCGACGAAGAACACTTCCTGATCGACCTTCTCGGCCGTGGTCGACGGCGGCGTCACGGCGACCGTCTCGGGGTTCTTCAGCAGTTGATCGGCGAGCTGCTGCGCCTCGGGCGGCATCGTCGCGGAGAAGAACAGCGTCTGGCGCTGGTGCGGCAGCTTCGCGATGACCTTCTTCACGTCATGGATGAACCCCATGTCGAGCATCCGGTCGGCTTCGTCGAGCACGAACACTTCGAGCGAGCGCAGCTCGACAAGGCCCTGCCCCATGAGATCGAGCAGGCGACCGGGCGTCGCGATGAGCACGTCCATGCCCTGGCGAAGCGCCTGCTTCTGCGGCTCCATGCCGACGCCACCGAAGATGACGGTGTTGCGCAGCGGGAGGTTCTTGCCGTAGGTCGAGAAGCTCTCGCCGATCTGCGACGCGAGCTCGCGCGTGGGAGTGAGGATGAGGCAGCGGATCGGGCGGCGCGCAGTGGTGCCGGGACCGGCCGCGAGACGCTGGAGGATCGGGAGTGCGAACGCGGCGGTCTTGCCGGTGCCGGTCTGCGCGAGACCGAGGAGATCCTTGCCCGCGAGAACATGCGGGATGGCGCGCTGCTGGATCGGCGTCGGCTCCGTGTAGCCTTCTTCGGCAACGGCGGACGCGAGTGGAGGAATCAGACCAAGCTCGGAAAACAACATTCGGGCGGCGATGTACCACGTTACCGCGCGAAAACAGACCGACTTTTCAGGCCGGTCTGCTGTATTTACGCCTAGTTAGAAAAGGGGGCGGACCCCATTTCGAGCTACTTGAGCTGCGCGTCGATCGCGGCGTTCACCGACGAGTCGAACGCGTCGGCCGGGTCGGCTGACTTCTTCTTCTCGCCGTCGAGGAACTCCTCGCGCTGCTTGGTGACGGTCTCGAGCTCGGCCTGGGCCTTCGCGCGCTTCTCGGTGCGGACCGCGACTTCCTTCGCGAGCTCGTCCTTGGACTTGCCGCGCAGGTCGGCGGGGAGCGAGCCCTGGGCGACGCCGTCCCACGTCATCTCGCCCGATGCGATGCCACCGACGAGGTCATCGGCCGGCGCGCCGCTCGCGCCCTTGTGCGCGTAGTAGGTCGCGCGATCGGCCTTCGCCGCGGCAGGAGCAGCCGCGGCCGCTTCCATGCGGCGCGTGTAGCCAGTGCGCGCGCCTTCGTCGCCGACGATGATCGCGGTTCCGTCGATCTCGTTCTGCAGCGCCGCCATCTTGTCGTCGTACGGCGTCGCGATCTGATGGACGCCACCGTCCTGCTGGATCGTCGAGAACTGACCACCGCTGAGCGCCGCGATCTGAGCGAACGAGGCAGCCGTGTCGCGATCCTGACCCGCGCGGATCGCGTTGATCACGATCTGCTTGGTACCTGCTTCGCGCGCGAGCACGTCGAACGTCGGAACTTCGCCGCGGCTCGCGGGCGGTGCGTCACCGACGACGAACATCAGCTTCTTCGCGTCCGCGCGCCACTGCATCTTGTGCAGCGCGACGTCCATCGCGGCGTCGACGTCCTCGGGAATGTCGTTGCCACCTGCCGCCTCGAACGTCGAGAGCTCGGCGAACACGGCGTCGAGATCGCGCGTGAGCGGCAGGTCCTTCGTGACGTACTCGTCGCCCACATCGCGATACGCGACGAGGCCGATGCGGACGTCAGCGTCGGGATCCGTCTTCTGGATGTGCTGAGCGATCGACCACACGGTGCGCTTCGCACCATCGAGCAGCCCGCCCATCGAACCGGTCGTATCGACCGCGAACACCACGTCGACCGCGTGCTTGCCGTGCGGCGTCGCGGTGGACTTCACGTCCTTCGTGACGGCCGTCTTCGTGACTGGCGACTTCGCCGTCAGGAGCGGCGTGAGAATCGCGGCGAGTCCGATGGTGGCGGCGGCGGCGGCGGGGATGCCGAACGAGACGATGCGCTGGCGCGTGATCATGGTCTGTTTCACGCACGACACGGCACCTCGATCTAACGAGAGCGCTCGGACTCCGACGTCATCGCGCTATCTGTGGGTGGGCATGAAGGCCGTGTTTCCGACGTCATTCTCGTGGCTTCGGCGATCTGCAGGGGCGCCGGCCTGATCGCGAAACAGTGTGGCAGCGCTGACGTTCCGTTCTGATCGATCCCCGTACTACCATCCAGGCGTGCTCGCGATGATGCGTTCGCGTCTTGCTCGAGCCCTTCGCCTCACCTGGATCCTCGCGCTGTCATGCTGCGCGGCTGCGCCGAGGGCCCAGCCAACAGCCGCGGTGTACGCGGGGCCGATCATCGACATCCATACGCATCTGCGCTTGGGCGAGGGCGACGGCGCGAGCCCGGACCAACCGGTCGGAACCGAGAAGATCCGCGCGCTGGAGGCTCGGATCGGAGCGAGCCATGCCGGCTTGATCGTCATCGCACCCAAAGGCGACCTCGAGGAGACGCGCGCGCGGAACAACGGCGTCGTGGCGGCCGCACGAGCGAGCAACGGCTTCTTCTTCCCCATCGCGTCCGTGCATCCCGACGACGGCGCCGCCGCGCTGGAAGAGCTCGACCGCGTAGCGAAGCTCGGTGTTCGCATGATCAAGCTCCATCCCAACACGCAGGCCTTCGATGTCGCCTCACCGGAGGTAGCGAGCGTGGTCCAACACGCCGCGGACCTGGGAATGGTGGTGCTATTTGACGGCTTCTCCCCCTTCGATGCGAACGAGACAGGAAAGTTCCTGCGGCTTGCCGTCACCCATCCCAGCGCGCGCCTCGTCCTGGCTCACCTTGGTGGGATCAGGTTCCACGAGATGGCGATGTTTGGGATCGCGCGCAAGTTCGCGTGGTACCCGCACAACGTTTGGTTCGACATCTCGGCAACAGCTCCGTTCTTTGCGGACTCGCCCTACCGCGAACAGTTCGTCTGGGTGATCCGGTCTGTCGGTACGGATCGCGTCTTGTTCGGATCTGACTGGCCTGTCGACGAGCCGTCACGAACTGCGGCTGCTGTGCGTTCACTAGGACTCTCGGAAGCCGAGCAGCGGCAGATCTTCGTCACGAACGCGCGCGACCTCCTGGCGCTCTAGTCAAACGCTCTTGCTCACGTCTTCGTGGCCCGCCCGCGCGACTGCGGATCGGACCGATCTCAGTCGACGCCCGCGTCTGTCGGTGGCGACGCAGGAGGCGCGACGATCACTTTCGACGTCCGCTTCACGTCGACCGGGCGACACGCTTTGCCACCACACACCCAGAAGCGCAGTCGCACGGTGACGTCGTGCTCGCCGATCGCATCCGCGCGAACGTTCGCAGCGAAGCGCGGTGCATCCGCCTCCGGATCGACAGCGTCGGGTCGCTGCAGACGTTGCTTGCGGATCGTCACGCCCGGTGGCGCACCGAGATCCACGATCACGCTCGCGTCCTTGGAGACGACGAGGCCGCGATCGACCGCGACGGTGATCGATAGCTCGCCGACCGCGCCTTGCGCGATCTCGAGCTTCTCCGGCACTCGCACGTCCCACGCCGGGGCGGGCTTCTGCGCGTGCGCGACGACACTCGCAACGAGCAACGCGGTGACAGCCACCGCGCCTGCTGCGAGTGCACTCTTCACAGGAGCTGCGTGGCCAGCTCGGCGAGCGGCGAGCGCTCACCCTTGGAGAGGATCACGTGGCCCGCGATCGCTTCGTTCTTGAAGCGCTCGGCAACGCTCGTGAGGCCGTTGTTCGACGCGTCGAGGTACGGATGGTCGATCTGATACGGGTCACCCGTCAGGACGATCTTCGTCCCCTCGCCAGCGCGCGTGACGATCGTCTTCACTTCGTGCGGCGTGAGGTTCTGCGCCTCGTCGACGATCATGAACACGTTCGGCAGCGAGCGACCGCGGATGTACGTGAGCGGCTCGATCTCGACGAAGCCGAGGTCGACGAGCTCCGCGTAGCTGCGGCCGTCCTTCTTGTCGCCCTTGTTCAGGCCGAGGAGCAACTCGAGGTTGTCGTAGATGGGCTGCATCCACGGGTTCAGCTTCTCCTCGATGTCGCCGGGCAGATAGCCGATGTCGCGACCGAGCGGAAAGATCGGGCGGCTGACGAGCAGCTTGGAGAACACCTGCTCCTCGGTGACCTTCTGCAGGCCCGCCGCAATCGCGAGCAGCGTCTTGCCTGTACCGGCCTTGCCGACGAGCGTGACGAGCTTGATGTCGTCGTTGAGCAAGAGGTCGAGCGCGAAGTGCTGCTCCTTGTTGCGCGGCTTGATGCCCCACACACCCTCGCGCAGCTTCTTGACGGGGACGACCTTCTGCGTCGCCTTGTCGAAGCGCGTGAGCGCGCTCTTGCCCGACTCGTCCTTGAGCGTCAGGTACTCGTTCGCGTGCGTGTTGGGCACATCGACGACGACCGAGCCATCCGCGTAGAACTTGTCGACGGTGCCCGACGGGACGAGGACTTCGCGATTGCCCGTGTACAGCTCCTCGATGGAGATGCGCTCCGGCTCGTAGTCCACGGACGCCAGGCCGAGCGCATCGCCGCGGACGCGCATGTTCACGTCCTTGGTGACGAGGATCGTCTCCGTCTTGGTCTCGTCGCGAACCTCGATCGCGGTGTCGATGATCCGCTGATCCATCGTGCGCGAATCGCCACCGCGTGCCTCGCCCTTCTTGGAGAGCGCGACGCGCACCGTGCCGCCATTGGGCATCTTCTGCGGCGACGCGAGGTTGCCGTTATTGCGGAAGGTATCCAGCTCGCGAGCGATCTGGCGCGCGTTGCGGCCAAGCTCGTTCTGATCCTTTTTGAATGTATCCAGCTCCTCCAGCACCCAGATCGGAATGATCACGTTGTTATCCGCGAACGCGTACATCGCTCGCGCATCGTGAAGAAGAACGTTCGTATCGAGGACGTAGTTCTTGACCGCCACGGAGCAAGCGTCCGACGAATTTACGGCGCGTGCATCAGAACCGGCCAGAAAACGCCAGGCCGATACCCGACGGGGAAGCGCTCGGGACGAGCGAGATTTCGGTGTCGGTCTTGCGCGGTGCAGTGAAATAGATGACGGCAGCGGCGCCGACGAGCACGACGCCACCGATCACCAAGCCCGTCGCGATGTCCGCGCGCGTGCCCGCCGTATCGATGCGGCTCTGGCCAATCGTTCCCACCGCAGCGTCGGGACACACGGGAGATCCCATCTTCTTCACGCAGTAGCCGCGACCGAATTCGCCGTCGAAGGCACTGTCGTACGTACTCTTCGCCGAGTACGCGAAGCCGCCTGCGACAGCGAGTGCGACGATGCCCACGCCGCCGGTGATCCACGCGATCTTCACGCGCCCGGGATCGCGCACCATCCGACCCGGCCTCGCGACTTCGTCGGTGTTGTCGCGATGCCGAGCGTCGGTGATGGTCGGAGCCTTCGCCGTGCTGTCGCCGAGATCCGCCGGCACCTCGACGGTCACCGACGCGCCGGCATCACCGCTCGCGCGCGCTTCGAACGGCTTGTGGCCCGGAGCCTTCGCCGTGATCTCCACGTCCCCTGGCTCCAGCAGCTCTTCGATCGTGTCCTTGGGAGACACGATGGTGCTGCCGATGCTGACCTCGAGCCCGTCGAGGCCCGGATCCGCCACCTTCAGCACGACCTGCACGAGTTGCTTCTCGACCTCGCGCGCGCGCGACCGGGCAAACTTCACGCGCTCGCGATCGCTCCCGAAGTCTCTCGCCGCCGATTTGTACTGCAGCCATGCTTTGCGGACTTGCCCGAGGTGCTCCAAGCAATCGCCGTAGTTGAGCTCCGTGCCGGGCGCTCGATCGAGAGCGAGGCTCTGCTCGAACTTCTCGCACGCCGCGTCGTACTTGCCCTGCTTCGCGAGTGCGCGACCTTCGTCGAACAACTTGCCGCTCTTGCTCTGGCCGAACGCCGGCGCCGCTACGAGCAGCACCGTTGCGAGCGCGAGCCTGTGCACGCCCCGAGGATACCCTCAGTGCTGGCAGGCCATCGGGTCCTTCGCGCAGTCCTTCTTCGGCGGCTTCGGGCGCCCCTTCGGAACTTTCTTGTCGCCAGTCTTCATGTCCACCGGAGTCTCGACAGCGGCGTCGGGGATGGAGGCGTCGAGCGTCGTTTCTCGCACTGGCGCTGCATCGGGCTCGATGATCGGCTGGACGATGACTGCGCCTGCATCGCGCGAGAGCTCCGTACTGTCGGGTGCACTCGCTGCGTCGCGCGGGGGCACTGCAGAGCCGTTCGTCGTTCCGAGCAGGCTGGCCGCGACAACCACGCACGCGATCGCCGCCACACCGAGGATCGACGCGAGCCAGAACCGACTCGCCGGACTCCGCGGCGAAGGATCGAGCGGCGCGACGCGCGCGGTCGTGAGCACGCGCGTCCTCCACGCTGGCTGCTGCCCCACGGGCGGCTCCACCTCATCTTCGGTCGCACCGATCCGGTCCATGACCGGTAGCGCCGCGAGCACGGCCTGCATGTCTCCGGGTCGTTCGCGCACCGTCGGGACGTCGTCGCCCAATCCAGGCCGTGAATCGCTGCGACCGAACACCGCCTCGCTACCGAGCGCGTCCCGCATCGCGAGTGCTTCGTTGATCGGCCGCGCCATGACGGGCAATCCCGGATCGCTCGTGACCGTCACACCTTCGGCGGGCTTGTCATCGCGCGCCGTGATCTGCTCCAGCTCGAGCCACGGTTCTCTCCGCGATCCGAACAGCTCGCGCATGTAGCGTCCAAGTCCCGTCGTCGACAACAACGCACCATGGCGCTTCGCGATGTCCTCGATCGTCTCGACGAGCTCGTCTGCGGTCTGGAACCGATCCTTCGGATCCTTCGCGAGTAGTCGAAGCGTCAGCTCGTCGACCTCGGGAGCGAGTCCGGGCCGGATCGCGCTCGGCGGCGGCGCTGCCTCCGTCACGATTGCGGTCATGTTTTCGAAGTCGCTGCTGCGGCGGAACAAGCGCTCCGTCGTCAGCATTTCCCACAGCACGATCCCCAACGTAAACAGGTCGCTTCGCCGATCGACCGGGAGCCCGCGGCACTGCTCCGGCGACAGGTAACTGATCTTTCCCTTCACGGCGCCGGTGCGCGTGTTGCTCGTGCGGTTCTCCGCCTTCGCGACACCAAAATCGACGACCTTGACGGCGCCCTCGAAGCTGATCATCAGGTTTGACGGCGACACATCGCGATGCACGACACCGAGCGGCCGACCATCCACACCGACACGCTCGTGCGCGTGGTGCAACCCCGACGCCGCCCCAGCGATCACGGTCAGCACGTGCGCGACCGGGACCTGCTGCTGCTTGTTGCGCGCCTGCATGAGCAACATGCGCACGGTCTCGCCGTGCACGAACTCCATCGTGAAGAAGTACGAATCGCCGAGCCGACCGAGGTCGTAGACCTGCGCGACGTTCGGGTGGTTCAGCTGCGCCGCGAGCCGCGCCTCCTCGAGAAACATCTGCACGAAGTGCGCATCGCCCGCGCGCTCGCGCAGCACACGCTTCAGGACGACATAGCGCTCGATGCCGCCGACACCCGCGCCCCGCGCGAGGAAGATATCCGCCATCCCACCGGTCGCGAGCTTCGCGAGGATCCGGTAGTTGTTCGATGTCGAACCAATCTCGGCGACGACACTCGACACCGCCGGTGATCTTAGCCTACCGACCGCCGAACGACACTTCTGCTACAGGACCGGGCAGACGATCGCGTCAATACCGGTCGCGTCGTAGAGGTAACTGCCGTTGCCGTAGCCGACCGCAAAATCGAGCGTGTCGCCCTGCCCCACGTCCATCACCGTCGCATCGCACGTGGCAGCGGCCGCGCCATACGCATCGACGGTGTTCGCGAGCACGTCGACACCGGCGCGCTGGACATGGACGTCCGTCGTCGTGTGCGGCGATCCGTTGAATCCCGAGAGCCCGGTGAATGTCGCCTGGACGCGATACGTACCCGCAATGGGAGCGGTCCACCGCGCGATCGCGACCTGACCGCTCATGCCCGGGTGGGCGAGGATCTGGCGCGCATCGACCGTGTACGTACCGATCGGATTGCTCGTCGTATCCGTCGCGTTGATCCCGACCGTCGGGAGGTGCGCGCCGGATCCATCGACGAGCGCGGGGTCGCCCCACATGTCCAAGCCTTCGAGCGAGACGTTGTTCCCGGGCAGGAACTGCGTGAAGATCTGGAACGGCCCGCCGAGCGTCGTCGAGTAGCCGTACGACCACGCACCGGACGGATTCATCCCGTTCCCGCTCGTATCGAAGTCAGGTCCGAGTCGAGCGCATGTCGCGGGAGGCGCGTTGTCGCACTCGAGGCGCGGCGCATCGGGCGGATGCTGCGCGGTGTCGTCTCCGCCGCACGCCGCTACGAAAGCGACGAGAATCGCGCGACGGCTCACGACGCTTTCTTCGTCTGCTGCTTCGCGGCGAGCGCTTCGGCCCACGTGACCACGCGGTTACGCCCCGTGTGCTTCGCGTGATAGAGCGCGAGGTCGGCGCGCTCGATGAGCGTCGCGCGATCGCGGCCGTCCTCGGGGAACGCGGCGACACCGATGGACTCGGTGACGGACAGCGGGCCCTTCTCGGTCTCGACCACGACCTTGGAGATCTCGATGCGGATGCGCTCGGCGACCGCGCGGGCTTGGTGCACGTCGACGTTGTCGAGGATGATCGCGAACTCCTCGCCGCCGTAGCGAGCCGGGAGATCGATCTTGCGCGGCACTTCCTGGAGCACGCGCGCGACGCGGCGGAGCACTTCGTCGCCGACGGGGTGACCGTAGCCGTCGTTCACCTTCTTGAAGAAGTCGACGTCGCACAACAGAATTGCGACGCGGTGATTGTGACGAGCCGCGCGCTGGAGCATCTCCTCGAAGCGCAGCTGGAACGTCCGGTGGTTCGCGAGACCGGTGAGACCGTCGGTCGTCGCCATCGTCTCCATCTGCTTGTAGAGGAAACCGTTCTGCAGCGAGATGGCGACCTGGGTCGCGATGACGGAGAGCATCTCGCGGATGTCTTTGCCGAACCGCTTCTCGGCGCGCGCGACGAGCGTGAGCGTACCGACGGGCTCGTCGGCCGCGAGGAGCGGAAGGACGATGACGGACTTCGCGTCGTCGAGCTTCACCTTGCGCGTGTAGATCGGAGAGGACAGCTCGCGCGGCTCACCACCCGCTGGGAGGTAGTGGCGGTTCTTCACGACCATCGACGCGAGGCCCGCGTTGTCCTTGAACTCGAGGTTCGTGAGCTGGTTCGGATCGATGAGGCCCTCGCCGCTCGGCATGACGCGGACGGCGGTGACGCGATGCTTGCCGAGGGGCTTGTCATAGAGCGCGATCGCAGCGACGTCGAACTCGACGATCGCGGACGCTGCATCGAACGCGGTCTCCATGACCTGCTCGGGCGTGAGCGCGCGACCGAGCATCGCGGTCGCTTGATAGAACCGCTCGTGCTCGTACTTCGCGCGCTCGACGGCGCGGAAGACTTGCTCGGATTGCACGACGCGAAGGACCTGGTGCGATGCCTCGGCGAGCAGATCGCGATCGCCTTCCGTGAACGGTGCATCGCGATCGGCCGCGAGGATGCCGCGGAGGTGTCCCTGCTCGATGATCGGCACCGCGACGAGCGCGACGCCTGCGCGACCACCTTCGTAGTAGGTCAATTGGCCGGGCTTGGTCGCACCGACGAGCAGCGGCGTGCGGTCGCGGATGATCGCACCGAGAATACCAGCAGAGGAGAGGCGCGGTTGCTCGGTGATGTCATCCGCGTCGGACGCGATCTCTTTGAGCTTGATGCGCTCGCCGTCGTCGTCGAGCCAGAGCAGCGCGACGGTGCGCGCGTTGAGCGAGCGCTTCAGCGTCTCGAGCATCCAGCTCGCCGCGTCGCCGATCATCTGAACGCCACCGATCGCGAGCAGCTTCTCTTCCTCGTCGCGCGGGCGCGGCGCGCGGCTCGCCGGGCCGAGGGCAGACGCGATCAGGCGGTAGTCGCGCGCGGATTCCTTGAGCGAGCCGAGCTCTTCCTCGAGGCGGGCCGCGCGACGCCGGCGATAGCGAGCGGTCAGGCCGCGCAGCAAGAGGACGTGAGCGGCAGCGGCAGCAGCGAGACAGATCGCGTGGATGGCCGTCGCCGTGATGCTGCGATCGGTGATGCCGGAGCGCACGAGCGCCGCACCTTCGAGAGCGAGCGCGGCGGACAGCGTGCCGATCGCACCGGGGCGCGCGAGCACCGTCATCGCGAACGCGACCAGTCCATAGAGGAGCGGATAGGCCGGCGACCACAGACCACCCGTCATGGCGATGACGACGTGGACGCCCGCGACGAGCGTGAGCGCGAGCTCGAGATCCGCGAGGTCCGTCGCAGCAGCGAGCCAGAACGATGCGCGCTGAGCCCGGGCCGATGGCGGCGCGTACTGGACGCGGCGGATCACGGCGACCACGACGAGCGCGGCGATACCGACCGCGATCATCGTCATCCACATGTTCGGCGAGTCGCCGAGCACGGCCGCGCCGTCGACACCGCCGACCGCGACGACACCGCACGCGACGGCGCCGGCGAGTGCGCCGACCGAGACCTTGCCCGCGCGACGGATGGTGCGCGTGATGTTCACTGCGCTCCTCCGGGCGACGGCATCACGCGGAGGATGATCTCGTCGGGGTAGACCATGCCCAGATCCGCACGGGCGCGGGATTCGATCGCGCCGACGTCGGTGCGCAAGGCATCGATCTCGCGGGCGAGCTCGGCGTCGTGCGCGGCGATGGACTTCGCTTCCGCGTCGAGATCGTCGATCTGCGCCGCGAGCTTGGCGCTCCGCGGGTCCGGCTGGAGCATCTGGCCGGGCAGATAGCCGATGACGGCCGCGATCACCCCCGCGAGGGCAATTCGAATCCCCCACGTGCGCATCGCGGGCGGAACATGCATATCGGCCAGTGGCCTCGTCACCGTCCCTCGACACTACGGATCCCAGAGGCCCGGGCAAATTTTGAGCTACGTCACCAACAATCCAGTTTGTGGTGTTGTTTCGGCTGCCTATGTGTATGGTCCCTGCTTACATGATGGGGACTCGGTCTTTTGTCGTTTCGGTCAGCGCATTTGCCTTGGCGGCCACATCAATGGCCTGCGGAGACAACGGCGACGGCGGAGGGTCCACCACCATCAAGTGCGGAGAGGGGACGAGCGGCTCGCTCGCATCTGGCCCCGTCGTGGTGATGGCCGGCGCGGGCAAGGATCTGAAGGGCGCGGGGATCGCGACCGAGGATCACACCACGGTCCCGAGCGCTGACGTCACCATCGCCTGCGCGGCCGATATCGTCCCCGACGGTTTCATGGCCCTGGGGCCCGCCGTCACGTTCGGCGCCGAAGGCGTCTGGTCGGATCGCCCGTTCCGCCTGACGCTGCCGTACAAGAGCGCGCGCCTGCCCACCGCCGCCGAGCCGCGCCACGTGCGCATCGTCGCCAAGCGCGCCGGTCAGGACGCGTCGTTCTTCCCCGCCGTCGCCAACATCAAGCTCGACTCGACCGACAAGTTCGCCTCGCTTGCGACGTTCTCGGGCAGCGAGCTCACGACGTACCAGGTCGTCGCGTCGAACACGGCCGGCACCGCGGAACAGCAGGACTTCAAGTGGAACGCGCTCATCGGCATCTCGATGGGTGGCTTCGCATCGGAGTCGATCGGCCTTCGCCACCCCGACCGCTTCGACTCGATCGCGGACATCGGCGGCGATCCCGGTCCGTCGCAGGTCTACTTCCTCGGCATGGTGCGCGACTACCTGTACGGCGGCTTCTGCACCGCGCAGGATCAGGCGGCCGGTCGCGGCAACATCGGTCAGCTGTGCTCCAAGCACACGCCGCGCCCCGAGCAGTACGAGATCGACGGTGACTACGAGCACCAGACGCACCAGGAGGGCGACGGCGTCGGCCTCACGCTCAAGCGTTCGCTCTACGTGCGCGCCTCTCGCGATCTCGCTCGCGCGCTCTCGAACCCCGCGCTCTACAACCCGATGAACCCGTACGCGCCGCCCGGCGTGACGGACGCGTACCTCCTCGAGACGTCCGCCGAGCGCTGCGCGACGCCGCTCGTGCTCACCAACTTCTTCGACCGCGAGTTCAACCCCGACGGTAGCAAGCCGGTCATCACGTTCTGCGACGGCACCGACAAGTCGTCGACGGAGCTCGGCGTGTTCGATACCGCGTCGGTGCAGAGCGACCCGGCCGAGGTGCTCCTCGCCGTCGATCTCAACAACAACGGCAAGCGCGATTCGGGCGAGCCCGTGATCACGAACGCGTTCGAGCCGTTCGACGATGTCGGCACCGACGGAATCGCCGACAAGGACGAGCCCGGCTACGACGCCGCGACGAACCCCGATCCCAACAAGGACGACTACCACTACCTGCGCAACCCGCTCGGTACGGAGGGCAACGGCGACCACGACGAGGGAGAGCCGTTCCAGGACTACGGTCTCGACGGCGTTATGGGTACCTGCCAGGCGCCGACGGCCGGTTGCTACGACTTTGGTGAGGGTAACGGCACGTGGGACCTCTCGCCGAACATCCTCAATTGGTACAAGAGCGACGCGCTGAAGAACTTCGCGAAGCTGACCGACGCGCAGCGTAAGCACGTCTCGTTCTGGTTCGACGCGGGCATCCGCGACTTCCTCAACAACATGGTCGGCGTGAACACCACCGTCGGTGGCCTCATGGCGCAGCACGAAGTTCCGTTCGGCGTGTTCGACAACTTCCCGACGCTGACACACGCGGGAGCGGAGAGCGGCTACGACTTCACCGAGATCGACTGGACGACGATGCCGAAGAACCTCTACGTCCGGTACGGCTATCCCGACGCCACCCCGGCGCAGATCAGCAACGGTGACGGCCGCCACGTCGGTACGGCAGTGCAGATCATCAATCGCGCGACGACCGCGTTCGCGTGGCTCGACAAGCGCTGGCCCGAGGGCGACCGCGGCGAGACACTCGACGGCGGACGGATCGTGAAGGACCTGACGTTCACGTCGCCCACCACGCACCGCGTGAGCCCCTACGGTCTGTTCCTCCCGCCTGGCTACGACGCTCCCGAGAACGCGGGCGTGCACTACCCGGTCGTGTACTTCCTCCACGGTTACGGTCAGGAGCCGCAGGACCTCGTGGATCTGTCGAGCGTGTTCGCGCTCTACATGATCTCGGAGCGCCCCATCGAGACGCGCTTCCAGAAGTTCATCATCGTCTACGTCGACGGCCGCTGCCGCCCGCAGATGGATGGCGTCCCCGTCGATCCGACCGGCGACAAGTGCGAAGGCGGAACGTTCTACATGGACGCTCCGCTCGGCGGTCCAGCGCGCATGGAGACCAACCTCCTCGAGCTCATGGACTTGATCAACGCGACGTACCGCACCAAGATCCCGTCGTCCGCCTCGATCGTCCCGTAGCGATCGATGGTGCCGCTCCGCACGTAGCCGACCGCCCGAATCGTTTCCGACTCAGAGCCACGAAGAAAGAAGACACGAAGGACTTTCTGACCTCGCCGGGCGAGGAGCGCGGGTCACCCGATCGTTGGTTCGCGGTCTCGCCGGTGCGACGCGACTGGTGTGATCGATCCTTCGTGCCTTCGTGCCTTTGTGGCTCTGTCCTCCGCCCACAGCCGGCGTTTCCGTCTCCTGACGTTGCGGGAATGAACGGCCCCCGTCGGTCGTTATCCCCGGGATGTCGGCCTGGATTGGTGCGAAGCGCGGCTTCCTCGCGGCCTGCGCAAATCTCCTGATCTGCGCGATCTGGATCGCGACCCGCGAGCACGACCAGGGCGCGATCCCGCTGATCATGATGTACGGCTTCCTGCCGGCCATCATCACGGGCATGTGCGTCGGCGGAACCGTCGGTTCGATACCTCACGCGTCACCGATCGTGCGGCTCCCCGTGCTCGTCCTTCCGGCGTTCGCCATGGTCGCCGCGCTCGGTTACGGATTCGAGCTGAAGCACTACATCTCGGGCGCGATGCTGCCGACGATGCTGTGCTGCGTGTGGCTCGAGCGCTGGACATACATACGCGCCGTGAAGCCCGCCGAGCTCCCGACCGCGCGCGTCGCCTAGCTCACTGCGAGATCAGCGTCAGCGAGCCCGGACCGCGGGCCCACACGCGCTCGTACTGATCGACCGCGATGTCGAGGATCTGATTCTCGGCGAGCCCGCGCCGCATATCGACGCGGCGAACCTTCTGACCGTCCCACGCCGCGATGCCGCGCTCCGTCGCCATCCACACCTGCCCGTTGCGCGTGGCGACGACATCGTTGAGATCGAACCGCAGCGCGGCCGGGAAGCTCCACGCCTTGCCGTCCCACACCGCCGCGCCCGCACCAGTCGCGACGACGACCGAGCCATTCGCCGCGATCGTCACAGCGCGCGCGACCTCACTCTGCAGGCCGTCCGCTTCGGTCCACATCGTCACCTGGCTATCGCGCAGACGAGCGACGCCTTCGTTGGTCGCGAACCATGCGGTGTCGCCGCGCACGTCGCCATCGACGAGGCCGATCGGAATCGGCAGCATCTTGGCTTCCCCTTGCGACGGTCCGCCGCCCGTGCGGTGATACGTGACCTTCTGCGCGGAGACATCGACGACCGCGAGCCCGTACGGTCGCGTCTCGATGCCGTCGCGATAGCGCAAGCCAACCCACAGCGCGCCGCTCGGAGAGAACCGCGCGAAGCTCACCTCGGGCGCCTTGCCCGGCGTGGTGATCGAGACATTGCCGAGCGGGGACCACGCGCCACCGCGCTCGATGCGCGACAGATGCAGCACCGTCTCGTTGGTGCCGCGATGGATCGCGTAGATCGCGCCGTTCTCGGGATCGCGAATCACCGCGAGCACGACGTCGTCGGGGCCGCCCGCAACGAACCGATCGCCCGTCCAGTGCCACCCCTGCCGCGCGCCCGTCGCGATCCAGCAATCCTCGGTGCCCGCGCACGCGACCGATAGCGTCGACGCGTCCTGGAACATCTGCTTGCGGCGCAACCAGTCCTTGGGTCGCGCACGGTTGTCGCCCGACATCACGAACCGCGCGGTGCCGAGCTCGCGCGTGCCGATCAACAGCTGATCATCGATGGCGCCGAGGCTCGTCGCACCGGGCGGCACCACGAGATCGATCGGATCGATGTCCCACTCCGCAGGCGCGTTCACCGTCACGGGAACGAACCGCATCCCGTCGCGCGCGAGCGGCTTCACTTCACCCGGCTGCGCGAGCGCGACGCGATACACGCGACCGCCACCCATCAGCACCGCGCCATTTCCGCGCCGCGTCGCTGCATCCCACGTGACGTCGGGCAGCGCGCGATACGTGGCCCACGAGCTCTGGTCGCCAAGCACCTTGCCGAACGCGATGCGCTCTTTGCCCGCATCGTCGGTGCCGACGACCATCACGCGATCGCCGGTCTCGATGAGCAACCGCGGCGAGCTGATCGCCAAGCCCTGTCCCGCGCCGATCCGCAGCGTCTCGCCCGTGGGCTTGCGCGCGATCATGCCCGTCGTCGTCGCGATCCAGACCCAATCGTCGTGGCTCCGCAGGACGGCACGAATGGGATCTTTGATCGGCGTGCTCGTCCAGCCGCCCTGCGCGCTGACGTAGAGCAGGCCCTTTGCCGTGCCGATCCAGGCGCCACCGTCGCCGGCCGACGCGATCGTCGCGCCCTCCTTGGCGAGGGCGGCGAAGTCCAACCCGATCGACGCGGGCGGGGCGTCGAGCTGGCTGTAGACCTCGCTGCGCGAGTCATAACGCCCCACGCCGGCGTCGCTCAGAATCCAGACGAGGCGGCGCTCCGGATCCGGCCCTAACGCGAGCACCTGGTTACCGCTCTGCCCGGTCGCGGTGGACAGCGCGAACACGCCTCCACCGTCGTCGAAGCGCTCGAGATCGTCACCCGTGGCGACGAAGACAAACTTCTCCGCACCGACGACGAATCGCACCGGCGAGGGCTCGGTGAACACGCGCACGCGGACCTTACCGGTGGACACCGGCGGCAATCGCACGGTCGGCGAGGGCGGCGGACAAGCCGCGAGCCCCACGAGCGCACCGACGAGAAGAGCCTGCCGCACCTGGCGGGACGGTAGCCCACTCCGCCCTGCTCCCGCTATCACGATCCGGTAGGCTCCACCCATGGCAACAAAGCGCCGCGGCTTCGGCCCGCCAGACCTGCGAGGAACGCTGGGCACCCTCGTGCGCTCGGCGCTGCAACAAGTCACCGGGGTGCGCGAAACGCTCGAGCGCAGTGCGCGCGAGGGCAAGTCGCGCATCGATGACTATCGCTCGGGTCAGCGTCGGCGCGACATGCTCGCGGACCTCGGCGAGATCGTTCTCGAGCTCGTGCGGCGCGGCGAGATCGATGCGGAGCAATTGCCCGAAGCGCGCAAAGTCCTCCACGAGCTCGACCACCTCGATGACGCAGGCGGCGAGCACGCACACGATCATCATCACGAGCACGACGACGATCACTTCCACGAGCTCGCAGGCGACGACCGCCGTCGCGATCACGCGATGCCGCCGACACGCTCGCGATTCGATACGCGCTCGACCGCGCGCGACGACGGCACCGTGACGAGCGGAGCGAAGTGGGCACCACCTGCACGCGCGGGGCGACCGACGAACGTGTGGCGGCCGCCTGTCGATTATGTGGCGCACACCGCGGAGGACGAAGCGCCGCATGGTGACGAGCCGGTCCGTCCCGTGAAGCAAGCGCCGCGCAAAGGCGGGATCACGTTCGGGAACGATGGCGACGACGATTCGGATCTCGCCGAGTACATGCATCCCGACGACGTGCCGCCGAAGTCCGACGACTAAGGTCCCCCAAGGGGACTTCCTCGACGTAGAGTCGGCGCATGACCGACGCTCTCGCGCGCTACGAGCTGGCTGACTCCATCGCGACCATCACCATGGACGACGGCAAGGCGAACGCGCTGTCGCCGACCATGATCGAGCAGCTGCAAGCCGCGCTCGATCGCGCGCGCACCGACAACGCGGGCGCGGTGGTGCTGGCGGGTCGGCCCGACAAGTTCTGCGCGGGCTTCGATCTGCGCATCATGATGAGCGGCCCCGACAACGCGATCGCGCTGCTGCGTCAGGGCGCAGATCTTTTGATGCGCTTGTACGAGCTCCCCGTGCCGCTCGTCATCGCGTGTACTGGTCACGCACTCGCCGGCGGTTCGCTCGTGGTGCTCACCGGCGACACGCGCCTGTGCGCGGACGGTGCGTACAAGATCGGTCTCAACGAGGTCGCGATCGGCATGCCCATTCCTGTCCTCGCGATGGAGCTCGCCCGCGCACGCCTCTCGCCGCAGGAGCTGACGCGCGCGACGTTGCTCGCGAACATCTACGCACCGACGGATGCGCGCGCCGCAGGTTGGTTCGACGCTGTGCTCCCCGCCGCCGACGTCGCCGCCGCTGCCAAGGTCGAAGCCGTTCGCCTCGCCGCGCTTTCCAAGCCCGCATTCCTCGCCACGAAGGCGCGCCTGCGCTCGGCCACGGTGAACCTCATCCGCACGACGTTCGACGAAGACGTGAAGAGCGCGATGCAGCGCTAGACAGTCTCGATGACTACTTCCGAGGTGGTCATCAGCTTGTGGACAGGACACTTCGCGATCGCGCGATGGATGTCCGCCTTCTGTTCGTCGGTCAGCGGTCCGATCAGCTCGATGTGGACGCGCAGCTTGTAGATGCCGTTGCGCTCCTCGGCATTGTCGCTCTCGACGCGCGCTTCGACGCGCTCGAGCGGATACGACTTGCGCTTCGCGTACCACAGCGCCGTGTGCGCCTTGCAGGTCGCGAGCGACGCGTCGAAGAAGTCATGCGCGCCCGGCGCCGTGTCCTGTCCGCCCGTCGCGACGCTCGCATCCGCACTGAACGTGTGAGTACGGAGCTTCATCTCGAGCGGGTACTCGCCCGCCTTGATCATTTTCGCGTCGACAACGGTCATGCCACGGATGCTACGCTCATCTCGATCGAAAGACGGCAGGCTGGTCCGGCGAGCTCATGCATCTCAATCATCTCGATCTTCAAGCTCACGACATTCAAGCTCTCGCCTCGTTCTTCGTGGACCACCTCGGCTTCACGCGCGTCTCCAACGAGCGCTCCCCCGCGATCTGCATCCTCACCGGCGCGGACGGCTTCTCGCTCGTGATCCAGCGCCCGCACCGACGACTCGCCGTACCCGGCTGGCTTTCACCTCGGGTTCGTCCACCTCACGCCCGACGAAGTCCGCGCGCATCACGAGCGCCTGACCAAGGCAGGCCTGAAGGTTGGTCCTGTCGACGTGAACGCGCGCGGAACGCGGTTCTACCTCCACGCGCCCGAGGGAGTTCTCGTCGAGGTGAGCTCGCCTAGTGCCCCGGATCAGAAGTTCGCAAGCGCCCCCTGCGAACTGAGCGTCCGCCCGCAAAAGCGGCTCAAGCTGTCGAGAATGTCATCAGCAGACTTGGTCCAAAGATACGGCCGCGGTTCCTCGTTGCTCACCTCGATGA
>DASYDE010000091.1:0-3120 GCA_036499725.1 Kofleriaceae bacterium
CAATCGTCTGGGCGGTGCGCTGGAAGGGTTTGAGACGCGACCGGCGTGCCCAGCGGAGCCACTGGTCGAGCTTGAGGCGCGCCAGTGGCTCGCTCGTACAGTCGAGCGTCCTGACCAGTGCGTCCTTGAGCAGGTAGGCACCTGACGGATCCCCTCATTGCTCGTCGGATCAAGCCAGCAGAATTGCTCCGGAATCGAGAATCCTCCACGACGAAGGAATCCGGACCCGGCGCCGTGTGTTGAGGGCGCGTGCCCAAGCATCGATCCACTCGTGCTCGTCGTCACCAGCGCAGCCGCGGTCCCAGTACCCGCACCAGCCGTCGAGCCCCAGGCTCGCCAACGACGGCGCGAAGTCGACCGATGGCGTTGACCGGTCGCAGCTTCATGCGCAACACGGGCATGATGCAGATCGTTGCCATGAAAGCGAACGCGATCGATGCCGTGTACGCCCGCGGAGAGCGGGCCGGAATTCCACCGGACCTTGTTCGCGCGTTCGTTCACGACTTGCTCGCGGACGAGATTCACGCCAAGCGTGTCGAGTCGATCGCGAACGCAGTCGTTGGAGTGACCTGGGCGTCGACCCTGTCGATCCAGACGATCGGCCACGGCCTGTCGGTCGCGCTCAACAAGAACTCGAAGCACGCGATCAAACAGGTGGATCGGCTGCTCAGCAACGCCGGGGTCGACGTGTGGGCGTTGTTCGAACAGTGGGTGCCGTACGTGCTGGCAGACCGAAGCGAGGCGATCGTCGCGATCGACTGGACCGACTTCGAGCCTGACGACCATGTGACGTGCGCGGCACAGCTGATCACGAACCACGGGCGCTCGACCGCCTTGGTGTGGAAGACGATCCCCAAGTCCGAGCTCAAGGGCCAGCAGACTCGTATCGAGGACGAGGTGATCGAGCGGCTGCACGCGGTCACGCCGCCGCGCGTGGACATCACGCTGCTCGCCGACCGCGCGTTCGGCGATCAAGCGCGCTACGAGCACCTGACCCAGCTCGGCTGGGACTACGTCATCCGGTTTCGCGAGAACATCCTCGTCAGCTACGAGGGCGAATCGAAGCCCGCCAGCGCGTGGGTGCCGACCGGTGGTCGAGCGCGCCGGCTTGCTGGTGCGGCCGTTACGAACACCGAAACGGTCATCGGTGCTGTGGTCTGCGTAAAGAAGGCCAAGATGAAGGAGGCGTGGTGCCTGGCGACCAATCGCGACGATCCGGCCGCCGATATCATCAAGCTGTACAGCCGACGCTTCACGATCGAGGAGACGTTTCGCGATCAGAAGGACCTGCGTTTCGGCATGGGCCTGTCGGCGACGCACATCCGTGACTGCGGCCGTCGCGACCGTCTGCTGTTTCTCTCGGCGCTCGGCCACGCACTTATCACGCTGCTCGGCGCAGCTGCCGAGTCTATCGGCTACGACCGGCTCATGAAGGCGAACACCGTCAAGACGAGGACGCACTCGCTGTTCCGCCAGGGTTCGTACTGGTTCACCCGGATTCCCAACATGGACATCGATAGACTTGCGCCGCTGCTCGCCGCGCTTGAGCGTCAGGTCGCAAAGCATGCCGTGTTCAGGAAGCTCTTTGGAGTGCTGTAGAAATGAGGGGATTGTTCAGCCCCGCGAGGGTTCGAGCTGTCGGTGGTGGTCGCCGTCGATAGCCGCTCCCGATCACGCAGCCCGTCGATCGTCACGTCATCCTTGGATCTTCGTCGCGTTCGCTTGGCTCGCCGATGCATCTCCGCAAGCACCTGCGACGCGATCGCGGTGTGCCGAGCGCTTCGCTTCAGGGTCCCCTCGTACATCTCGCCCACGACATCGGCGACCAGCTCACGCGCGACCAGCGCGCCGCGCGGTGCGCGCGCGTATCGCTCGGCGGCTCGGTAAAGCATTGCCATCGTTTCGCGATCACCGAGGAGAGTGATCAAGGAGCTGCGGATGTGGTCCAGATCGTCATCGGTGGCAAGCCCCTCCAAAGGCACGCGCGGCGTCACGGGGCGTGCCGGATTGCGAACACTGTGCCCGCCAGCTTGGTTCGACCAGCATCCCTCGACGTGATCAGCTGCGTCGGAAAACGCGTTGCGGTTGCCGAAACCGTCCGCGGTGCGGTCGAGATCGGACCATATATGGGACGGACTGTTCTCGCGCGCACTGCGTTCGCGAGGCAACCGCAGCCCCGCGACAGAATGCCGCGAGACGAGTAGCTGCGGCCAACGCACACATTCCTCGTCGGCCTTCGTCTTGCTTCGTGGAGCGGCCAGCTCGGTCTGTGTTCCGAGAAAGGAATCCAGTTATGAAGTCTTCACGCTCCATGAAGGCAACCACACCGACCCGGAAGAACACTCGCGCGAGATCGGCGCGGCGTGCGCATCGCCAGCGTCGCCGGAGAGAATTCGTCGAGCTCACGGCCGAAACGGTCACGGATGGCATGATCGAGTCAATGCTCCACTATGCACGCGGGCATGGCGACCCGGACACGGCGGTGATGTGCTGTCGGGCGTTGCGCCCCCAGGTGACGATCACGATGCCCTGGGAAGCTGCGGCGCGCCTTGCCGCTCGGACGGGATGCGCGCGACAGATCAACGAACGTGCGCGAGGCTGGTTGGACGGCGGTTACAGTGAGTACCGCTTGTACGCGTCGCTCGTAGGCCTGGGATCGCGTGCGCGACGCAAGGCGCAGCGGCGGCGGCCACGTGTTGCTCGTCACACCGACCACCCTCTGTGCTGGGAGTGCAACAGTGCCATCAGGCCGGACGAGGAGCGACGCATCGTGGAGCTTCGCGGTCGCGGCCCGGTCAGCGTGCACCTGCAATGCGTCAACGCGATTGACGATGCCGAGCTGGACGAGTGCGCGCCGCGCGTGGGGGCCAGGGTGGCAACCGCTGAGGACACGATAGACGCCCCCGATGATGATCCGTGATGCCACCGATCTACCTGGGGGCCTGCACGGCGCTCGCGATCGCCCGAGCGCCCCGGCGCGCTCGCGGCCGGCCCTGGCGCTCGCGGCCGGCCCTGGCGCTCGCGGTCGGTCCCTGGCGCTCGCGGTCGGCCCCTGGCGCTCGCGGCCGGCCCTGGCGCTCGCGGCCGGCCCTGGCGCTCGCGGTCGGTCCCTGGCTGTGC
>DASYDE010000092.1:0-7196 GCA_036499725.1 Kofleriaceae bacterium
TATTCACTTCCGCCGCCGCGCATCGTCCACCGGTACGGCACGTAGCAAACCTGTTTCACGAAGAGCCGGATGCGGGAAATCTGCACGTCCGGATCTGTGGGGGCTCGGCGGGGAAACCCGCCGGGCTACCCGACGCCGCCGTGAATGCGACGCGCCATGGCGAACGTCTTGGAGGGCGCCTGCCCATCAGACTCGACAACGCCTGACGTCGTAGCGGTTGCTTCGATGGAGAGAAAACTTCGTTTCATGACGAAGACGAAGACGTAGGAGATGACGCAAAGCGAGATCGGCGAAATCAAACGCAGCGCGCACGAAACCGTTGCCGCGACGGGCGTCGCTGCGGTGTTAGCCTCGCTGCCATGACGGTCAAGCGCATGGACAACATCGGTATCGTGGTGGAGTCACTCGAGGCCGCCGTCGCATTTTTCACCGAGCTGGGGCTGGAGCTGGAGGGGCGAGCGACGATCGAGGGCGAGTGGGCCGGGCGCGTGACGGGCCTCGGTGACCAGCACGTCGAGGTCGCGATGATGAAGACGCCGGATGGTCACAGTCGACTCGAGCTCTCGCGGTTCATTCGGCCAACCGTCATCGCCGATCATCGGACCGCGCCCGTGAACGCGCTCGGCTACCTGCGCGCGATGTTCACCGTCGAGGATCTGGACGCGACACTCGCACGGCTGCAGAAGAACGGCGCGCAGCTCGTCGGTGAGGTCGTGAACTACCAGGATGTCTATCGGCTCTGCTACATCCGCGGGCCGGAGGGGTTGCTGATCGGACTCGCCGAAGAGCTCGGCTAGATCCGAACCACGGCACGCAACTGAAGCTCGCCCGCGTAGTACTCGACGTTCGGGGAGAGGTTGTCGCCCTCGATCGTGTCCAGGTCGAGAGAGAGCGTGCCGACGAGCTCGAGGCCGAGGTCGATCGGACCGATGTCGACGAGATACGTTGCGCGGGCGGTTCCTGCGATGCCGGTCGATCTTGCGCGAACGACGACGTTGTCGATGTCGCCCGAGCCAGC
Organism: Kofleriaceae bacterium; assembly: GCA_036499725.1. Classification (GTDB taxonomy): domain Bacteria; phylum Myxococcota_A; class Polyangia; order Haliangiales; family Haliangiaceae; genus JABFXX01. The sequence goes on from DASYDE010000092.1 coordinate 1,019, forward strand.
GTGGTCTATCGCGTGAATGTGACCGCCGAGGAGCTCGAGACCTCCGCCCGCCGAGAGCTCGAAGAGGTGATCGCCGTGCCTGTACTCGCGCCACGTGGTCAACGTGAAGCGGTAGCGATAGACGTCCGCGAAGTCGTAGTCGGCGTCGTGCCAGCTGAAGCGATCCCAGCCGAGCTCGAGGTCGATCGCGCGGTTCTTCGCGATGTCGTGTGCGCGCAGCGCGAATCCGCCACCGAGGTGCGCGTGCCAATCGTGGTCGGCGGACTGGTGGGCTTGGCCGGTCGCGCTCGCGGTGCTTTGGGCGCCGAGAACGAGCGGGCCTCCGATGACGTCGAGCGACGCGTCAGCGCTGGCGAGCGCGGGCATCGCGACGACGAGAAGGAGCCAGGCGCGCGTCACAGGATGGGCGTGAGCTTACCGTTCTCTTCGAACCAGCGGATCGCGTCGCGGATGGCGGGCTCGAGCGGAGAGATGGTGTAGCCGAGCTCTTTGGCGGCCTTGTCGGACGCGAAGCGGAACTTGTCGGTGAACGCGAAGCGCATCTGCACGGAGTTGGCGAGCGGCTCGCGGTGCATGCGCTCCATGAGGTCGCCCACTTTGCCGACTGCGTAGGCGATGGGCCACGGGACGGCGAAGCGCGGTGGCTTCACGCGGGCGACGCGCGCGACGAGGTGGAAGAACTCGCCGTAGCTCATCTCGTGACCGGCGAGGATGTAGCGCTCGCCGCGGCGGCCGCGCTGCCAGGCGGCGATCATGCCGCGCGCGACATCGCGCACGTCGGCGAAGTTGTTGATGCCGGGCGTGGTGCCGGGGACGCGGCGGCGGATGACCTCGATGATGAGGCGGCCGGAGGAGGGGCGCGCGTCGAGCGGGCCGATCATGTAGGCAGGGTTCACGATGACGGCGTCGAGGCGCGAGAGGTTCTTGCGGACGAGGTCTTCGGCGTCGCGCTTGGTGATGGAGTAGGCATCCTCGAGGCCGAAGCGATCGAAGTTCCAGGTGGCGGTCTCGTCCGAAGGGATGCCGTTGTCCGTGAGCGCGATGGCAACGACGGACGAGGTGTGCACGAGGCGGGGGACGTGAGCGCGGACGCACGCCTCGATGACGTTGGCGGTGCCCGTGACATTGGCGGCATGCATGGCGGGCGAGACGTCGCGCACGACTGTGACGGCCGCGGCGCAATGGAACACAGTGGCGCAATCGGCGAACGCGCGCGTCAGGCCGGCTGTGTCGTCGAGGTCCGCGTCGCGCCAGTCGATGTCCAGATGAGCTAAGTGCTCCACTCTGCTACCTCGCCTGCGAGTTACTACGACACGGTGGCCTTCTGCGCACAGGATGGCGGCGAGGTTTCCGCCGAGAAGGCCCGAGGCTCCAGTGATCGCGACACGTGACATAGGTGCAGCGTAATGCGTGAACGGTGGTCGGTGACAATTCGCGCGCTGGAGACTGATGACCCGAGAACGTTTGTCTCCAGCAGATCGTCCAAAAAAATTCATGACTGTCGACGATTCGGTCTCTATAAGATCGATTGCATGAGGGAACGCGCTATCCGCGTGGTGCTACTGCTTTCGGTGCTCGCTGCATGCGGCGGGAAGAACAACGGAGGCGATTGCGACGGCGGCAATTGCGTCGTCGACAGCAACGCCATCGATGCGATGCCGACGTGTGATGACCCGGGCGGTCCGATTTGCACGGCGGGACAGATCTGCCTCGGTGGGCAGTGCGTGACCAACACGTGCGACACGGACAATCCGTGCGGGCCCGACGACACGTGCGCGATGACATGCGTGCCGTCGCATGATCGGTGCGAGGGCGTCGCGTGTGGCGAGGACATGACGTGTGTCGATGGCCAATGCATCGCGGGGTGCTTCCCGCCGAGCGCGTGTTTGAACACGCACTGCGCCGATAGCGAGTTCTGTTACTTCGGCGCGTGTATCCCCAAGCAGCCGTGCGAGGCGCCGTGCGCTGCGGGCTTCATGTGTCAGATCGCGTGCTCGCCGCCCAATCCGTGCGCGGTGAACCCGTGCCAGGCGAACGAGTTCTGCGTTCCCGATCCCAACAACGCGGCGGCTGCTGCGTGCGTACCGAACTATTGCTACGGCGTGACGTGTCCCGTGGGGCAGGTCTGCGACGGAAACGGCAACTGCATCACCACGTGCGATTGCCCCGGTGGATGTCCGGGCAACGGCGCGTGCATCAACAACACGTGTCAGTGCCAGCCGCAGTGCGCGGGTAAGGCGTGCGGAGACAACGACGGCTGCGGTGGTCAATGCGATGTGGCGTGCCCGCAGGGTGGCAACTATGACTGTCGTCCGTCGGGCGGAGCGGGCAGCCCGCTGACGTGTCAGTGCGTGCCGACCTGCACGGGCAAGCATTGCGGTGATGACAACGGGTGCGGCGGCGAGTGCAACGCGTCCTGTACCGATCCGGGCGATCACTGCGTGGCGGGGACCACGGCCGGAACGTTCACGTGCGAGTGCAACCCGACGTGTACGAACAACACGGGACAGGTCGACTGCGGCCACACCAACTCGTGCAACACCGGCTACTGCAACGTCGCTGACTGCGCGGACGCGGATCAGGCGTGTACGTCGGGGACGGGCGGTACGTTCTCGTGCGTGTGCCCGGCGACGCACGCGACGTGCGGAACCGACTGTTGCCACAACGCGACCGACTCGTGCGAGACCAAGACGCAGACGGCGACGGGCAACGCGGGTCCGACGAATACTGTCGCATCGCTGTGCTGCACCGCAGCGCAAGACTGCACCGAGGTAGGCCGCGATGACGTGTGCTGCACCGGCGCGGGCCTCTCGTGCGTCGACTCCGACAATAACGGCAAGACCGACTCGTGCTGCACGACGGCGCGCCAGACCAACGACAACGTCGCGCCGCTCACCGATCAGGAGTGCTGCGCGGCTGGCACGACCGCCATCGACACGACCGCGGACGCCGATACACTGAAGGACACGTGCTGCACCAACGCGCAGGCGTGCCCGGAGATCGGGACGTGCTGCACGACGGGCCAGGTCTGCGCGACGCGACCCGGCGCGAACAACGACCGCTGCTGTCCCTCGGGCGACGTGAACTGCGACGGTCAGTGCGTGCCGGCGTGCGCCACGGGCACCGGCGGGCTGCCACAGTTCTGCAACGACGGCATCGTCGGCAACGAGGTCTGCTGCGCGGCGAACCAGAACTTCTGTGACGGCGTGTGCGTCGCAAAGTGCACGGCAGGGCAGACGCAGTACCTCTGCGGCGACGGCACTGCGAACAACGAGACGTGCTGCGCCTCCACCGTCGATCGCTGCCCGGGCGCGGCAAACTCCACCGCGGCGCCTGCGTCGTGCTGTGGCGCGGTCGAGGACACGTGCTTCCCGGCGAACGCCACGACCAACGCAAATCCGATCTGCTGCAGCGATGCAGCCTCCCAGTGCCAGGACAGCGGCGCGTGTTGTCCCGATGCGCAGAACTGTCTCGGTGACACCGACGGCAACAAGGCGAACGACATGTGCTGCAACGCGGGCCAGGTCATCAGCGCGACGAGCGGCCAGTGCTGTACGCCGACGTGCCCCGACCCGTCGACCGTCACCTGCGGCCAGCTAGATAGCTGCGGCTACAAGCTCTGCCCCGGTACGTGCAACGCGGTCTCGCAGTGCGTTGGCAACGCCGACGACTATCACTGCGAGAACGAAACCTGCAGCCCCGTGTGCAACACGCAGGCTTGCTACGACTGCGTCGGTGGTGCGTGCAAGTACCGCTGTACCAACGGCACGCTCTGCGTCAACGGAACTTGCTCGATTCCGTAGCCACTGCGGATCGCGACCTGATGGCCGGGAGCGCTTCCCTGGCCGCCGAACGGCGGTAAGGTCAGCGCATGCAATCGCTCCAAGTCTCCGTTGGTGATCAGGTGTTCATCGATCAGGCCCTCGAAGAGGTCGGCGCCGTGCGCCAGATCGCCAAGGATCACCTCGTCGTCTACATCGAGAACGCGGGTGATTTCGTGGTGAAGGGCAACCAGGTGAAGTCCGCGAGCAACGGCAAGCTCATCCTCGATTCGGAGACCGCCGAGCCGGCGCTGCTCGCCGCCGCCAAGAAGGCGCACGTTAACGAGACCGAGTAGGTCCGCGCATCGCCCGGGAACGCGCTAGCATTACTGAATGCTGGCCGTCCGCGCGTCCACGCGCAGGTTGTTGTTCGCAGCCTCTGTTGGTGTCGTCGCTGCCCTCGTCGCCGTCCCTCCTCGCCACGAGGAGTACGTGGAGCCAAAACCGGCGCAGTTTCGCACGCTGCACGTGAAGCTGAAGACAGCGTCGGCAAAGGCGCACTTCGCCGCGATGCACACCGCTGGCACCGTCGACGGCGAGCTCGTCGGCATGCTGTTCGCGCCCACGACGGGCGAGGATGTGCGCGGACACTGGGTCCAGGTGAAGGTCCCCAAGGACCGCATCGATCAGTCCGTCGCCGATCTGCAGGCGGAGGCAGATGTGCTCAGCGTCGTGCTGCCGCCCGTCACGACGTACGCGTCGGAGATGGACGTCGATACGTCGCTGATCACGACCACCGACGACAGCTGTCCGATCAAGACGCCGTGCTTTGACGAGCTCCAGGGCTATCTGCGGCCGGCGCCGGAGGGCATCGGTGCCGCGGCGGGCTGGGTGCGCGGGCTCCGGGGCGACGGCGTGTGGTTCGCGGACATCGAGGGCGGTTGGAACGCGCAGCACGAGGACATCCCCGGCGAGCGCGTGACGCACGTCGGCGGTCGCAACATGACGGACCCCGCGTGGCGAGCTCACGGCACGGCAGTGCTCGGCGAGGTCGTGGGACGCGACAACGGCGTCGGCGTCATGGGCATCGCCCCCGAGGTGTCGCGCGTGTTCACGTCGTCGATCATGGGCAGCAATGTCGCGACGGCGATCGACACGGCAGCGCGCAATCTGCGCCCGGGCGACGTGCTGCTGATCGAGCTGCAGAGCAACGGACCGCGCGGGCGCTGGATCCCGGTCGAGTACTGGGACGACGTGTACGACACCATCAAGAGCGCGACCGATCGTGGTGTCGTCGTGATCGAAGCGGCCGGCAATGGTGGCGAAGATCTCGAGCGCGACAGTTACAAGGGCAAGCTCTCGCGGCACGGTAAGCGTCCACGTGACTCGGGCGCGATCATGGTCGGCGCCGGTGGACCGCCGCGCGAGGGCTTCTCGGATCGCGCGCGCCTCGACTTCTCGAACTACGGTTCGCGCGTCGACGTTCAGGGCTGGGGCCGCAAGGTCGCGACGCTGGACTACGGAGATCTGCAGAAGTGCGCGGGCGCCGATCGCCACTACACGGGCGAGTTCAGCGGCACGTCCAGCGCGTCGCCGATCGTCGCGGGTGCTGCCATCCTCATCGAGCAAGCGACGAAGAGGGGCAATGGCCAGCCGCTGACGCCTCGCGCCGTTCGCCAGCTGCTGAGCGACACCGGCACGCTGCAGACCGGCGATGTGAAGCAGAACATCGGGCCGCGCCCCGACCTGTCCCGCGCGCTGAACGCCCTGAATCTGTAAGGCCTCACGCAAAAGGCCTACACGTCGACGCGGGGACGGTCGATCCATGGGGCATGGCGCGCGGCGGCGGAAAACTCACCAGTAAGCGACTCGAGCACATCGAGACGCTCGAGCGGCTGGGTGCACTGATTCTTCGGTTCTCGGGCCCGAGGCATGTCGGCTTCGTGCGACTGGACGCGTATAGCCAGGGCCCGTATCAGATCGATCCGAGCGCCCTGACTACCGTCTGGTAGCGCTACGACGACGTGTAGAGCCAGACGCGCAGCAGCGAGAGCAGCTGATCGGCGTCGACAGGCTTGGTGATGTAGTCCGACGCGCCGGCATCGAGGCACTTCTCGCGGTCGCCCTTCATCGCTTTCGCGGTGAGTGCGATGACCGGCAAGTCCTTCCACTGCTCGCGCTCGCGGATCTTGCGCACCGCTTCGTAGCCATCCATCTCCGGCATCATGATGTCCATGAGGACGATATCGATGTTCGGATTCTCCTCGAGCTTGGCGAGCGCGCGCTTGCCGTTCTCGGCGTACTGCACGTGCATCTTGTGACCCTCGAGCAGTGACGTCAGCGCGAAGATGTTGCGCAGATCGTCGTCGACGACGAGCACGTTGCGCTCCGCGAGTTGCGGGTCGCTCTTGGCCAGA
>DASYDE010000093.1:0-12338 GCA_036499725.1 Kofleriaceae bacterium
TATTCACTTCCGCCGCCGCGCATCGTCCACCGGTACGGCACGTAGCAAACCTGTTTCACGAAGAGCCGGATGCGGGAAATCTGCACGTCCGGATCTGTGGGGGCTCGGCGGGGAAACCCGCCGGGCTACCCGACGCCGCCGAGCAAGCCGTCGTAGACCGCGTACGCCCGCGAGGGCGCCTGCCCATCAGGCTCCACAACGCTGACGTCGTAGTGGGCGCTCCGTTGGAGAGTTTGTTTCACAAACGATTTCGGAGAACGGAATACAGATCCATGGAGCAATCCACCGGCGCATGTGTTCGCGTCGCGCAGCGCCGCGCAGCGGATGCACGCGTGCTCAGCGTCGAGAATGTCGGCGAAATCAAACGTCCGACAAGGCGCAGACGCGACCCGCCGTCGCTGGTCAGGTCGCGGCGGCGGTGAGCGGAGCTTGCTCGCGGTTCTGCAGGAACCGGAGGTTCGGATAGTCGGTCTTGGCGCGGTTGAGCTGCCAGTCGTTGCGCGCGAGGAAGACGGTCGCGCCCGAGTGATCCTCGGCGATGTTGTCGCGGTTCGCGTCGGCGAACTTCTTGATCGCCTTGGGGTCGTCCGCGTCGACCCAGCGCGCGACTTCGAACGACGTGCTCTCGAAGTGACAGGGCAGGTTGTATTCGGTGCGGATGCGGTCGGCGAGCACCTCGAACTGGAGCGCACCGACGACACCGACGATGAAGTCGGAGCCGAGGAACAACTTGAAGACCTGGGCCGCGCCCTCTTCGGCGATCTGCTCGAGCGCGCGGCCGAGGTGCTTGGCCTTCATCGGATCGTCGGCGCGAACGCGGCGCAGGAACTCCGGTGCGAACGACGGGATACCCGTGAAGTGAAGCGTCTCGCCCTCGGTGAGCGCGTCGCCGATGCGGAGCGTGCCGTGGTTGGGGATCCCGATGATGTCTCCCGCCCACGCTTCCTCGGCGAGCTCGCGCTCGTTGGCCTGGAACACCATCGCGTTGTGGACGGACTGGACCTTGCCGGTGCGCGGAACGGTGAGCTTCATGCCGCGCTCGAAGCGGCCGGAGGCGAGGCGCACGAACGCGATGCGATCGCGGTGCTGCGGATCCATGTTTGCTTGGATCTTGAACACGAAGCCCGAGACCTTCTTTTCGGAGGGCTCGATCGGGCGCTCGCGGCACGGTTGCGCGCGGGGCGGCGGGGCCAATGCGGCGACGCCCGCGAGGAGCTCGCGCACGCCGAAGTTGTTCACGGCGCTGCCGAAGAACACGGGCGTCATGTGGCCTTCGCGATAGAACTCGAAGTCGAACTTCGGGGACAGCTCGCGCACCATCGCGACGTCCTCGCGCAGCTTCGCGACGGCGGACTCGGGGAGCATCTGGTCGAGGCGCGGATCGGAGAGGCCCGCCATCGTGATGCCTTCCTGCATGTACTCGCCCTTGGAGCGCTCCATGAGGATCAGCTGGTCCTTGAACAGATCGAAGCAGCCGCGGAACTCGCGGCCCATGCCGATCGGCCACGACGCGGGCGTGACCTCGAGCTGGAGGTCTTTCCCGATCTCGTCCATCAGGTCGAACGGATCGCGACCCTCGCGGTCCATCTTGTTGATGAACGTGACGATAGGGACGTTGCGGAGGCGGCACACCTCGAACAGCTTGCGCGTCTGCGCCTCGATGCCCTTCGCGGCGTCGATGACCATCACGGCCGAGTCGACAGCGGTGAGCGTGCGGTAGGTGTCCTCGGAGAAGTCTTCGTGGCCCGGCGTGTCGAGCAAGTTGAACGTGCAGCCGGCGTAGTCGAACGTCATCACGGACGTGGTGACCGAGATGCCGCGCTCGCGCTCGACCTTCATCCAGTCACTGCGTGCGCGGCGGCGATCGCCACGTGCTTTGACCGCGCCGGCGAGCTGGATCGCGCCGCCGAACAGCAGCAGCTTCTCGGTCAGCGTGGTCTTGCCCGCGTCGGGGTGCGCGATGATCGCGAACGTGCGCCGCTTCGCGATCTCGGCAGGTAGCTCGACGGTAGACATGGCGGCGCAATCTACGCAACCGGCGGCCCGGCGGCAACCTGGTATGCTTCGCGTGTGAAGAAGGGGTTTTTCCGCTGGGGGACTCACGAGGATGGGACACGCGAACAAGTCAGGTACTGGCTCCGGCGGTCGATCGCTGAACGGCTCGCGGGCGTCGAAGCGCTCCGCCGTCAAGCGCTCGCGCTCTACGGCCTCAAAATCTTCGACAATTCCCGTGATCCCGACCAGCAATACCGATTGGGTCGCGTTTCTGGAGTTGTTGACGCGCCATGGGGCGAAGTACCTCTTGATCGGGGGAAACGCCGTCGCGGCTCACGGAAGGGTGAGGTTCACGGAGGATCTCGACGTGTTCATCGACGCGGAGCTGGCAAACGCGGAGCGCGTCGGTGACGCGATCTCTGAGTTTGGCTTTCCCGCGGCAGGACGACAGTGGCGAGAGCTCGCTCAGCCGAACAAGATCATGTTCTTCGGAGTGAAGCCCAACCGGATCGATGTGCTCACGAGTATCTCAGGAGTGTCGTTTGCCGAATGCTGGAAGGGACGCGTCAGAGCTCGCTTCGGCGGTCACTCGATTCCGGTGATCGGCCTCAAGGAGTTGAGGAAAAACAAGCGAGCCAGCGGTCGCACAAAAGACCTGCTTGATCTGGCGCTTTTGCAGGAGCTCGTGACCCATGGGGCCAACCCCAGACGGAAGCGGAGTAGTGTGAAGCGGGCAAAGGGGAAACGATGAAGCTCATCAAGGTCTTGATTCTCGTGTTCGCGATCGCCGGCCTCAGCTCGGCGTTCATCCCGTCTGACGGGCACATGATGTTTACGGGTCTCCTGCACGAGCCGAAGGAGCTCCTGTTCTTCCTCGCCGTGTTCGTGCCCGGCCTGATCGGCGGTGCGGTGGCGCTTGGAACCCGGCCGTCCCCCACCTGGCCGGCCGTGCTCGCGCTCGCTGGCTTCGCGTTCGGGTTTGTCCACGGTCACATGTGGCAGCTGTTCTCGAACCTCTCGATGCTGCCGCACCTGCCGATCCAGCTCCTGCTCGTCTACGTCGGCGTGATCGGGGGCGTGCTCGTTTCGATCATCGCAGTGGTCAAGCCCGACCCGACCGCCTAGGCTTAGGGCGTGAAGAAGCTCGCGGTTCCCACCATCGTCTGCGCGGTGCTCGCGATCGTCGGGATGTACGTCGCGGGTCCCGGTGGCTCGTACGCCGCGATCTACGGCGCGATCGATTCGATGCGCATCGGTGTGCTGTGGATCTCCATGGTGCTCGCGGTGATCGTCGCGGCTGCGTCGCTCAAGGCTCCGCACGCGTGGCAGAGCTACACGGCGCTCGGCGTGTTCGCGCTCTCCGCGTTCAAGATCCGCGTATGGACGCTGCTCGGCGCGCTGTCGTCGCTGACGCTCGGCTCCAAGCTGCTCGCGCTGTCGGTGACAGGCGGTTTGATCTGCACGCTGCTCGCGGTGATCACAGCCTCTGGCACAGCCTCGGGCACCGCGTCGCGGCCCGCTACTTCTTGAACAGCTTGTCGAACGCGCGGCGCATGGCGCCCGACTTCTTCGGCGAGTTGTAGGTCTCGTTGCTGTACGCGATGCGCGCCGACGGATCGATGCCGTACTGCACGTACAGCGACAGCAGGTCGTGAACCATCGCCGAGATGCCGGTCGTGCGCAGGTCGTACGAGAGGCAGTAGGAGTCCGGCTTGTTCCGGATCATCGCCTTGGCAATGATCATCAGGATCAACGGATCGATGAGCTCGCCGTTGCCGTCGAGGTAGTGCTTGTAGCTGAAGAAGCGATCCTCGGGCGCGAGCTCGGGAGCACCTTGGCCTTCGACCTTGGGCGCGCGCATGTTCTGGATCGTGCGGTACTCGTGCTCGATGTACGCGGCGATCGAGTTGTTCTCGTCGCGCTTCTCGTACTCGACGAACTTACGGAAGGCGTCGTACAGGTTCTTGGGGTTCGCGTACGCGCCGCTGATCAAGTAGTAGAACACCGCGCCGAGCGAGTAGATGTCGGCGGGGCGACCGACGCTCTTCTGCACGCGACCGCGGACGTTGATCTCGCTGCCCTCGGCAAACGGACGGTTGAGCAGGATCTTCTTGCGCGTCCGATCGGCCGCCGCGATCGTGTAGTGCTCGTTGCGGTTGAACAGCGAGAACGTGTCGTTCTCGAAGATGTCGATGTAGAAGTCCTCGAAGAAATCGACTTCGGGCGAGCCCTGCGTGCAGTTCACGAGCAGCTCGAACGCGTTGGTCTCCTGCTCGGGAGACTGGAAGTAGAGCGTTCCGGGGACGGCCTGGTAGCGCGTCATCGAGACATCGGCGTCTGCAACCTTGCCGACGTTGAAGTCCGCGAGCTTGATCTTCATCTGCGAGCCGCGCAGGTTGGGATCGGGCAGCTTGACGAGAATGTTCGCCGGCTTGATGTCGCGGTGACACGTGTCGCGCACGAGGTGCGAGAACTCGACGGCCGTCGCGACGGGAATGATGTACTCGAGCACGCGGAAGATGCGCTCGCGCAGCGGCACGGCGAGCAGGTCATCGCGGCGGCGCTTCTGACGCGCACCCTTGAGGCGCTCCTCGAGGCTCATGTCGAGCAGCTCGAGGATCATGAAGTCGTTCTCGACCTTCTCGCGCACCATCGGCGGGATGAAACCCGCGCTATCGCCCTCGCCGGAACCGAGCAGCTCGACGATGTTCGGGTGACCCTGGACCGTCTCCAGGATCTCCTTTTCCATCTGGAAGCGCATCTGGTCCTCGGGGGACACGTTCTTCTGCATGCACTTGATCGCGACGGGGCGGCGCAGCGTGGTCTTGCTCTCGACCCAGCGCTCTTCGCCCAGGTACGCCTTTGCAAAGCGACCGCTACCGAGCTCGATCGGGTTGCCGTTCTCGTCGACGACGAACGCGTAGATGCGGCTGCGCTGGACGTACGGCGTCAGGTTGCCCTGCTGCTGGATCACGCCCGACACCTGCGGCTGCGGCGGACCCGGCATCACCGGTTGCTGCGGCGGCGCGTACATCGGCTGCTGCGGCATCGCGTTGTGCGAATGACCGGGGCCAAAGCCTCCGTGCATCGGCTGCTGCGGCATCACGGGCTGCTGCGGCATCACCGGCTGCTGATGCATCGGCTGCTGCGGCGGCGCCGGAATCGACGCATTGACGTTCGTCGAGTCGCCCTCGAAGTCGTTATAATCCTCGCCGAGCGGGTTCATCGAAGGCGCGCCCTTATTGCGCGGACCTCCAGGTGGACTGGGCGGCGGAGCTACCATGGCGACGGGTCAGCGCGTACGGCTGCGGGGCACCGCCCGCCCGCGCGTGTACACGAAGTATGCGTCGGATCCGGGACCGAAGTCGAACAGGATCGGGTCCATACAGTCGTCGGCTCGGACACCAACTCGTTCGGTGCCAACGGCGAACCGGCGCATCGTCCCTTCGGGCTCGCCCACCGTGACCCGGATGTGCCCGATCTCTTGCGCGCGCGGCGTGACCAGCGCCAGGTCGCCGGGCCCTTCCATCTGCACCGCAGGGCTAGGCCGTCCACCTAGTTTGGCCACGAAGCAGGTCAGCCCCTTCACGTGAATGACCAGCCCGGTAGGCGCATTGAGCAGGGTGATGCGCACTTTGGTCGCTTGGGGGCCCACGATATCGACGTGCCCACCGTGCGTCGCCTGGACGAAGTGCGCGGTGCGATCGCCCGCCGGCTGCGGCACATCCGTAAGTAGCAGCGGTCGCGTCTGCCCGGTCAGTGGCGCCGGCACCTGCATCCACGGCGGGCGCGGGACCGCGGGTGTCTGGTTCCATTGCGACTCGGCGGGCGGTTGGAGCTGGATCTGCGGAACGGGCGCGAGCTGCTGGCGCGGATATTCGTGCGGCTGCGGCGCGACCTGTTGGACGCTCACGCGGTCGCTTCCCCGCGGCGTCGGCATGCGCGCCGGCTCGAGCGTTCGCGCACCAGGCCCCGTCGGCGGTCCCGTCCGCGACCCGGGCACGTGCGTGCTCGGCCCGATGCTCTCGACCGATCCATCGGGCTCCGCGCGCTGCACCTTCGCCGTCGGCGTGAGCGTCTCGAACGGATCGCTCGGCGTCTTGAGCTCGATGCGCAGGTCGCGCGCGCTCAGCTTGCCCGGCTGCGTCAGCGGAATCGGCGTCGGCAGCTCGTCGGGATCGAGCAGGTCCTTGAGCGCGACGTGGAACAGATCCACCTTCGTCAGCCGCTTCGTCGGATCGAACGAGAGCGCCTTGATCAGCAACTCTGCCGTCGCGGGTCCCGCCTCCGTCGAGCGCAGCGCATCGCGCACGATCTCGTCCGCGTTCCGCCGCTTCTTGTAGCCGGCGTACACGTCCTCGTCGGCAAAGATCGCGCGGCCCGTCAGCATGTAGATCGCGACGACGGCAAGCGAGTAGATGTCCGTCGCCGCTGACACGGGTTGTCCCGCGAGCTGCTCCGGTGCGGCCCAGCTCGGCGAGTACATCGCGAGCTTCTGCCCGGCGACGATCGCCGTGTCCTCTGCGCGCTGGTTGCGCTCCTGCTTTTCCTTCTCGTCGTCGACCGTCCACTTCGCGATGCCAAAGTCCGCGAGCTTTGGCAGCTTGTCGGTACCGACGGAGCCGAACAAAATATTCTGCGGCTTGATATCGCGATGCACGATGCCCAAGCCGTGCGCCTCCGCGAGCGCCGCGCACATCGCGCCGATCACACGCACCGTCTCCTCGACGGACTGGCGACCCTGCTCGCGCACGATGTTGCTGAGCGTGCCGCCGTTCATGTACTCGCAAACTTGAATCGGCATGCCCTCGGCGTCCTTGCTGCCGAGGTGACCGAAGTCGTAGATGCGCAGCGTGTTCGGATGCGTGAGCCGCGACAGGGCAAACGCTTCCTGCACGAAGTGCTCGTAGCTCGTGCGTCCGACGCCGCTCTTGCCGCCGAAGCCGCTGAACACCTTGATGCAGACGGGCCGATTGAGGCGCTCGTCCTGCCCGAGGAACACGACGCTGTGGCCGCCCGACGCGATCTGCTCTGCGACGCGATAGCGGTCGAGCACGACATCGCCGATCCTGATCTCGAGCGGGGGCGGGTCGACCGCCTTCGTCGATTTCGGGGTGTCGGCCATGGAGCCAGGAAATGGTACCCCGAAACGACCAACGGCCCCCTTTTCGGAGGCCGCTGGAGCACACCACCTAGGCTGCTAGGGTGTCTTGGTGAACTTGTACGCCTTACCGGCAACGTCGACGGTGCCGAGGAAGTCGAACAAGGCCTGGCCATTCGCGCCATCCGTCGCGTCGGTCCAGTTCTTCATCACACCGCCCGCGTCGAAGTTACCGCTGTGCGTGTACGGCGCGTAGACCAGCTCGAACGTGTCGTCCGCGCTGTTCATGATGACCTGAAACGCGACGTTCTGATCAGCGAGGAAGCCTTGGCCGTACTCGATGCCCGTCCACTGGACGGTGGTCTTGGTGCCATCGACGCGCGTGCAGATCCGGGCGTTGACGATGTCCGAGTAGAACGGGGCGATCGTGAAGTCCGGCACCTCTGCCGAAGGAACCGCGTCGAAGTTGTAGACCGTGAACGAGTCCGCCGCGGCCGTGTCGAACGTCAGGTAGCCGTTCGTCGCGACCTTGAACGCGGGACGATCCGCGCCCCCGTAGAAGTTGAATCCACTGATCGTCTGGTTCGTGGTGAAGCCATCGTCGCGAGCCTCGGGAGCCGGCGTGATGTCCGTCGACCCGACGCCGCAGATGTTCATGTACGTCGTCGTGCTCGGGGTGACAGTGAAGAACTTCGCCGGCGGTGGAGGCGGAGCAGCGATCGTGATCGCGAGGTCGAACGTGTTGCCGAGGACCGCCGGTGTCGCGGCAGGTGCGGCCACCTGGAACGCGACGTAGCCCGTCGAGCCGGCCGTACGAACCAGCGTCTCCGCCTGGCCCGCGGGCTTCGCCGGCGCGCTGGCAATGACCGACTCGGCGGAGTTCAGCGCGTTGATGTTCACGTTCAGCAGCGCCGTCGGCGTCGCCGTGATCGTGACCGTGCTGCCCGGCGTGGTCTTCACCAGGTAGCGAACGCTATCGCTCACGAAGCCACCGGCCGACGGGAGCACGACGGCGCTGTCGGTGTGCGTGTACGGCGGCGCGTGATCGCCCTCGTCGGTGTAGACGCGCTTCTCGGTCTTGAGGTCAAACGTCCCTGCCGAGTTGGTCGTCTCGGCGACGATGAGAACGTTCGGCAGTGCGAGCGGGGTGATCACGCCCTGTGCTGCGTTGCCGCCTCCGGCCGCGTCGATCTCGGCGATTGTCGACTGGTCCGGCGTCAGTGTCTCTGCCGTGCCTGCGTCGTCGATCGTGAGGTTGCTGAGTGTGCCGTACGTGTCATCGACGCCGTAGATGTGCACGACTGCGCCACCGCTCGCCGCGTTGGCCGCCGCCGTCACGAGCTGCCACGGTTCGGTACCGAGTGTGTAGTCGTAGACGACGGCGTTGTACTCGCCAGGCGCCACCGCCGTCACCGGCGTGTTGTACGTGAGCGTCTGCGACGTGAGGTTGGTGAACTTCGACGTGACCTGGATGGGATCGCCGACGTTGGCCAGCGGCGAGTAGTAGACGACGTAGTAGCGGCCCGCCGTCGGCAGACGAACCACGCCCTTGTAGTGCGTGAACGTCGTGTTCGCATCGAGCTCGTTGAAGCTGAACAACGAGTTGCCATTCGCATCGAAGATATCGGCAGTGACATCGGTGTCGAACGTGAGCTCCAGGCCGACGAGCTGGTCCGCACTCGTCGTATCGATCGACAACCGGTTGAGGCCCGCGAGATCGCCGAGCGAGTTGTCGGGATTCGCCTGCGTGATGGAACCGTTTGCAGGCAACGCCATCGTCGCCTGCGAGCGCACGCGAAGACGGTAGTCGACCGCCGTCGAGCTCGTGTTGCTGACGTAGTCGACGATGAAGAGAGGAACGTCGCTCGCCGCTGCCGCACCCGACACGACGGCCGCCGTATCCGGAATGCCGTGCGTCTCGTCGGCGAGTCCGCGCAACGCGGGGCCGACCGTGTAGATCAGCTCGCCCGTCAGATTGTTATCGTACGTCTGAAGATCCGCCTCCACGACGCCGTCGCCGATGTTTGCGGAGTACACGTCGACCTCGCCGTTGGTGATCGTGCCTGTGGCCTGCGCTGCGCCCGCCGTGAGCGTCAGCGACGTCGCCGTAGGCAGCGCCTTCTGCTCGATGCTCACGTAGTATTTGTCGTTCGCATCACCGGCCGGATCGCCGCTCCTGATGGTGCGGCTGTCGCCGATCGCGAGCAGATAGATGCCGGCTTTCGGCAGGTACATCTGGCGCTTCGATGTGTCCCCCGTGAAGTTCAGGCCGAGACGGATGTAGTTCGCGAGTTGATCGTCGCCCGGATCGGGAAGCAGCGCGAACGCGCCCGAGATCCCACCCACGCCATCGACGGAGATGTCGAGCAGCGTCGGACCGCTCACCTCGAACAGGTACGAGTCGACATCGGGTTCCGGAGAGCCATCGTCATTCGCATCGGGGTGCGGATTCAGGTTGCCCTGCAGGACGACGGCGCCGCCGCCGATCGCCTTGAGATCGAACTGACCCGCAGGTGCATCGGAGTCCTCGATGACGCCTAGACCATTGGGCTCCGCGCCTTCTGTCACGTCCGCCGTCAGGCCTGCCGTCGGGTCGACGCAGTCTCCGGCGATCAGGACCGTGCCACCTTGGCAAGACGCCGGGTCGATGACGCACATGCCGGTGTCAGCGTCGAGCATGGTGCCGTCGCCGCAGATCGCACCGCTGCCGCTGCCGGCACCCGTGCACACACCGTCGACGTCCGTCGTTCCGGTGCCGCATTCCTTGGAGTTATCGCCGCAGCCAGCGAGGACCGCCGCAACGCCGAGTACGAGCCCCGTAAGTCTTTTCATTGGGACGACGATGCCCCTGGGGCAAAGGTCGGTCAACGCGGCGACATCACAGGGTGGGTGAGACGGTAGCTAGTTGAGAATTCGATCACACGACGCGGGGGCGGGGGCGCCGTGCTAGAACCCGCGTCGTGACGGCTCGTCACGCAGCTTTGGGTATCGCCGCCGTGGCCACGCTAGGCCTCGGCGTCTACCTGTTCCTTGCCGTCAACTCGACGCCGAGCGCATCCGCACTGCCGACGCCCGTGGAGCACCACGACGAGCCCAAGGCCGTCGTCGCCGAAACGCCCACGCCGACGCCCGACGCCCGACCCGCCGGCAGGCCGGCCAAGATCGACGAGCCGCCACCGACCGAGAACGGCGGTACGTTGCCGTCCCTCCAGGCACCGACACCGACGGTGGATCTCAAGAAGGACGACCTGATGACGCAGGCGAGCAAGGCCTACGACGGCGGTGAGTTCGACGAAGCGATGACCCTCGCGCGCAAGGTGCTCGAGGACGATCCGCAGAACACGCGCATGCGCCGGATCATGGTGTCGTCGTCGTGCATCCTCGATGACGCGGCGACCGCGCAGAAGAACTACCTGTTCTTGCCGGTGCAGGACCGCGAGACGATGCGGATCCGGTGTGCGCGCTACGGTGTCACATTTACCGAGTCCTGAACTCGTGCTACGCCGCTGGCTCGATGCCTAGTTTAGTCGAGCAGCTTGGAACCGAGACGATTCGCCCCAAAGTGATCACCGAGACGGTCGGGCTGATCGACACGCAGGTGAAGCAGAAGGGCTTCGTGCTCAAGAGCGCCTACGCGGTCATCAAGGGGATCAAGAAGTCGTTCATTCCCGAGACGGTCGACGCGCTGCTGAACGACTGGCTCAACAAGCTGCAGCCGCACTACGACAAGTGGTTCGCGGGCCCGGCGCAGACGACGTTCGCGGACTACGTGATCGCGCGCAGCGACGATGTGGCCGAGGATCTGCTCAGCGTCACCGACGAGCGCGCCAAGAACACCAGCCACAGCACGGCCGCGAAGATGTACGGCAAGATGCGGGACGGCGCGAAGAAGAACGTGATCGAGGCCATCCCGGAGCTCTCCCGGATGATCGAGAAGCACCTTCCCCCGAGGGCGTGATCTGATTCCGGTCTACTGCTGGTCGAGCAGGTAGACCATCAAGTAGCCCTCGGCCGTACGGCGAGGACCCGGCGCGCCGCTCATCAAGCGGAAGTCAGCGGCGAGCTGGCGGCGCTGATACGAGCGGTAGAGCGCCATCGGATCGATCTCGTGCGCGGGACCGTGCTCGAGCTCTTCGATCTGGCGACCGAGGATCTCGGCTGCCCACGCGGGCGACGCGGCGGAGACGTGGTGCTGCTGCATGGCGCGGCGGAGCGTGGAGAGCTCCTCGGAGGTCATGTTGAACAGGAACTCCTCGAACGCGGCGGACTCGTCGGCCGACATGCCGTCGCGACCGAAGAACTCGAGGACGTCGGGCGAGCAGTCCTCGGTGACGAGGCGGAAGGTCTCGGTCGCACCGAGAAGCGTGCCGTACGCGGAGTTGATGCGGTTGCGCGCGTGCCACGCGGACTCGAGGAGCGGCGAGAAGTCATCGATCTCGAGCGATGCGTCGTCCCACACCGTGATCAGCTGATCGGCAGCGCGCTGCTTGGTGCGACGCGTGACGTCGGGCTTGCGCAGCAGGGCGAGGAAGAGCTCCTCGGCGAGCAGCGTGTAGATCGACTGCGCGAGCTCTTCGCGGAGGTCGTGCGCCATGCGCGCGCAATCCGGCATGTCCGTGATCGCGCTGACCGCTTTGACGAAGCCGCGGAGGAAGTTGATCTTGGTGATGAGGTACGTGCGCGACAGCGTCGCCTTGAGCGGCAGCGCGAGATCTCCCGAGAGGCCGTCGATACCGCAGAGGTGATCGATGAGCGTCTGCTCGTCGCGCGGCTCGCCACCAAGCGCGGTGGGGCGGCGCAGGGGGCGCTGGCGATCGAGCAGCTCGGAGGTCGACTTCAGCTCGCTGATCAGGCCGGCCAGGATGGCGGAGTCAGCCGGGGAGCGGGTCGAGACCGCGGCCATCGCTTGCTCGACAAGCTCGGACTCATGGCGGTCCAGGACGCTCACGCCGATAGCGGCGATTGGCGAGACCGGCATGCCGGTAGACGCTAGCACGGGCAATGACTGACTGGAGTACGACGCCATAACTACACCGCAGAGTCAGAAGAAGCCGCCCGCCGCCGCCGCAGATAGAAACGCAGTCCCAGCGCCACCAGAGCTAGCACGATCAGAAGGCCAACGGCGAGATCAACTCGTTTGAGCTTGGTCTCGATGAGGTCCCATCGTGCGCCTAACACATACCCCACTACCATCAGCCCGCCACCCCAGATCGCGGACCCGAGGAATGTCTGAGTGAAGAAG
>DASYDE010000094.1:0-70785 GCA_036499725.1 Kofleriaceae bacterium
GAGGTCGCGACGATCCTCACCGACGGCCAGCTCGTCGAGATCGCCGAGGGCCCGAGCCTGGTCATCCACCAGTCCGACGAGCTGCTCGCGGCCATGGACGACTGGAACAAGAGCCACCACGGTGCGTCCGGCCTCGTCGAGCGCGTCAAGGCCTCGACCATCACCGACGCCGGCGCCGAGGCGCAGACGCTCGCCTTCATCGACGCGCACGTGCGCCCCGCCCACAACCCCAAGGAGCGCCCGGTCCTGGCCGGCAACTCCATCCACCAGGACCGCCGCTTCATCCGCCGCTACATGCCCGCGCTGGAGCAGCGCCTGCACTACCGGATGATCGATGTGTCGTCGATCAAGGAGCTCGCCCGCCACTGGTACCGCGGCGGCCCCGTCAAACCCCCCGGGAAGACCGAGAAGCACCGCGCGCTCGATGACATCCGCGAGTCGATCGCCGAGCTGCGCTTCTATCGCGAGCATCTCTTCATCCCGTCTGGCGCGCCGGCTCCCGCCCCGGGTTAGACTTTCGACGTGTCAGACACGCTCGCGATGATCATGGCGGGCGGCAAGGGCTCGCGCCTTGGTCCGCTCACGGTCCACCGCAGCAAGCCCGGCGTACCGTTCGCCGGCCGCTACCGGATCATCGACTTCGTCCTGTCGAACTTCGTCAACTCCGGCTACCGGCGCATCTACGTGCTCACGCAGTACATGTCGTCGAGCCTGATCAAGCACCTGTCGCGCAACTGGCGGCTGTCGGGCTTCGGCGAGTACATCGAGGTCGTCCCCGCGCAGATGCGCCTCGGCGAGTTCTGGTACCGCGGCACCGCCGACGCCGTGTACCAGAACCTCAACCTCGTTCGCGACGCGCGCGCGAAGTACGTGGCCGTGTTCGGTGGTGACCACGTCTACAAGTTCGACGTCTCGCAGATGGACAAGGCGCACCGCGATCGCAACGCGGACCTGACCGTCGCTGCATTCCCGGTTCCGACGAGCGAGGCGAGCGCGTTCGGCATCATCGACGTCGACGCGAATGGTCGGATCATCGGCTTCATCGAGAAGCCCAAGAACCCGCCGGAGATGCCGGGCCGCCCCGGTTGGTCGCTCGTCTCGATGGGCAACTACATCTTCAAGTCCGAAGTGCTCGAGCGTGTGCTCGTCGACGACGGCGGTATGCCGTCCTCGCGCCACGACTTTGGCCGCGACATCATCCCCAAGCTCGTCCAGCAGGGCGCGCGCGTCGACGTCTACGACTTCGCGAAGAACGCGATTCCCGGCGAGCCGGACGGCACCGAGCCGTACTGGCGCGACGTCGGTACGATCGACAGCTACTTCACGTCCAACATGGAGCTGCGCGCGCGCGTTCCTGCGCTCGATCTCTACAACCGTTCGTGGCGCATCCGCAGCGCGCAACGCGACTACCCACCTGCCCGCTTCGTGCGCGCCGGTGAAGGATTCGGTCCCGCCGAGGTCGATGACTCCCTGATCTGCGAAGGCTCGATCATCGCGAGCGCATCCGTCCGTGAGACCGTGCTGTCGTACGACTGCTTCGTCCACGCCGGTGCCGAGGTGCTCGACTCCGTGATCCTCTCGGGCTGCGATATCGGTCGCGGTGCGAAGGTGCGGCGCGTGCTGCTCGACAAGAACTGCAAGATCGAGCCGGGCTGCGAGATCGGAATGGATCCCGCCGCAGACCGCGCGCGCTTTCCGTTCGTCACGGAGTCCGGAATCGTCGTGATGCCCAAGGGCACGATCGTTCCTGCCAAGGGGCCGATCGTCCTCGCAAACGATGTCGCCGAGCTGATGGGGAACGAGCCCGAGCTCCTCGCGCAGCTGCGCCCCGGCACGTTCGTCGTCTCGGGTCAGAGCCGTCACAGCTACGAGTCCGCCGGCCCGCGCTTCAAGAAGTTCTCGGGCGACGGTTCTCCCTAGTGCGCATCCTCCACGTCGCCAGCGAGGTCGCGCCGTTCGCGCAATCTGGCGGACTCGCGGACGTCGTCGCCGGACTCCCCGCTGCGCAAGCGACGCTCCCTGCCGTCACGCGTGTCGGCGTGTTGGTGCCGCTGTATCGCGGCGTCACGGAGAAACTGGCAGCTGCCGGCGCCGCGCTCTCCGTCGGGACTCCGTTCAAGTTGTTGTTCGGCGGCCACGTCTACACCTGCGCGATCCGGACGGCGCAGGTCGGCGCGGTGACGTATGGCTTTGTCGACATCCCCGAGCTCTACAACCGTCCGGGGACACTGTACGGGCCGGGCGGCCCCGGCGAGTGGCCGGATAATCACGTGCGCTTCGCAGCTCTCGGCGCCGCGGCACAACACGCGGGGCCGGTCGTTCTCGACGGTGCGATCGACGTGCTGCACGTGCACGACTGGCAAGGCGGACCGGCCGCGGTCTACGCGCACATGGCGGCAAAGCGGCCGACGATCATCGCGACGATCCACAACCTCGCGTTCCGCGGCATCTTCCCGAAGCTCGTGATGGACGAGCTCGGCTGGCCGTGGTCGATGTTCAAGTTGCGCCAGCTCGAGTTCTACGATCAGGTGTCCTTCCTCAAAGGGGGGGCCGCATTTGCGGATGCGGTCACGACGGTCTCGCCGCAGTACGCGAAAGAGATTCTCACACCGCAGTTCGGCGAAGCCCTCGACGGTTTTCTCGCGAACGACATCCGAGCGCTCTCGGGCATCGTCAACGGCATCGATACGTCGGCGTGGAATCCGCTCACAGACTCCGCCCTGCCCGCGCCGTTCTCTGCCGATGCGCTCGCAGGCAAAGCCGTCTGTCGCAGCTCGCTCGCGGCGGAGCTCGATCTGCCGCTCGCCTCTGACGAGATCCTCGTCGGAGTCATCGCGCGCATGGCCAGTCAGAAAGGGCTCGACCTCGTCGCCGACTGCGTTCCCCATCTCCATCGCCTGCGCATGAAGCTCGTCGTGCTCGGCTCCGGTGAGCCCGAGCTCGAAGCTCGCTACCGCTACCTCGCGACGATCTTCGCGAACAACATCCGTGTCCGCATCGGGTTCGACGGTGGACTCGCGCGCAGGATCTACGCGGGCTGCGATCTGTTTCTCATGCCCTCGCGCTTCGAACCGTGCGGGCTCGGTCAGCTGTACGCGATGCGCTACGGCACGCTCCCCGTCGTTCACGCCGTCGGCGGCCTCGTCGACACGGTGGACGATGGAAAGACCGGTCTCAAGTTCGACAGGGCGACACCGGTGAAGTTGCTCTCTGCGCTCGAGCGCGCGTCGCGACTGTTCAACGATCGCGCCGCCGTCACGCGCATGCAGCGATCCGCGATGACGCGCGATCTGTCGTGGAGCGCATCCGCGCGCGAGTACGTCGCGCTCTATCGATCGTTCGCCCACTGACTCGTACGAGTCGCGGACAGTTCGAGATGCGTACTGTCCGCTGCGCCGTACATCGCGCTGCGACCGTTCTCCTCGGGGACTGCCTACGGACAGTGGACAGGGACGCCTCACGACAGGTGACAGGACCTCCTCCGAGCCGTGTCACAGCGCGTCACATACGTGACGGGCGGAACCCAGGAAACCGCCGCAAACCGCGTCAAAGAGCCATTTCTGGCCTTCTGCCCCCTCCTGTGTCCGCCCCGCGGACGCGGCCGTCCGACCGACGGACTGTGACAGTCCGGTGAGCGGACGCGCTCAGGCACTGTAGGAGGCACCACAGTCGCTGTGCCGATGCGCTCAGTCCGAGCTCTCGGACTGTGACGCAACGCGGCATGGAGAGGCCTGTCGATAACCGGGGGGATCTGGCCAGTTGTTCACAAGCGATTTCGGATCTAAATGCCCGAATCTAAACGTCCCCTCCACACCCTGAGGAATCCTGTGAACAAGTTGTGATCCCGGCCCTCGCAGGGTCCCCGGGAGCGACCGTGTCATCAGTACTTAGCCGCCGTGTCGCCGCACCACACCCGTTTGCCTACATCGTCACCTACCGTGACAGCCAGGCGTCGCTCCCGCGTCCGGAGTGGCTAGAACGGGAGTGACGGCGAATGGGAGGCGCTGCCGGCCGCCGAACCGCTCCCCACGCTCGAGCCGCTTCCTGCGCTCGCTGCCTGCGCTTCCGCGACCGTCTTGAGCGCTCCGCAGGCATCCGCGTCCTTGTGGTCACAGGCGCGCTGCAGGAGCTGCTTGCCGAGCTCGACGTCCTGCGGGCCGCCGATGCCCTGCACGCGCATCGCACCGAGCACGCGGCAGCCAACGGGATCGTCCAGGCGGCATGCGCGATCGAGCCAGACGGTTGATGCGGCGGTGCTCGTCGGGAGTCCGTGTCCCTCGAGATACGCGACGCCCAGGTTGCGGCACGCGATCGGATCACCGTCATCACAGCCGCGCTTGAAGTGCGCGATCATGTTCTTGAGCAGCTCGTCGGTCTGCGTTGGATCGGCCTTCGCGCGCGTCGCATCGAGGTCACCGGCGTTCGTGCACGCGTACGGCGCTCCGCCGGCACAGGCGCGATCGAGCAGACCCGCCGCCCGCGGGAGATCGACCGGGGCACCGCGGCCATCGCGGACCATCAGGCCGAGGTTGCGGCACGCCAGCAGATAGCCGCCGTCGCACGCCTGTTGAAGCACGTCGATGGCGAGCTGCACGTCCTTGTCGATGCCCGTACCGTCCGCGAGCAGCAGCGCGAACTGGGTGCACGCCGAGTAGTTCTTGCCGACGCACGCCTTCTGCAGCAGCGCGGCAGACTTCTTCTTATCCTCGGCGACGCCGAGCCCTTCGCCGTACAGGATCGCGAGGCTGCGGCACGCGTCGAAGTCGTTCGCGTCGCATCGCTTCTCGTACGTGGACGCGGCGTTCTTGGGATCGACAGGCGTCGCGCTGCCGGATCCAGAACCAGCGGCCACCGCCGATCCATTCCCTGCCCCGCCCGTGTCCCGGCTCGAGCAGCCGACACACGCGAGGAGAGCGACGAAGACCGTAGCGCGGAAGATCACGCGCTGTTCGTAACACGGCCACGACGGGCGGCGTGCGAGCGGACGTGATACGACCTCACCGTCAGTGTCCGATCACCCGACGGCGAAGGTCAGTCTCGACGATCGCGCGGTGCGATCCGCCGTTCGGGCCGACATCAGTCGTGCGATCGCCATGTCGACGGCCGGTGCGATCGCCTTCGCGGCTGTCGAGTACGTGGTCACGCTCTCCGCCTACGCGGGCAGCTCGGCGTTCGCGAGCAAGCTGCGCCTCTGCGCGCTGACCGCGACGCTCTCGCTGGTGCTGTGGCTGCTGCTGACGGCGGTGCTCATCATCACGCTGCTCGCCGCGCGCATCGTTCGCGCGCAGATCGATCCCGAGACGGAGCGCGCACCGGGTTGGTTCGCGCTCGGGTCATTAGAAGGTGGCGCGCGTCCGATCGCGGGCCGCGGCTACATCGGTGGGTTCCGGGCTGGCGTGCCGCAGCTGTGGGCCGCGCTCGCCACCGCGACGATCGCGGGCGGCATCATTCAACGCGGTAGCGCGTGGGCCATCGCTACCTTCAAGGAGCCGCAGCTGACGGCCGGCGTGATCGCGGCGGCGTCGATCAGCGTGATGGTCATCTGCGTCGTCGTCCATCGCGTCGCGCGCATCGCAGCCACGGGGGCCGCCCGCGCTCTCGCCCCGGTGCTGGGAGTGTTCAACCCTCTCGGCCGCTGGCGGGCGGCAGGCGTCGCGATGATCGGTCTCGTCGCTGGCGCGCTCGTCGCGTGCTGGTTCGCGCTGCCCCAGAGCCGCTCCGTGTTGCCGCTGCGCATGATCGCGTCGGGCGGCGTCATCGCGCTCGGGATGGGCATCGGCGCGCAGGTACATGCCGGTGAACGCTCTCTCGTGGAACGCGGTCCGCTGCTCGACGTCATCGTCCTGGTCGTCATCGGCGTCGTGTGGATCGTGCTGCCCGGAGCGACGTGGGCACTGGTCGCGCGCGGCGTGCTCGGCGGTGTCGCGCTCGTCGTTGCACCGCGCCTCGGCGGGGCCGTGTGGCCACGTCCGCTCCGCACCAAGAAGCGCGGGCTCGCGTGGGCCGGCGGAACACTCGCGCTGACGACGCTGACGTTCGCGTGGTGGGGTGCGGACCTCGAGGCAAAGTACGTCGCGATCACGGCGTCGCCCGCGCTCGAGCACCTGATCGGCGTGGTGCGCTTCGCGAATGACCTGGACCGCGATGGCTACGGCACCGTGCTCGGCGAGGCTGACTGCGCGCCGTTCGACAAGTCCATCAACCGCGGCGCGACCGACATTCCCGACGACGGCATCGATCAGAACTGCGACGGACGCGACTTCTCGCTCAAGGATCTCGCCGCCGCGAGTGGGCCGACGGCAACGGTGCCGCCCGCATTCCAGAGGCCGTGGAACGTCCTGCTGATCACGATCGACACGGTCCGCTACGACCGCACGACGTTCGGCGGTTACGCGGCGAGCGAGAAGCATCGCGACACGACGCCAAATCTCCAGCAGCTCGTGAATCACTCCACGTCGTTCACCTTCACGAACGCGCCATCCGCAGGAACGATGGCCTCGATCCCCGCGATCATCATGTCGAAGTACTTCCACTCCGGCATCGCGCTCGGCGACGCACCGCCTGGCGTGCCGCCGAAGATCCTCCCCGAGAACACGACGCTCCCGGAGATCATGAAGCGCAACAACTACGTCACCGGCGTGATCGGCTCGCACGAGTGGTGGAACGATTGGGGCCTCGATCAAGGCGTCGACGAGTACGACAACTCGATCGGCAAGAAGCCGGACCCGTTCATCGTCGCCGCCGACAAGGTCACGGACCACGCGCTCGCGTACGTCACGCGTCATCAGAAGGACAAGTGGTTCCTGTGGGCCCACTACATCGATCCACACGGGCGCTACGTCGCGCATCCGCAGGTCGCCGACTGGGGCAACGCGGAGACCGACCTCTATGACAGCGAGATCAAGTGGACCGATCAAGAGCTCGGCCGGCTGCTCGACGAGATGAAGCGCCTGCCGTCGAACGACAACACGCTGATCATCATCACGAGCGATCACGGCGACAGCATGGCGGAGCACGGCATCCCGCTCGGCACGCACGGCACCGCGCTCTATCGCGAGCTGCTGCACGTGCCGATGATCTTCTACATCCCGAACAACCCGCCCCACTTGATCGGTGGCGCCGTCAGCAACCTCGACATCGTTCCGACGATCGCGCAGCTGTGCGCCATCGACACGCACGACCTCTCGTTCGAGGGCCGCAGCCTCGTCGGCGAGCTGTTCACCGGCAAGGCGGATCCAGATCGCATCGTGTTCAGCGAGACCAACGCGCCGAACAGGCAGCGCGCCGCGATCAGCGAGCGGTGGAAGCTGATCTATCGCCTCGCCTCCAACGTCGAAGAGCTCTACGACCTCAAGGCGGATCCGTGGGAGCACAACAACCTCGCACCGAAGAACCCGCCCGAGCTCGCGATGATGAAGAGAGCGCTGCAAGGCTGGCTCGATCGCGTGCTGTACGCGCGCGACCCGCTGTTCAATCAGCAGTTCCGGCAGATGAAGGACGTGCTGGCGACCGAACCGCCGCCGGTAGCGACCAAGGATCAGACGATCGCGGACGGCTCGATCCGCATCACCGGCATCGGTGCGCCCCCCGGCGTGACGTACAAGCCGGGCGGCAAGGCCGACGTGCTCGTGTACTTCCAGACGACCGCCGCGACGACGCTCAACTACCGTTTCGAGCTCATGGCGTGGCCCGCTACGGATCCCGCGGGCCCAATCGGCATCAGCGCCGCCCATTCCAATCTCCGGGCGACCGCGGACGGCGGCTACTCCACGAACCGCTGGAAGGTCGGCGAGCAGGTGCGCGACCGCTTCGAGCTGACGTTCCCCGCCGAGTGGAAGGGCCAGCAAATCGTGATCGGACTGATCTCGTCGGACACGACGGGCGCACGGTCCAACGCGACCGGGCTCTCCCCGCAGGGCGACAGATCCGTAGCAATCCTCGGGACTCTGCCCTTCGACGGCCCTCCCGACGCGCCGCTCCCGCCTCCCACGACGCCCCCGGACGGGGGAAGCCCGCCGGCTAAGTCCCCGTAGTAAGCTAGAACGTAATGCGCTCGGTCTTTGTCTACGACTTGGGCTCGGTCTTCTCTGCGCAGATCAGGCAGGCCGAGACGGAGGTCTATCGCGTCTTCGAGCCGGTCATCGGCCTCGTCACCGATAACCAGGACCCGCAGAAGCTCGGCCGCGTGAAGGTGAAGTACCCCGTCATGAAGGGGGACGGCGCCGAGGACACGTCGTGGTGGACGCCGATCATCATGCTCGGCGCCGGTAAGAACCGCGGCTGGTTCTTCATCCCCGAGAAGGATGACGAAGTTCTCGTCATGTTCGAGCAAGGCGACTTCACACGTCCGCTCATCGTGGGCGCTCTCTGGAACGGGAAGGACAAGCCGCCCGAGAAGAACGGCGGTGGCAATCCCAAGCGCCTGATCAAGTCGCGCGCCGGCTCCAAGATCACGTTCGACGACGACGGCAAGAAGATCACCATCGAGGATGGTGGCAACGCCGGCATCATCACGATCGACGCGGGCTCCAACAAGATCACCATCGAAGCCAAGGCCGGCGACGTCTGCTTTCAGGCACCGCAGGGCGAGATCGAGATCACCGCGAAGTCGAGCGACATCAAGGCCGAGCAAGGCAACCTCGAGGTCGTCACCGGCACGACGCTCCAGTGGGGCTCGAGCGGTTCCGTGAATCTCAAGGGCGGCAGCTCGATGACGCTCTCTGGTTCGCAGAGCACGCAGAACGGCGGTAACTCGTCGGCTCCGAGCGCGCCCTCGCCGTCTCCCGCCGACGTCGCTGACCCGTACGGCTCGTAACTCCGACGGCGCTTACTGCGCCATCGAGAACTTGTCGGACTTGGGCGGAACGAGCCCCTTGGGCACGTGCGGCTCGGGCGTCTTGATCGTCGTGTCGGGGTTCGTTCCCTTGCGGATGTACTCCGTCACGGGCTTGTAGTTGACGTCCCACTTGTTCGTCTTCACGAGCTTGTCGCCCTTGTAGAACTTGCGATAGCGCGTGAGGTGATAGCCGTCGAAGCCGGCCTGATCGGTCGACTGGTAGCCCACCGGCAGCTCCTCGTCGAGGCGCTCCTCCGACGAGAACGGCGTGGTCTCGATGACCTCGCGCTCGAAGACGATCTTGTCGAACGGGCGGCCCTTGCCGAGCACCTCGACCTTGGCCTCGCCGTTCGCGACGACGTAGCGCAGCGCGACCGGGAAGTCGTACGTGT
This sequence comes from Kofleriaceae bacterium, assembly GCA_036499725.1. Lineage (GTDB taxonomy): Bacteria > Myxococcota_A > Polyangia > Haliangiales > Haliangiaceae > JABFXX01. The sequence goes on from DASYDE010000094.1 coordinate 9,229, forward strand.
TCTTCAGCTTGAGGTCCGTGTTCGGCCACACGACCGTCGCGTCGAAGCCGAGCGGCGTGTAGGCCGACGGGCGCGAGTGGTTCGTCGTCTTGACGATCTCGAGGCCGGCGAAGAACGCAGCGCCGAACAGCGTCGTCGAGATCTGGCAGGTGCCGCCAGCGAGGCCATCGACCATCTCGCCCTTCTCGATGACGTGCGCGATCTTGTAGCCCGTCGCCTGCGAGCGCTCGCCGACGGTGCCGTTGAACGACCACTCCTCGCCCGGCTTCATGACGTAGCCGTTCACCTTGGAGGCCGCGAGCTTGAGGTTGTAGTTGCGATCACGATCGGTGACGGGGAACTTGGTCTCGTAGTGACCCATCACCTGCGAGATGTCGTCGATGCCGAGGCCCGTCTTGGTGACGGCGGCCGGCACGGCGATCGAGGAGAGCTCGAGCGTCGGTTGCGCCTGGCGTGCGGCAGCGACGATGCGCGGCAGCGAGCCCCAGATATCGAGCCCCATGCCCGACGTGTCGTCGTAGATCTTGTGCTCCTCGAGATCGAGGTACGCGTTCGTCGGCGACTTGTCCGTCTTGGCCTTGAGGACGAGCAGCGCCGCGATCGCCTTCTCGCGATCCACGCGCACAGGGATCTCGGCCTTGGCCGCGTACGTCGCGATGTCCGCATCGGTCGAGACGGGCGAGTGCGCCATCTCATCGGGATCCGCTTCGACGCCGAGCTCGGCCCACGTCATCTGCACGGGACCGCTGCTCGTCTTCACCGTAACCTTGCGAGCGAGATACGCGCTGAGCACGGTCGCGTTGGTCGGCTGCGCGGCCGGGATGCCGTGACCGGGCTCCACCTTGGTGGCTGCCTTGGTCGGCAGCGTCGCGGCCGTCGCTTCACCGCGCGAACCGAGCACGTAATAGCCGCCGGCGAGTCCCGCCGCGATGACCAGCATTCCGCCGGCCGCTCCGAGGAGCACAGCACCGTGTTGCGGCTTGCGAGAACGAGTGCCACCAGCGTTCGACATCGGCTTCCTTATTAACATGCGGTTTAGCAGATCCAGGAGTTTGCACCCGTCGCGCCACGTCGAGAATCGAGGCCCCGCGGCCGGTTAACCGAGCTGTGTCTCCTCGCACGCGCCAGGTGTGGGTGGATGGACACGCGTTTGACAGCCCGCCACCCATGACGCACTCTCCAGACGTGACCTCGATCGTCCAGCGCAACAAGGTGGTTGCCAAGCGGAAAGGCGCGATTGCCGCCCTGACCGTTGGCGGAGCCGCGGTGGTGGGTGTGGTCGCGTCTCCGATCCTCGGCGTCGTCGCCGGCGTCGGCGCTGCCTATCTTGCGTGGGACTGGTTCAGCTTCCGCGTCAAGAACGGCATGCGCTTCTAAGTGCCGTGACGTCCGGCGACTTTGCCGCAGGTCTGGTCGGGATCGTTCTCGACGACCGCTATCGCCTCGATGCGCTGCTCGGCGAGGGCGGCATGGGATCAGTATTTCGCGCACAGCACCTCGCGATGGATCGCCGCGTCGCGGTGAAGCTGCTCAAGCCGCATCTCACGCAAGATGAAATCGCAGCCCAGCGATTCCTGCGGGAAGCGCGGTCGACGATGAAGGTCGAGTCGCCGCACGCGGTGAAGGTCCTCGACTTCGGCGTCACGCCGCACGGCGACTACTACATGGCGCTCGAGTATCTCGACGGGCGCACGGTGCAACGCGAGCTCGAGATCGACGGACCGTTCGCGCCGTCGCGCGTCCTCCACATCACGCGACATGCGCTGCACGCCCTCGGCGCCGCGCACAAGATCGGGCTCATCCATCGCGACATCAAGCCCGACAACATTCTGCTGATGAGGGTCGGCACCGACGCCGACTACGCGAAGCTCCTCGACTTCGGCGTCGCGAAGCTGATGGAAGGGACCGCGTCGGAGTCCGGCTCGCACGACGCCGCTCTGACGCAAGTGGGCATGGTGTTCGGCACGCCCGAGTACATGTCGCCCGAGCAAGCGTGCGGTCACGTGCTCGATCCACGCAGCGACATCTACTCCCTCGCCGCGACGATGTTCGCGATGCTGACCGGCTGCGCGATGTTCGAAGCGAAGGCGCCGATCGAGATGCTCTCGCACCACGTGCGCACGCCGCCTCCGCACCTCGAGGCGCTGCAGCCCGAGCTCGCGCAATTCCCCAAGCTCGACGAGCTGCTCCAGCGCTGCCTCGCGAAGCATCGCGAGCAACGACCCGCGTCCGCCGAGGAGCTCGACCAATTGCTCGCGGAGCTCGAGGTCTACGTCGAACGCGGAGGCGCCGCCGCCAAGCCGCGCCAGGGTCTGCGCTCCGGCGGGCTCGGGGCATCCGACTACTTCCAGGCGCTGCCCGCGGACGTCTCGGCGTCGCTCCCTGCCGTCTCGGCCAGCGGCGCCGTCGCGAAGAACGCAACCCTGCCCGCGCCGGGCTCCGGTGAACAACCGCGCGCTCCGTCGGCGCCGGTCGCATCACTCGCGAGTGGCAGCCAATCGGTCGTCGCATCGCAGTTTCCCGTCGAGGTCGATGCTCCCCTCGATGATGATCTCCCGCTGACGAGCAAGCGAACGCCGCTCCTCGTGGTCGGAGGTCTCGCGCTGCTCGGCATGATCTACGTCGCGATGCTGCTCGTCATGCGTGGCGGTCCGTCGACGAAGCCCGACGTGCCCGTCGTGAAGCACACCGAGCATGCCGTCGTCGCGGACGCCGCCGTCGTCGCCGAGGTCGAGGCACCCATCGCGGCCGATGCGGCTGTCACCGAGACGCCGCCGGTGAAGTCGACCACTCCGAAAAAGACGCCAGCGATACCGACGGCGCCCGCCGACTCCACGCACCTCAAGGCCGCGGAGCAGGCACAGCGCGACGACAACCGGCTCAAGCAGCTCGCCGAGGCTGATCAAGCGCTGCAAGCGGATCCCAAGAACGCGCGCGCGAAATACCTTCTTGCCGACGCCCTGATCAAGACGGGCGATGTCGATCGCGGCTGCACCTTGCTCAAGGGGCTTGGTCGCTATCCGCTCGCGATCGCACGCGCGAACGCCGCGCAATGCCCCAAGTAGTCGATCGCCACGCGCAAGTAGCCGCGCCGCCGAGGGAATCTGACACTTAGCTAGGCGCCAGGTTCCGTTGAATTCACGGGGGTAGACCCCTATTCTAAGCGCTCGTAATGGGGGCTGCTCGTCGATGACCGCCGTTGGACCGTCCGGAAGCCAGGGTGTGTCGGGGGCGCGATTGGCGCCCGGGTTTGCGCTCGGCGATTACCGCATCGGGGCACAGCTGTGGCCGCTGCGCATCGCTGATGCGTACAAGGCCGAGAGCGCGAAGGGCCCCGCGACCATCTACGTGATCCATGCGCGCATCGCGCAGAACCCGCAGGTGCGCGACGCGATCATCGCGGGTACGCGTGCCGCGGCCGGCATGCCCGAGCACAAGCACTTCGTGAAGACGCTCGCCGCGGGACTCACGGGCGACGTCCTGTGGATCGCGACGGAAGAAGTGGACGGCTCGCTCGTGCGCGACCTGCTCGCGAAGAAGCGCGGTAGCGGCAAGGCCGGCAACGCGGGCCTCGGCACGCGTGCGACGGGTAACCTCGTGACCGGTATCGCGGCCGCGCTCGCGGATGCAACGCACGGTTCTCTCGCCGATGAATCCGTCGTCGTCAACCGCACGGGTCGCGTGCGCGTCATCGATCTCGCGCTCGGCGCAGGAACGGCCGCAGCGGTCGTCGCGGGCCTGATTCCCGCGTCACCGACCATCGCACCGGAGGTAGCTGCGAGTGGCCAGCCCACGCCGGTTGGCGACGTGTACTCGCTCGGTGCGCTGCTCTACGAATGCCTCGTCGGGTCGCCGCTCGAGCGCGGTGGTCCGCGACCCAGCGAGGTCGTCGCTGGACTCAACAACCAGATCGACGAGCTGATCGGTCGCGCGTGTCACCGCGATCCGGAGAAGCGTTTCGGCAGGCCTGACGTGCTCGGCGAGGTCGTCGGCGAAGCGCTCACCAAGGGCGGCGCGGTCACCACGTCGTCGGTGCCGCGGATGGACAGCGAGCCCGCGCTCGGCCAACAGGTCAGCCTCGCGAGCTCGCTCGCCGGCATCACCGTACCGCCGATCGAAGGCGAGGCGCCGGCACCGTCCGCGTCGATGTCGAACATCGATCCCGCGCTCGCTCGTGCTCTCGCTGACTCCACGGAGAAGTGGCTCGTCACCAAGGGCAAGATGGACTACGGCCCGTTCTCCCTCGCCGATATCATCAAGCAGATCGAGAAGGGCGACATCGTCGGCGGCAACGCGATCATGGACAAGGACACGGGCGCGCGGGCGGATATCGCGTCGCATCCGCTCCTCGGCCCGATGGTCGAGACCGCGCGCCAGAAGCGCGATGACTCGCGTCGCGCGCAGGCGGAGGTCGCGGTTCAGAAGAGCGAGACCAAGCGCGGCGCCCTGCTCTACGGTGTGATCGGCCTGGGCGTCGTCGGCGCAGCGCTCGGCGTCTTCTTCGTGATCAAGGCCGTGAACGGCGACACCGCCGCAAAGAAGATGGAAGGCATCGAGGCCATCGACGGTGCGTCGCTCAAGGTCACCGTCTCGCTTCCGAAGGCCCCGCCGAAAGTCGCGCACAAGAGCGGTGGTGGCGGCAACCACGGTGGTGGTGGCGGGAGCTACACCAAGGGTAGCGAGGACATGTCGCTCGACATGAGCGATGACGATGACGGCGGCGGATCGCGCACGCTCGACATGGGTGTCGTCTACGGCGTCTACTCGCACTTTGGCGGCAAGCTCGGTGGTTGCTTGCAGCGCAGCGGCGCCGGCAACGCGAGCCTGTCGATCATCATCGACGGCAAGAGTGGCCGCGTGACGTTCGTGAAGGTCGACGGCCAGCAATCGGGCGGCAAGTGGTCGTGCCTCAACGGCGTGATGCGCAGCATGCAGTTCCCGACGACGGGCGGCGGCAGAACGCGCGCCGAGTTCGACATTGGCATCTAGGGGCATCTAGTGGCGGACACCGACTCCAGCGGTGTAAAGAGCGGGCCCTCGGGGCCGGTGCCGCAGCGTCCACTCGCGGCGCTGCGATCGCGCGAGCTCCTGGCAAAGGCGATTCCTCGTCGGCCGCGCATCGGGATCGCACTCGCGATCGCGCTCGCGCTCGCGTTCGGTGCGCTCGTCCTCGCCGTCAGCACGGCAGATCGCTGGCTCGGCGCGCCCGTCGTCGCGGGCCAGCCGGCGCCCTACACCGTGCGCATCCCTGCCCTCGCCGGTCTTTCGACGAGCGATGGTCGGATCTCGAACGGCGCGATCGTCATCGCCCGCGGTCAGATCGCGACACCGGAGGATGTGGCGCGCGTGGCCGCCGTGACCGCGTCCCTGCCCCACGGACCGCTGCCGTACGCGACGCTGTTCACGATCCCGTTCGTGCTCGCGCTGCTGTTCTCGCACCGCATGCGCGGCTCGACGCGGGGCCGGCTCACGCGTGTGCAGGTCGTCAGCTTTGGAGCGGTCATCGCGCTCGCGATCGCCGTCAAAGCGCTTCTCCTGTTCACCCCGGTCAGCGTGATGGTCGTCCCCGTCGGAGTGCTCGCGCTCCTCGGCGTGATGGCGCTCGATCGCGTCGTCGGGATCGCGACCGGCGTCCTCGGCGCGCTCGTGATCGCGCTTGTCGGTCCGTTCGACGTCGGCACCGCGCTCGTGCTTCTCGTCCAGGCGACGGTCGCGGGTGTCGTGGTCAGCGAGCAACCGAAGGATCGTTGGCGCACTGCCGTCACGGCCGGCGTGATCTCGACGGCGTGCGCGGCCGCGACGTATCTGATCCTCGCGTATCTCACGACGGGTGCGCTGCCCACGTTCACCGCGCCACTGCAGTCGCCGTGGTTCGCTGCGCTCGCCGGCCCCGTGATCGCAACCGTGCTCGCGGTCCCGCTGATGCCGCTGTATCAGCGCTGTGTCGGCGAGATCACGCGCGGACAGCTCGTCGAGCTCGAAGACCTCGCGCATCCGCTGCTCAAGCAAATCTCCGAGAAGTCACCGGGCTCGTGGCAGCACTCGCTCGCCATGGCGAACATGGCCGAGATCGCGGCGAACGCGATCGGTGCGAGCGGTCGCCTCGTCCGCGTCGGCGCGTACTTTCACGACCTCGGCAAGTCTCTCCAGCCGAAGTTCTTCATCGAGAACCTCGAACCCGGTGAGACCAGCCCGCACGACAAGCTGCCGCCCGAGGTCTCGACCGATCACATCTTCGCGCACGTCACCGAGGGCATCGCCACCGCGCGCAAAGCGGGCCTCCACGAGCGCATCGTCGACTTCATGCACATGCACCACGGCAACGGGGTGCTCGAGTACTTCTGGGGCAAGGCGCAGGAACAGGGCAACCCGAACGGGTTCGACATCGACAACTTCCGCTACCCCGGTCATCCGCCGCAGACGCGCGAGACGGCGATCCTCACGATCTGCGACGCCGTCGAGGCTGCATCGCGCACGCTCAAGAAGCCGGATGCCAAGTCGATCGACGCGCTCGTCCAGCGGATCGTCTATGGCAAGCTGCACCTCGGTCAGCTCGACGAGAGCGGACTGTCGATGGCGGATCTCCGCCTCGTCAGCGAATCCCTGAAGGAAACGATCCGCCACGCGAACCATGGGCGCATCGAGTACCCGTGGCAGAAGGCGCAGCAGGACGCGAGCGCGGCCACGCCGACCGAATCCGCGACGACGACGCAGCCGCGGCTCGACTCGCTCGATCGCAAGCCCGAGGCGACCGCGAACCTCAAGGAAAAGAAGTCCGACGCGGACATCACCGAGACCAAGGTCGAGAAGAAGCCCGAGCTCAAGGTCGAGGCGAAAGTCGAACCGAAGGTCGAGCCGACGGTCGAGGAGAAGCCGTCGAAGAAGCCCGACGCGATCATCCTCGACGAGATGGAGAAGCGGGCGGAGTCGCAGCGGTACGTCGACGAGACGCGGCCAGCGCCGAAGCTCGATGACGATCCGGAGATCTCGATCCTGCCTGTCGGCCCGACCCTGACGTCGCCGCCGATCGAGCTCGCACGCAAGGCGTCCAGCAGCGCGCCGCCTGCAACGAAGACCGAGCCCGTCGTTCCCGACAAGGCCGCCGCTCCGAACGAAGCGATGCGCGACTCGGCGCCGACCATCGATGTGGACGCTGTGAAGTCGTGGACCGAGAAGGGCGCGGCCGAAGCACCGTGGCCCGAGCTGCGCGGCGAGCCGAGCGAAAAGCTGCGCGCGGTGGACCTCATCAAGGAGTCCGGCATGCGCAAACGTGCGGCAACGCTGCCGCCGATCAAGCCGCCCACGACTCCGCCACCGCTCAGCGCGTACAAGCCGCCCACGACTCCGCCGCCGGACGGGGACCGCTCGTCGCGGACGCGCTTGCCGACGAATCCTCCGCTCCCGTCAGTGCCCAAGCCGCCGACGAACCCGCCGCCGATCGGCCAGGTCAGCCCAAAGCCACCGACCGTACCGCCGCCTGTTGGTGGAGTGCCCGATGCCGTCCCGACGACGGGCTCGAGCGCGACGTCCCGTCCCGGCACCAACCCGCCACCGATGGGAACGCGCCGACCGGCGACGATTCCGCCGATCCATCCCGTCGAGCGCAAGCCGAGCGACAGCACGCCGCCCGCGAGCCCCGCGCAGCTGTTCGCGACGTCGAACAATCCGGCGCCACAGCGCTTCAACACGACGCTTGCCCCCGAACATGCTCCGCGCCCACCGGCCTTGATCCTCGACGAGGATGCGCCGCCGACCGCGTATACCGACCAAACGGTCTCGGGCTTCAAGATCGATCCCGAGGAGCTGGAGACGAGCGACCTGCCGATCGACCCGCCGACGGACGTCGCGATTCGCGCGGTTCCGCCGGGACCGAACGACCTCGACGACGCCGGCTCGACGAATCCGTCGATGCTCGCGCAGAGCGATGCGTCCGAGACGCGCGACGCGATGCACGTCGTTCAGGACGACGCGGTGCTCGACGAGATCCTCGCGACGCCGCAGGTCGACGACATCTCCACGTCGTTCCGCGGCAACGTCGCGCATGTCCGCTCGCGCCCGCCGACGGCTGAGCAGTTGCGCGCGAATCCGTCGATCAACCTCCCGTCGATCGGCGACGACACCGCGACAACGAACCCCGCGATGCCGCGGTTTGTCGACAGCACCGCCACGGACAGCGCTCGCCGGCGCGACTTCCCGCTCAAAGCGCCGCCCACCCTGCCGCCGCACAACGCACCTGCGTCCGCCACGAAGAAGTCGCTCGCCGATCGGATCGACTCGCAGATCGCGAACGGCGACGAGTGGTCGCGCGAAACGCCGGTCGTCGCGCCTACGTCCGCCGAGTTGCGCGCGCTCCTCGGCAATCCTGACGTCACGCGCGAGGTCGACGTGGACGAGATCGAGCGCCTGCATCACAAGGCGTTCGTCGAACAGCGCGACTCGCAGGAGATCCTCCTGCGTCCTCCCACGCGCCGCCAACCGCACCCGACCGCCGAGGTCGACCCCGACGACATCGAGGCCGCGATCGAGATCCATCCGCCCGCGCGCCGTCCTACCTCGCTCGGCACTGCCAAGCCGAAGAAGGACTGACGTGAAGAGGGTCGCTGCCCTGGTCTGTGCGCTCGCCCTCGCCGCGTGTGCACACGGACAGCACGCGAGCCCTCCGCCCGACGACACGACGAAGCGCGAGGTCGCAGCCGCTGAGGCGGCCGAACGTCATCGCCAGCACGACGTCGCGCGCACTCATTACGAAGCAGCCGTGGCGGCCGCCAAGACACCCGAGAGCATCGCGTTCGCGCGCAAAGAGTTCGCCGAAACGCTGATCAGCTGGGGCGAGTATCCGGCCGCCACCACGCAGCTCGAGACCGTTGTCTCCGTGCGCGCTGACGATGCGGCCGCGTGGCACGACCTCGGCATGCTCTATCACCACGCAGGGGATGAGGGCCGCGCGATCAACTCGCTCGAGAAGTCGCGCGCGCTCGCGCCGAACGATCCGCGCCCTCGCGTGACGCTCGCCGTCCTGCGCTGGAAAGCAGGCGACCTCGCCGGCGCCAAGACCGAGTACCAGGACCTGTTGAAGCTCGACCTCCCCGACCGCCTCCGCGAAAAGGTCGAGTGGGCGATCCGCGAGCTGTCCAAGCCCGCCGGCGGGCCTACCGCGGTCTCGCACGATCCATCGGCAACCGCCCCGCCGCAGTAGCACCGCGCGGATGCGGTGGCATACTCGACGGTAATGAAGCGGCTCGCCCTCGCGCTGTCCCTGGCGCTGCTCCCCGCGACGGCACGCGCGTGGACGTTCGATTGGGCGGGCCACGTCGAGGCTGACGCGACGGACCTCGCCGACAGCGATCCAGCAAAGCGCCTCGAGGCCGTCCTGAACCTCGCGAAGTACGACGTCGCGCTCACGCAGGACCATTTGCTCGCTGCGATGCAAGACAGTGACGTGAAGGTGCGGCACGCGGCTGCCAAGGCGCTCGGCGCAGGTGGATCGGTCGCGGCCGTGCCGGCGTTGATCTCGTGGCTCGGCGACGTGGATCCCGAGCAGAAGAAGATCGCGGCGACCGCACTCGGCGATATCGGTGGTGCCGAAGCGACGGCCGCGCTGACGCGCACGCTCGGCGACCCCGATGCGAAGGTTCGCGAGCTCGCGGTGAAGGCGCTCGGCACGATCGGCAAGAAGGGCAACCTGCAGGTCGTCGTCGCGCTCATCCCTCGTCTCGAGGATGACAAGCCCGACGTCAAGAACGCGACGATCCAGACGCTCGAAGAGCTCGGCGACAAACGCGCAGTGATTCCACTCGTCGCCAAGTTCTCCGAGACGGGACGCGAGACGCGGCGCCTCGCCGTGCGCGCGGTGGGCAAGCTCGGCGATCCGTCAGCGGTGCCTGCATTGATCCGCTTGATCAACGATCCCGATGACGACGTGCGTACGGCGGCCGTCGGTGCGCTCGGTGCGCTAGGCGCGGTCGACGCGATCGACGCGCTCACCGAACAGCTCGATCAGCCAAACGACACGTATCGCGCGAAGGTCGCGTACGCGCTCGGTCAGATCGCGGCAACGCCGAGCTCGGGAAAAGCCGGCGAAGAAGCGATGAAGCTCCTCGTGCAGAGCCTGGCGCAACCGTCGGCTCGCAATGGTGCTCGCGAGGCGCTGCGCGTGGCGGGTGCGGCTGCGGTGCCTGCGCTCGTCGCGCACCTGCAGGGTCGCATCGCGGGTGATCCGGCCAGCGCGGTCGCGCTGTTGACCGATGCCGCCGATCCGCGCGCGACGGCCGTGCTGTCGGCAGAGCTCGAGCGCGGGCGCGTCGCGATGCCGATCGTGCTCAAGGCGCTCGGCGCGACCAAGGATCCGGCTGCGCTCGTCCCCGTGCTCGGTGCGCTGACGAACAAGGATGCCGCGATCCGGCTCGCCGCGATGGAAGCGCTGCGGCCCCTGATCGCGAGCGACGTGCGCGCGGGTGACGTACTCGTCGAGCACCTCGCCGACGAGGATCTCGAGGTGCGCGTTCTCGCCGCGGAGTACCTCGGCATCATGCGCGTTGGCGCGGCGACGCCCAAGCTCATCGCGCTGAGCGGCCCGGGCAATCCCACGCGACTGCGCCACGCTGCGATCGACGCGCTCGGCGAGATCGGGCGCCCCGAGGCGACCAAGCCGCTTCTCGATGTGTTGCGCGAAGGACCGACGGAGCTGCACCGCTCTGCCGCGGCGGCGCTCGCGTACATCGCCGATCCAGGCGCGATCGCCGCGCTCTCGCAGCAGGCGCAGGTCGACCGCGGTCCGACCCGTCACGAGCTCGTGCGCGCGCTCGGTGCATCCCTGCGTGGCCGCCCGTCGACCGACGTCGCGGTCAAGACGCGCAAGCTGCTCCGGTCGCTCGCGCAGGACGCGAACATCAAGACGAGCCTCGCCGCGATCGCGGGTCTCGCCGCGGGTGGCAGCGCCGAGGACGCGCCGTACTTGCGCGACATGCTCGCAAATGGCGCCGCCGATCGTCGGCGTGCAGCTGCGTGGGCCCTCGGCGAGCTGCGCGATCCGGCATCGATTCCCGGCCTCTCGCTCGCGATGTCGAGCAAGGATGATCGGCTCGTCGGCGATGCAGCATGGGCGCTCGGCGAGATCCTCGCGGCGACTCCGCAGGCAAAGGGCGCCGACGGCGTCGTCGATCAGTGGCTTCATGTCGCCAAGTTCGGCGGCTGGGCGGGCGCCATCGATTCGACGGGCGCGCTCTCGCGGATGCTCTGGGCGCTGCCGAAAGATCTCCGCACGCAGGCGCTCACCGGCACCAAGCGTACGGCACTGCTCGCGCTCGCGTTCCACAAGTCGCGCCTCGTCCGGATCAACGTCGTGCACGCGCTCGCGAGCTTGCCGGGCGACGCTGACGCAACCAAAGCGCTCGCGCAGCTCGCCAAGGACGATTCGAGCGGCCAGGTCCGCGCCGCCGCCGAACAAGTGAAGACGCTCGCGACGACGGCCCCGCCCGCCCGCACCGAGTGGAGAAACTTCTATGTGGTCGATCGCGATGCGGACGACGCGCCCGTGCGCCAAGAAGCGTACTTCGTGCACACGAGCGATGGTCTCGTCTGGGCGAGCTACACCGACGCGCGCGGCGAGCTCACGAACGAGCACATCCCGGCTGGCGACGCCGACGTGTGGCCCGCGAATCGCGAGTCCGAGTACTAAGGCGTCAGCTGGATCTCGGCTTCGGCGCTCGGATCGAACGGCGAGCCCTTCACGTCCGCGATGCACCTCACGACGAGGCGCACGCGCTTGTCACCGATCGCCTCGTGCGGCTCGGAGTAGCCGTTCTTCGTCAGGACCTTCGCGAGATCCACGTCCGAGACGAGCCACGAGCGTTCGACGATCTGGCCGACCTTCATCTCGAGCGGGTACTCGAACGGCGGATCCACATAGCTCGTGTTCGGGTCGGGATCGAGCGCGGTCGCGACGAGGTTTGGCGAGCCGGTCTCGTCCGCCGGATCGTCCGAGATGTTCAGCCACACCTCGTACTTCGTCGCGAGCAGCACGCAGGCCTGCAGCGCTTCGATGATCATCGTGCCCTTGAGCACGGAGTCCGTCACGCGAAACGAGGCGTTCTCGGCAGGCTGCTTCTCGATCACCGAGATGGTGACCTTCGCCATTCCCTTACCACCCGCAAATGCTTTGACCTTGTCGAGGAGTCCCACAGCGCGAGTGTACCTGGGAGCTCAGGCGGCGCGCTTGATGCCGTAGTCCTTTGCGGCGAAACCAGAGAGCTCGGTCTCGAGCACGCGGCGCGCGCGGAACAGGCGAGACATCACCGTGCCGATCGGAACATGCAGTGCGTCGGCGATGTCCTTGTACTTCTCGCCGCGCAGGTCCGCGCGCTCCACCACATCGCGATACTCCGGTCCAAGGCGATCGAGCGCCGACTTCACTTCGTCGCAGAGCTCTTCCTCGCACATCACCTCTTCGAGGTCCGGGGTGCGATCCTGGTCGGTGCCGTAGAGTGCGATGAGTGCATCGCCCGGGCGCTCGGTCGCGAAGCGCTGGTGGCGGCGGCGCTTGCGATAGCCGTTGATGAACGAGTTGGTGAGGATGCGGAACAGCCACGCGCGGAGGTTGCTGCCTGGCTGGAACGTGTCCCACGCGACCATCGCGCGCAATAGCGTCTCCTGGACGAGGTCCTTCGCCATGTCGGGGTCACGCGCGATGCGCATCGCGACGCCGAACATTTCCTGCTGGTGAGGCAAGCACGCCGATTCGAAGTCCGCGTGGGTTGCCTGGGGGTGGTCGACGTTCGGCACGACGCGCAGCTGACGTGCGGGAACGTCAGTCTTGCGGACCAAACGCGAACTAACCGGGACGTCAGAGGTGTTGAGCTTCGTACGCGACATGAGCTGTCTAAAAGCAGGCCACATGCCACGCGTAAGAAGCTGAATCTCCAGCTGTTCCTGATCCGCGAGGATGTGGAGACACACGGCGTGTCTCAAGCCAGACGCGAGATCGGCACCAGGGAGCGAGTTCACTCCGGATCCGGACGGGCGGCCCTGTATGGAGGTCGCGTATGCGGTCCGCCTACATGCGCCTCCGTGGCTCTCCGCTTCGTCCGAATGGGCATGGAGCCCTCCGCGATGGACGACGTCGATGACTTCGAACGGAAGCTCTCGCGCAAGAAGGCGCGCAACTACGGGATCCTGATCGCGTTAGGCGTCGCAGGCGCGGGCTTCATTGGATCGCGGATGTGGAAGGACCACGCCGAGGTCGTGAAGTGGCGCGACCAAGAAGAGAAGGAGGAGCGCGAGGCGAAGGCCGAAGCACGCAAAGGCGCAGAGACTCCCGCCGAACGGGCCGCTCTCGCGAAACAGCTCGACGCACTCGACGCCGAGGCCGCCGCGCGCGACAAGAAGTTCCTCGCCGCTATCGCGTCGGCGTTCGCAGCCGGCCCTCCGACGGGTGGCGAGTGCATGATCCCGATCCCGGTGAGCTACACCATGCGCGCGGACGCGATCGGGACGGAGATCAGCAGCCGCCAGCTATACGCCACGAGCTCCGGGCGGAAGCGACTCGCGGACGGGTACTTCCCCGATGCGCTTCGCTCACCGCCCGACATCCACGACAGTGCGCTTCGCTACGACTTGATCGTCGACGCCACGTCCCACGACGCTCCCAAGGTCCTCGGCGCAGGGATGCTCGTCGCCGGCTCCATGACGGGGCGCGCGCTGCTCTGGGACAGCGCCGAGGAACGCGTGGCCTGCTTCGCCGAGGCGTTCTCCGCAGAGAGCTCCGACAGCGTCGGCTACGAGACAACGACCAAGACGCTCGGCGGATCCGTCATCGACAACTCGTACGAGCAGCGGCAAGACGGGGAACGAGCGGCCGCCGCCGACCTCGAGAAGCAGGTGCGCATCGCGATCTCGGCGCAGCTACGCGCAACGAACTAGCGACGCCGCGGGCGCAGCGACTTGTTCATCGGTGGTGGCTGCGGGCGCGAGCCCTTCCCCGCGCCGAATTTCGGCTTGTCGCGCGGCCTCTCCGGCGCAGTGGGCGTCGGTGGAGTCGGCGCTTCCGGCGTCGGCGGGTTCTCTGCTGCCACAACGATGAACGACGAAGCGATTTCCTTGATCGAAAGCATAGAGGTCTCCTGTCCACGAACGCGGGCGCGTTCGGGCGATGCGAAACGTTGGTAATGTTCGCGTTCGCGCGTGGGGAGTCGACGCGGATCCACGATCGCGACCGACGTCATGCAGCGCGCCCCCGTCACAACGACGAAGAACGCAGAGCACGACACCGCCGTTGCGATGGTGGACGCTCGATTCGACTACTCCTAGGCCGGCGCGAACGCACGAGATGCCAAGCAGCGATTCCTCCTCGGGAAACGCATACCAGTGCATCAGTGCGCTCGAAGCGCGTTACGGCACGGAGTTGAAGAACGTCATGGTGTGACGGAAGGGTCCCGTCGAGAACAACTCTACGCAGCGCGCGCGATTTGTCCAGTCACGAATGCGACGGTTGGTTTCGATAGAACGTCAGCGCGTTGCCATCGAGATCGTAAAGCGCGAACTCTCGCGTGCCCCACGCCGTGTCGCGAGTGCCTGCGGCGCTGCACTCCACGCCGCGCTGCTGATACTCGGCAAACAGCGTATCCGGGTCAGCCACGAGAAATCGCAGCCGCGTCGTCTGCATCTCGTTCTCGTACTGGAACTGCATGTGCAGCACGACGGAGTCGCGGCGAAACCCGACGTAGTTCTTCGGCTCCGACGTGTCGTCGAACGCGAGCGCGAAGCCCAGCCGGTGCGTGTAGAACTCGATCGCACGCAGGATGTCGCGCGTCCCGAGGATCGGATGGATCGCCTCGAACATCACCGAGCGCCCGCTGGCGTCATCGCGCCGATCAGCTCCGCGATGACACGCGGCAGATCCGACGACAGCGCACCGCGTCCGTAACGCGCGAATAGCATCTCGCCAGCGCGACCGTGGAGGAACGCCGCGCAACACGCGGCCCGCACGCCGAACACGCCCTGCGCGAGCAAGCCGCCGATCAACCCTGCGAGCACATCGCCGGTGCCGCCCGTCGACAGCGATGGCGCGCCCGTCGGGTTGATGAAGCAGCGCATGACCTTCTCGCTGCGGTTCGGCTCGCTGCCGTCGCAGATCACGGTGCGTGCACCTTTGAGCACGACGATCGCGTGCGTCTTCTTCGCGAGCGCGCGCACGGCCGCCATGCGATCCGCTTCCACCTCGGCTGTGGTCATCCCCAGCAGACGTGCGGCCTCCGCGGGATGCGGCGTGATGATCACGGGACCCGCTTTACCGATGCCCTCCGCACCTTCCTTCGCGAGCAGATTCAGCGCATCCGCATCGAGCACGCACGGCTTGCCAGCCTTCAGTACCTCGTGAACGCGAGCGCGCGCCGTCTCACTCGTGCCGAGACCGGGCCCGATGACAACGGCCGTCTTCTTCTCGAGCAACGGCGCGAGACCATCGTCACCGATCGACTTGGTCATCACCGCGGCTTCACTCGCGATGACGTCGCCATCACCTGCGAGCGTCACGAGCCCCGCGCCGCCGCGCAGTGCACTCACCGCCGCCGCGTGTGGATCGACGCCGCCGAGACCGCTCGCATCGTGCGTGTCGCGCGTCGGCACTTCGTGCGAGGTGGCATTCGCGTCGCTGGCGAGCTCGGTTCCCGAGGCGAGCGCCGCGCTGGCTGCGAGTCGACCTGCCCCGCGCATCTCTGGTGCGCCGGAGATCACGAGCACGTGGCCGCGCGTGCCCTTGTGATCGAGCGGCTGCGGAATCGGCAACCAGCCGCGCAGATCCGACTCCTCGAGTAGCCAAGCGCCGACGCTCACACCGGCGTCGGCCGGTGGGATCGATAGAGGTTTCTCATCGGCGGCTTCGACGGGTGGCGGCGTCCGTTCGATGCTGACCGACCGTGCGTCCTCGATCACCGTCTTGCCTCCGCGGGCGTCCGTCACGGTGACCTTGCCCCCGCGCGCGTCCATTCCGGCGATACCTCCGCTCACGACCGTCCGCGCATCCCTGCCTCGCTTGGCCGCCGCGTCGTGTTTCCTCCGCCGTGCCGCTGCAGCCGCCGCCTTTTCGCCCCGTGGCAGGAACGAAGCGGGGACCCCGATATCGACCACGCTTACCTCGCCGGCGTACGTGAAACCGGGCGAGCTCACCAGCGCGACCTTGTGTGCAGCGACCGTCACGGTGTGAGTCGCGCGAATGCACGCGCCCTCACGATTTGCGGTGGTCATCGGCGCCGTTCCAGTGTCCGTGTTGATCCCTGACGGCACGTCGATCGCGACACGGATCGGCACCGTGTTCATCGTGTCGACAAGTGACGCGAGTGCGCCCTCGATGGGACGCGTCGTCCCGATTCCGAACAGCGCGTCGACGACAATGGATGCGCGCGCAACGGTCGCGAGGTGCTGGTTGGCAGCAACGACGCGGGCCTCGTCCGGTGAGAAATGACTCGGCATCCTGCCGTGCGGCTCGCCGAACACCGCAATGACTCCGCCGAACTTTTCGAACAGCTCCAGGTGTTGCAGCGCGTGCCCCGTCACCTTGTTGCGCGGTGCAGCGAGCAGAACGGCGACCTCGACGCCGTGATCGCGCAACACGCGTCCAACGACAAATCCGTCTCCACCGTTGTTCCCGGGGCCGCACACGACGACGACACGCGGCGTCGCGGATTCACGCGGCAGAGAGGGTGTCCGCACGAGCCCTGCGTCTAGCTCGGACTTCGTAACGACCGCGACCGCAGCCGCCATCTCTCGCGCAGGTGCAGGGCTCTCGTCGATGAGATCGAGCACCTTCTCGGCGACGCCCCGCCCCGCGGTCTCCATCAGCGTGAAGCCGCCGAGGCCCGCGTCCATGGTCGCGCGATCGAGGGCACGCATCTCGTCGGTCGTGAGCACCGGAAGCATGACCAGACCGTACCGCTTCGACCGCAGCGCGGGTACAGACGTGCTGTCGCGGCCAGAGTATTTCCAACGGCATCGCGACGCTCGTTCGGCTTCCGCGTCCGGATCAGCGATGCGCAAAACAATCGTGATCGGCCTGCTCCTGACCTCCGTGCTCGCGTCCGTCTCCGCGTGCGGCAAGAAGAAGGGCTCTGACCCGGCGACGTGCGCCGTTGCCGGCGAGATGGTCGCGAAGCGGCTCGGTGAGTTCGCCGACCAGGCCAAGGTCACGGGCGAGAAGCGCACTACGCTCGATGCGGAGATGGCGAAGGCCATCACGACGCGCTGCACCGAGGACAAGTGGGACGACGTTCCGCTTGGCTGCCTCGGTGCGATTCACGCGGTACCCGAAGGCAAGCTCGACGTCGATGCGTATCGCAAGGGTGTGGACGTGTGCACGGACGCCATCGGGACCGAGAATCACAAGAAGCTCGACGCGTCCGTCGGCGACGTCATCAAGAGCACCATGGCCAAGTAGGCCCGTGGGAGCGGCTCGTCGCGAGCGTGATACCGTCCGGCGGTGCGCGTCGCCGTTTGCGTACTCCTCGCCGGATGCGGGCGCATCGCCTTCGACAGCGTGAACGATGCAGCGCCAGCTGCACCGACGTTCTCTGCACCGAACGCGATCGCCGAGCTGTCCGCTGGTGCGGGCACCGACGATCCGACGCTGACGCAGGACCAGCGCGAGATTTACTTCGCGACCTACCGCAACGCCTCGATTCACGAGCAGGTGTGGCACGCCACGCGCGCGACCGTGGATAGCGCGTGGGATGCGCCGACGTTGGCGGCCGAGCTCGATGACAACACCAACAACGGTTCACCGGAGCTGAGCTTTGATGGGCTCACGCTCTACGTGTCGAAGACCGCGACGGGAAACGGCGACATCTACGAGGCAACGCGCCCCACGCTGGGCGCTGCGTTCGGCATGCCCATCCTGATCTCCGGCGACGTGAACACCAACGCCCAGGAGTTCTCCGGCACTCCGTCGGCGGACGGACTCGAGTTCTTCTATCACGTGACGGCGCAGACCGATGGAACAGGCCTTGGCGAGCTGTGGGTCGCGACGCGTGCGACGACGTCGAGCGTCTGGAGCAACGCGCACCGCATCGACGAGCTGGCGGACGGGTACGACGCGCGCAATCCGTTCCCGACCGCGGATGGGCTCGTCCTCTACTTCTCGTCGGCGTCACCACTGGGCGATCCGACGAGCGCCAAGAAACAGATCTTTCGGGCCACGCGAGCGACGCGCACCGCGCCGTGGAATCCCGCGCTGCCCGTGGAATCGCTGCGCGACGTCACAAGCGATCTGCAGGATCCGTGGCTCCCCGCGGATCAGTCGCGCATCTACTTCTCCAACGGCACCGCGCTGCTGTCGGCGAGCGCGATCTAAGCGCGGCAGTGCTGCGCGAGGGCGCCGGCGATCTCGTCGGCCCACACCTTGATCCGTGCTTCGTCGGTGCCTTCGATCATGACGCGGACCTTGGACTCCGTGCCCGAGTAACGAACGAGGACGCGACCGTCATCGCCGAGCTCCTTCTCGACATCCGCGATCATCTTCTGCACCTGCGGAAGGCTCTCGATGGGGACCTTCCTCTCGACGGCGGTGTTCACGAGGACCTGCGGCATACGCGTCATGACGGCAGCGAGCTCGGAGAGCGGCTTCTGCTCGCGCACCATGATCGCGAGGACGCGCAGTGCGGCCACGATGCCGTCGCCCGTGGTGGCGTGGTCGAGGAACACGAGGTGTCCCGACTGCTCACCGCCGAGGTTGTAGCCGTTCTTCCGCATCTCCTCGACGACGTAGCGATCGCCGACCTGCGTGCGGACGACCTGGCCGCCCGCAGAGCGCATCGCGCGTTCGAGCCCGATATTGGACATCACCGTCGTCACGAGCGTCTGCTTCGCGAGGCGGTTCTCTCTGATCATGCGCGTCGCGCAGAGCGCCATCACGGCGTCGCCGTCGACGACGTTGCCCTTCTCGTCGCACAGGACGAGGCGGTCGGCGTCACCGTCGAAGGCCACGCCGACGTGGGCGTCGTGGTGGCGGACCATGTCGGCCATGACCTGCGGGTGGAGAGCGCCCGCGCCGGCGTTGATGTTCTTGCCGTTCGGGTTGGTGTGAATCGCGATGACCTTGGCGCCGAGCTCTTCGAACACGGCAGGTCCGACGCGGTACGCGGCGCCGTTCGCGCCATCGACGACGATGCGGAGGCCGTCGAGCGTCAGCTCCGAGGGGAACGTGGCCTTGCAGTAGACGACGTAGCGACCGCGCGAATCCTCGAGCTTGCGGTTGTAGCCGATGTCCGCGGGTGCAGCGCGCTGCGCGTCGAGCTCGGGGGACGCCATGAGCGTCTCGATCTCGTGCTCGACGTGGTCCGGCAGCTTGTAGCCGTCGCGCGCGAACACCTTGATGCCGTTGTCCTCGAACGGATTGTGCGAGGCGCTGATCACGACGCCCGCGTCGCAGCGCATGGACGACGTGATGAACGCGATGCCCGGCGTGGGGAGCGGTCCCGTCAGCCAGACGTCAGCGCCCATCGCGACGATGCCGGCGGCGAGTGCCGACTCGAACATGTAGCCGGAGAGGCGCGTGTCCTTGCCGATCGCGATGCGCGTGTGGCGACCGGGTTGGCGGAGGCGCGAAGCGATGGCCATGCCCAGGCGCATGACGGTTTGGCTGGTCATCGGCTCGGTGTTCGCGACACCGCGCATTCCGTCGGTACCGAACAGGGAACGAGTGCTCACGGAGCGTTCGTAGCACGGGGCCACGTCGGTGCGGGTTAGACAGGCGCGAGACGCGCGTCGACGGAGATCATGGAGTGCGCGCGGGTGCCACGCGGACGTGCTCGGGTGAGACGCGAACGCCCAGCCCGGGCGGTACACCCTCGATCACGACGGGGAGGTCGCGCGCGCCGCTACCGGTCGCCGGCAGCTTGGCGGTGACGGAGAGTGTCTCCTTGGCTTTCTCGACGGAAATGAGGGGGCCGGTCAGCGTGATCTCGACGATCTGCGGCGTCATGATCCACTTCGCGGTATCGACCTTTTCGCCGCCCGGGCCGAGGAGCGTGATGGGCACGTCGGGCAGCTTCTTGGCGACGAGCTCCTGGTCCATCTTCACTTCCACAGACACGACATCGACGCCCGACGAGTCCACGCCCTCGGGCGGTTCGATCGGAACCTCCGCCGTGAACGTCTCGGTGTGGCCATCGAGCGCGACCTCGCGCGTGCGCACGGTTCCGAGCGCGGCGAGCACCTTCTCTGCGCCGCGCACGGTGGCGGTCGGCGGGTCTGCCTTGAGCTCGATGACGCGGTAACCGTGAGCAGGCTTGCCGAGCACGACGGGCGTGATCTCGACGCGCTTCTCGCGGCGGCGGTCGAACTGGATCTTCATCGTGCGCGGAGCGATGGACGCGACGCGAAGGCCCGTCGGCACGTGCACCATGTCGGGCGTGAACTGCAGCTCGTCACCCTGCTGACCGCGGAGATCAACGCTGATGCGATCGAGCTCGCGCTCGTCGAGCTGGCGCAGGCGGCGCCACGGACCGCGCAGCGTGACGCGGACTTCGTCGATGCGATCGCTGACGAGGACCTTGTCGGCGGGCAGCTGATAGCCGACGCCGACGCGGACCGTGATCTCGCGATCCTTGTCGTCATTGACGAGCAGGAACACGGTGATCGCGAGGACGATGGAGAGGAACTTCAGGCCGACGTTCTCGAACAGCGCCTCGTGCAACCACGCGCGCACGACGCTCTTGCGCGGTCCTCCGGACGGGGGCGGCGTCGGAGGGAGCGGCGGCAAGCGCTGCGACTGCTTGCGTTGCGGATCCTTGGTCTGCCGAGCGGGAGCGCGGCCGAGCGTGCCGATGGTCTGCGACCGCTGCCTCACGGCGACACCTCCGCGGGACGGGCGGGAGTCTGGTCGGCGCGCTCGGCGGCCTCTTCCATTGCTTCACCGATCGCGGCGAACGCCTTGCCGACCTCGGCCGCGGCGGCGGCTTCCTCGGCGACCGCATCGTTGGCGCGACCGCTCGCGAACAGGCCGATGAGCGCGCGGCGCAGGACGAGCGGCTCCAGGTCGCGGGCGATGGAGCCCTTGAAGCACAGCGAGATCTCGCCGCGCTCCTCGCTGACCACGACGGCGACGGCGTCCGTGTCCTCGGTGATGCCAAGCGCGGCGCGGTGGCGAGTGCCGAACTCCGTGCCCAGGTCCTGCGCCTTGGACAGCGGCAGGAGAGCGCGCGCGAGGTCGATGCGGCCGTTCTTGCCGATGACGACCGCTCCGTCGTGGAGCTCGTTGTGCGCCGACGAGACGAACAGCGAGACCAGGAGCTGGCGGCCGAGCTGGGCGTCCACGCGCGTCGCGTCGTCCACGAACTCCTCGAGCGCCGCGTCGCGCTCGAACACGACAATGGCGCCCATCTTGGCGCGGGCGAGCTGCTCCGACGCCGCGACGACCTCGTCGACGATGTGGGTGGTTTCCTGCTTGCGGCCAAAGCCCAGGACGTTCTGGCCGATGCGACCGAGCGCGCGGCGGATGTCGGCCTGGAAGACGACGATGATGAGGATGATGAAGTAGGAGATGAAGTTATCGAGGATCCACGACACCGTGGACAGCTCGACGCGCTCCGCGACGAAGAACGCCGCACCGACCAGCACGATGCCGACCACCATCTGAGCCGCGCGGGTGCCGCGGATCGTCAGCAGAAGCCTGTAGATCAGGTAATAGACCAGAGCGACGTCGACGACCGTCGTGATGACGGCGCCGAACGTCAGGCCGTCGACGAGGTCGCGCAGCGCGGACATTCAGGTCTCTATATTTTGGTGTACACCGCGAGCGCTGCGCGGAGCAACGCAACGTTGTGTGCGCGGACAACAAACGCACCGGCGCGCACCGCGCCGAGGCACGCCGCGACCGATGCGGCATCGAGCATGAGCGGATCCGCCTCAGGTCCCGGCTCCGTTGGCAGGTCCGTGGTCGCCTTTGGACGTACCTCCGCGAGCAACCGACGGAGGAACCGCTTGCGGCTCGGTCCGACGACGACCGGTCGGCCGACCTCGTTACCGATGTCCCCCGCGTGGCGCAGCAGCTCGAGGTTCCCGTCGGGGTCCGAGCCCTTTCCGAACCCGATCCCCGGGTCGACCCAGCTGTTCTCGCGCACGACCTCGGGCAGCTGGGCGAGCCGGTCAGCGAGCTCCGCCGCGACCCGTCGCCAGCCCACGCCGCCCTCGTGCGCGAACACCTCCGCGAGCGATTTGCCGCGCAGATGCCCCGCGATGTAGGTGAGCGCGCTCCGGCCCGCGGCGATTCGCTCCGTGCTCAGCTCGGCGACCGTCGCGCCCATCTCCGGGTCGAACTGGCCAGCGGAGATGTCGTTGATGATCGCGGCCCCTGCCCTGACCGCGGCCCGCGCGACCTCGGCCTTGGTCGTGTCGATCGAGACCAGCGCCCCTGCTGCCGCCAGCGCCTCGATGACCGGCACCACGCGCGCGAGCTCCAGCTCGGCACCGATCGGCTCGACCCGCGGGTTCGTGGCCTCGCCGCCCACATCGATGATGTCGGCCCCTTGCCCGACAAGCCTCCGCCCGTGGGCGATCGCTGCCTCGGCCGTGGCGAACTCGCCACCGTCCGAAAACGAATCGGGCGTGACATTCACCACGCCCATGACCAGGACGGCTCGTCCTGATCCCGCCGGTGTCACCAACCCCACCGCCACGATTCCACTGCCCGAGCTAGGCGGGCGACGGCGTCTTGGACGAGAGCGGCGGCAGGATCGAGGGGCGCTTGTTGCGCTCTTCCTCGGTCGGCTCCTTCTCGGCTGCCTTGGCGCGCGCCTTCTTGGTCGACGTCGAGTGCTCGCGCGTGATCTTCTCGCCGCGGAGGAGGAGGTCGATGTCCTCGCCGTCGATGGTCTCGTATTCGAGCAGGGCCTCGCTGATCGCCTCGAGCTCCGTGCGGTGCTCGGTGAGGATCTTCGTGGCGCGCTCGTGCTGCGTCAGCACGATGCGGCGGATCTCGGCGTCGATCTTCATCGCCGTGTCTTCCGACGTATTGGAGCCGGTGCTCATGTCGCGACCGAGGAACACCTCGCCCTTGGAGCCGGCAAAGTTGAGCGGGCCGAACACTTCGCTCATGCCCCACTCGGTCACCATGGACCGAGCGAGCTCGGTGGCGCGCTCGATGTCGTTACCAGCGCCCGTGGTCTGGTGCTTGAACACGATCTCTTCGGCGACGCGACCGCCCATCATGATGGCGATCTGGTTGGTCGCGAACTCTGCCGTGATGCTGAGGCGATCCTCGACGGGCAGCTGGTGCGTGACACCCAGCGCGCGGCCGCGCGGGATGATGGTCACCTTGTGGACGGGGTCTGCCTCGGCGCCGACGAACCGCGCGACGAGCGCGTGGCCGGCCTCGTGGACCGCCGTCGTGCGCTTCTCCTTGTCGGAGATGACGAGCGAGCGACGCTCGGCGCCCATGAGGACCTTGTCCTTGGCCTCTTCGAAGTCCTCCATCTCGACCTTGTCCTTGTCGCGACGGGCAGCGGTGAGCGCCGCCTCGTTGACGAGGAACTCGAGATCCGCACCGGAGAAGCCCGGCGTGCCACGCGCGATGACCTCGAGGTCGACGTTGTGGACGGGCACCTTGCGCGTGTGCACGGCGAGGATGCCGATGCGACCGCGGAGGTCAGGCTTGGGAACCATGATGCGGCGATCGAACCGACCCGGGCGCAGCAGCGCGGGATCGAGCACGTCGGGGCGGTTGGTCGCGGCGATGATGATGACGCCGTCGTTGCTCTCGAAGCCGTCCATCTCCACGAGGAGTTGGTTGAGCGTCTGCTCGCGCTCGTCATGACCGCCGCCGAGGCCGGCGCCGCGATGGCGACCGACAGCGTCGATCTCGTCGATGAAGATGATGCACGGCGCGTTCTTCTTGCCCTGCTCGAACAGGTCGCGAACGCGGCTGGCGCCGACGCCGACGAACATCTCGACGAAGTCAGAACCAGAGATGCTGAAGAACGGAACGCCTGCCTCCCCCGCGATGGCGCGCGCGAGCAGCGTCTTGCCGGTGCCCGGCGAGCCCATCATCAGGACGCCCTTGGGGATACGACCACCGAGGCGCGTGAACTTCTTGGGGTCCTTGAGGAACGCGACGATCTCTTCGACCTCGTCCTTGGCCTCTTCCACGCCGGCGACGTCCTTGAACGTCACGCGGTTCTGATGATCGCTGAGCAGCTTGGCCTTGCTCTTACCGAACGACATGGCCTTGCCGCCGCCGGACTGCAGCTGGCGCATGAACAGGAAGAAGATGCCGACCAGGAGCAGCATCGGCAGCCACCACACGAGCACCTGCGGCCAGATGCTGGACTCGTCCTTGGCCTTCACCGTGTACTGGATCTTCGCGTCGGCGATCTGCTCGGTGAGCTTGCCGGGGAACTCCGCGTACATGACCCGCTTGGTCGCGGGGTCGGCCTTGAGCGTGATCAGGTACCGAGCCGCGTCGCGGCCGTTGGGCTCGATCTGGATCTTCTCGATCTTCGCGGCCTCTTCTGGCTGCGCGAGCATCGTGCGGAACTCGTTGGTATTGAGGTCCTTTTCCTTGGTCGAGCTATCCGTGAACATCGAGTAGATGCTCACGAACATGAGGATCAGGATTGCCCAGATCAGGATGGTCTTGTGGGATTGCCTCAAGTTGACCCGTTCGTCGTGAAGGACTTACTTCGTAGCATGGGGTCTTTGTGCCCGGTTGCAAAGGCGAAATCGGTCAAAAGGCCCGGCTCTTTCGGGTGGGATTTCGGAACTTTTGCCGACGAGGGTTGTCGTCGGAAATCTAGGCAGGCCGCGAACAGGCCGTGAGCGGGCTGAGCGTGTCGGCTTCGCCGTGGGCCACACCGATGTGCTCGGCCCAGACGATCTCGCCGCTGGACGTGCGGATCAGCACTCGAGCGCCCACGCGAAGCGGTTTGGGCACCTTTGCGTCGATGAACAGATCCGACAGCTTCTTGGAGCTGCCCTTGAGGCGCTTGGGTCGCATGCGATCGCCGGGTCTCCACGCTCGCACCTCGTAATCACCAAACGCGGTGGACGCCACCTCCGCGGCAGGCGCATCGCCGGGCGCGACGTCGATCGAGTCGTAGGTTCGCGAGAGGCGCGCTCCGGGGAGATCGAGGAAGCGCGTGCCCGCGGTTGGCGCGATGACGAGTCGGTCGATGGCGTCGAGGTGGAGCGCGTCGTAGTCGATGCCGCGTGACTCCAGGGCGAGCGCCACGGCGCGCTTGCGAATCGCGGCAGGCTGGCCTGCGAGCACCGTCGCGTCGATCGGGAACGCCGCGAGCGGACGTGCGAACGAATCGATCGCGTCGGTCCATTCCGCGGCGCTCGAGGCAAGGCGCACCAGTGCCGCATCGAGCTGCGGGTTCTCGTGGCGCAACGCGGGGAGAATGTGATTCCGCACGCGGACGCGAAACAGCGACGGATCCGCGTTCATCGGATCATCCCAGGCAGTGAGCCCGCGCTCCGCGACGTAGGCATCCACCTGCGCGCGCGTCGCCTCGAGGAGCGGACGCAGGATGCGGCATGCGCGGCTCCGAGTCGGCTCGTCGACACCGCGCTCCGCTGGAATCCCCGCGAGGCCAGCGGGGCCCGTCCCACGGATGATGCGCATGAGCACCGTCTCCGCTTGATCGCGCGCGGTGTGACCGAGCAGGATCACGGAGAGCCCGAGCTCGTCGGCGAGTGCATGCAGCGCCGCGTAGCGCGCATCCCGCGCCGCCGCTTCGAGGGATGCCTGCTCGCGGTTCACCTCGACCCGGCGCACCACGCCTGCGGCCCCGACGGCGCGCGCCCAGTCGACGACGCGGGAGGCGACCTCGGCCGAGCCGGGCTGCAGCTGATGATCGATCGACAGCACGACGACGTTCCTGGGCCCCGCGACGGCCATCGCGGCGTGCGCGAGCGCCAGTGAATCGGCCCCGCCCGAACAGGCCACGCCGTACAGGCCGGGCCCGACCTGCCCGAGCGCGGCGTTGACCGCCGCCTGCACCGGATCCAGATCACGGGACCGCATGATAGTCATGACGCCTGCGCACCGTACCCCGACTGATTCCCCGCCGGACCACGACATGAGCGATCGCGAACAACCACCCGGCCCCACCGGCCCGCTCGCTCGCCTGCGCGCGCAACTCGCCGCCCCACGCGGCTACAAGAAGATCGACGCGTTGCTCTCGCAGGATGATGCGAAGGGCGCCGTCGCCGCGCTGTCGCCGAACGAGATCTTCGAGCTCGTGCACGAGGTCGGCTTCCAGGATGCTCATCCACTGCTCGAGCTCGCGACGCCGGCGCAGTTCCAGGGCTGCCTGGATCTCGATGGGTGGGCGAAGGACGAGTTCGAGCTCGCGGCATTGAAGCCATGGCTCGGCGCGCTGATCGAGCTCGGCTTCGAGAAGCTCGGTGAGGTATGGGCGTCGCTCGACTTCGAGTTCCGCGCGCTCATCCTGCAGAAGCAGACGTACATCTGGGACGTCTCGCTCGAAGAGGAGCCGGCAGAGGATAACGAGCACGCGATCATGGCGACGCCCGATCGGTTCTTCATGCTCCAGCTCCCGGACGAAGAGAACGACGCTCGTCTGTTCCAGCAGCTGATCGAGGATCTCTATCGCTCGGACATCCTCATGGCGCGCCATACGATCATGGCCGCGCGCTCCGAGCCTCCTGCCGAGCTCGAGGAGATGAGCTATCGCTGGCGCGCGGGGCGTCTCGCGGACCTCGGGTACGTGGACTTCTATGACGCGCTCGATCTGTTCAAGCAGCTCGATGCCGACACCGTGAAGATCGGCGAGGGGACGCAAGACAACCTCCTCGACGAGGACGCGTCGCGCATGCCGCTCGCGATCGCCGAGGAGATCGTTGGTCGCAACTTCCTCGCGCGCGCGATCGGCTCGATCGAAGACCCCACGGAAGCGGCTCGCCTCGAGTCGGCGATGGCGATCCTCGTGAACAAGGTGCTCGCGGCCGCGCGCGCGAAGCCCGGCCAGTCCGAGGTCGTGCGCCGCGGTGCGCTGTATGCGACAGCGACGCTCTCGCTCGGGTTGGAGACCGTCGCGCGCGGCGATCTCGCAAAGGCCAAGCAGGCGCTGCAGACCATCGCGTTGCAGCGGTTGTTCCGCGTGGGCCACACGGTCACGCTCAAGCTCGCGCGGCTCGGCCAGGCGCTCGCCCCACGGTCGCTCACGTCAGGTTCGCCGACGCGAGAGCTGGTCGCGGGCTTGTGCTCACCGCGCCCGTTGTTCGCGAAGGCTGCGGACGATCCGCCGATGCTCGGCATGCGGCCGTTCGAATCGGCAGCGGATCTGCGTCGCGCGGGCGAGCTGCTGACGGGTCTGACGGTGCGCATCGCGCTCGTCGAGTCGCTCGGCGTCGATGTCGTCGCGATGGGCCAAGCACCGGAGCCGCGTCCTACGCTCGACGATCACATTCGTACGGCGCTCGCGCGCGCTGTCCTCGGTGGTCCGTTGCGCGGCGAGGCGCTCTCGCAGGCCGAGCTCACCGACCTACGCGATCGCGGCATGGTCGACGGCAATCTCACCGAGGCTGCTCGCCGCGCCGGTCACGACGCGATCGTCGCGCGCATGGGAGCCGCGCAGCTCGGTGCATCCGGCGCGGTGCTCGGCAAGCTCGTCGACGGGTGGCTCGCCAACCTCGAAGCGATCCTCGGCGGCATCAAGGGCGAGACGGTGGATCCGCGCTTCGTCGACGGTGTGCTCGTCGAAGCGAAGCTCAGCTAGTCACTCCATACCCGGGCCTCGCTCAGCGCGTCGCCGCGAGCACGCGGCCGTCTCCGCCGGCGAACAGCAGTACGTGACCGTCGAGCGACGTGAGGAGATGGTCCCCGAGCGCCGCCTTGGTCTTCGCGAGGGGAATGCGCTCCACGACGGCTAGATCCATCGTCACGAGCTCGATGTGTTTGTCGAACAGAATCGCGAGGCCCGTCGTACCCCAGCGCTCGATGGCGACGGTGGACTCCGCCTTTCCTGCCAGGATCGCGTCGAAGTCATCGGAGCCGAAGGTGCCCTTGGCGACGACCGACGTGGGCCCACTCGCGGGCCCCTTCTCGATCATCCGCGTTGGCTTCTTGCCGTCGTGAGTCACGAGGTAAAGGTCGCGCCCGAACAGGTACGCGTCGCCCACGAGCGGGATGACTGATGGCGGTGTCGTCGCCCGATAGCCGATGTTTCCCTTGTTGTTGACCCCGCTCGAGAATGCGAGCCACGGACCGTTGGCGGGATAGAAGACCTTTGCGCCGGCAGGCAACGCGAGCTTGAACGTCTGGGCGGTGCCGCCCGGCGCGATGCGGAACACGTGCTCGCCGGCGACCGTCACGGTCCCGTCGTCGTCGACTAGCTTCGCGAAGCTCCCAGGGTTGGGAGGCAGCGGCACGATCCTCACCTTGCCCGACGCGACATCGGCGATATGGATCTCCGTCGGACGGTCCTCGATGTCGCAATCAACGGCGACGGTGGTCCCCGTCCAGGACGCGACCTCCGTGGGACGCTGACAGCCGAGCGCGAACGTGCGAACGGGAGTCTGTCGCGTCAGCGGAGCGCTCGTCGCCGTCGGAAGCGGGTACGCGGAGCACGTGCCTTTCTCGCATTGCCAGAGGTTCTTCGCGTCGACGAACGTCAGCACCGCTGGGTCGCCGGCGAGCGCGGGCAACATCTCGCGAAAGCCGGTGGTCTTGGTGTTCGCCGACGCCTCGGTGCAGGCGGTCACGAGCGCGACGAGAACGAGAAGACGCACGATGAGTCGGACGCAAATCAACGGCGTTAGTCGCGCGTCACTGCGTAAAAACTCGCGCCGGACCTGCGATCCCGTGGAGCGGTCGTGCACCTACGGCCGTCGCGCGACCGACGAGCACGTGGTAACGCATCGGGCGCATGGGACCTGCTGACTCTCCATATCGACGCGGGATGGCGACTGGGCTCGGCGTCGTGCTCGCCGGCGCACTGATCCTCGCGATCGCAGACGTCGTGAAGACGGGCGGCGGCGCGCTCACCGTGATGGCGCTGTGGGGCCTCATCGCCGCGCCTGTCGCGGTCGGCGTCGGCGCGATCCTCGGCGCGGGCAACGCGACGTGGGGTGAAGGTTGGATCCGACGCGGGCTCGCCGCGCTGCGCGATGACGATGCGCTCGATCGGATGGTCGCGGCGCTCATGCTCGCGGGCGTCATGATCGCGGGCGTCTTCGTGAAGCTCGCGGCCAAGGCGTCGGTGATTCTCGTCGGCAACGTCGAACGCAAGGCGACGGGCGCGCTGCTGCTCGGCGTGGTGCTCGTCGCTGCGCTGCTCGTGATCTCGCTCGCGGCCGTGCCGCTCTATCGCATCACGCGCAAGATCGCAGGCATCCTGCCGTCACTGGGGCCGCTGTCGCGCTCGGTGCTGCTCGTCGTCGCGGGCGCGCTGCTCGGTGCCGCCGCGGCGCTGTACGTCATCTACACCAAGCTCGACTACCAGGTGCTCCCGCTCGGCTTTGTCTATGCGCTCGCGATGTTCCCCGTCGTCGCGCTCGTGCTCGCGGTCCTGTTCTACGGCCCGCTCGCCGGCCTTCGCGAGCGCATCCCCGCGCGCGGCATCCTCGCCGGCGTCGGCTTCTTGATCGCGCTCGTGCTGCCGACGTTGGGCCTCAAGAACCCGTCGGAGGAGACGCGCGCGGCCGTGATGAACCACGGGTACATCGGGCCGATGAGCATCAAGATCCTGCAGAAGGCGCTGTTCGATAAGGACCACGACGGTTCGTCGACGTTCTTCGCCGGAGCGCAGGCCGACTGCGACGACCACGATCCCGACGTCAATCCGAGCCATCTCGAGATTCCCGGCAACGGCAAGGACGACAACTGCCGCGACGGCGATGGCAAGCCGGAGCCGACCGAGCGGCCGCCCGCGACGGTCGATGCGGGTGTGGGCTCGGGCAGCGCCGCGCCGACGGCCACGCAACCGGTGACGTTGAGCGGCGGCAAGAACGTGCTGTGGATCTTCGTCGATACGTTCCGCGCAGATCGCCTCGGCTACACGGGCTACCAGCGCGACGGCAAGTCGCTCACGCCCCGCATCGATGCGCTCGCGAAGGACTCTGTCGTGTTCGACAACGCGTTCTCGCAAGCGCCGAACACGCCGCGCTCGGTGCCGTCGTTCATGTCGTCGCGCTATCCGTCGCAGCTCAAGGTCGACTCGCTCAAGAAGTCATACCCGCAGGTGCTCGACACGGCAGACCTCTTCTTCGAGACGATGAAGGGCGCGGGCTTCGCCACGTTCGGCGAGACCTCGCACTTCTACTTCTGTGATCGCAAGCGCTACCCCGACACGTGCAAGGACGTCGTGACGTGGATGAACTCCAACATCACGCAAGGCGCCGACTGGGACAACACCGACGCCGTCGACATCCCGCCCTCCAACAAGGACAACGCCGGCCCGCGCGTCGCGAAGAAGGCGATCGCCAAGCTCGAGGAGCTCTCCAAGGGCGATCAGAAGTTCGCGATGCTCGTGCACTTCTTCGAGCCGCACTCCACGTACATGGAGCACGAGGGGTTCCCGATCACCGAGCACGGCACCGATGCGCTCAAGCAGAAGTACGACTACGAGATCGCGGTCACCGACAGCTACATCGGCCAGCTGCTCGACACGCTCGATCGCACCGGCCTCGCCAAGAACACGACGGTCATCATCATGGCGGACCACGGTGAAGCGTTCGGCGTCCACACGTTCGCCGGCGAGAAGATGTTCTTCCACGGGCAGACGCTGTACCAGGAGCTCATCCACGTCCCGATGATCTTCCACGTCCCCGGTGCGACGCCGCGCCACGTTCCCGACGTCGTGCAACTCGTCGACCTCGCGCCGACCGTCGCTGCGCTCTTCGGCATCGCGCCGCCGCCCGCGTGGCATGGCCGCTCGCTCGTGCCACTCATCGACGGCAAGACGCTGCCGCCGCAACCCGCGTTCAGCGAGATGTTGCCCGAGCCCAAATGGGATCACGATGCGAAGTCGATGATCAGCGCGGACGGCACGCGCCATGTCTTCTATCGGATCAGCGACGGTCTCTGGGAGATCTATGATCTGAAGGCGGATCCCGAGGAGAAGACGAACGTCGTGAACAGCGATCCCAACTCCAAGGCCCTCCAGCAGCAGCTGACGCAGTGGATCGAAGGACCTCTCTCGGCAGGAGCAGCCAACTGATGCCCGAGTACAAGAACCCCACGCCGACTGTCGACTGTCTCATCGAGCTGGACGGCCGCCCCGGCGAGCTCGTGTTCATCGTGCGCGCGCACGAACCGACGGGCCTCGCGATCCCCGGCGGGTTTGTCGACGAGGGCGAGTGGCTCGCCGACGCATGCGTGCGCGAGGCCAAGGAAGAGACAGGTCTCGATGTCGAGATCATCGAGCTGTTCCACGCGTACTCGAACCCCGCCCGCGATCCGCGCAAGCACACGGTCTCGACGGTGTTCATCGCACGCGCGAAGGGCACGCCGGTTGGCAGCGACGACGCCGCGCAAGCGATCGTGTGTTCGCCCGATGCGTTGCCCCAACCGCTCGTGTTCGATCACGCCACGATCGTGGCGGACTACGTGACGTACAAGAAGACCGGCAAGCGCCCACCCGCGCGGCGGTAACCGCGATTGCGCCGGATCGCCTACATCCAGCACGTGAGACGCTGGGCGGTAGCGAGCCATGGCAGACGTGGAAGAGACGGGTCTGGACGAGACGGCGGAGGACGGAACGGGGCAAACGAGGCGAGAGGGCCCCGGCTCCAAACGCACGCCCACGCGCAAGACCGAGCCCGGTGAGTCCCCGCGCGAGCGCTTCGAGCGCGGCACGCTGATCGGGCGATACGTCACCATCGACGTGCTCGGCGAAGGCGGTATGGGCGTCGTCTACGCCGCCTACGATCCAGAGCTGGACCGCAAGGTCGCGATCAAGCTCCTCGAGGCGCAGACACTCAACGATGCGACGGGAGGACAAGCGTGGCTGTTGCGCGAGGCGCAGGCACTCGCGCGGCTCGCGCATCCGAACGTGATCGCCGTGCACGACGTTGGAACGCTGCCCGGCGATCGCGTCTTCATCGCGATGGAGCTCGTCGACGGCGACACGCTGCGAGCCTGGATGCGCGAGCGCGAGCGCGGATGGCGAGAGGTGATCGCGATCATGCGCGACGCCGGTGCGGGCCTGACCGCTGCGCACGCGGCCGGCCTCGTTCACCGCGACTTCAAGCCGGAGAACGTCCTCGTCGGGAAAGATGGCCGCGTGCGCGTCATGGACTTTGGTCTCGCCCGCCTGGAGACCGACGGAGCCACACCCGCCGCGCGCACGTCGGATCTCCAGATCGAGACGCGCAGCCCGCTGACCGATCGGCTGACGCAAGCGGGCACGGTCGTCGGCACGCCGGCGTACATGGCGCCCGAGATCTATGACGGAGCTCCGGCGGACGCGCGCAGCGATCAATACGCGTTTGGCGTGACGCTCTACGAGGGACTGTTCCGGACGCGCCCGTACGACAAGAAGGCACCGCGCGGCAGTCCGCCGAAGCAGCCGACAAGCAAAGACGTCCCCGCGCCGATCCAGCGTGCCGTCATGCGGGCCATCTCGGTCGATCCGGCGGAGCGCTTTCCGTCGCTCGACGCATTGCTCGCCGAGCTCGCGTTGGATCCGTACGCGAAGCGACGCCGGATCGCGCTTGGCGCCGCGGCCCTGGTCCTCCTCGGCGGTGCGAGCGCGGGGGTGTATTCAGTGACGCGCGCGCATCCCGGCAACGATCAGCTCTGCAAGGGCGCCGAGCAGCGACTGACGGGCGTGTGGGACCCGGCGACCAAGAAAGCCGTCCACACGGCGTTCTCGCTGATCAAGAAGCCGTATGCAGAGGCTGCCTATACGGGCCTCGAGCGCGCGCTCGACGCGTACGCGGCGAGCTGGACAGCGAGTGTCGTCGACAGCTGCGAAGCGACGCGTGTGCGCGGCATTCAGAGCCCCGAGGTGATGGCGCTGCGCGAAGACTGTCTCGATCAACGCCTCGCGGAGGTCCGCGCGCTCACGGGCCTGCTCGCAAAAGCGGACGACCCGATGGTGTCCAAGGGCGACAGTGTCGTGCACGAGCTCGAACCCGTGAGCCGGTGCGCCAACCTCACCGCTCTGCGCGCACCCGTTCAGCCGAGTCCGGAGGTCCGCGCGAAACTTCCCGAGCTCGGCGCGCATCTCGCCGATGCACGCGTGGCGGTCATCGCGGGCCATTACCCGGCTGCGGAGACGGCGGCAAAGGCGGCCCTCGATCTCGCGAAGCCGCTGAACTACGACCCCGGTATCGCGGAGGCCATGCTCGAGCTCGGCGCGGCGCAGCTTGGCCAGAACAAGAGTGACGACGCCACGGCCACGTTTGCCGATGCAGGCTGGGCGGCGTTGCGTGGCAAGCGCGACGACATCGTCGTGCGGACGTCGTTCGGTGCAGCCATGACCGCGGCCACAACGCTCGGCTCTGGCAACCAAGCGAAGTGGTGGTTGGGGCTCGGTGGAGCCGCGCTCGCTCGCTTCGGCGGCGACCCCTGGCTGGAGCTGCAAGGCCAGCAAGCAGAGGGCATCGTGGCCGCCGAGCAAGGCAACTACGTCGCCGCGATCGAGGCTCATCGACGAGCGCTCGCGACCGCGACGGGGTTGTTCAAAGGCGCGGACGAAGTGGCGGTGTGGCAGACCGAGGAGCTGTTCGGCACCACGCTCGTGAAGGCAGCGAGCTTCGCCGAAGCGCGACCTCACTTCGAGCGCGCACTCGCGCTACGCCAGGCCAGCGTCGGCCCCGATCACCTCGACATCGCGCTCATCCTGTCCAACCTCGGCACTTGCTACAACGCGGCCGGCGATCTGGCCAAGGCACACGACTCGTTCGACCGCTCGATCGCGATCCGCGAGCGCATGTTCGGCAAGGAGAGCCCCATGCTCGCCGCACCGCTGAACAACCTCGCCGATATGCTGCGTCAGTCGGGCGACGCGGAGGGCGCACTCGGTTACATCGAGCGCGCGAAGCAACTCGTCGCGAAGGTTCCCGGGCCGAAGCACCCGCTGTACCACATCATCTCGACGACCCATGCGGAGGTGCTCGCGACGCTCGGAAAGGCGGTCGAGGCGCGGGCGGAGTACGAGACGTTGATCGCCGCCGAGACCTCGCTGAAGTCGCCCATCCTCGGCACGTCGCTGTCGTCATATGCGCAGTTCGCCGTCGATCAACACGACTACACGCTGGCCATCTCGATGGCCGAGCCCGCGATCACCGCGATCGAGGCCGCGGGCGGCAAGGATGCCGCAGATCTGTGGCGCCCCCTCGCGAGCCTCGCGTACGCAAAGATCGCGACGAACGAGACTGCCGCGGCGCGTCCCCTCCTCGACCGCGCCATCGCCATCGCCGAGCAACAGCAGGTCAAGACGAGCGACCTCGCCCCTGCCCGCGCCGCGCTGGCAGCGCTCCCCAAGTGAACCGGCACGTCGCGCTCGTCCGGCGTCTCACCTATCGTCGCTGCATAGGAGCACTCGTCTACGCCGCCTGTCGCGCGTGCGGCCACGTCGAGCTCTACGCGCGGGACGTCGCGAGCATCTCCACGGACGACGCCCGCCTCAGCGTGCTCGAGAGCGAGCCGAACACGGTGGCGCCGCCCACCGGCCCGTATCGGTGACCAAGCCCGAGCACGCACTCGTTCGCTGACGTATCGTCGCTGCATGGCCGACCCCGCAGAGCTCGAAGCTCGCATTGTCAGCCTCGAAGCGCAGGTTCGCGAGCTCAGCGATGCGCTGAAGGCTCGCGCACCCACTTCGATGCGTGACATGCGGCGCTGTCCCAACTGTGAAGGCACGACGCTCCTCTCGGTGGCTGCGACGCAGTTCACTCCCACGGAAGCCGAGCGCATCGGACCGCTCGGTCTGGTCCAAACGAACACGTGGAAAGGCCCTACCGTGCTGGGGCCGCTCGAGTACATCGTCTGCCGGCAGTGCGGTCTCGTCGAGACCCACGCGCGCGAGCTCGGGGATCTCGATCAGCGCCTCAAGGGCGTGCGCAAGCTCGAGAGCGAGCCTGATGTGCCCGCCCCTCCCCGCGGCCCGTATCGGTGACGTATCGTCGGGCGATGTCTCGCGCTGCCGGCTTCGCGCTCGCCCTCGGGCTGGCGACCGGCTGCGTGACGGCACCTAAACCACTCGATGTGTCGTCGCTCGTGCGCGACCGCGGCCAGGCGGGCGCACGCGGCGAGCTCGAAGTGCGTGTCCTGAGCTCACCGCGCGACGTGCAAGCGCACCTCGCACTCGCCAAGCTCGCCGACGAGCAGCATCGACCGACGGAGGCCATCGAACAGCTCGAAGCCGTGCTCGCGCTCGGTGGTCCGCTCGGCACGCGCTGGCACGCAGACGACAAGGCTCGGTTCGCGCGACTGCTGCGCGCGCGAGGGCAAGCCAGGTTGCAGCGAGGATCCCCATCGGCGCTCGCGGACCTCGAGCGCGCCGCGACGTACGGCGAGAAGATCCAACCGCTCGAGCTCGCTGCCGGGCGTGCAGCCAAGGCGGTGTGGCAGGTCCGCCACGTCGACGCACGCGTTCGCGGCGAAGGTACCCGCACGCTGGCAGCACTCGCCGCCGACCAGCAGCTGCTGGCCCTGTTCAGCGACCCGCCGCGTCCGGGCTACCACCAGCTCGTTACCGTCGCTGACGTCGCGCTCGACCAGGCGAACGCGAGTGCCCTGCCCGTCCTCGCTCCGCTCTCCACGGGCGAATGGATCGGCGCGACGCGCGACGCAGTTCCGCACTCGCTCGGCGTCTACGGCATGTGGCTGTGGGAGCGCGGCGCGCGACGAGCGGCGTGGGAAGCGCTGCACACGTGGCGCACGTCGACCTCCGAGCGCGACCTGCAAACCAACGTCGTGCACGACGCTTACATACGGGCGCTCGCGTGGTGGACGCCGCTCGACGGATCCGATCCGCCGGAGAGCGAGCTGAACGGCGCCACGCGATGTCTGTTCGCGTCGGCCGCGTGCACTCCGACCGAGTCGCGCGCGGTGCTCGCGCAACTCTCTGCATCCTCGACGCCTGCCGCAGTCGCCGATGACACCGCGTTCCCGACGACGCGCGAAGCCGCGCTCGCAGCCTTCGTGACCGCGCGCCTGCACGAGCTGGACATGCAGATGCGCTCGACGAGCGCGACCGAGCTGCTGCCGCCGAGTGTGATCGCGGATCTCTTGATCGCGTTTCGCCGCGACTCCGGCGCAGCCGAGCGCCAGGCCCGCGACGTGGTCGCACTCGCACCTGACGGGGCGCTCGCCGCTGCGGCGGCGGGAACGTTCTTCTCGGCGATCGGAGATCCGGCGCGCGCTCGCAGGTTCTGGCAGGCCGCCGTGGATGCGAGCCCCGAGCCACCGTTCGTGCTTGGGCTTGCGATCGCCGATGCGCGTGCGGGCGATCCAGACGCGGCCCTCGTCCAGGCGACGATGGCCGCGGCGGCGTGGGGCGATCCGGCCGACGCGTGGATCCGCGTGTCTCGCGCCCTCGAGGATCTCAGCGCGCACTCGCAAGCCGTCGAGGCCGCGCGCTACGCGATCGATCTTGCAGGCCGTGATCGCATGCCCGACGCGCTCGAGGCGGCGATGCGCCCCAGTCGCGAGCTCGGACGCGATGCTCAGGCTGCCGCGTTCGACGCGCAGCGGGTGCGCCTCCTGACGGGCGTGCTCGCGCATCCGGGGCCGACGATCGACGCTGTCACGCCCGTTGACGATCTATCCGACGTTCGCGAGGCCATCGCCGCGCACACCACGCAACCGACGGCAGCGACCACGGCGCATCTCTGGGTCGTGTCGCGCGCTCATCCGCGCGATGTCGAACTTCGCGTGATGATGCTCGATGCCATGAGCGACGATGATCCTCGTCACGCCGTCGTCTATGCGGAGATGCTGGCGCTCGCCAGCGATCCCGACGAGCGCGTGGGCCGAGCGGCGCTCTCGGCGCTGCAGTCTAAATAATTGGTCCGACCTCCGCACGATTGGCGCGCCCCCTGCCTCAAGGGGCATGAAGCTCTCGCGCATTGTTCTCGTTCTGCTCGCGGCGTGTGGTGGCGGATCTAGTCCCGACGTCGATGGTGGACTCACTGATCCTGACGGCGCGGTCTCGCCCGATGCGGCCCTCTCTGCGGTCACCATCCATCTCTACGAAGGGCATCAACCCGTGGCCGGTCGCGCCGTCGCGTTCCTGAAGCCCGACGATTCGGTCATCTCCGAGACAGTCACGGATGCCACCGGCACCGCGTCCGCTCCAATGCCTGCGGGCGGCAGCGTGTCCGTCGCGGGTGCAGGCGTCGTCAACGGGACCGTCTACACGTATCTCGGCGTCAAGAACGGTCAGGAGCTGACGATCGGAACGCCGACGCCCGCCACGTCCACACCGTTCCAGATCAGCGTGACGATTCCCGCGGGCGAGCAACCGACCGCGCAGAACTTCATGGTGAACGCGACGTGCAACATCAACGCGTCGAACGAATCCAACCTCCGGACGCTCGACATGATGGTGAGGGCTGGCTGCACGACGGCGGACTTCTACGCGGCGACGCTCGACAGCTCGCTCCACATCCTGTCGACGGCGTGGCGCCCGGCCCAACCGGTGAGTGCAGGCGCGACGGTCAGTGTTGGCACGACGTTTACACCACCGATGACGTCGACGCTCTCGATCACGAACGCCCCGCAATTCGCGACGATCACGCCTGCGCTCGATCTCGTCGTGGGCACGTTCTATCCGGTGCCACCACCGTTCAACACCGACATCACCATCACCGGCGGCGCGGGCACGAAGGCACTCACCCACGCGAACATCACGGGCGCCTCGCTCGAGTCGCGCGTCCAGATCAGTAACCTGGGAAGTCAGTTCTGGGTCAAGCGAGGCGCGCCCGGCACCGTCGCGCTGGACCTGACCGCCGCGAATCTCCCCCTCCTCGCGACCCAGGTCGACTACAGCGCGACCGCCGCTGCCGTGACCTGGACAGAAACGGGACACACCGTCGATACATCGGCCGCGAAGCTCGTCGTGCGCAACGGGACCGCGCGCAACTTCACGAGGCTCGTGGTCGGAGCGCACACGGGTGAGTCTCTGCATGTCCCTCATCTCCCGGCGTCACTCGACCAGTTCAACGCGGCCGCCGCCGACACGGTCACGGCGACAGCGGTCATCGGATCGTTCCCCGGCGGCTACGATCGGATCATCTCGAAGGCGTTCGTTGAAGGGTTCGACTTCTTCGACAGCTTCTACGCGCTCGATCGCCGCAACGCGTGGGGCTACGTGCTCGCCGACGGCGATGTCGCGATGTTCGCTTCGTCCATGTAGTCAGCCGGGCGTGACCGAGACGCCTGTTGCCGGTGCCAGATCTGCCGCGCTGAGGTTGAACGACGTCAGGCGGAGCACCGAGCTCACGGTGTCCGGAGATACACGCAGCTCGCTGCGGAGAAGGTCGCGAGTGGCCCGCACCAATGCCGTGCGAGCGCCCGCCAATCTGCGCGCAGCGTTGACTCGATGAATGCCGTAGACGTTCGCGATCTGGGAGACCGAATGCTTCGCGTGAAGGTGCAGCGACAGAATGAACCGATCGTGCTTGGACAGCTGCGCCCACGCGGCGACCATCGCGCTCGTGACTTGATCGCGATACGTGTTGCGCAAGAGATCCAGCTCGGGCCCGGTTTCCAGCGCGCTCGTGGCGAGATGCTCGAGAACGTCGTCGCGCTTCTCATGCCGCGCATGCTGCAGCGCGTGACGGACACAGACGACGCGAATAAATGCTCCGAGCGCGCCGCGCCCGCTGTACCGGAAGATGCCGGCGTTCCCCGTGAGCAGCGCCACCCGCGCAGCTTGCGTGGCTTCCGCCGCGCGATCCGCCGCGTACCCGCGCGCTCGCAGGTGAGCGGTGGCGACGACGAACAGCTTCTCGATCTGCGCGATCGCGCGCTCGCTACCGAGGCCTGCGGCCCATGCCAGGACGACGTCATCGCTCTCGGTCAACTCCGCCTGCGTCTCCGCGGAAACCATCGACAGCAACTGACTCGTCGAGCTACGAATGTCGGAGAATGTCTCGGCGACACGAGCGACGAGCCTCTCCACGATCCCGAGCATAGTGCATGAGCTGTCTCACTGACGTCCAAGTAGCGAGCCTGATCGAGGGCGATGCGACGGACCGCACAGCGCTCCTCGAGCACGTCGCGGGATGCGAAGCATGCCAGGCGCTGGTCGCAGAGAGCATGGGCGCCAGCGCCGAGTCCGTGACGTTTGGCCGCTACGAAATGCAGGCGGCGGTGACGGGCGGCGGCATGGGCACGGTGTTTCGGGCGTACGACCCGGTGCTCCGGCGGCCAGTCGCGATCAAGATCATCGCGAACAGCGATCACGACGCGTCTGCGCGCGAGCAGATGCTCGGAGAGGCACGTGCGCTCGCGTCGCTCCGCCACCCCTCTGTCGTCGCGATTCACGATGTCGGCGTCGTCGACGACGAGATCTTCTTGGCGATGGAGTTTGTCGAAGGCGCCTCCCTCGACGTCGCGCTCGGTCGCGACACGACAGACGCCGAGCGCATCGCGATCCTCGGCGATATTGCCGCCGGCCTCATGGCCATCCACACCGCGGGCCTCGTTCATCGCGACGTCAAGCCGAGCAACATCATGGTCACGCCCGCCGGCAAAGGCGTGTTGCTCGATCTCGGCCTCGCCGTCCCGCGCGGAACCGAGCGCATGGCGGCGGGCAGTCCTGGTTATGTCGCGCCCGAGGTGCTCGGCGGTGGCGGCGCGACGGCGGCGAGCGACCAGTACGCGTGGTGGCGCGTGGCGGACGAGATGTTCGCCCGGTCGCCGCGCAGGCCCGCGATCGAGGCCGTCAGCGCGCGCGGTCGCTCTGCAGATCCGGCGCAGCGCTACGCGTCCGTGGGAGACGCATTCGCGGCGATCCGCCAGGTCATCCAACCGCGACGCAATCGGCGACGGTCCATCGCGATCTGGGCGACCGTGACGGCCCTCGTCGTCGCGAGCGCGGTCGGCTGGACCGTGCATTCATCTCGCGTGGACGCTGCGCGCGCATGCGAGCGCGTGGATGGTTGGGGCCCGTCTGAACGCGAACAAGTGAGCTCCGCGCTCGCCGCTCGCGGCTTCGACGCCCCGAAAATCCTCGCTGCCATCGACGCGCGAGCCGCGGACGCAAAACGCCTGCTCGGGGCCGCGTGCCATGCAGAGGCGGCGATCGATCGCGACCGCACACGTCTGTGTCTGGGCGTCGTGTGGCGCGATACGCGGACGCAGCTCCACTCGATCGCCAAGAATACCTCGCGTGAACGCGTCGCGCTCGCCCTCGATGGCATCGCACGCGTGTTGCCCGCCTCTCGCTGCAGTGACGCCGCAGCGCCGTCGCAGCCGCGTCCCGCCACCTCCGCGCAAGCCGCTGGCTATGCCGAGCTGCTCGACAAAATCGATGCGGCCGCGATGCATGCGGGAAAGACATCGATCGCCGCGCTCGATGCGCTTCGCCCCGCCGTCGACGCGAATGGCTACCCCGCCCTGTCGCTGGCGTGGTCCAGCGCGATGATCAGCGAGCTCGCCTTTGCTGGGGACC
This sequence comes from Kofleriaceae bacterium, assembly GCA_036499725.1. Lineage (GTDB taxonomy): Bacteria > Myxococcota_A > Polyangia > Haliangiales > Haliangiaceae > JABFXX01. The sequence goes on from DASYDE010000094.1 coordinate 49,806, forward strand.
GCAAGCGAGCGCTGCGCGAGGTCGATGCGGCGCGCCACGTGGCCCTCGCGACGAGCGACGATGTCCAGCTCGGCTGGCTCGCTGTCTCGCGCCTACGGATCGCAGCCGATGACCGCGCCGACACGAACGACATGGAAGCCGACGTCACGGCGCTCGCGGATCGCGTGGGGAGTCCGATACTCACCGCGGAAGGACTGCAGGCCCGCGCCGAGCGCGCGTACCGCGATCAACATCCGAAGGAAGCGCTCGAGCTGCTCGATCGTGCTGTGCAGCTCTATCAGGACGCCATGTTGATCCCACCGCCGACCCTCCGGACGGCGTACATGGACCGCGCGGCCGCGCTGCAGCAGCTCGGCAAGCTCGACGAGGCACAGCACTCGCTCGATCTCGCGTTCGAGGCAGCGAGCGCGCGGTTCGCGCCGGGAAGCGCCGAATTCGAGGATACAGCGGGCGCGCGCGCGACGAACCTCATCTATCTCGGCAAGCTCGTCGAGGCGAGCACCCAGCTCCATGCGCTGCGCTCGACGCTCGCGGCGAATCATCGCGACCTCACGAGCACAGGATTTCAGATCGATATGTACCTTTGCCAGATCGAGATGGCGCAGCGTGCGGCCACGACAGTCGCGACCTGCGAGGCGGCCATCGCGAAAGGCGAGAAGGTCTTCGGGGCCCGCAACATCGAGCTCATCGCGGTGCGCAACGTCCTCGCACAGTACCTCGTGGAGACCGATATCCAGCGAGGCATCACGGTGCTCGAGGAGACGCTGCGGATCGGCGTGAACGGCGGCTCGTCGCCGATGGACGTCCCGTACGCGCAGGCGCTGCTCGCCCTCGCCTATAACGAGGTCAAGCGCCACGCCGACGGCTGCGCGCTGGCCGCTCGCGCGCTGACTCTCCTGCGTGACTCGCCGCAGACCGACATGGTCAACGAGCTGAACAAGACGTTCCCCGAGCTGGTCAAACCCGGGCACTGCTGAGCAACGTGTTCTATAAACGCATGACTAGCTCATGCTGATCTGGCGACTGCTTCCCCCTGCGCGACCGGGCCACGAATCCGAGGTCGTCGCTCTCGACGCCCAGGTTCAAACGCTGCTCGCCGAGTACGATGATGCCGACGAGGATCGCGAAACGGCCATCGAGGGCGAGCTCGAGGCACTCACCGCGCGCCGTCGCGGCCTCGCCGTCGCGCCCGAGACGCTAACCACACTCGCCGCGGAGCACCCGGCCGCCGTCCCGCCGCACGAAGCGCCCGAGAAGTTCGGGCCGTTCGCGCTGCACGTCGTATTCATCGATGCGATCGCGCTCGTGAGCGCGCCGGCGCTGCACGACGAAGTGTTCGTGAATCACTCACCTGCACAGATGCAGGAGCTCGTCGTGCGGCTGCAAGCGCTCATCGACGATCTGGACAGCCTGGATACCAGCGGCGACAACGACGACATTCAACGCGTGAAGGCGCTCGTCCTGCGCACCGCGGCGTGGCTCGATTTCTGGAGCAAGGCCGGCGTCGGCTTCGACGTGGTCGTCGAGCCAGACTGAGTCACTTGGACTTGCACGCGGCATCGTCGCCCGCGTTGCACGCCTGCTCGAACAGCTGCTTCGCCTTCGCGTCGTCCTTGGTGACGCCCTTGCCGCTCTTGTAGAGCTCGCCCAGCCCCGTGCACGCGCGCGCCGAACCTTCCTTGCAGCCCTTCTCGAAGAACTTGGCCGCGATCTTCGGGCTCACGCTCATGCCGCCCTTGCCCTCCGCGTAGAGCGTGCCGAGCCACGCGCAGCCCTCGTACTCACCGCCGCCGTAGCACGCGCGACGAAACGCGTACTGCGCGTCGCCGGCGGCCTTCTTGTCGCCGAGCTTCGCGACGCCGAGATCGACGCAGCCGCGCCCGTCGCCCGCTTCGCACGCCTTGGTGAGGATCGCGATCGCGCCGGAGACATCCTTGGCGTCGAGCTTCGCCGCGCCGACGAGCCGGCAACCGGCCGTCACGTCCTTGTCGCACGCCTGCTGCGCGAGCGAGGTTGCCTTCGCGCGATCCGTCGTCACGCCGGTCCCGTCGCGATACATCACGGCGAGCGTCGCGCAGCTCTTGGCGTCACCGGCCGTGCATTGCTTCTCGCAGTCAGCACCGTCGCCGAGCTTGCACTCGTGGGGCGCATCCGGCCGGCGGCACGCACCGTCGGATGCGAACATGCCGGGTGGGCACGAGACGGCGAGGATCTCGGTGGGCTTTTGCGCGGCTGGCTTGGCATCGGTCGGCGCCGCGCCGATCGGTTCGAGCTCGATGCGAACGATCGCTCCGCACTGCGCGGGCGGCGTCTTGTCATCGGGCGTCGACTTCGCACACGCGTCGATGTCACCGTCCTGTGCTTTCACGGCCGTCTCGTTCGTCGAGCCCGCGCTCGCGCCTTTCCCCAAGATCTTCGCGCTCGCGCCGAGCTCCGCCTTGGAGCCTGTCGCGACCGCAAAGGCGCCTAGCGTCGCCGCGCGAACGAAGTGCGTCGCGGTCTCGCATGATCCAGTGAGCTCGTTGCGGGTCGCGACCTTCTTCGCCGACGACCGCTTGCCGATGGTCACGAGCTGCGCGGCGAGAACGCTCTCGCGGCCCAACTTCGCACCGAGGTCAGAGAGCCACGAGAGGCCACCGACGGGGAGGTTCGCCTCCACCTCGTCCTTGCTGTTCATCGTGATCGTCTTCTCGCGGCGCGTGACGCCGATGAAGCCGTACTCGCCTGCGAGCGAGCACGCAGGCTCGAGCTTCACGGTCTTGCAGTCGTAGTGCACGACGGCGACGCCTTCCTTCATCGCGGCCTCGATGTCGCTGCGCATCTCGGGCGTCCAATCGACGGCCATCAGGTCCGCCCGCTCGGCGGCCTTGCACGCTTCGACGGCCGGCGCCTTCAGTGACGAGTCCGCGTCGCCAACGTGGGGCTGCGAGGGCTGTACGGTCTGTGCCGCTTTACCAGCAGGACAACCAGCGAGGACGAGGAGAGCGAGCGTGCGACGCATCGCGCTTGTGTATCGCATTGCCACCGCGGGCTAGCGACGCAGCGGACGGTTTTCGTCGAGCGTCCTTGCGCGCGCAGCGAGGTTCGCGACGAGCTCGGCGCCTGTCATACGCGCGGGAAGCTCGTCGGCGAGCAGCTCCGCCGCGACGTACACGCCTTGCATCGCCGGGTCGTGCCACAGTGCCCACGGCGGCTTCGCGGCAACGGCATCTGTCCCGAGCGCGGGGTTCGCTTCGATCGCCGCGAGGTGCGCCGCGAGCAGCGTGCGTCGCTGCCGGGCTGCCTCCGCGTTCTCGTCGAACCACGCGCTGACGGGATCCTCCATCTCGCGTGCGACGTACGCGGCCGCTGCTTCGTCGATCATCCGCGGCCACTCGCGATCCGTCGCGGCCGACGAGAGCCAGAGCAACGCGTGTCCCAGCTCGTGGAGCACGGTAAACATCTTCGCCGGCGCGTCGATGCGAGCGGGGATCACGATGGTCGCTCGCACGCCACGCTCGATCGCGAACATGCGCGGATGGGCGGCATCACTTGTCGCGATCTCGAGCGCGCCGACAGAGACGCCCGTCGCGAGTCGCGCCCACACCGCGCGCACGTCCTGTTCGCTCACCGGTCGCCCGACGGCGTGCCACGCGTCGATCTTTGCGGGCACTGTCACGGTCAGCTGCGAGCTCGAGCGACAGCCTGCGAGGCGATGGAGGAGGTCGCGATGCGGCAACCCGAACAACGAGCGAGCGACCTCATCTCGCGCCGCGCAGAGCGCACGCCACGCGTCCCACGATGGCGTCGCCACGTACGCCGCGGTGACACGCGGATCGGCGTCGATCACCGTCGGTGCGATGACACGCAGAAGCGAGACGGCGCGCACGGCGAGCCCCGCGTCTTTGGACAGCGTCCCCTCGAAGAGCCGTACCGCGTTCTTCGGCGCGACCGTGGGCGATGGCGGCGGCGGGCGGTTCGAGACGTAGGCGGATGCGCAGGCAGCGAGATGCGCCGGTAGCGCGGTAGCGAGACGACCGCCGAGCATGTCGAGGAAGACCTCGAGAGCGAACGCGTCCACGCTACGTGCGGGGCTTATTCGGCGACTGGATGCCGAGGCGCTGCAGCTCGGCGACGACAAGCTTGAGATCGTCCCACGTGTCGCGCTTCTTGGTCGGCTCGCGCAGCAGGTACGCCGGGTGGAACGTCGGCATGACTTTGACGCCGAACTTCGCGTGGAACTTGCCGCGCAGCACGCCGATCGGCGCGTCGGTCTCGAGGAGCGTGTTCGCCGACGGGCGCCCGAGAGCAACGATGATGCGCGGCGCGATCGTCGCGATCTTCGCGTGGAGGAACGGCAAGCACGCGGCCACCTCATCGGGCTGCGGGTCGCGGTTGTTTGGCGGTCGCGACATCAGGATGTTCGTGATGTAGACGGACTGGCGAGTCCACCCCATCGCCTCGATCATCTTGTCGAGCAGCTCACCGGCCGGGCCGACGAACGGCTCGCCGCGGCGGTCCTCTTGCTCGCCGGGCGCCTCACCGACAAACATGAGCGGAGCGTCCTCGGCGCCGACGCCAAACACGAGCTCGCGGCGCGTCGAGTGCAGCTTGCAGCGCGTGCAGTTACCGACCTCCTCGCGGAGCTGCGCGAGCGTGCGGCGCCCCGGCCTCGCCATGAGAGCGTCTTCGTCGACCACGTCGGGGACACCGGCCGAGTCCTGCAGATCGGCAGGATCGATCACGGGGCGCTCGCTGGCCGCGCCAGGGGCAGCCCAGGAGCCGAGCGCCGCGTGGCGCGACAGCTGACCGCGGAGCTGGCGGGTGAGCGTCAGAAGCTCTCCTGCCGGGTCGTCGTCGGCCGTGCTATCCATCCCGACGGTATGCCACTACCGCGCGCCTCGACTCAACCACTGCGTTCGTTCGGGATCGGTTTGCTCGTCGCGATGGCGGGAGTGGGGTGTCACAAACAGGAGGTCGTCCCGACGGGCGACGTGCTCGCCACGCTCGCTGCGCAGCCTCTCGACGGCAAGGAGTTCAACGCGCAGTCGTTCAAGGGCAAACCGTCGCTGCTGATGTTTGTCAGCCCGACGTGCCCGCACTGTCTCGACGAGATTCCGCGCGCCGACAAGGTCGCCAAGGAGCAGAACGCGAACGCGATCGCGGTGTTCATCGTCGGACGGCAGGAGGACGCGGAAGCGGTGATCGCCAAGGCCAAGTTCGGCGGCACGGCGCTGATCGATGACGGCTCTCTGAAGTCGCGCTACGGGATCAAAGCCGTGCCGTACACGCTCGTGCTCGGCGCCGATGGCTACGCGAAGTCGGCGTACCGCGGCGCGCAGGACGAGGACACGCTCGCTGACGCCGTTAAAAGCGCGCGCTAACTACTTCTCGACGTCGCTGCCGGGCTTCGCCGGCTCGGGCGTGCCTTCACCGAACGAGAGGTATACGTAGCTGTAACCGTCCGCCTCGGTCGCGGTGCGCAGCTGCGCTTCCTTCGCGTCCTTGGGGTTCTTGAACGTGATGCGGACGTCGGTGCCCCTACCGCCCTTCCCGCGCGACGCGTGAATACCCGCAAGCGGGTTGTCGAAGAAACGCGTGTCGATCGCGCGACCAGCGTTCGCCGCGAGGCGGTTGAGATCGAGGTGCACGACGAGCGCGCCGGCCTCTACCCGCTGCGTCGCCTGGAACGGCGAGATGGACTGGAGGAACACCTGCGCGCCGCCGTCCTTGGCTTCGAAGCCGATCCACGCGAGCGCACCCTTGGCCGGCTTCTTCGCTTTCGCCGGCTTGCCGTCGGGCTTGGGCTCGGGCGTCTTGGGTTTGCCCGGTTCGACGCCACCGTAGTCGCCCTCCTTGTGCGGAGCGTTGTCGGCCAACGCGGGGCTCGCGAGCAGGAGGACGAGGAGGATCGCGCGCATGGAAGGATCGTACGGGGCCCCTGCCCGACACGCAAATTCCGCCGAGCCCGGCGGCTGCGCTTATGTAGGTGGTCGCGCGGCGGGGTCCGTCGCATTCGCGGGGTCGCTCCGCACGCCGAGCAGGAGCTCGCGCGCTTCCCCGACGAGGAACAGCGATCCAGCGACGACGACCTCGCCCGCCGTGGCATCAAGGTGCGCGGGACGCACCGAGGCACCTGGACGCACGATCGCGCCATCGTCGAGGGAGTAGAGCGCGCCGAGCAAGGTGCCGGACTCGCGCACGGCAACGTCGAGCCCGCGCTCGGCGACGACCTCGCGCACGAGCTTCGCGAGCTCGAGCGGCGGCATCGCGCGATCGTTCTTCGCGCGCGTCGCGATGACGAGGCTGACATCACCGACGAGCTCACCGACGAGCGCACGCACGTCCTTGTCTGCCGACACGCCGAGGATCAGCGTCGGTTTCATGCCGCGCGAGCGCAGCGTCATCACGAGGTGACGAGCACCGTGCGGATTGTGCGCACCGTCGAGGATCGCACGCGCGATGCGCAGCGGCATGCCGCCCGTCGGCGCGAGCGTGCGGTTCTCGAGGATCTCGAAGCGGCCGGGATGCACGACGGTCGCGAGGCCGTTCGCCCTCGCCTGCTCGTCGACGATCGGGCCGCCGGCCGCAGCAACAGCATCGAGCGCAGCGAGCGCCGTCGCCGCGTTGATCCGCTGATGGTCGCCCGGGAGCGCCACGGCCAGTGCCGTCGGCTGCGTCACGACCACGGGCTCGCCGACGGTGCGCGCGACCGCGACGAGCGTGGCCACGGCAGCGGGCTCGCCAGCGGCACCGATGACGATGCGCGCGCCAGGCTTGAAGATGCCCGCCTTCTCGCGCGCGATGAGGTCGAGCGTGTTGCCGAGGATCGCCTCGTGATCCATCGCGACCCCCGTGACGACGGCAACGTCGGAGCGCACCGCGTTGGTCGCATCGAGCCGTCCACCGAGACCGACCTCGAGGATCGTCACGTCGAGCGCAGCATCGGCGAACGCACAAAGCGCGATGGCCGTGACCTGCTCGAAGAACGTGAGCTCGCCACCGCCCGCCTCGACGACGCGATCCGCATAGCGGCCGAACGCGTCGTACGCGATCGGTGCACCGTCGATCTGGATGCGCTCGCGCAGCTCGTTCAAGTGCGGCGACGTGTAGCTACCGACGCGGACGCCAGCGGCGCGCAGCATCGATGACAGCATCGCGACCGTCGAGCCCTTGCCATTGGTGCCGCCGACGTGGATGACACGACCGAGGCGCGCGTCCGGACAGCCGAGCGCGTCGAGCAAACTGCGCATGCGCTCGAGTCCCAGCACCACGCCGAAGCGCCGCGCCGTCACGAGCCGCGCGATCGCTTGCCCGTAGGTCGTCACGCGCGGTCAGTCCGGCTGCAGCGTGTCGGTGGCTTCGTCGACGACGAGTTGCTGGAGCAGCGCACCGGTTTGCCGCACGTCGCTGCGGCCGGCGAACCAGCGCAGCGCGCGAGACAGCGTGGTCTTCATGTCCTTGCGGGCGACGACCATGTCGACCATGCCGTGCTCGAGCAGGAACTCCGAGCGCTGGAAGCCGGGCGGCAACTGCTGGCGGATGGTCTGCTCGATCACGCGCGGACCCGCGAAGCCGATGAGGGCATCCGGCTCCGCGATGATGATGTCGCCGAGCATCGCGACGGATGCAGCGACACCGCCCGTGGTCGGGTGCAGCAGCACCGAGATGTACGGGACCTTTGCTTCGCGCAGCTTGGCGCGTGCGGCGCTGGTCTTGGCCATCTGCATGAGGGACAGCACGCCCTCCTGCATCCGAGCTCCACCCGACGCGCAGAACATGATGGCCGGGGCACGCTTGGTGACGGCGCGCTCGAACTGGCGCGCGATCTTCTCGCCGCAGACGGAGCCCATCGAGCCGCCCATGAACTCGAACACGAAGAAGCCAGCCTCGACGGGGACGCCGCCGATCGTGGCCGAGCCCGCGCGGTACGAGTCGCCCGGGCCCACCTTGCGGAGCGCCGACTTCACCTGGTCGACGTACTTCTTGCCGTCGACGCGGAAGCCGAGCGGATCGCCCGACTCGAGGCCGCGGTCGTGCTCTTGCCACGAGCCCTCGTCGATCGAGAGCGCGATCCGACCCTCGGTCGGCATGCGGAAGTGGTGGCTGCAGGACGTACAGACGCGGTCGTTCGCTTCGAGATCGGCCTCGTAGAGCGTCGCGTTGCAGCGCTCGCACTTGGTCCAAATCCCTTTAGGAACGGACTTTTTGGGCTCGGGCGCGAGCCCCTGCGTACGTGACCACCAGGCCATATCGGGTGGCTAGATACCAGGGTTGTAAGAACGGGTCAAACCATGTAAACAGCATGGGAAAACGCCTCGCGAGGTCGCGATGTCTTCTGTTCTAGTTGTTAATGAAATCAGCACGGAGCGCGAAGAGATCGCCCGGGCGCTCGAGGGTGAGGGGTTTGCGGTGGTTCAGGCGGCGTCGGCTAGCGAAGCGACACGCGAGATCTGGGGAGGATCGTTCCTCGTGGTCGTCATCTCGACGCTGCTGACCGGCACGACTCACGTCGCGCTCCAGGCTCAGCTCCGGCAGATGGCGCCCGAGATCGAGACGCTCGTCCACGGCAAGAACGACGACTTGCACAAGCTCGTCCGCAAAGTCATCGCGATCCGCGATGGCTCGATCGCAGCCTGACTACGCTCCGAACCTGTCCTTCAGGTTCAAGAACTCGAGGAACTCGAGAAGGCGTCCCACCTCGGGGACGATAAAGCCTTCGCCTTCGATCCCCGCGTCCTCGGCGAGGAGAACGAGGCGCGCCGAGCGGAGCCGATCGACGACCTCGATCACCTCGTGCACGGGAAGTCCGACGCGCGCGGCGACCTCCTCGACCTTCTTGGGGACCATGATCGCGCTGCCGTGCGCGACGTGGTGACCGGCGAGCGCGAGCTGCTCGTCGGCCATCTGCCGCAGACACTGCACGACGCGGTGGTTGGGCGTCGGGAGCAGCAGCAGCTCGATGTGCTGGTTCGCGCTCTCGAGGCGACCCGCGAGCGACTTGATGATGCGCAGCGCGATCTCGGGCCGGGCGCGCATCATCGCCTCGAACGTCTTGCCCTCGATGACGAGCAGGCGCGACGGCGAGCGAACGACGGCGGTCGCCGACCGCGGACGACCGTTGAGGATCGCCATCTCGCCGAAGAACTCCCCGGGCGGGAGCACCGCGAGCACTCGCTCGGTCTCCCCGACGTTGCGTCGGATCTCCACCTCACCCGACTGGACGACGTACATGAAGTCGCCCGGCTGGCCCTCTTTGAACAACACGGCGCCCGCCGGAAAGTCGCGGGCGAATCGGTCGAGCGGCTCGTTCACTCGGAAATCATCTCATGGTTGCGTGCCGCAGCAAGTGCAGCAACGCCCGCCCGCCTACCCGCGTCTGGCGATCCGCGTCCGCGGGGAGCACGATCTCGTCGGTCGTGAGGCCAAGTTTCACTGCGCGAACGAGCATCTCGACGTCCCAGCCGTCCCCGCGGTCCGCCATGCCCAGAGCCACCAGCGCGGGAAACCGGATCGCACGAACAGGCCCCGTCCCCGACCACTGCTGGCGATAGACGGTCTCGAGCACGCGTGTCGCGATGCGCTCGCCGAGGCGCTTCTTGCCGCGCTCCACACCGAGAACGAGCTCGATGCTGCGCTCTGCGATCGGTGCGACGAGCGCAGGAATCGCGGTCGCTGCCGCCGGCCGATCACCCGGGATGAAGACGACGACATCGGGGACGCGCGGGAGCGCCGAGAAGTGCGTGAGCGCGCGCATACACGCGGCGCCGTACCCGCCACTCGGCTCGCGTAGGACGAGCGCTCCCGCATCGCGCGCAATCTCCGCGCTGCGGTCCGTTGACGCGCGATCGACGACGACGACCGAACGAATCCGGCGGTGCGGCAAGTCGCGCAGCAACGGCGCCAGACTGTTCGCGTGGTCTCGCGTCGGGACGACGACATCGACCAACAGCGAGGGCGGCACTACCCGTAGTGTAACGCGATCCGTGGTACATCGCAGGCGATGGCGATCACGTACAAGGACGCTGGGGTCGACATCGATGCGGGCAACGCCCTGGTCGACCGGATCAAGCCGCTCGCCAAGTCCACGATGCGCCAGGAAGTCCTCGGCGGCATCGGCGGGTTCGCCGCCCTGTGCCGCATTCCGCAGACCTACGCGGAGCCGATCCTGGTCTCGGGCACGGACGGTGTAGGTACGAAGCTCAAGACCGCGTTCGCCGCGAACAAGCACGACACGATCGGCATCGACCTGGTCGCGATGTGCGTGAACGACGTGCTCGTCACGGGTGCAGAGCCGCTGTTCTTCCTCGACTACTTTGCGACCGGCGCGCTCGACGTGAACACGGCCACGAAGGTCATCGAAGGCATCGCGGAGGGCTGCCGTCAGTCGCGCTGTGCGCTCGTCGGTGGCGAGACCGCGGAGCTGCCGGGCCTGTATCACGGCAAGGACTACGACATCGCTGGGTTCTGCGTCGGCGTTGTCGAGAAGACGTTGATCCGCCCGCAGACAGACCTCGCCGAAGGCGACATCGTCATCGGCTTGCCGTCGGCGGGCCTGCACTCCAACGGTCACTCGCTCGCGCGCAAAGTCGTGTTCGAGACGCTGGGCCTCAAGCTCGAAGATCGTCCCCCGCAGCTCGGCGGCCACACCGTCGGCGACGAGATGTTGCGCCCGACGATCATCTACGCGCCTGCGTTCGCCGCGATGGCTGACGCGCGGTTGCCGTGGAAAGCAGCGGCGCACATCACGGGCGGCGGCCTGGTCGAGAACCCGCCGCGCATCTTCGCCGACGACACGCTCGCCGTGGAGCTCGATTACCGCACGTGGGACGTGCCCGGCATCATGCAGTTGATCGCGAGCGCGGGCGTTACCGACGCCGAGATGTCCCGCACGTTCAACATGGGCATCGGGATGATCATCGTCGTGTCGCCAGAATCTGCCGACGCGGCCGTCGCGCTGCTCGCAGGCAGCAACGCGCGCAAGATCGGCAAGCTCGTCCCGCGCGCGGGCGGTGAAGCGTCGCGCTCGATCGCACTGTGAAGATCGGTGTTCTCGTCAGCGGTCAGGGCACCAATCTCGCCGCGTTGATCGCAGCGCGCGATGCCAACACGCTCGCGCCCGCCGAGCTCGCGGTCGTGGTCTCCAACATCCACGGCGTCCCTGCCCTCGCACGCGCTGACGCGGCCGGCATTCCGCAGACCGTCGTGCCGCACGCGTTCGCGGGTGTGATCCGCAAGCGCGAGGAGTTCGAGGAGCAATTGCTCGACGTCCTGTTCGCGCACGAGGTCGACGCTGTGGTCCTCGCCGGCTTCATGCGGCTCCTCACGCCGCACTTTCTCGACCACTTTCCGTACGCGATCATCAACACGCACCCGTCGCTGTTGCCCGCGTTCCCCGGCAAGGATGCGACCGAGCAAGCCATCGCGCACGGCGTGAAGCTCGCCGGTGTCAGCGTGCACTTCGTCGACGCCACGCTCGACGGTGGACCGATCATCGCGCAGGCCGCGGTGCCCGTCCTTCCCGATGACGATGCCGCATCCCTCCTCGCACGCATCCAGGCCGAGGAACACCGGCTCCTCCCTACGGTCGTCCAGCGCTTGGCGGCGGGCGAGCTGACGTGCAAAGGTCGCGTGGTGACGATCGGGGCTGTGCGTGCCGAGTAACTCGTACGACCTCGTCGTACTCGGCGACGACCTGTCTGCTCTCACGTGCGCCACGCTGTGTGCGCGCCGCGGTCTCCGCACGCTTGTCCTCGGCGAAGATCGCCCCGCGCGCTACACGCTCGGCCCGCACAAGCTCCCCGTCGAGCCCATCGTCTGGCCGCTCGTGCAGGGCTCGGCCGGTGAGCGCGTACTCAAGGAGCTGCACGGCGAGCTCGCTCTGCGCCGCAAGCTGCGCGAACCCAAGATCGCGGCGCAGCTCGTCGGTCCCGACCTGCGCATCGACCTCGGTCCCGATCGCCTCGCAGGCGAGATCCTGCGCGAGCTGGGCAAGGACGCGAGCGCGTCGTGGATCGCTCGCTGGGACCGTTCCAGCGAGCTCGCACGCCAGCTCGATCCGATGCTCAACAGCGAGCACGCGTTCCCCGGCGTTGGCTTCTTCGAGAAGCGGGAGCTCGCCAAGCTCGCCGAACGTGCCGTCAGCGACGCGAGCACGTGGTGGACAGACGCGCAGTCCGACGCATCCAACGGCTTGTGGCGCGGGCTCGCGGCGATCGCCGTGCGCCATCCAGCTGCGTCCCCCATCGCGATCGCCCGCGCCATCGACGCGTGGCGGATGGGTCCGTCACCACTGCGCGGAGACGGAGACGCGATCCGCGAGCTCCTCGTCGAGAAGCTCACGACCGCCGGCGGCGAAGTGCGCACCGGTACGGTCACGGAAATCTCGCTCTCGTGGGGCAAGATCGCGTCGCTCTCGCTCTCGTCGGGCGACGACATCGGCTGCGGTCAGGTCGTCTCGAGCAAGCCGCCCGCCGCGCTCGCCGAGCTTCTCGGCAAGAAGGCGCCCAAGCACCTGACGCAGCTCGCGGAGGCCACGTCGATCGTCGGCTACCGCTACACGCTTAACGTCGTCATCGACGAAGCCGGCCTGCCCGAGCACATGGCTCCCACCGTCGCTGTCGTCGCCGCGCCCGACAAAGAGCCGACCGGTGACTCCGCGTTCTCGATCCACCTCGGCGAGACCGACGACACGGGCCGCGTGATCGCGACCGTCGCCGCCATGCTCCCCTCCGAGGGACCGCTCGACCAAGAGCGCCTCGTCACCAAGCTCTACGCGCTGCGCGCTGGCCTGTGGAAGCGGCTCGGCGACATCATGCCGTTCTTCGAGAAGCACCTCGTGCTCGCGCACTCGCCGTTCGAAGCGACGCCGCCACAAGTCCCGGGCGGGCGCGGTAGCTACGACGTACCGAAGAACCTACCGCTCTCGATGACGCCAGTGTGGAGCGGCGCTGGCGAGACCGCCGTCGACAAACTCTCGGGCGGAGCGATGACGTACGCGAGCGGCATCAAGAACCTGACGCTGACGGGCGAGCAGATCCTGCCGTCACTCGGCGTCGAGGGCGCGCTCGCCTCGGGATGGTCCGCCGCCAAGGTCGCGTGCGCGATCGCAGGCAAGAAGAAGGACTACCTGCGCGACGAGACCGTCGGCGCGTCCGGCTAGCCGCCACGGCATCATCCGCGGGCCGTTTCCAAGGAGAGCCACGAAGTCACGAAGACACGAAGCACTTCAACCGCCGGGCGAGGTACGCGGGCAACACGACTGGGCGAGGTCAGGCGCGTTCTCCCGATGTCTACGCGACGCGTTCGATCGATCCTTCGTGCCTTTGCGCCTTCGTGGCTCTGGGTACTCAGCCACGCGCCCGCGTCGCTCGCCCGGTAAGGTTCTGGTCGCTTGCCGATCGTGACGCTCTCGGCGGCTAGCTCAGGCGCGGGATGCCCAGCTGATCAGCGAGCGTCGGGTCAGACACGACGAGGATCGCGGGGTCGGTGCCGAGCTCGACGATGTCGTCGGAGTCGACGCGCAACATGGCGGCTGCGCCACGCGCGCGCGCCTCGACAAACACCTCGCTCGCATCGGCATCGGGGTCGGCGATGAGGATCGCGCCGCCGACCGAGCTCATGCAGCGCTCGGCGATCATCTTGAGCGGAGCGTCATCGCGCGCGACCACGACGCACGGACCGAGGAGCGCGATGGAGCCCGGCTCGCCAACGAGCTCGCCTGCACCCGGCGGAAGCTCGTCGAGCAGGCGGCGTAGCGGCTCGGCGAGCCGGACACGAGAGTCGACGAACGTCGCGAGGCCGAGCTGCGCGAGCTGGCCGCGGCCGAGCGCTTCGTCCCAGCGGCGGCCGAGCACGCGCGCGATGTCGTAGGGAGCGACACCGCGATCACCGACGAGATGCGCGCCATAGAGGAGGATCAGCGCGGGCAGCATCGGGGCTGCGAGATCGAAGCGGACGGCGATGGCCTCGACCGGCGGCACATGCGGAGCACCGCGATCGACGGCGCCCGAGAGAACGGCGCGCGTCCACGCGACGACGTCTTCGCGCCATGACGGGCGCGCTTCGATCCATGGAACGGACGCGGCCGACGCGCGCGGCTGCGCCGAACGCATCTTGTCGCGCCAGACGCTGAAGCGCTCTGCGAGGTCCTGCGTCGGAGCGGGGCTCGCCGCCTTCTCCGCGCTCGGCTTGTTGGGCTTGGTCGCCTCCGCGGCGGTCGGCGTAGGCGTGCCGGGCGGACGGAACAGCGACGGCATCGCGGGCTTCGCGGGCGGCGGCTCGTCTGTCAACGTGCTCTTCATCGGTGGCGGCGTGCTCGGTGCGGAGCTCCGCGGGGATGGCGTGGGCTTCACCGGCGCGGGCTCGGCAGGCGGTGCGTCGTCGTCGCCTTCGATCGCCTCGTCATCGTCACCGAGGTCGACATCGACGTCCGCGAGCGACTTGGGAATCGCGCTGCGCGAGCGGTCCAGCTCCGGGATCATCGTGCTCGCGGGTGCAGGAGCCGGTTCGGGCTCGACGCCTTTGCCGTCGAGCGTGACGACCACGACGGGCTTGTGGGCTTGCGCGACGAGCGCGCCGATGACGCGCCCGACGACGAGGCCCGCAGCATCCGCTTTGGTGACGTCCGCGACGTCGAGGGTCCGGAGACGCGCGCGTCCATCGAGATCGACGACGTAGACCTTGCCGGTCTCGGCGCCGATGCAGACAACGAGGTCGGAGCGAGGGTGGCCCGCCGCGTGTGCGATGGGCTCGGGAAGATCGTGGGCCTTGGGCTGACCGCGATTGACGAGCGCGATCACGTCGAGGCGGGACGGCTCCTGCTGCGTCGTCATCCACACCACGCGATCGCTGCCACCGAGGTTGGTGATCGCGGCCGGGCGCGGGAGCTTCAGGCGGCGCTTGGGCATGCGCGTCTGCGGATCCCACTCTTCGATCGAGCCTGGCAGCGCGACGATGAAGTTGGTGCCGGCGGCCCCCGCCCCGACCGGCATGCTGCGCGCCGGAAACTGGAACGGCGTGAGGTGCGTGTCGCTCGCTGTGAGGATGGCTGCGCCATGGCCACCGATCGCGAGCGCGTGCGAGCCGACGGTCGCGTAGAGCTTCATCGCCGTCTCGAGCCGGATCTCCGCGATCGTCCGCGGACCGTGCGGATCGATCAGGTGAACGACGCTGTGAGTCGCATAGCGCGAGAGCACGAGGAGGCGCGGCTGCGAGCCCGAGTTGACCCACGCGACATCATTCCCGAGCGCCTCTGGATCGACGCCAACCTCCGCGAACGGCTCGGCACCGGGGACGGCGAGCACGACAACGCGGGTCGCCTCTGCGATCGCAGCGACAGTGCCATCACCGGCGATCGCGAGATGCGGCCGATCGATCGGCACGAAGCGAGGAGCATCGTTCGGCGTCGCGACCACGAGCCGAGCGTAACACTCAGCGAGGGAGCGGACGGATCACGAGGCACGCCTTCGTCGGCTTGCCGAACGGAGGGAGGTCATCCTTTGCGGGGTCGCCGAGCGGGACGCACGTCGCGCCCGCACCGCAGTCGCTATCGGCGCTGCACTCCTTTGTGCAGTGACCACCCGACGACACCTGCGCGCTGCCCATCTGCTCGTGCTTCACGCACATGAACGAGCGGCATCCGACGGAGTACGAGCACGTGTCGCCGTACGGCCCCATGCCGAACACGTTCCAGAACACGAGCGCGCCACCGCACAGCATCGCGAGGCCGACGATGACAGTCCAGATGGCGCGCGCCGCGCCGCGAGCCGACATGACTACGACGTACGGTTCGTCTGCGGATTCCCGCCACGCACCATGCCGGAGAGCGAATCGGCCGCGCCCATGAACGCGTCGCCGACGCCGCGATTCGCGTTACCGACGACGTTGTCGCCGTCGAGAACGCGCGTCGTCATGTTGCGCTGGCCTTCACGGATCCCGTTGTAGGTCTGCTCGAACAGGTGGTCGAGGTGCTCGAGCGCCTCGTTGTAGTGAGCGTCCAGGTGACCGGCCGTCATGATGATCTGATCCGCGATCGTCACCGCGGAAGCAGGATCGATCTGTCCACTCGCCGTCGACTCCATCTCGCGCTTGGTCGCCTCGACGAACTCCTTGAACTCTTCGACGAACTTCTTGGATGCGTCCTTCGCCGGCCGACGAAGATCCTGACCATTCGTGTCCTTGCCGGTGCGGTTGACCATCGCGCCCTTCAGCTGCTCGTTGTAGTCCTCCGCGCGAGCTTCGACCGTCGTGTTCATCTGGTCGCCGGTGTCCTTCACGTAGGACGCCGCCGACTGGATCTGGATGCGAGCCTGTTCGGTCGACGCCTGTTCCTCGTCGTGCTGACGGCGCTCCTCCTCTGCACTCGCGAGAGCAGCGGCGGTGGGGCCTGCCACCGGCGCCGCATCGGGGGTCGACGCATTCGGCTCGGAGCTGCCGCCAAGGTTCGCCGTGTGCTCGGCCTGCGCACGGGCCGCAGCGTTCGTCGCCTCGGTGGCCTGACGCGCCTTCTCCGCCTGATACGCGGCGTGGACCTGCGCGATGAACAGCGTCGCGTGGGTCTTCTCTTGCTTGAGCTGCGTCTCGAACGCGTTCACGTCGCCGATAAAGGCGTCGACATCGGTGATGTTCTTGTCGCACTCACCGATGGAGTCCGCGGCCGACTGCGCTTCCTTCTGCGCCGTCGAACCGAGCTTGATGTTCGCCTGTTCGGCCTGGTGCGACTGGCCTTCCGCCTGCCCCGCCACGCCGTGCGCCGCCATCTGCTGGCGACGGAGCGCGCCTGCGTAGTCACGCAGATCGCCCATCGACACGTTGCAGACGCACTTGAGGATCAGGCTCGAGACCTTCTCCTGAATGAAGCCGAACACGCGCGACGCTGCGGCTGCGGCTGCGCGCTTGATCTGACCGATGATGCGACCCCAGAAGCCACGCGTCTCCGGCTCCGGCAGGTTCGCCGCCGGAACGTTGGAGCTGGAGCGAGCTTGCTCCTGCTTCTGCGCGCCCTGGCCGGCGTTCTGTCC
Source organism: Kofleriaceae bacterium (assembly GCA_036499725.1). Classification (GTDB taxonomy): domain Bacteria; phylum Myxococcota_A; class Polyangia; order Haliangiales; family Haliangiaceae; genus JABFXX01. The sequence goes on from DASYDE010000094.1 coordinate 66,806, forward strand.
CGCCTGCTCGTTGTGGTCGGCGTTCTTCTGCGTCTCGCCCTTGGTCTCGGTCGCGCCCTGCGCGTTCGCCTTGGACGCGTCCTTACGCTTTGCCGCGTACTCGTTGTAACGACCATAGACGCCGAGCGTGTCGACGGCCTTTTGGCGACCTTCGTACTGCGCCTTCTTGAACTCGTTGGCGACCTTCTTGAAGTAACCAAAATCCTGCAGGCCCTTGTCGAACTCGCCGATGATGTCCGGCCAGTACGGCAGCGCTTCTTCGGCGCCGGGCTCTTCATTCGTCGGCGTCGCCGCTGCGGGCTGCGCGTTCGCCGGCCCGGTGGCCGTTCCGCCACCACCACCGCCCGTGTCGCCACCACCGTTGGTCACGGCTGCGGTCGTCGTCGCGGGCGTGGTCGTTGCGGGCGTCGTTGCCGCCGGCGTCGTTGTCGCGGGCGTCGTTGTCGCCGGCGTCGCGACCGCTGTCGCCGCACCGGCACCAGCCGCCGCAGTCGTATTGGCCGCGGGAGGCGTCCGGCGGATGCTCGAGAGCATGCGGCGCGCCGTTTCCTGCGTCGTCGGAACGGGGCGACGGAGCGCGACGAAGGCGGCGAAGTCCTGGCGATCGCGGCCCTGCGCATCGGCGCGGATCTCCGCATATGTACCGCCACCACCAGCGCCGCTTGCGGCACCGGAGGCTTTGCCGCGGTTGTACTTGGTCAGGTGCTTGGAGACGCCGCCTTTCTCGGCCTTCTCCCAGTTCGGCTTTTCGTCGGTGACGTGAAGGAACTCGGCGGCCTCGCCGACAGTCTCGCCGACCTCTTTGCGGACGTCGTTCCAGTTATGGATTTCACTCTCGCGCGTACCGGATGCCGAGGCCACGCGCTCTTCGAGCTCGATGTTCTCGTGCCGACGATGCTGGAGCTCTTCGTTCTGCCCGTCGATGTGGCGCTTGTTCGAGATACGGCGCAGCTCCGCATCCTGCTCGGGCGTGCGCGTGGCCAGGCCTTCGAGCTCTTTCTTGCGCGAGCGCTCCTCGGTGACTTTGCGCTCGAGCTCCCACCGCTCGCGGCGCGAGTCGTGAGCCTTGTCGAGGTCTCCTGCGTTCCACTTGGCTTCCGGCGTCGGCGGCTTCGCGAGCGCCGCTTCACTCGCGGCGTGTTCGGCGTCGGAGCGACGGCCGACGGTCGCCGCGCGCGCGCCCGCTTCGCGGTTCGAATCCTTCTCGCTCATGCCGCGGCGCTGGTACTCGCGCTTCCAGCGCTCGTCGGCGAGGTTCATCGCGTCGGCCTTTGCGAGATCCGCGGCGGCCTTGCGCGTATCGGCCTCGGCGCGATCCGCTGCGGACGCCCACCGCTGGCCCAGCGCCGACTTCGCGCCGATGCCGCCGACCGCTTCGCCGGCCTTGGTGGCCGCACGCTCCGCAAAGTTCGCACGCTCGGCGAAGTTGCCCGACGACGTTCCGATGCGATCCAGCGCCTTGGCAAACTTGGAGTTGCCGAAGCGCTCCATCGTGATGTCCTGGAGGCGATCGATGCCCTTGGCCGGCATGTTCCAGATCTTGGCGAGCTTGCCCTCTTTCCACGTCGTGACCGCGGCACCGCGACCGAGCACGTCGATCTCTGCGCGCGCGCCACCGAGGCCAACTTTGCGGAGCATGCGCTTCGCGAAGTTTTGGATGTTGCCGGTGAGGCCGAGGGTCAGCTTTCCGATTCGCGCCTTCGCCTGACGGAACAGCGAGTTCACGAAGCCTTTGCTCGTACCGAGCATGCCCTTCATGAACTTCGGGCCGAACTCCATCGCGAGTTGCACGATGGTTCCGCTCGCCGAGTTCGCCTCGGTCATCAGCATCTCGGCCGTGGCCGCTTTTTCTTCGGCGGATGCGCCCGCACGGATCTGTCCTGCGAGCACGACACCGTTCATCGCCGTGAGGAAGATCGAGAACAGACCGCTGAGGCCTTCGCAGACAAGTCCGACGAGGTTCAGCACGCGCGCGATACCGGACACCGCGACGCCGATCGGCGGGAAGATCATGCCGAGCAGACCGACGACGGTGAGCAGTAGACCGATCTTGCCGCACACCGATCCGACGATGGCGAGGACGCTCTTCACCGCGGACAGGCCCTGCATCGCAGAGCCGAGGCGCGTGTGGATGTTCTTGTACGGGTTATTCGCCCACACGGCGCTCGCGTCTTTACCGACGCCCATGAAGTTCGCCGCGCCCGCGATCGCGCGCTCCACGCCGCCACCCTGCGCGACGTACGTGTCGAGCTGGCCGTTGAAGTTGTCGGCGATCCCCTTCATCTGCGTGATGCGGGACACCATCTCCGTTGGAGCCTGGCTGCGCGGCTTGTAGCCGTTGAGCATCGTGTTGAGCTCGCCGTCGTTCGCCGCGCCCGACATGACAGCCGCCACACCCTCCGGCGTGGCCATGTGGGGCGTCGTGCCGCCACCGCGCTGCGGAGGAGCAGCGGGGAACTTGTGCGTCGCCGGCGGAGCGCCTGCCGCACCGTCGGGTCCCTTGACGGCGCGAGGGCTCGCTGCCGCCGGACCATGCGCCGACGGAACCGCCGGATGCGTCGGCTGACCGAGTGCCGGAGGAGAGCCCGCGTCCTTCGGAGCGTCCTTCGAATGCTCGGCGATCGCGCTCTTCTGCTGCGAGATCTGCGAGTTCGCGCTCGAACGTTCGGACGCAGTGCGCGCGTCCGTCTCCGCGGAGAGGCCTTGCAACCAGCCCATCGCAGAATGGGAAATCTGCTGCTCGATGCGCTGGATCAGCGCGGCGTCGCCGCTGTTAGCGGCACCCGTCTGTGCAGCTGCCTTGGCGATCAACGCCTGAGAATCAGGCGCAGCAGAAGTAGCGGCGTTCGGAGCTGGGTCAGACATCCAGGTTCCCTCCTGAGGGCGTCTTGTATGATACGGAAACCGAAGGGAACTTTCCCCCGTCGCGGTGTCTTCGAAGGGCCGATCGCGACCCGAGGTAACTACGCAGGATCGTTACGATCGCGTGTTGCGAGCTCGGAGGCGAGCTGATTTGAGCGTCCGACATCGGCGGCGATCTGCTGCAAGCGCTCGCTCCCGACCTGGTCCCGAAGGATCCGGAGCACCGGCGCAAACATCTCGGTCGTGTCCTTGTTCAGCTGCTTGGTGAGGGCGTGGTTCGCCTCCGCGACGGTGCGGAACGCAGACGCGATGTCACCGCTCTTCGTGTAGAGCGCCGACATCATCGCGACGGCTTCGACGTAGTGCGGGATGCTCTGCGCCTCCGCCGCGAGGCGCGCGAGCTCGAGCATGCGATCGATCGCGCCCGCCGTCTTGCCCGCGTCCGAGAGGACGCCTGCCTGCGCGATCAACGCGGCCTGGTAGTGCTGCGTGAGCCCGTGCTCGAGGGCGCGATCGCGAGCGCGCTGCGCGTGATGCGCGGCTTCCTGCTTCTGCACGAGGTCGCCGTTCGACAGCAGCGATGCGAGCGTCAAGCGCGCCTCGACCTCGTCCGTGAACGCCGCGGCGCCCGTCGCGAGCTCGACGAGCGCGCGCGCGTTACCGACGGATGCGTGGTCGTCGCCGACGGAGATCGCGTACGCGAGTAGCAGCTGGCGCGACGTGAACACCGTGTCCGCGAACGCGGGATCCGCAGCGAGCTCGTCGACGAGTGCCTTCAGTGTGTCGTACGCGGCCGGGCCTGGCTCCGGATCGTGCATGTCGCCTTCGGCCATCGCGATGGCGAGCTCCGCGGTCGCGCGCTGCCAGATCGGATCGTTCGTTTGCAGCGTCGGCAAATGTCCCGCGGACACGAGCAACAGATCGCGCGCCTGGGTGCGCTGTTCCGGCCCGCGACGGATCGCGACGCGGCAGGCGCGAGCTCCGACGAGAAATCGCAGCGCCGTGTGCGTCGGAACAAGCTCTCCGACGCGTTCGAGCGCCTGGTCTGCAGCGTCGTAGTCCTGCTCGACCATCTTCTGCTGCGAGAGCTTCACCATCAGGCGAGCCTTGAGCTCGGG
>DASYDE010000095.1:0-24082 GCA_036499725.1 Kofleriaceae bacterium
CGGCAACTTCGGCCAGGCGAACTACGCGATGGCCAAGCTCGGCATCCACGGCTTCACGCAGACGCTCGCGCTCGAGGGTCGCAAGCGCAACGTCATCGTCAACACGATCGCGCCGATCGCCGGCTCGCGCATGACGGAGACTGTGCTCCCCAAGGAGCTGCTCGACGCGCTGAAGCCCGAGTACGTCGCGGCACTCGTCGCGAAGCTCGCGCACGAGTCGATGGAGGACACCGGTGGCCTCTACGAGGTCGGCGGCGGCTTCTACGCGAAGCTCCGCTGGGAGCGCACCGAGGGAAAGATGTTTCGCACGGGTCGGAACATCACGCCCGAGGACGTGAACAACTCCTGGAAGCAGATCACTGACTTCTCCAAGGCGTCGCATCCGGGCTCCATCGCCGAGTCGATGGGTCCGATCATGTCGAACGTGGAAGCCGGTCCCACCAAGGGCGGCAACCAGTTCATCGACATCGACGCTGCGATGGCATTCAAGTATCCCGAGTTCACGCAGAGCTACGACGAGCGCGACGTGTCGCTCTACGCTCTCGGCGTCGGCGCAGCGCAGAACCCGCTCGACGAGAAAGACCTGCAGCTCGTGTACGAGCTCTCGGGCAAGGGCATGAAGGTCCTGCCGAGCTTTGGCGTGGTCCCCGCGATCACGATGATGTTCACGCAGGGCAAGAACGGCGTGACCAATCCGGGCCTGAACTTCGGCCTCGATAAGGTGCTCCACGGCGAGCAGTACACCGAGCTGTTGCGCCCGCTGCCGACCAAGGGCAAGCTGACGACGAAGGCGCAGGTCAAGCACGTCTACGACAAGGGCAAGAACGCGCTCGTCGTCACCGAGTTCACCACGTACGACGAGCACGGTGATGCGCTCATCAAGAACGACATCACGACGTTCGTGCGCGGAGCGGGCGGTTGGGGCGGCGATCGCGGTCCGTCCGCGGACGTCAACGTTCCGCCCGATCGCGCGCCCGACAAGGTCGTGAAGGACAAGACCACGGAGAACCAGGCGCTGCTCTATCGCCTCTCTGGCGACTGGAACCCGCTGCACGCGGATCCGGGCTTCGCAAAGGCATTCGGATTTGACAAGCCGATCCTCCACGGCCTCGCATCGTTCGGCTTTGCCACGCGCCACGTCGCGCAGGCGTTCGCGCCCGACGGCAATCCCGCCTACGTGAAGAGCATCAAGGCGCGCTTCGCGTCGACGGTGCTGCCGGGCCAGACGCTCGTCACCGAGATGTGGAAAGAGTCCGACACGAGGATCGTCTTCCGCACCAAGCTCGCGGAGACCGGCGAGGTCGTGATCTCCAATGCGGCCGTCGAGCTATTCAAGGAGCTGCCGAAGCCGAAAGATCGCTCGGCCAAGCCCGCGGCCGCGGCCGGCGGTGCGGTGACAACGAGCGCGGACATCTTCAACGCGATCAACGGCCTGCTCGCGTCGAGCTCCGCCATTGCGGAGAAGGTGAAGACGTCGTTCGTGTTCAAGCTGTCGGGTCCGGAGAGCGCGTGGACGCTCGACCTCACCACGCCTCCGGGCACCGTGGCGTCAGGCGCCGGCAAGGGCGCGTGCACGCTCGAGATGAGCGATGCGGACTTCATGGCGATGGCGACCGGTAAGGAGGACGCGATGAAGCTGTTCTCGTCGGGTCGCTTGAAGATCAGCGGTGACGTGATGGCGTCGCAGAAGCTGAGCTTCCTGAAGAAACTGACGCCGGAGATGGTCGCGGCCGAGACCGCGAAGCGCGGTGGCGGTGGTGGTGGTGCAGCCGCTGCTCCTGCCGGCGAGCCGAACGTCGAAGAGATCTTCTACGTCATCGGCGAGTTCCTGAAGTCCAACCCCGACCTCGCGGGCAAGGTCGGCGTGACCTACCTGTGGAAGGTCGGCGGCAACAACTGGACGATGGACCTCAAGGGCGCGGGCAGCATCAAGCAGGGCGGTGACGCCGGCGAGTGCACGCTCGAGCTCACCGAGGAGGACTTCCTCGCGATGACGACCGGCAAGTCCGATCCGATGAAGCTGTTCACGAGCGGCAAGTTGAAGATCAGCGGCAACGTGATGGCGTCGCAGAAGCTGAACTTCCTCTCCAAGATGGATCCCAAGACGGCGGCTGACCTCGTCGCGAAGCGTCGCGGTGCGGCTCCCGCGAGCGGCGGCGCAGCTCCGGCGGCAAAGGCGGCGGCACCGGCGGCGCAAGGAGAAGCCCAGGCCCCGAAGATCTTCAGTGCGCTGACCAAGCGTCTGTCGGAGAACCCGAACCTCGCGGGCGAAGTGCGCGCGAACCTCGAGTTTGTCGTCGACGGCAACCGTCAGAAGTTCGCGCTCGGCGGCAAGGATCCGGCAAAGACCGACGCCGTGCTCACGATCAGCGACGCAGATCTCACGGCCCTCGTGAGCGACAAAGCGAACGCGAAGAACCTCTATCAACACGGCAAGCTGAAGGTCGACGGAGATGTCTCTGTCGCCCACCGCCTCGGCTTCCTCAACAAGCTCGTCTAAGGAGAAACCACCATGGCTCGCAAAGTAAATGTCATCGGCGTCGGAATGGTTCCCTTCGCCAAGCCCGGTAAGTCCGAGGAGTATCACGTGATGGCGAAGAAGGCGGCCGAGGCCGCTCTCACCGACGCCGGCGTGAAGTTCACCGAGATGCAGCAGGCGTATGCCGGCTACGTGTACGGCGACTCGACGTGTGGTCAGCGCGCGATCTACCAGCTCGGCACGACCGGCATCCCCGTCTTCAACATCAACAACAACTGCTCCACCGGCAGCTCCGCGCTCATGCTCGGTGCGCAGGCGATCGCAGGCGGCATGGCCGAGGCCGTGCTCGTCGTCGGCTTCGAGCAGATGGAAGCGGGCGCGCTCTCCGCCAAGTGGACCGATCGCGCGAACCCCCTCGATAAGTTCGTCGAGGTGATGAATACCGAGCAGGGCTTCACGTCGGCGCCCGGCGCGGCGCAGTTCTTCGGCGGCGCGGGTCGCGAGTACCGCTGGAAGTACGGCACCAAGAAGGAGACCTTCGCGAAGATCTCCGAGAAGGCGCGCAAGCACGCGTCCAAGAACCCGTACGCGCTGTTCAAGGATCAGCTGTCCGTCGAGGAGATCCTCGCCTCGCCCGAGGTGTTCGATCCGTTGACGCGCTACCAGTGCTGTCCGCCGACGTGCGGTGCGGCCGCCGCGATCCTCTGCTCCGACGACTTCGCGAAGAAGCACGGCATCACCAAGCCCGTTTATATCGCGGCGCAGGCCATGACCACCGATTACAACTCGACCTTCGACGAGCACTCGATGATCAAGGCCGTCGGCTACGACATGGCCAAGGAGTGCGCGAAGAAGGTCTACGAGCAGGCCGGCCTCGGGCCGAACGACATCCAGGTCGTCGAGCTCCACGACTGCTTCACGGCGAACGAGCTGCTGACCTACGAGGCGATCGGGCTGTGCAAGGAAGGCGAAGCCGAGAAGTTCATCTGGGACAACGACAACACGTACGGCGGAAAGTTCGTCACGAACCCGTCGGGCGGTCTGCTCTCGAAGGGGCACCCGCTCGGCGCGACGGGCCTCGCGCAGTGCACGGAGCTCGTCTGGCACCTGCGCGGCACGGCAGAAGCTCGTCAGGTTCCGAACGCGAAGGTCGCGCTCCAGCACAACCTGGGACTCGGCGGCGCGTGCGTGATGACGATGTACCGCCGCGACTGAGCGATTAGCTCTTCGCGAGTGACTTGCACGCGGCGAGCGCGGCTGCCCGTCGCGCCGCATACGAGCTGGGCGTGCTCGTCGATCTGCAAGCGAACCAGGCATCACCGATCTTGCGGTGCGCTTCGAGGTTGTAGAAGCGCAGCTTGGAGCCCGCAATCTCGTACGTGACGGCGAAGCCGTCGGCGAGATTCTCGATGGCGATGTTCTCCGACTTCGTCGCCTGCAGCCTCGTCCTCACGAGCTCCTCGGTCGGCGTGTCCTTGTCCGCGTCGACCATGAGCGCACCGAGGGAATCCGCGACGACCTCGTTCCCTGTGCCGGCGATCGAATCCTTGATCGTGGCGCCAGGGACGCTGACCACGAGCCCGACCTTCGGCAGCTTCACGGGGTCGGCCGGTGGCGCCTTGCTGCACGCGGCGAGAATCACAAACACGAACGCTCGCTTCATGCGCGCGAGCGTCTCACGGATGTCAGCCCTTCTTGAGCGACTTGCAGGCGGCAGTGACCGCCTTCTGCTGGTCGGCGTTCGCGACCATCGAGCTGCAGTGGTACTGCTTGCCGTCGATCGTGCGGTGATAGTTGATGAAGTAGTTGGTGCCGGCCGATCCCGTGTTCTCGTAGGTCGCGCCGAAGCCGTCGGCGAGCTTCTCGGGCTTGAAGTTCTTCGCGTTGAACAGGTCGGCGTCGTCTTTGACCGTCGCTTCGGTCGCGGGATCCTTGTCGAGCTCGACCGTCATGGCGCCGACATCGCCGCCCATGAGCATCTGACCGTCGCCGCCGATTCCGTCGGAGACCTCGGCGCCAGAGACCGCGATCTCGAGGCCGAGCTTGGGCAGCTTGACCGAACCGCCTGCCTTCTCGGTGGTCTTGGCTGCGCCGCCGCTGGACGAGTCAGACTTCTTGGAGCAGGCGGTGAAGGAAACGGTGATGAGAGCGGTGAACAGGATCGTGCGAATCATTTGAGTGTCCTCGTGAGTGGTGGGGTTTGAAAAGTTACTTCTTGTGGAGCGAGTTGCAGACAGCCTTGATGGCCGCGACCTGCTTCTCGTCGTCGACGATCGACGTGCAGCCGATCTTTGCTTTCGCATCCACGTAGTAGGAGAAGCCGTAGCCCTTCATCGCCGCGCCGTCGGCGTTCGGCGTCTCGCTCGTCCACTCGAGCGCGTCGGGCTTGTCGACGGTGTACGTGAACTTCGCCTTCGACAGCTCGGCACCCGATGCGTTGCCAGACTTCACGTCCTTCAGGTAGAGGTCGCCTTGCGGCATCTCGAAGCGGAGGTCGCCCATGACGATGCTGACGCCGCCCGCTCCGTTGTCGGTGACCTTGGTATCGGCGGGAGCCTTGATCGCCCAGCCTTTGAACTTGTCGCCACCGGGCGAGAGGTCGACATCGCTCGACGCGGCAGCGGGTGCAGCGGCGGGCTCGGCGGCCTTCGCGGGCTCGGCGGTAGGCGCCGGATCGGTCTTCGCCGGCGCGCTCTTTGCGGGCTCGGACTTGGCCGGTTCGGACTTGCTGCAGGCGGTGATCGAGAGGGCGGTGACGAGAACGAACGAGAGGGTCTTCATCGAAATACTCCGGGGCAACTGGGCTGGCTGCGACGGACGTACTCAAGTCTCGTGCCGTTGTTGACGCGCCGGAGGTCGCGGACTTAGCCGCGAGTGGCTACAGGAGTGGGTCCAGCGAGACCCTCACCGGCCCTTCCATTGGGGCTGCCGCTTGCCTAGAAAGGCCGCGATGCCCTCCGCAGCATCGTCGAGGGCGAGCACCTTTCCGTGGTCGCCCTACAAGCACGATAGGCCGGTGCTGCAGTCCATGTCCTGCGCGGCATACGCTGTCGCCAGCCGTTCTCAGCCCTGCGCGGCCGGATCAAAACCGCGCAAAATAAGACAGGCCGATCGACGATGCGCTCGCAGTCGGTACGACGGAGCGCTCCTTTGGAGCGGTCACGAACAGGATCACGCCGGCGGTCACCAGCACCCCGCCTCCAATCGCGAGGCCCGTCGCGACGTTCGCCTTCGTCGTCGCGGAGTCGACGCGCAAGGCGCCGTGGGCCGAACACAGCAGCTCGCCGGTTGTCTGCGAGCACTCGTCGGCGACCGCGCTGTTGTACTGCGAACGGGCGATCAGGCCGAGCACACCGCTCCCGACGAGCGCCGCTGCTCCTACCGCGCCGACGCCGATCGCGAGCTTCACGCGACCGTGGTTGGTTCGCCCCGCGTCGCGTTGCTCGACGACTGGTACGACAACGCGCGACTCCGCAGGAGCGGCTTCGTGCTGCAGCACCGGGACTTCGATCACGGCGCGCTGGCCCGCGACCGCCTGCACCGTCTTGTGAACCGCGACCCGTCCTGGAGCGCTCACGTCAACGGCGATGTCGCCGGGCTCGACGCGCACGACGATGTGCGCCGACGGCGCCACCACGTCAGGACCGACGTGCACGGTCAATCCGGCGATCGCCGCATCAGCGAGGTCGATCGCGACGACACCGAGCTTCGCTTCGAGGGCGGCCGCGCGATCGCGAGCGAACGATGCGCGCGGATCGCTCGTCGCTTCGAACGTGCGCGCGGCCTCCAGAAACATCTCGTATGCCCTACGCACGTCGCCAAGCTTCTCGAGACAGTCGCCGTAGTTCAACACCGTCCCGACGGCACGATCGACCTCGAGGCTCTTGCTGAACTTGTCACAGGCCTCGCCGTAGCGGCCGGCCTTCACGAGCTCGCGACCTTCTTCGAACAGACGCGTACTCTCGGCGGTGTCATCGGCGAAGGCGCGCCCACTCGCGACCGCGACTACGACCACGAGCGCGAGCCTCCACATCGGTAGCAGGATCATCGATCGTCGTGCGTCGGTCAACGGCGCGCGCGATCAGCACTCCCACAGCCGAACCTGCGTTCAGCGCTGACAGGACAGCGGATCGGCGATGCACTTGTCCGTGGCCGTGGGCATCGCGGGCTTGCCGGGCGCGTGGACAGCTGGTGCGAGGTCGATGCCCGCGGTCTTGCATGCCGTCACGACGGACTTGCGCACCACCGCGGCGACGCGAGCGAACGACCGCTTTGCCGACGCGCTGTCGCCGAGCTTACATGCAGCGATCGTGCACGCAGCGCCGACCTCGCGCTCTGACGCGTCCGTACAATCGCGAGCCACATCCGCATAGCGCTGTTCCGCGAACGCACGCTCGATGCGCTGCGCCGGCGTCTCCGCGATCTCGACGGGGTCCGGTGCAGGCGCGGCATCATCTACGACCGCGATGGTCTCGCCAGCGTCAACAGGCACGACGGCCGGCGCGAGGCGAACCGCCGCGGCATCCACCGGGAGGACCGCGACGGGTATGCGCGGCGACCTGTCGTGATCCGACGACGTCCTGCCGCTGGACGCGATCACCAGCACGACCCCACCGAGCGCGATGGCGGCACCGCTCACAGCGAAGACGACGGCACGGGTCGATCCGCGGCGCACGATGACCGTGCTCTCTTGCGGTGGCGGTCGTGGTTTGCCGCGCGGCGCGAGCCCCGGCGGTACGACAGGCGACGCCGGCGTCTCGGCGAATCCGTAACCGAAGAGCGTCTGGGAAGGGACGGTCGGGCTCCGCTCCGGAGGCGTCGCCTGGATCGGTAGAGGAGGGGCTGGCAGCGCCGCGGGCTCATCCATGGCGCGGCCGTATGCAGTCGTACGCACGAACGGAACGGTGGACAGCATGGCCGCGGTCGCGATCTCCGGCCCCACGGAGTCTCGCGCCGCGGTGATCGCGGCGCTCGGAGCGGTCCCGCGTCCCACCGTCGCCTTTGCCATCGCCATTGGACGAGCGCTCGCAGTGGCGGCCGTGATGCGGGGAGCCTGGGACGCGGGCTCCTGCTGGGCGGCCCGCTCGAGCGTCGGTCGGACCGGGACGCTCGACTCCGAGTAGGGCACGCGCACGCTGAAGTCCTCGAGCTCGTCGAGCTGCTCCTCGACGCTCGGCTGAGACTCCGAAACAGTCAGCATCGACTCGCTGAGCACCGTGATCCCGGTTCGCTCTTCTTCGAGCTCGAGCCACGGCTCCTTGCGCGTACCGAACACGTCGCGCATGTAGCGGCCGAGCGCCTTCGTGGACAGCTGCATGCCGAGCTTCGCAGCGATGCGCTCGATCGCTTCGACGACGTCGTCCGCAGTGCGAAACCGATCGTCTGGGCGCTTCGCGAGCAGTCGCGCGACGAGCTCGTCGATCTCGGGCGCGATATCAGAGCGCAGCTGCGATGGTGGCGTGATCGGCGTCTTGACGATCGCGGTCATCGTCTCGAAGTCGCTCGCGCGCCGATAGAGGCGATCTCCGACGAGCATCTCCCACAGCACGATGCCGAGCGAAAAGAGATCGCTGCGGCGATCCACCTGCCGGACGCGGCACTGCTCCGGTGACAGGTAGCTGATCTTGCCCTTCACGGTGCCAGACTGGGTCTCGACCGCGCTCGTCGCCGCCTTCGCGACACCGAAGTCGACGACCTTGACGCCGCCTTCGTACGAGATCATCAAGTTGGATGGCGACACGTCGCGATGGACGATGCCGAGCGGTTGACCGTCGACGCCCAGCCGCTCGTGAGCGTGGTGAAGACCGGCCGCAGCACCGGCGATGACGGACAGCACGACCGAGACCGGAACGCGCTGCCGGTTCTCGGTGACCTGATGCATGAGGCCGCGCACCGTCTCGCCGTGCACGTACTCCATGGTGAAGAAGTACGAGTCGCCGAGCTTTCCGATGTCGTAGACCTGCGCGATGTTCGGATGCTGCAGCTGCGCCGCGAGCTTCGCTTCGTCGAGGAACATCGCGACGAAGTCCGCGTTGCTCGCCTTCTCGCGCAGGATGCGCTTCAGGACGACGTAGCGCTGCAAACCGCCCGTACCCGCGCTGCGCGCCAAGAAGATCTCGGCCATCCCTCCGACCGCCAGCTTCGCGAGCACCAGATAACTACTGGCGGTCGAGCCGACCTCGGCGACCACGGAGCTCGACACGTCCAAGCATTGTCGGCCGTGCGTCGATGGCTGTCAAACGAGACCCGTTTCCGCGGGTCGTGCCGTGATACGCCTGTAGGGTGCGGTTCTTGGGAGTAGTGGCGCTCGTGGCGGCGTGCAATGGGGCCGCCGATGGAGAGCTACCGATCGCGATGGCAACGAGCGGTGCGTGGGACGAAGCGACCGCGATCGTGCACGTGCACTACCCCGACGGTAGCGGTGCGATCACGCTCCAGCTGTCGGCGACCGAGGATCCTCGTCCGTCCGCCACCGCGCCGCTGCCGATCGCGTGCATGCCCGACGGTCGCGATCAGTGCACCGCGACGCTCGCGCGGTTTCCCGCCCACGACAAGCTCGTCGCGTTCACGCCACAGCTCGGCGGTATGGACGCGCGCGGTGCGCGCTACCTCGTGGAGCGCGACGGCACGGTCGATGTCTACCCGCACTTCACGCTCACGCACGGCACGAAGCGAGTGCTGTTTCCCGCATTCCATTCGGCGACGCTGGAACCGTTCGAGCCGGGCAACCAGCGCGAGATCGTCGCGTACCTGCCGGCGAGCTACGACGAGAACATCGCTGCTCGCTACCCGGTGATCTACTTCCAGGATGGTCAGGTCATGTTCGACGACGGCCGGCACATCGACACGTCGGTCGAGGCCGCGTGGGAGCAGACCGGTGCGTTCGACGAGTTCATCGCGATCATGGTGTCGGGGATTGCCACCATCAACGGAACGCCGACCGGGATACGCAACAACGAGTACAACCCGACGCCTACGTCGCTGACCGGCACGCCGCCACTTGGCGAGCAATACGCGACGATGCTCGCGACCGAGCTCAAGCCCCAAGTCGATGCCGCGCTGCGCACGCGACCCGAGCGCGAGCACACGTTCGCCACGGGCTACTCTCTCGGCGCGTCGATCTCGACGTGGATCGCCTTCCGCTACCCGAACGTGTTCGGCGGGTACGCGGGAGTCTCGGAGGCGACGGGGGTCGACTACAACTGGATCAACGATCAACTCCCTGCGTCGCCGCCGTCGCCGCGGCTCACGCGCATTTATCTCGATACTGGTACCGAAAATGATGCCCAGGGCGTGATCGCCTCGTTCGCCTCCACGTACCGGACGCTCGGATACGTCGACGGCCCCGAGCTGTTCACGTACGTCGAGCTCGGCGGCGCGCACGAACCCTATGCATGGGGGCGGCGGTTCCCCGTCGCGTTCGCGTTCCTCGCACCGGCGCAGAGGATTCCATGAAGCGCGCGTTGTTGTTCGTCTGGTCGTTTGCCGGCATCGGCACCGGTTGCGGTTCCTCGGGCTCCAACGCGTCCTCGCTACGCGTGAGCCAACACGGCGACCTCGTTCGTGGCTCGATCACCGCGCTCCAGCTGACGCCAGGCGACGACGAGTTTTTCGGCACCGATAGCGTGCTCGACGCCGCGCAGATCGAGCTCGCTGCGAGCCCCGGTCTCACGCTGCAGCTCACGCGCGCCACGGCTCCCGAGATCGATGTGCTCGTCGCTGTCGACGCGAGCGCGCCGCTCGGCACGGTCGATCTCGAGGTGAGGATCGGAGCCGAGCCCACGCGATTCCGAGCGCCCGCGACGGTCGTCGATGGCGCGCCTATCACCGAGCTCGCCGAGAAGCTCGATGTCAACGTCCCCGAGGGAGGCTCGACGCTCGTGTGGCTCGCGCCGGGCGCTCCCCTCGACTACGTCGTACTCGATGCGCAGGGAACCAGCGGCGAGCCGGTGCTCGCGGTTCTCGATGGCGACGGCCGGTTCTTACCCGATCTCGCGTCCGCCTCGCATCGCGAGGTTGTCGTCGACGAGCCACGCGCGGTCATCGTGCGCGATCGAAGCGGCCACGCCGGCAGCTTTCACCTGACCGCGGATCGCGTCGCACTGCGCACGCTGGCGGCAGCGGGCGGCAATGCGACGATCGCGAGCGCGCTGCCGGTCGGTCTCCCCGACGCGGAGATCACGGACGCGATGTTCGCGGGCGCGGACGACGTCCATGCGTACGCCGTCGATCTCGACACGAGCGCGATCGGCCTGCAGCTCACCGCGGCGACGCTCGGCGAGGACAACGATGTCGACACCCGCATCAGCGTGATCGCCGATGATCGCGAGTCGCTGGTAGGATTTCCATCGACCGATCGCGGCGCGCTCGACACTGTCACCACTCCGACGATCGCGGTTGCCGGTCGCTACTACGTGCGCGTCACCCCGGGCTCGCTGTTCACGCCCGAGCACGCGCGCTATTCGCTCGCGCTGGTGCTGCGATGAAGATCGCCGTGCTGCTCGTGGTGGCGCTCGCTGCGTGTGGCGGCAGCGACGAGCCCGACGACAGTTTCATGCCGCCGGACGTCCCCAGCATCACGACCCCGGCGCCGATCGGTACGATCACGTCGCTCGGCAACCTCGATGTCGAGCGCGTCGACACATCGAACACGTTCGTCGAGTTCGCGGGCAAGGCGTACTTCGGCTCCAACGGCCCTTCCGGTCCTGCGCTCTTCGCGACCGACGGCACGCCTGCCGGAACGCACGTCGTCGCGTCGCGACCGTCGTGGCAGGGCCAGCCGACGCCCCTGCGTGCGTTTCGCTCGACGCTAATGTTCACGGTCTCTGACGCCTACCTGGGCACCGAGCTGTGGGTCTCCGATGGCACGGACGCGGGTACGCAGGTGCTCGTCGACTCCGTGCCGGGCGCGCAGAGCGGTGGGTTCAACTTCATCTACGACGCGTCCGCGACGACGCTCTACTACGCGATCACCACGCCAAGCGGCCAACGGCTGTGGCGAACGGACGGTACGCCGGCCGGTACGTCGCAGGTCACCGATCTCGACCTCGACACGAACTTCGGCTCGCGAGGGGGGCGCGGCAGCGTGCTCGGCGATCACTTGCTGTTCGCCGCGATCACGCCCACAAACGGCAGCGAGCTGTGGACCACCGACGGAACCGCGGCCGGTACCCACCTCGTCAAGGATATCAACCCGGGCACGCCGGGCAGTCAGCTTGGCGCACTGACTGCGCTCGGCTCGAAGGCGGTGTTCTTCGCGAACGGCGGGACCTCCGGCACGGAGCTGTGGTCGACCGATGGAACCGCGATCAACACGGTGTTGATCAAGGACATCAACCCCGGTGCCCCAAGCAGCGCGAGCGTCCTCGTCGCTCACATCGGCTATGGCGGGAGCATGTACTTCAGCGCAAACGACGGCAGCACCGGCTTCGAGCTGTGGCGGACCGACGGCACGGCCGCGAACACGACGCTCGTCAAGGACATCAGCCCGGGTGTCGGCGGAAGCTCCCCAAGCTCGTTCGTATTGTTCGGGAGCAAGCTGCTGTTCGTCGCCGACGACGGCACGCACGGCCGGGAACCGTTTGTCAGCGATGGGACCGCGGGGAACACCGTGTTGCTCGCGGACATCAACCCCGGCACCGCCAGCTCGGGCGTGGGGGCGTATGCGACGCTCGCCGGCTCAGCGCTCTTCCGCGCGAGCGATGCGACCACGGGCGCCGAGCTGTGGACCACGAACGGCACCCCGGGTGGCACGACGCGCGTTGCTGATCTGCTGCCCGGTCTGGCGAACGGTGTCGATACCAATCCGTCCGCCGCGATCGGTCGGGTGTTCTTCAGCGGTCGCGCCGCCGCCGGCACGATCACGTACGTGAGCGATGGCACGGCGGCAGGCACGGTCGATCTGGGACCGCTCGCACCGAACCAGGATGGTTCATCCGTCGCCGGGTACGGGTTCGAGACGTTGCCCACCGGCGTCGTGTTCGCCGCACGCGACGCGGCGCATGGCGGCGAGCTGTGGATCAAGCCGGTCGGTGGCACCGCACCTCAGCTGATCAAGGACATCAACCCGGGGTTCGCCGATGGCGTTTCGTTCTACAGCCGCCCGCTCGCTGTCGGCGCGAGAGCGTTCTTTCTCGCCGACGACGGTATTCACGGCAGCGAGCTGTGGGTGACCGACGGCACCGGCGCAGGGACGGCGCTGGTCAAGGACATCAGCGCGGGCGCGACGAGCTGCTCGTGTCAGCTCTACGCGACGCATGCCGGCAAGGTGTACTTCGGGGCCACGGATGGCACGAACCCGTACCAGCTGTGGATCAGTGATGGCACGGCGCTCGGCACGACGGCGATCAGTGGCGCTGCAGCGCTGACCAGCCTGACGGCGGTTGGGGAGTACAACGGACACGTGTTGTTCGGGGGGAGCGATACGAGCCTGGGGGCCGGGCTGTACACGGTGCTGGATAACGGCACGGTCACGCGGCTGACCCCACAGATGAACTCGTATGTCTCTGCCATCGGGGCCGTACCCGGAACGGTATTCGTGTCGACGTTCTCGCTCGGGTCTGGTGGCGTCAACGGCATGTTCAGGACCGACGGCACGATCGCGGGCACAGTGCTCGCGACGACGACCCACGCGCCGCAAGGCTGGTTCGCCACCGGCGGCAAGATCGGCTTCGTCGAGAGCGGCTCGTACTACGCGACGATCGATGGCACGGACGCGACGACGATGCTCCTCGGGCGTCTCGTCGGCAGCTACACGCCCCCCACCCTGCCTGCCGAGCTCGGCGGCGCGCTGTACTTCCTCGGCGGCAATGGCACCGACGGGCGCGGGCTCTATCGAACCGACCTGACACCGCAAGGCACGCAGCTCGTACGCGAGGTGCCCTTCACGGTGTTCGCAGGCGAGCGCATCGTCGCGAGTGGTGGGCTGCTCGTGTTTGTGGGCGGGGATCCTGCCCACGGGTTCGAGCTGTGGGCGAGCGACGGGACCACGAACGGAACCGCGCGCGTCGCCGACGTCAATCCGGGGCCGGATAGCAGCAGCACGTCTTCGTTGTTTCCGGTCGGGACGTCCGACGTCTACTTCGACGCGAACGATGGCGCCCACGGGCTCGAGCCCTGGAAGTTCTCTCACTGATGCGATCAACGACGCTGATGTTGCTGGTGCTCGTGCTCGGTCCCGGGTGCAGCGACCTGCTCGGCTTCGAAACCCCACACGTCGTGGTGGACGCCGATCCTGACACCGCCGCGCTACCGCATTGCGACTACGCGACGCCGTTCGACGCCCCGATCAAGGTTCCAGGCCTGTCGCTGCCGAACACGGACGAGCGCACCGCGCGACTGCTTCCCGACGAGCTCACCGCATTCTTCAACGGAGGCGCCGTCAGCTCGCAGCTGTTTGTCGCGACACGACCATCCGTCACTGATCCGTTCGGAACGCCAACCGAGCTCGCGAGCCTGAACACCGCGCAGACGTTCGATCCATCCCCGTCGCGCGACGGCCTGACGCTCTACTATTCAGCTGACACGGGCGGTGGCATCCAGCGCTTGTTCGTCGCGCGCCGAACGACGCTGACGGACAGCTTCACGCAGGGTGGCCAGCTGACGAACGTCTCCCCATCGATGAGCAGTGAGGGTGATGGGCAGCCATACCTCCCTGGCGACACGCCCAACGACGAGCTCTGGTTCACGTCCAACCGTGCCGGAGGGCTCGGCGGCAGCGATATCTGGCGCGCCACATTCGATGGCACCACGTTCGTCAATCCAGTTCTCGTCCCGGAGCTGAGCTCGTCGTACACGGACTGGTTGCCCGTCCTTAGCCGCGACAAGCTCACCGTGTATTTCTCGACCGACCGGCCGACCTCGCTGGGCGATCTCGACATCTGGACCTCTCATCGCGACCAAGCGACCGATCCGTTCCCGCCGCCTCATCCGGTGGACGAGGTCAACAGCGCGGACGGCGAGCGATCCACGTGGCTCTCCGACGACGATTGTCGGCTCTACTTGTTCCGCGTCGATCCGAGTGGCCGCGATGTGTATGTCGCGGTTCGTCGACCCTAGCGTCCTGGGCTAGAGAGCCTCAGCGGCCCTTCCACTGGGGCTGTCGCTTGCCTAGAAAGGCCGCGATGCCCTCCGCAGCATCCTCGAGAGCGAGCACCTTGCCGAGCTCGGCCTGCAAGTACGACAGGCCGGCGCTGTAGTCCATGTCCTGCGCGGCGTAGAACGCGTGCAGCCCGAGCGCGACGGCCGCGGGGCTTCGGCCTGCGAGCTCGGTCGCGAGGAGATCCACCGTGACGTCGAGCTTGTCGGCGGGAACGACGCGATTCACGAGCCCGCACGCGAGCGCGTCGGCGGCGGTGAGCTTCGCGCCGGTCAGCATCATCTCGAGCACCTTCTTGCGGCCCACGCTGCGCGTCAGCTCGGCGGTGATCATCATCGGCCACAGGCCCACCGCGATCTCGGTCGTGCCGAACACGGCTGCATCGGAGGCGACGACGAGATCGCACGCGACCATCAGACCGAGACCTCCCGCGAGCGCCGGTCCATGCACGCGCGCGATGATCGGTTTGCCCAGGCCGTGCATCGCGTGGAAGAGGTCGGGAAAGCTCGCGACGGGCACGCCGGTCGGCGCCGCCATCTGCGCGAGGTCACCACCCGCCGAGAATGCGACGCCCTCGCCGGAGAGCACGACGACGCGAACACTCGCATCCGCCTTGATCGCGGCGAGCGCATGCACGAGCTCGCCGCACGTCGCGGGGCCGATCGGATTACGCTTGTCGGGTCGCGCCATCCACAGCCGCGCGATGGTTCCCAGCTCGAGCTTGATCGTCGCGTAGTCGGCCATGCGCGCGGGTGTAGCATCGACGCAGATGAAGGTCGCCGGCGTCGCGCTCGTTCTCGCTCTCGTGGCCGCCCTCCTCTACTGGTTCGTCCTGCGCGCCGCGCCCGTTCCCACGCCGGCTGCGATCGGCTCGGCAGCCGCGTCCGGATCCACTTCGGACCCGCGCGCCGCGAAACCCACCGCCGTCGCGAAGGTTCGTCGGATCACGAAGGACGAACGCACCGAGCTCGCGAAGCAGATCGAGACCGCGCGCGCGGTGCGCGAAAAGAAGATGAACGACGCGGAGGGCCGCGACCATTTCAACAAGGACCGCGATCTGGCCCGCCAGGAGGCGCACAGCAGCGAGACCATCGTGAAGACCACGATGAGGGACGCCATGAAGGAGGTCATCCCGATGCTCGCGGACTGCTACGACAAGGGCGGCAGCAACCTCCCGGCGACGCTCGACGTGGTCGCGGAGCTGACGCTGACAGGCGATCCCGATATCGGCACGATCGTCGACGCAGATTCCCTGAAGAACAAGGACGGCACCCCGGTCAACGAGGCGTTCGGCGCGTGCGTCCAGGACACGCTGGTGACGCTGGAGATGCCCCCGATCTCCGAAGGAGATGTGGTCAAGGTGACCTACCCCTTCGCTTTCGCCCGCGACGACAGTACGATGCCCCCATGATGCGTTTCTCGCTCCTGTTGGCGGCCGCGGGCATTGCGCTCGGGGGGCCGTCGATCGCGAGCGCGGATACGAACGACATCATCATCAGCCGGCTCGCGACGCGCATCGAGGACAACAGCGGCAACCTCACGCGCGTCGTTGGTCAGAACCTCGAGTTCCGCAGCCTCGCGTCGCAGCTCGGCGTCGTCCTCGCGCCGCATCTGATGACGCCCGCCGACACCATCGGCTTCGGTGGCTTTCAGTTCAGCGTCGACTACGCGATGACGACCATCGACAGCGGCGCGTCCTACTGGCGCGCTCGCGAGGATCAGGGCGGTGGCGACTCGCTCACGACGGTCGGCTTGTTCGCGCGCAAGGGCCTGTGGTTCCCGGTGCCGTCGTTCGAGATCGGCATCGGCGCCGTTCACCTGGCGCAGTCGCAGATCTGGACCGGTCAGATGTACGCCAAGATCGGCGTCGTCGAGGGATACCACCAGCTGCCGATTCCGTCGGTGTCCGTCCGCGGCGCCGTCTCGCGCATGATGGAACAGCGCGATCTAGATCTGACCATCGCGTCGCTCGACGTGCTCGTGTCCAAGCACATCGGTATCGGCGGCACGTGGGGCCTCGATCCGTACGCGGGTTGGAACCTGCTGATGATCATCCCGCGCTCGGACGTGATCGATCCGACGCCGAACGTCGACGACACCGTTCCCGGGAACGAGATGGACGCGAACAACAACTTCGTGTTCCGCGAGCAGGACACGATCTATCGCAACCGCTTCATGCTCGGCGCGAAGCTCAAGTACTACTTCTTCCACCTCACGCTCGAGGCGCAGTTCGCGCTCAAGGGCTCGTCCAAGGACGATCGCGCCGGCACGAACACCGCCTGCCTCGCGAACTCCCAGACGGCCAACTGCGACTCGACGGATCAGGCCAAGGCGCAGCGCACACTGTCGCTCTCGGCCGGCTTCGACTTCTTCTAACCGAGCGCGTTAGCTAACGCACCTGATGGTGACGACGTGCGTGTGCACCGTCTCCGACGACGTGATCGCGACCGACGTGCCGGCCTTGATCATCGTCCATTGCGCTGCGGCGACCGCGACCGTGTGGTCGTGAGTCGCGTTGCCCATGATGTGGTAGGTCTTCGCGACGCCCGCGTTCACGTCCTCGATGGGGACCATCAGGATGTGCTCGGTGCCAGCCGGGTGGTTCGCCGCGATCGTGTTGGAGGGCGAGGTGCAGACGTTCGGCGCGGCATCGATCGTGTCGTCACCGGCGCTGCCACCGCCACCGCCGCATGCGCTGACAAAGATCACCGCACCGACGCCGGTACCAACCAGGGACTTCAGGAACTCTGCACGAGTCATCGTCATAGGAATCCTCCCGACGACAACGCTACATCAGGTCGCTGGGCTTGGCGACAGGACGGTCTGTCCCGGACGCCCGCGTACCGCTAACTTTGCCTCGCCGGGCGCGAGGTGTCTTTCTCCATTGCTCCTCGGCGCGATCGCTGCGCTTCGGATCGACCACCTGATAGACGATGATCTTGTCGCCCTTCTCGAGGACGGTCGAGTACGAGATGCGGTTGATGCGCGCGAGGTCGTGCGAGCCCATGCCGAAGCGCTTCGCGACGTCGTCGAGCTTCTCTTTCTTCTCCGCGACGTACTCCGTGCGTACGCGGCCCGCGCGTTGCTCGGCGAGGTCGAGATGGTCATCCGACCCACGCGTCACGACCAGGATGTCGGCGTCGTCGAGCAGCGCGACCTTTGCCGCATCCGCGTCGAACGCAGGCTCGACGAACACCTGGAGCACCATCTTGGGCTGCAGGTTCGAGCTCGGATCGAGTCCGTTCCACTCGCGTAGTTGCGCACGTGTGACGTTCATCGCCTTCGCGACGGTGCCGAGCGTGTCGCCGATGACGACGCGATAGAACACGCGCTTCTTGCCGTCGACGACTGCGTCCTTGTCGGGCACGGGAACGATCAACTGCTCGCCGTCCTGGTGATCGATGCCCGAGCCGAGCAGCTTCGCCTTGGCCTTTGCTTGATTCTTGGTGCGCTGATCGGCCGTGATGCGCGGGACGACGAGAACCGTTCCGCCCGCGATCTCGGATTCGTGATCGACGCCGTTCAGCTTCTTGAGCGCGCTGAGCGACACGCCGTACACGGTCGCGATGTCCTCGAGACGCTCGCCGTGCGCGACGACATAGGAATCGTAGGTGTCCCACTCGGTCTGCAGCTCGACGATGCGGCGCTGCGTATCGGCCTTGGTCCCGACGGGAACACGCACGATGTATCCCGCCTCGGGCGGCGTGCGACCGGCGCGCAGCTGCGGATTGAGCTGCTTGATCATCGCTTCGGTCGTCCCCGCCGCTTTCGCGATGGTCCCGACGGAGATCGACGACGGCAGCGAGACCTCTTCCCAGGCTTCAGCGGCCTTGAGATCGATCTTGTCGACGCCAAACGCAGCGCGATTGCGACCGATGATCGCCGTCGCGAGGATCTTCGGCGGATACAGGCACGTCTCCCACGGGATCGCGTTCTCGTAGGAGCAGAGCTGGTAGAAGTCGTTCGTGTTGTAGCGAGCGATCGACCGCAGCATCGCGCCGTAGCCGACGTTGAACGACGCGAGCGCGATGTCCCAATCGCCGAAGCGCTGCCAGAGGTCGCGGAAGTAATCCATCTGCGCGATCGTCGACCGATACGGATCGCGACGCTCGTCGACCCAGCGATCCTGGCGCAGACCGTAGATCCGTCCCGCGTCGGGCATGAACTGCCACAGACCAACCGCGCCGGCTTTGGACTTCTCCGTCGGGTCGTACGACGACTCGATCATCGCGACGTACATCAGGTCCTGCGGCAAGTGAGCCTTGCGCAGATACGACGCGATCATGTCCTTGTAGCGGCCCTGCGCACCGAGCCACGCCTTGATCGTCGCCTGGCCGCGGGGATCGGTCTTATAGAAGACGAGATAATCGACGAGCTGCTGCGTCCATTTGACCGGGAGATCGGGCATCTCGAGCTGGTCGAGCCATGGGGCATCCGGCCTCAGCTCGCTCGGCTTTTTTGCCTCACGTGGGGCGCTAGGCTCCAGGTGACTCGGAACCGCACGGTCCTCGATCCACGGATTCGCTCCCGGCTTGGGGAACAGCTCCACGTCGATCGCGCGTAGCTCGTCGCCAGGGTGCTCGCAAGTCTCATCAACTGCACAGCCCCGCACCGCACGGCGCCCGTCGGTGTCCTGAGCGAGCGTCGGTTCACCCGCGTGAACGGGCGGCGCAGGCTGGGGGCCGGGGTGCACGTCCCCGGGGTCGGCGGCCGCAGAGCCACCGAGGAGAACTGCGTAGACGAGCAGCCGCCGCATTGGCTCGAACATAGGCGTGCCTGTCGGGAACAACCAAGTTTTCGAGGCAGGTTTCTCGTCGTCAGGAAGTGGTAGAATTCACTAAACCCGCAAGGAGAAGCCAATGCCGGGCATGGGCGAACTAGTAATCATCCTCTTGATCGTCCTCGTCGTCTTCGGAGCTAACAAGCTTCCCGGAATCGGCGATGCGCTCGGTCGCAGCATCAAAAACTTCAAGCGGGCCTCAAAAGTCGAAGACGACTCCGAGGAAATCGATGAAGACGACGAGCCCAAGGCCAAGCAGGTCGCGGCCGGCGCAAAGGCGAAGGAGCTCAAGGCGACTCCTGCCGGCGCCACCGCAGACGATGACGGCGAATGGGAAGAAGTCGTCGTCCGTCGCAAGAAGAAGTCGGCCGGAGGCTGAGTCACGCTTGCGGTCGTCGCTGCGTCGTCGCGGCGAGATCTGCAGCATGTTTGCGGAGCGGTTCCGGTAGCGACGGATCCGTCGCCAGCTCGGTGAGCTCCGCTGCACGCAACGTCGTCGCGATGCGAATCGCGTCGGCGAGCGGCGTCATTGGATTGAGCACGAGCGCGCGCTTGATCGCGTGGCGCACCGACCAGCGCGGGTGATGCGCGACCTTCGTCAGTGCCTCGGGAACAGCCGGGCGCATGGACGAGATCTTCAGAACGTCTGACTCGGTCACGTGCGGGTTGTCGAGCATGATCGCGATGACGGCTGGGTGCGGATCTCGTGTGAGGAGAAGGATGTCTTCACGCTTGTTCGTGCGGGCCAGCGATTTTCGCTCGCCTAGCGTCAGCGGCCGACCGGTCGGTCGGAGCGACCGTTCGGGGGCCATCGCCTTCTTGAGCTCCTTCTTGTGAACGGTGGGCGGAGGGGACGCCGAGAGGAACAAGCGCGCGATCGTCGAATGTCCTCGGTTGCTTGCGGCCGTGTAGAGCCTCTGGCGGGCGGCGTAGGTGAGCGCCGGATCCGCGGCCGCGTGGGTGATCGCCTCCAGCGCCTCCAACGTGTCCGCGTCGTCTACCCGGTGCGACCGCGCCAGGACCGCTGCCAGCGTCTCCACCCAGGCCTCGGGCTCGCCGGCCGACATCGCTTCGATAAGCGCCAGGACCCGCATCCGGGGGTCACGAAACGCTTTCAGGCGTGTGATGACGTCCTCGGGCCCCACACCGACATTGTGGCACGTCGAGCATTTTCGCGGCGCGTGATAGTTTGGTCGTAGAGGTGACTCCATGCCGGAGACTCGGATCATCAAGAGGTATGCGAACCGCAAGCTCTACGACACGGAGCACAGCCGGTACGTAACGCTCGACCAGATCAGCGAGATGATTCGGCAGGGCGACGACGTGAAGATCGTCGACAACAAGACCAAGGAGGACCTGACCACGGTCACCCTGGCGCAGATCATCTTCGAGGAAGAGAAGAAGCAACGCTCCTTCCTCCCGCTCGGCGCGATGCGCAACATCATCCAGTCCGGCGGTGAGTGGTTCGCCGAGGCGCAGCGCCGCGTGCAGTCGATCCTCCCCGGTAAACGCAAAGAAGGCGAAGAGGGCGAAGCGCAGTCCGAGGAGCCCGTCGACGATTCCGACGCGATGGTGAAGAAGCGCGGCATCGCGTCACTGCGCGAGTGGATCGACACGAGCAAGCACAAGCTCGAGGACTGGCAGAAGCTCGTCGAGACGCGCATGCGCGAGACCGTCGAGAGCATCTCGCCGTTCCATAGCGTCAACAAAGACGTCGCTGCTCTCGCCGACCGCATCGCCGAGCTCGAGACCAAGCTCAAGGCGCTCGAGCCTGGCCCCGATCACGACGACAAGCACTAGTGAGTGTGGTCTCTGGCCGTCGCCCTGCGACGAGGACCTCTAAAACCTAGAGGTCTTTGGAGAGGATCTCGGTCGCGCCCGGCTTGATGTTCACCGCGTAGGTGAACTTGTCGGAGCCGTTCACGAGCGAGACCTTGTGCTTGCCCGGAGCGAGCGTGATCTGTTTGCCCGACACTGGCGTCGTGAAGCCCGTGTCGACACCGTCGACGAGGACCTTCGCGCCTGCCGGCTTGCTGAACACCTGCAGGTAGCCGTTGCCGTTCGGATCGGTCTTGGTCGCGGCGGGCGTGGCCTTGGTCTCGGGCGTCTTCACGGGCGTCGTGACGACCTTCTCGGGCGTCTTCGTCGGAGTCTTCTCCGGAACCTTGGTGACCGGCGCCTTGATCTCGGGCGTCTTCGTCGGCGTCGCGACCGTCTTGGTCTCGACCTTCACGGCCGTCTTGCTCTCAGACGGCTTGGTCTCGGGGGTCGTAGGGTGAGAGGTCGCGAACGGCTCGACCTTCGTCGCCGGCGGCTTCTCGACGGTCTTGTCCGTCGGCTTCTTCTCTTCGGGCGGCATCTTGTCGGTCGTGGCGACATTGGTCGTGGGCGTCGTCGCCGCGGCCGCGGCAGAGCCCGAGCCAGAACCAGAGCCCGAGCCGGTCTCGGCCGGCGGAGTCGCGACAGCCTTTGTCTCGTCGGGCTTCTTCTCCTCGGTCTTCACCTCGGCAGGCTTGGTCTCCGGTGGCGCCGCCTTGATGTCGCACTGGAGCGGCGTGACCTTGCCGCCGGGAAGATCGAGGACAGCTTCGCACTTGGAGTCGCTCGCACCGAGGAGCTTCACCTTGCGCTTGCCAGCATCCACGTCGACGGTCTCGCCGTTCGAGACGCTCTTGATCTCCTTGTCGTCGACGAAGAGCTTCGCGGTGGCGCCGTCCGGCAGCGCCATCTTGATCGTCGCGATGGAGGACTGCATCGGTTCCTCCTTCTTCTTGTCGAGAACGAGGAACTTCACCGCGAGGAAGCCACCGAGCACGACCGCCGCGATCACGATGCCGATCGCGACATCGCGACCCATCGACGACTTCTTCTTCGGCGGCTGCGCGTCGACGGGAACGGCCGCGACCGGACCACTCATGTCCTGGCCGTACTGCATCTGCATCGGGCCCGTCATGTTGTGCTGCATGCCCGGCGGCATCTGGTGCTGCATCGGGCCCGTCATGTTGTGCTGCATGCCCGGCGGCATCTGCTGCATCGGCGGATACGACTGCTGCTGCGGCGGATACGACTGCTGCTGGGGCGGCGGATTGAACGCCTGGTGCGAGCCCGTCACGCGATACGCGGAGCCGTAGTTGTTCGCGGCTGGGTTGACCCCGGGCGGTAGCTGCCCCGCGACGCCGAGCATGGTCGCGTTGGGATTGCCGAGACCCTGTTGCGCCGGCACTGCGGTCGGCGTGCCCATCGGCACCGCGTGGCCGTGCTGCTGCGGGTAGCCACCGTTCGCGTACCCACCCGGCGGAACGCTGCCGTGCGGAGCCATGCCGGGGGCCGAGCCCATCGGCGATGGAGACGGAGCGGCGACCGGTCCCGACGAGGACATCGGCGCGCCCATCGGCGGCATCTGACGCTGCTGGGCCACCGGACCCGACGTGCTCGCTCCAGAGGCGGCCATCGCGGGCTGGTTCTGCGTCGGCGCGCGCGGCGGCGGTTTGGGCGGACTCGAGGCAGGAGACTTGGTGGCCGTGGCCGGGCGCGCAGCGGGTTTTGCGGCGGCGATTGGCGGCAGCTGCGCTGCGACGTCGTCTCCGAAGATCTCGGTTGGTGCTTCTTCGCCGAAGTCGCCGTCACCCTGCTCGTCCTGCTGGCGCGACGACTTGGACTTCGACGGCGGCGGAGTGGTGGCGACGTTGCGCTGGTTCGCAGCTGCCGCGCCCTTCTTCATGTCCGCGAGCTCTTGCTCGATGTCCTCGAACGACGGGCCACCGAGCTGCGTCGCATCGGAGACGTCGGCCTGCCCCGCTTCACCGAGGTGCTCGACGACATCGAGCTTGGCGGCCGCGGACGGCACACC
Organism: Kofleriaceae bacterium; assembly: GCA_036499725.1. Classification (GTDB taxonomy): domain Bacteria; phylum Myxococcota_A; class Polyangia; order Haliangiales; family Haliangiaceae; genus JABFXX01. Next base: position 23,207 of record DASYDE010000095.1, read on the forward strand.
TGCGATCAAGCCATCGCGACCGACGCGCTTGTACTGCTCGAGCAGCGCGCGCTCTTTCTCGATCTCGGGATTGAAGACTTCCTTGAGCCACGCCGAGAGCGACTTCGCCGTGAAGACGACGTCCTGGCTCATCAGATACTGCTGGAGGTCAGCGAGCATCTCGCTGCACCACTGGTAGCGATCGTCGACGTCCTTCGCGAGCGCCTTCATGATCACGCGCTCGATCGACTCCGGGATCGCCGGGTTGATGTCGCGCGGGTTCTGCACGTCGACGTTGCGGACCTTCTCCAGCGTCGAGAAATCGGTCTCGCCCTGGAACAGGCGCTCACCCGTGAGGCACTCGTAGAGCATCGTGCCGAGCGCGAAGATGTCGCTGCGGCGATCGAGCGGCAGACCACGCACCTGCTCGGGGCTCATGTAGCCGAACTTGCCCTTGAGCACGCCGGCCATCGTGCGCGAGTTGCGCGAGGTCGCCTTGGCGATGCCGAAATCGATGACCTTGACCTCGCCCTCGTAGCTCACGAGGACGTTCTGCGGCGAGCAGTCGCGGTGCACGATCTCGAGCGGGCGACCGAGCGGATCCCGCTTGCGGTGCGCGTAGTCGAGACCCTCGAGCACCTTGGCGATCGAGAAGCACGCCATCGGGACCGGCATCTGCTGCTTGATCTTGCGCAGCCGATTCTGGATCTGGAGCAGGTCCTTGCCCCAGATGTATTCCATCGCGATGAAGTGAGCGCCGTCGATGCGACCGAGCTCGAAGATCTGGCAGATGTTCGCGTGCGCGAGCTGACCGGCGATCTTCGCCTCGTCGATGAACATCTTGATGAAGTCGCGGTCCTCACCCATCGTGGGGAGGATTCGCTTGATGGCGATGAT